>CAYSUO010000007.1:0-63125 GCA_964434325.1 uncultured Ruminococcus sp.
GCAAATTACAACCTTTTTTACACCGTTTTGCAAGATATAACAACCTCTTAGGAGGGGGCTATTATATTCACTTAACTATGCAGGCTTTAAGCGTTCGCGCGGAGCCTCGTCCCGCTCGCAAAATAGTTTATCACAGTTTGGCGCAAAAGTCAAGCCCCGACTTTAATTTCGATGATTTTTCACAAATTTTCGCTTGTGCGCGGTGTTTTCGCGGATTTCCACGTGAAAGTTCAAATATATTGCAAGCCGTTTTGTTGAGCTTTTGATATTTGCTTTTACCCGTTGGCTTGATTTCGTGTTTTGCTCGTGGCTTTTTGGACTTGACTTTTTGATGGCTATAAAGTATAATGGAGAAAAGCCTGTGCGCGTGTGTCTCTTGGCGGCGCGTTTTTAAGGCGCAAGATTATAAAACATTAAAAGCCTCGCGGCGGAACGGAGCTCCTATGAACGAGATACACCTTGCAAGAAAAAGAATACTTATTGACAAGTCGCCCGTGCTCTTTGAGTACAAGCCCGATGAAAATTGGCGGCAGTATATCGCGCCGAAGTCGGGCAAATGGCATTATGAGGACGGCGCCCTCATAGGCAGTGAAACGGGGAATTTCGGCGGCATCGCCTTTGTCGATCGCTACTTTGAGGGCGACGTTATGCTGTCGTTCACGGGCTCTACCGTCCTGCCCGCCACGCGTGACCTTAATGCCGTCTGGGCGGCGCATTGGAATGAAGAAACCGACTACCTCGGCGACTCCTACGTTTGCGGCCTCAACGGCTGGTGGGAGAACAAGGCGGGTATCGAGCGCAATGAAACGAGCAATCTCTACGCGACAACGTCGGCGTATAAGTACGTGCCAGGAACGGAAGTGCGAATGGCCTGCGGCTCCATAGCAGGGCACTGCTTTATGATGGTGGACGACGTGCTCGTGGCGGAGCTGGTCGATCCTTCGCCGATAAGCGGCGGCTACGTCGGCTTTTCCGCCTACTGCACCAAGCTTCGCATAAAGGACATCGTTGTCAGAAAAATAAAATGGGAGCCGTTTGACCAAAGCTACATTCCCGAGTTCTAAGAACGGCTCACCGAGAGCACCGAGAAACCGAATCTGCTTCTGCCCCTAAGCTCGCCGTGTGGGCGAGTTGAGTTTTTCAATTTCAGCTCAAAAAAGCTTTAATTTGTGACTCAAAATTCAATAAAAACAAGGTTTTCAAGGGAAACTACGGTAGAAGCAGAGCTCCTTCTTTGCTTCTGCCGTTTTTGTTCGGCTTTGCCTAAATGCGATATCCTCCTCTTCGCTTATTTCTAAATAAGCACGCCTTTTTGATTTTCGGCTAAGCCTGTAAAAATAAGCAAAAAAATTGTCGTTGCTCTTTATTTTTAATGCGGCTTTGATAAAATCTTTACCTTTTAGAATGAAAATTCAGATAAAATCTTTACTTTTAACAAAAAATCAATAAAATCTTTACTTTTTGGCGATGATATGTTATAATATACGCGGAAGTCTTGCAAGCAAGCCTTTGGGCGTCGCCCCGTGCGCTGTCGCGCACCCGCGCTTCTTGACGGCGTCGCGAAAATGTCCGTGCGAGCACACATTTTTGCTTACTGGTATACTATATACGTACTGCTCACGCACCGAAAATATTTGTGCCGCTATGCGGCGGAATGGAGCTCAATCAATATGTATTCGTATGACGGCTTATATGCTTTGCTGAAAGCAAAAAATATGAAAAAGTCCGAGCTTGCCGCAAAGCTGGGTATTTCTTCTCGCACGATTGCAAAAATCGGAAGAGGGGAAAAGCTCGCCGATAGCGTTATCGCTCGCTTGTGCGATTTTTTTGCTTGCAAAAAGGAGAATATATTCGCCGAGCTATGCGATAATAAAATACTGCAAGCTTTGAGAGAAGAAAAAAACGCCGAGCTCGGCGGCAGACTTTATCACGAAACGCAAGTGCGGCTTACGTATAATTCTAACCGCATTGAAGGCAGCAAGCTTTCGGAGGAGCAAACGCGGCTCATATTTGAAACGAATACAATTGGAGCGGAAGAAGGCGTTTCCGTTGACGATATTATTGAAACGGCAAATCACTTTCGTGCTGTCGATTATATAATCGACCACGCGGAAGAAAGCCTTACGGAAGATATCGTTAAGGAATTGCATAGAATCTTAAAGAGCGGCACGAAGGATTCTCGCTTATCGTGGTTCAACGTGGGTGAATATAAGGCGCGAGCTAACGTTGTCGGCGGAGATGAAACTACGCCCCCGTCTAAGGTGGCTGGCGAAATGAAAAAGCTGCTTAATGCTTATTCTAAGCTTTGCAAAGTGAGCTTTGAAGATATCGTCAAATTTCATCACGATTTTGAAAAAATACACCCTTTTCAGGACGGGAACGGCAGAGTGGGGCGGCTGATTGCCTTTAAGGAGTGCTTGCGTTTCAATATCGTTCCGTTTATTATTGAAAACGACAAAAAGCTGTTTTATTACCGCGGATTAAAGGAATGGAACAGAGAAAGGGGCTTCCTTATCGAGACCTGCCTTGACGGGCAAGATACCTATAAGGCTTTGCTGAAATATTTTGATATACGGCAAGAAGAATAATATAAACGACTAATAGTGAAAGCAAATAGACGATAAGAAACTCAAAAATTCCGTGCGTAAAGCGTGCGGAATTTTTATTTGTCCGCTTTCGTTTTGCTTTATAAATAATGAATTGTGAAAGTGGATGTGACGATGAGAAGCTGAAAATTCCGTGACGCACGGGAGCTTTTTTGCACTTCATCAAGGCGGCACGCGAAGCCGCGTTGCATGGTTTTCGGCACTACGTTTGGCAAAAAGCGCGACTAAATTCGCACCTAAGCTTGCGGTAGAGAAATATTTTTGTAAACTACGCTTTACAGCACGCGTCTTGCCTCTCACCGCGCCGACAACGCAAAATGCGCAAGGCAAATTTCGTTTTGAATTAAGCACAACGAAAAGCGAAAATAGTGCGAGAGATTGATTTTCAACAAAAGCTGGGGATAGCTCCGAGAAAAGAGAAGCGCGCGTTCTGGGTTAAACCAAGCGGACGAAAACCAGCGCGGCGGAAATTCCGCTCCCGATTTAAGCCTCACACGGTGAAGGCGAGAGGCTGTCGCATTTAGGCAAAGCCGAACGAAAAACGGTAGAAGTAAAGAAAGAGCTTTGCTTCTACCGTGCGTTTTTCGGGAAAATCAAGGTTAAAACCTACGGTTTTCCCGTTTTAATTTTATTTTTCGTTTTATCGACGTTTCCTCATTCGATGTACCAAGACTTGGGGTTAACGGATATATCGTTTCGCTTTGTCGACGTTCCCTCGCTTGATATACCCTTGTACGTCTATCGCTCGTCAGCCGTCGATTTCTGCTCTAAATCCGCCAAGCCTCCGCGTATGTGTCTCATTAAAAATTCGCTTTTTATTGATTTTACTGTAATTTTACACCGAAAAACTTGTTCTATTGAATTTTTAATGAGACACCTCCGTATCTGATTTACCCGCACTTGGAATTGATTGTAAGCTTACAAGCTTCGCGGGCAACGCTGACGTTTTGAGCCCTGCAAGATTAGCAGCTCCCTTTGCGGAAAATCAATTTGATTGCAAGCTTTACGGAAAGCATTGATTATCTAATCTTATGCCACAACGTTAGCCGTAGGCTTTACGCACAATTCAAAGCTGATAGCAAACTTGATTGCAAGCTTTACACAAAATTTATGAAAGGCTTGATTTATTTTATATGCTGTGTTACAATAATAGCTGTAAATTTCGCGGAAAATTCAAATTGGCGCAAAATTCAAATCCAATTGTAAACTTTACGGAAAAAGTATTGATTTATTTTTAACTTGTGCTATAATAGTAGCACACAAAATATAATATATAATTTTTAAGGAGACTCAAAATGAAAAAGAAGCTTCATTGTTTGCTTTTTGCGGCATTACTTCTCGTGGCGCTGTTCGCCTTCGCTTCGTGCCAAGATGACGGCCCGATTCCGACGCCCGACGACGAATGTAACCACTCGTGGCACGAGGAAGTCCTCGAAGAGCCTTGGTGTACCCACGGGGGGCACGGCGTAAGATACTGTGAGCTTTGCGGCTACACGGAGCACTACGACATACCCGAGCTCGGGCACGACGAGGTGCATATCGAATACCTCGCCCCCACCTGCACGGCGTGTGGACATACGGAGGGGAGCTACTGCGCCCGTTGCGAGGCGACCATTTCCGAGCCCCACGACATAGAGCCAAACGGGCACACCCCCGTCACCGACGAGGGCTATGATGCCACCTGCACCGAGGACGGCTTGACGGACGGTAGCCACTGCTCCGTTTGCGAAGCGGTGCTCGAAGAGCAAACCGTCATCGAAGCATACGGGCACGATTGGAGCTATTCCTCGCTCGTCGAGGCGACCTGCACCGAGGACGGACATACCGCGGGGCAGAAGTGCTCGCGCTGTCAGCACGTCGAGGTGGAGGAGACGGTGATACCTAAGAAGGGACACACCGAGGTCATCGACGCGGGCTACGCCGCAACCTGCACCGAGGAAGGCTTGACGGACGGAAAGCATTGCTCCGTGTGCGAAGAGATCATCGTGGAGCAGACGGTGATACCGTCGAAGGGGCACACCATCGCTTATAACGACGAGGAGGCGACCTGCCAGCACGGCGGAAAGTCGGGCGGGGTCTATTGCTCCGTGTGCGAAGCCGTTTTCTCCGAGGCGACGGTGAGCGACCGCGTCGGGCACGTTTTCGTGAACGGCACTTGCAAATGGTGCCATCTCACCGTTTCGACGGGGCTTGAATTTACGCTCAACGCGGCGGGTGACGGCTATCTCGTCGGCATCGGCACCTGCACGGGCACCGACGTCGTTATCCCCGATACCTATAATGGCAAGCCCGTTGTCGCTATCGCCTTCGAGGGCTTCAAGGGTTGCACGACGATAAAGTCGGTCACCGTGACGGGCACCGCCACCACGGTGTCGGGCTACGCCTTCTCGGGCTGTACCTCGCTTGAAACGGTGACTCTGCCGAAGAGCGTGCTCACCGTTGGTGACGGCGCTTTCTCGGGCTGTACCTCGCTCAAAACCGTCACTTGTGCGGACTTCACGCAAACGACGGGGTGGAGCAAGTCGCTCTTCGATGAGGGCTCAACGGCGCGCCTCTGCGCCGAGGCGAACAACGGCAAAACGCCCTACGAGGTCTATCTCGACGCTTTGAAGCAGCTCTCGGTGAATGCGAACAGCTACGTGCTCGACGACGTGAGAAACATCGTGCTGAAAATGTATTCATATCTCATGGATGGGGAAGGAAACCCGATAGACGAGGAAGGCAACCCCATCGACGTTAAAAACGGCGACCAGCCGATACCCGCTTGGATAGACTTTATGTCGATGACGATGAGGAGCCACACGGAATATGCGGGAACGGAATACTACGTGGGCACAACCTCCGTTTATACTGTGCTCGGCTCACAGGCACAAAGCGAGTTCACCGAAGCCGCGTACTACAACGGGTACCTGTACGGTACAAACGCCAGCGGCCAGAATGTCAAGCTCAAATGCGGCACCGAGTATTTGCGCTCCCAGGCGCAAGCTGTGGTGGCGGGCGCTCCGACGTTCAGCGAGGACGATTTCAAAAACGTTGCTTTCTGCAAAAATGCGGACGGAACGTATAGCCTCGTCATAGTCCTTTCGGGCGAGGCGGCTACCGAGTACGGAAAATATATGGTTAGCGCGACGGGCGGACTAAAAGAAACCTTTGAGATCCTTGCATATAAAGATATCACCTATACCTACCTTTTCGATAAAAACGGAGTTTTAAGCTCCATCGATTGCGAATGCAACGTTGAAGGCGCGAAGGACTCGGAATATGAAGGACTGCTTGCGGGCACCATAACGTGCGATATGGACTATTCAAACGTGGGAACACTGACCAAGCTCGGTAGAACTCCGACTCAAACCTACACCGACTACTCGTACACGGGCACCTGCACCCACGGTAGCACCACCACCGTGAAGGGCTACGATGCGACATGCACCGAGACGGGGCTCACCGACGGAAGCTACTGCTCGCGTTGCTACGCCAACGTCACCGTCGCCACCGTGATACCCGCCAAGGGGCACACCGTGGTGGACGGCGTTTGCACCGTGTGCAACAACCCCGCGGGATATAGCACGGGCTTGAAGTACGTCTACAATGCGGACGGCAAGACCGCAACGCTCGTCGGGCTGGGAAGCTGCACCGACAAAAACGTCGTCATTCCCACCAACATCTACGGCATCACGATAACCAAGATAGGCAAGGACGCCTTCAAGGGCGCAACAGGCGTCACCTCTCTCACCATCCCCGCCACCGTAACCACCATCGAGGCGGGCGCCCTCACCCCGCTCACCGCCCTCGAAAAGATATCGCTCGGCACGACGCACATCGCCGCCATTCCCAAAACGGTGCGCTCCGTCGTCCTCACGAGCGGCGAAACGATAGCGTCGGGCTCCTTCGTCGATTTCAAGAGCCTAAGCGAAATCACCCTCCCCGAAACCCTCACCACCATCGAGGACGGCGCCTTCTCGGGTTGCACCAAGCTCGTCCTCGTCCGTAACAACTCCGAGCTCTACATCTGGGCGGGCAGTACAGACTGCGGCGGCGTCGCCGAGTACGCCGAAGAGGTCGTCACCAAGGGCGGCAGCTCCTCGCTCATCGTCCAAGGCGATTTCGTCTTCAAGAAAGAATCTTCCCGCTACTATCTCGTCAAATACATAGGAAGCTCGACCAAGGTGACTCTCCCCGCGACCTGCAACGGTGAAACCTACCTCGTCGCCGAGGGCGCCTTCTCGGACTGCGCCATCAAGGAGCTGACGGCTCCCGCGAACATCGTCCCCGACGGCTCCGCGAGTAGCCTCCTCGGCTTCGACGATGTGCAAAAGGTGGTCGGCGACCTCTCCCTGATAGCCGTCCTCCCCAAGGAGCACTTGACGCACGTCGAGATAATCTCCAACAAGAATGGTCGGAGCTCGTCGAACTCGCTCTTCGACTCCGCCCCCGAGCTCGTCTGGGTCAAGCTGGACGTCGACGTCGACTACGGAATCTGCTATAAGTGCGATAAGCTGGAAACCGTCATCATCGGTGACGGGGTTACTAAGCTCACCCAGCACGTGTTCAAGGAGTGTCCCGCCGTCAACCTCACCGTCGGCGCGGGCGTCCAAGAGATCTGTTCCAGCGCCTTCGGCACCGTCAACAAGCTCTACATCGAAAACGTGGCAAAATGGTGCGCCATCGAATTCAACTATAATAGTTATTGGTATTCGGATACCTTCAACCCCATCGCGAACGCCAAAGAGGTCTGGATAGGCAACGGACCACTCGGCGGCACGGGGTACAGCGAATTTATCTCGCTTGAGCTGTGGGCCTACAAGCAGCACGAGATAGATGTCTCCGCGATTGCTCCCTACGCCTTCTACAACTACAAAGGGCTGACCGAGCTCAACCTCGACAATTCGACGGCGAAGATAGGCGACAACGCCTTCGCGGGCTGCACCGCGCTCCAAGCCGTCATCTTCGGCAATCCCAGCGCGATGACGGTGGGTGACAACGCCTTCGCGGGTTGCACCGCACTCCAAGAGGTCACGCTCACCTCGTGCGCCGCCAAGCTGGGAAGCTCCGCCTTCGCGGGTTGTACCTCGCTTAAAACCGTCACCCTCACCTTCGCGTCGGGCTCGGGAAGCTCCGCCTTCTCGGCTTGCACCGCGCTCACCACCGTCACCCTCGGCAAAGGCACGAGCACCGTTCCGAGCGGCGCCTTCAAGGGCTGTACTTCGCTCAAAACCGTCACCCTCCCCGACGACACGGGGCTGACCTCGATAGGCGACAACGCCTTCTCGGATTGCACCGCCCTCGCCGCCGTCACCCTCCCCGAAGGGCTCACCACGATAGGCGCCTCCGCCTTCAAGGGTGCCGCATTCTACACGATAACCCTCCCGAAGTCCCTCACCTCAATAGGCAACAGCGCCTTCTACGAATGCTACCACCTTTTCGAGGTCGTCAACCGTTCGTCACTCACGGTAACGGCGAACAACACGGGCAACGGCTACGTGGGTAAATACGCCACCATCGTCGTCAGCGGCGAGACCGCCACGAGCACCCTGGAAACCAGGACGGACGGCTTCGTTTTCGCAAGAGTCACGAGCGGCGATACGACGACGCTCTACCTCGTCACCTACCTTGGAACAGAAAAGCGCATAACCCTTCCCGACATCGGCGGCAATAACTACGAAATAGCGCCCTACGCCTTTGCGGGCTCTCGCGTTGTCACCCTCGTTATTCCCGATAAAGTCACGAATATCGGTAAATACGCATTTAAAGATAGCGCCCTTCGTTCGCTCACCGTGGGCAGCGGCATTACCTCCAAGGTGTCGAGCAACGCATTCTACGATCTCGAGCTCGCGGAGCTCGTAAACAATTCCCAGCTTTCGGACTCAGATTTGATAGGAGAGTTCCGTTATAATTCTGACGTTGAATATTGCCACGCGGGCTCCTCGGAGCTCACCGAGGACGCGAACGGCTTCCTCTTCTTAAAGCACGACGGCGAGTGGCACCTCGTTTCCTACGTGGGCGCCGACGTTGAAACGCTCTATCTCCCCGATAATATTGGCGGCAAGAACTATCACGTGGGCGAATACGCCTTCCTCTATGCGGAGATAAGTGCAATCGAGGTGCCAAACGGCGTGCTCTCCTTTGCAAGCTCCGCCCTGCCGACGGATTTCGCGGGCTACACGGTAGACGAAGGCGATCCCGAACAGGCGAATTACGTGGGCAACGCCACCAACCCGCACCTCGTGCTCGTTAAGGGCGGAAGAACGGACTGGTCCTCCGACGCGAAAACGGAAAGCGTCACCGTTAACGGGAATCTCCAATCCAACTATGCCGTTAAGGTGAATATCAACGAAAACACCAAGATAATATCCGACAATGCGTTCAGTAGTTATAATGACGCAATGGTTGTCTCCATTCCGAATAGCGTCACCTATATAGGCGATAAAGCTTTCTATTACCGCTCCGTCTATTCTCTCACCCTCGGCGAAAAAGTTGCCTACATAGGCGATGAGGCGTTCTACAATACCAGAATGGAGGAGATTTCCATTCCGAAGAGCGTCAGCCACGTGGGAACAAATGCTTTTGCCGATTGCGATAATCTTAAAACTATCTATTGGAACGCCGAGTGCGTTGACTCCGTCGACATGCCCTTTGGTTATAGTTACGTAAGCTCGTTTAACAATGGAATCACGAAAGAACTTAAAATAGGCAAAGACGTTAAGACCGTGCCCGACAATCTCCTTTATCATACTCGCGGTAGCAGCTATGCGATTGTCAGCTCCGTCACCGTGGAAGCGGGCGCGAAGCTTGAAAAGATTGGCGCTTACGCATTTTACCAAGCCACGGGGCTTAGCTCGATTGATCTCAGCTCCGCCACCGAGATAGGCAATGGCGCCTTCCTGGGCAGTGACCTCGCAAGCGTCACCCTCGGCAGTAGCCTTACAACGATAGGCGACAACGCTTTCACGAGGTGCCAAAACCTCACCGAGCTCACCATTCCCGAAAGCGTCACCTCGATAGGCGAAGACGTTCTGCAAGATTGCGCGAATATCAAAAAGCTTACTCTCCCAGGTGGCATTATCAGCATAGAAGACCTCTTTGGATACTCGACATATCCTTACGAGCACGACATCCCCGAAAATATCGAATACACGATAAGCGGAAGCAAGCTCGCCGCAGGGATGTTCCGATATGTGGCCTCGGGTAGCATCAGCTTCACGGGCACCGTCACCGAGGTGGGAAGCTACGCGTTCAGCGGGTGCACTTGGCTCACCGACGAGATATTCGCAAGCGCCTTCGGCAACCTTAAAACGATAGGCGACAACGCCTTCAAAGGCTGCACGGGGCTCACCGCCATCGACCTTTCGAGAGTCGAAACGATAGGCGAATACGCCTTCTCGGGCTGTACCGCCTTAACGGGCAAGGACGGCAAGCTGGAGCTCTCCTCCGTCAAGTCCATCGGCGAATACGCCTTCAAAGGTTGCACGAGCCTCACCGAGGTCATCGTCAACGGAAACGCCGCCAAGGTGGAAGCCTCCGCCTTCAACGGCTGTACGGGTATCACGAAGCTCACCGTTCCCGTCTTCATCACCGTTGATAGCGTCAAAGAGCTCACCATAAACGGAAGCGCCACCGAGGTGCCCGAACAATTCTACCGTCACCCATTCAGCAGTGGTTATAGTAAGCTCAAAAAGCTAACACTTCCGTCAAGCATAGAGACGATAGGCGATCAAGCATTCGAATCTTGCCCGAATCTTGCGACCGTTAACTTCGGCGACTTGACCTCTTTGAAGACGATAGGCGACAGTGCGTTCCGATTCTGCAACTCGCTCGAAGCTGACTTCCAAGAAGGGCTTACCTCGATAGGCGAATGGGCTTTCCAGTCTACAAAATTCACAAAGCTTATCGTTCCATCAACCCTTGAAACGCTGGGTAGCAATTCGCTCTTCGGAAGCACAAGTGAGTGGTGGGTGAACTGCGAAGGCGTTACCGAATACGAAGGATGCTACTACGTCGGCAACAGCACCAACCCGTACCTCGTTCTCGTTCGCGGCGTGGATAAAACGGCTTCAACGCCCCTCACCGTTCACAAGGATACAAAGTTCATTGCCGAGAGTGCGTTCTCTGCGTTCAACTATATGACTGAGCTCACTATCGGTGCGAGCGTCACCTACATTGGTGACAGCGCTTTCAATGCATGCAGAGCGCTTACCAAGATAAACATCGCAAGCCTTGAACAGTGGAACAATATCACCTTCGGGGAAAGTTATTCTTCTGGGGAACAGTACCAGCCCTTCGCCTCGGGTCAAGCGGAAAACGCTGGCCTCTACGTGAACGGTACCCTCGTCAACGAGATAACGTATACGGGGGGGGGGTATAATAGCTTTTCTGGCTATAAGCGCGCCGCCACCATAACAGTGGCGAGCGGTGTCACCTCCATCCCCGACAACGCCTTCAAGGATATGGGAACACTCAAAAACGTTCATCTCCCAGAAGGGCTCGTCTCGATAGGCGACTACGCCTTCTCGGGCTGCATCTGGCTCGAAACGATAAATATCCCGAGCACGGTGACCTCGATAGGCAAGTACGCCTTTGAGATGACGAGAATAACTTCCGTCACCCTGCCCGACGGGCTCACCACTCTCCAAGAGGGCGTGTTCAAAAAATGCTTGAAGCTCGGGCACTTTGACCTCAACAACGTCATCACCATCGAGGCGAACGCCCTCTATCAGTGCACTAACGTTCGCTGGCTCTATATCCCGAGCACCGTCACCACCATCAAGTCGGGCGCCTTCACAGAGTCCAGCGTGTACATTTGCACGCAAGCCTACTCCGAGCCGTCGGGCTGGGAATACGGCTGGGATAAAAACGCCACCGCTCGGAGCGGCGCCACGATATACACGGACGATGACGGCATCGTCTACGCCATCATCAACGGCGTCTCCGCCTACCTGCTCGACTATGTCGGCACGAGCACCGAGCTCACCATCCCCGAGACCGCCAACGGCAAGAAGGTCGGGCTCATCGTTGCGAAAGCCTTCAAGGATAACGCCTTCCTCGAAAAGGTAACGATGCTGTGTAGCTCCGACGGCGGCACCGTGATTGGCGACTACGCCTTTGCGGGCTGCCCGCGTCTTACCACGGTCGAGATAGGCGGAAATTGCTCCAAGATCGGCTATAACGCTTTCCAGGGGTGCACGGCGCTCACCACCGTCACCATCGACGCGAATTGCTCCATGATATGCCGACTTGCTTTTGACGGGTGCACGAGCCTCGCGAGCCTCACCTTTAATACGGATAGCTCAAAAAGCTGGTACTACTACGACGCGGTGATCGACCTTTCCGATCCCGCAACCAACGCGAAGTACTTTAACGGCACCGAAAATGTGCTTTGCACTCTTACCGACGCCTATACGGGAGAACCATACACCCGAGAAGTAAACGGAACTCTTTACGAGTGGGAAGCAAAGTGACCCACAGTGAACAGTAGCCCGTCGGCTCCTTCGGGCGCGCGCCGAATAAACGGCTTGCCTTAAATTTCTGCCTCAAATGAATTTTGAGATAGAAAGGCAAAGCCAAAAATGAGCACGTCTCATTGAGGCAGAAAAACAAAAGCGGCTGTCGTCGCATTTAGGCAAAACCGAACGAAAAACGGTAGAAGTAGAGAAATCTCCGCTTCTGCCGTTTTTTTCGAGAAAATCAAGCTTAAAATCTACGGTTTTCTCTACTTTATTGAGTTTAATGAGACATATCCTTTTCGCTCGTTCTTTTAAAAATCGGCTTCGCTCTAAGCTTTTGAGAGCACTCGTATCTTTTCGCATTGAGAGCCTATGCTTTTTAGCTTCCTTGCTTTTGCGCGGCGCACCTCACAGCCGTTTTACGTTGACCTTTGATTTTGCTGATTAAACGCCCGCTTTTTTGATTTTTCGCCTGCTTTTGTTATGAGTACTTTCGCCGTATTTTATGTTTTATCTTGCTTTTTGTTCGGGGCTATGCTATACTGATTAAAAAGAAAAACACAAATAATAGGAGAAAAACAATGCTCCCACGAGAAAATAATTACGATTTCAGAAAAACTATGTGCCGCATGCACAAGAGGATACCGAATTGGCGCACCCGTGCGCCGAAAAGCGACGAATACGTGCTTCCCGAGGAACCGAGCATACGCCTCGGTTTTGCCTCCGAGGTGGCGGAGCTCGCGGCTCGCGACTTTATCGCCTATCTGAAAACCGCCTTCGGGCTTCGCGCCCGCCTCACCCGCGAGGGCGCGGCAGACCTGACGCTCACCATGGGCGACGACTTGGGAGAAGCCATGGGCTATGCGGGCAGAGTGACCGAGGTGTCGGAGCAGGGTATCACCGTCGCCGCCTTCGACGAACGCGGCGCTGCACAAGCGCTATATGCGATAGAAGAACGGCTCAATGCGCGCCGCGCCCCCTATCTCGCCTTCGGCAAAACGGCGGAGCGCCCACGCTTTTCGCCGCGCATGATACATTCGGGCTGGGGGCTGGACGAGTACCCCGACGAGTACCTTGCCGCTTGCGCGCACCACGGCTACGACGCGATAATCCTCTTCGTCAAGGACGCGCACCATTCGGCACACGGCGAGTGCGATTTTAACGATATAGTTCGCCGCGCCGCCCGCTACGGTATTGACGCGTATGCGTACAGCTACATAGACAATTTCGTTCACCCGAGCGACGAAGGGGCGACGGAGAAATTTGACGCGGCGTACGGAAGCGTTTTTCGCGCGATACCTGGGCTTCGCGGCATGATATTTGTCGGCGAGTCCATCGAGTTCCCGAGCCGCGATCCGCACGTGTGTAGTAGGCGCTGGTATGAACAGCCCGCGGACGGCATACCCGACGGGCGAAAAACGCCAGGCTGGTGGCCCTGCACGGACTATCCCGAATGGCTCTCCCTCGTGCGCGACAGTATAAGAAACGTGAGCCCCGAGGCGGACGTCGTTTTTTGGACGTATAACTTCGGCTGGGTAGACGCGGAGCACCGCACGGCGCTTTTGCGCAGTCTCCCGACGGACGTTTCCTTGCTCGTCACCTTCGAGATGTTCGAGAAATACGAGATGGGCGACGGCGTCGGGCAAACGATGGACTACACGATTTCGCGCACGGGCCCAGGCTTCTATTTCACGAGCGAAGCGGAAGTGGCGGCGGAGCGAGGAATAAAGCTCTATTCCATGGTCAACACCGCGGGCAGAACGTGGGACTTCGGCGTCGCCCCCTACGAGCCCTTCCCCTATCAGTGGGGCGAGCGCCATGCGCGGATAATCGAGGCGCAGGAGAAGTGGGGGCTCGCGGGGCTCATGGAGTCGCACCACTTCGGCTTTTATCCTTCGTTCATCACGCGCCTTGCGAAAAATAATTACACCGTCGGGGCAAAAACGCAGGATGAAAAAATGGAAGAGCTCGCGCGGGAATATGCGGGCGCAGAGAGCGAAAAATTCCTTCGCGCCATGCACCTGGCGAGCGAGGCGATAACGCACTACGTCCCCTCGGACGAGAGCCAGTACGGCCCCTTCCGTATCGGTCCCGCCTATCCCTTCTGCCTCATTCGCGATTTGAAGCTCCCCGATCTCCCTGGCGCCAATTTTGGAAACGGGATATACAACACCTACGCGGGCGAGCCGCAAAATAACGACCTCTGGGGCGTGCACAGCCCCTTCTCCGTTCGCGCTCGCGGTGAGATCGAGGAAACGGTCAAGATGAAGAAGCTGTTCGCGGAGGCGCTCGCCGAGCTCCGTTCGATAAAAATAAAAAATCGCGAGCTTGAAAGGCTGATAAATCTTTTCGCCTTCCTCATTCGCTGCTCGACAACAGCGATCAACGCGAAGCGCTTCTACATTTTGAAGCATAAGCTCTTCGCTGCGGAAACGAAAGCCAAGCTCGCGCCCCTCGTCCGCTCCATCGAAAAACTGTGTCGCACCGAGATTGAAAACGCCAAGGCAACGCTTCCCCTCGTTGAGCGCGATTCCGCGCTCGGTTTTGAGCCCTCCATGCTCTATCAGTGTGACCGCCGCGGCATCGAGTGGAAAATACGGCAGGTCGAATATATGCTTGAATCGGAGCTTTCGGTCTATAAGAAAGCGGCGGAGAGTGCACGCTCCAAGTAAGCGCGCTATACGAAAGGTGCAATGCGCAAGTGAGAGTTGGCTATACGATGTGCGGAAAGTAGTGTATCGAGGTCTATATGCGCCGCGGCAAACGCACCTCCCAAGTTGGCGGTACTTGCGAAAACGGAAAACCAACGCGCGAATAACGTCACACAAAGCGATATGCCATTGCACAAACGCGACAAAACTATAAAAAATCAAAGATTTTGCCGTCACGGTGCCGTCAAAAACGTCTTTTCAATTTTCAAGCCAATCTCGCCGCGGCTTGCGTGTGAGCGTTCTTCTTCACGAGAGGATTTTGCAATTCTTTCGCCTTACGATTAAAGCTTTGCGACGCAAAGTGAGACGCAACGAAAACAGCTAAAACTATAAAAAATCAAAGATTTTACCGTCACGGAACTGTAAAAATCAGTTTGCAATCAAAGTGCTTTGAGCCTAAAACCCAGCTTAATGCTATAAATAACGTTCGCTATTAGAAAACCGAAAGCGTAAGCCATAAAAACGCAAAGCGAAAAGCTTACGCCATAAGGTGGTTGTTCAACGTTTAAAAGCGCTTTGGAACCCAAGCCTCCAAAAAGCGAAGCGCAAGCTTATGTCATAGCTTGGCTGTTTACCATTTTAAATGCCTTCCAAAGACGTAAGTTATAAAGTCATAAGCTTATGCATAAGTCGAGAACTCATTGCTTTAGAGGCGTTGCAAAGGCGTAAGTCTTAAAATCAAAGCTTATGCATAAGGTGGTAGCTCATCGTTTTGGAGGCGTTCCAAAGACGCAAATCTTAAAAACTCAAAATGCAACAATTTTAAATCCCTCGTGCTCCCGCGAAAAAAAATTTTTCGCGGGAGCTTTTTTGCCTCCGCCTCTTGACTTTCATCTATATATTTGATAAAATATATTAGGTAACGGTTTTTGCAACTGACGGAACGCGGAATTGACCGCGAGGAAGCAAAAAACCTAATTGTCGACCGTCTGGGCATACTACCTTATCATAGGTGTAGTACGCCCTTTTTGTTTTGCTTCGAGGTGCGTTTCGGCGGTGGCGCCCCGCCGCGATAGTTCGCGGTGCGCTGTGCGCCGCTCGCCTTCGATGTCGGAGCTTACGGCACTTGCACGAGAACGATATTAAAACAAAGGATGTAGAGATGAAAAAAGTTGCGTTTATTATGGGGAGCGATAGCGACCTTCCCGTGGTTGAGAAGGGAATTGCCGTTTTGCGTGAATACGGCATTCCGCACGAGGTGCACGTCTATTCGGCGCATAGAACGCCGAAGGAGGCGGCGGACTTCGTGGAGAGCGCGAGCGAAAAGGGCTTCGGTGTTATCATTGCCGCCGCGGGAATGGCGGCGCATTTGGCGGGAGCCGTCGCGGCAAACACGGTGCTTCCCGTGATAGGCATTCCCATCTCGTCGAAGAACACGGGCGGCGTGGACGCGCTTCTTTCCACGGTGCAAATGCCGAGCGGCATTCCCGTTGCGACCGTGGCGATAGACGGGGCGGCAAACGCGGCGCACCTCGCCGCCGAGATATTGGCGCTCTCCGAGCCCGCCCTCGCCGTGGCGCTTCGCGCGGCTCGCGAAGCGGGGCACGAAAAGGTGCTCGAAAAGAATAAGGCGATAGAAGAGCGCTTTAACAAGGACTGACGAAAAGCGCGAGAGATTTTAGGCTCAAACCTCTGCCAAAAACGCAAAGCGCGCGAAAAAACGCATACGTGTTCTAAAAAAGCGAGCCAAAGCGTATGAAACCAACCGTGTAATGAACAAATGAACATAAACGAATAAAATCGAAGGGGTGTGATATAAATGGGTGTTTTCGGAATTACGGGCGAGGAGCGCACCAACGTCGCTTCCAGCGTCTACTACGGGCTCTACGCGCTTCAACACAGGGGGCAGGAGAGCTGCGGCATCGTTGTCAACGATGGTGGGCTCTTCCGCTACCACAAGGACTCGGGGCTCGTCAGCGACGTTTTTCGCGGCTCCGCCTTGGACTCGCTGGGGGAAGGTAATATGGCGATAGGGCACGTGCGCTACGGCACTCTCGGAACGAAGAGCCGCGTCAACGCGGAGCCCATCGTCGTCAATCACGTTAAGGGGCGCCTCGCCCTCGCGATGAACGGCAGGCTCGTCAACGGTGAGGTCTTGAAGCGGGAGCTTGAGCTTCGCGGCATGATATTCCACACGGAGAGCGAAGCCGAGCTCATCTCCTACGTGATAACGCAAGAGCGCCTATCGTCGCCCTCCATCGAGGAAGCCGTCAGCCGCGCCATGGCACGGCTTGAAGGCGGCTACTGTCTCCTTCTCATGTCGCCGCAAAAGCTTATCGCCGCGCGCGATCCGAACGGGTTGCACCCGATATGCTACGGCAAGCGCGAGAACGGGCAGTACGTCGTCGCCACCGAGACCTGTGCTCTTGACAGCGTGGGCGCCACCTTCGTGCGTGAATTGGAGCCTGGCGAGATCCTTGTTTTCACGAAAGAGGGCGTCATCTCCGATAAGCGCCTTTGCGGCAAGCGCCCCGAGGCGCTATGCGTATTCGAGTACGTGTACACGGCGCGCCCCGACTCCGTGATAGCGGATTGCGCAGTGCAAGCCGCGAGGAAGCGCGCGGGCGCACTTCTTGCGAAGGCGCACCCCGTGGAGGCGGACGTGGTAGTTGGAGTTCCCGATTCGGGGCTTGAAGCCGCTCTCGGCTATGCCGAGGCTTCGGGCATTCCCTACGGGATAGGGCTTATCAAGAATAAATACATTGGCAGAACGTTCATCGCCCCTGGGCAGGACGTCCGCGAAGACAAGGTGCGCATAAAGCTCAACCCCGTTAAAAACACGGTGAAGGGCAAGCGCGTCATTTTGGTGGACGATTCGATAGTCCGCGGAACAACGTCGGCGCGTATAGTTCGCCTTCTTCGTGGCGCGGGTGCCACCGAGGTGCACCTTCGCTCGTCCGCGCCCCCCTTCATTAACCCCTGCTATTACGGCACGGATATAGACTCCAAGGAGAGCCTTATCGCCTGCCACCACACGATAGACGAGATAGCGAGAATGACGGGGGCAGACACGCTGGGCTATCTCCCCGTCGAGGATATCGAAAAGCTCGGAGAGGGCGGAAGCTGCCGCGGTTATTGCACCGCTTGCTTTGACGGTAATTATCCCACGGAGATACCGAAGTGCCGCGGGAGCAAATATGACCGCAAAATCGAGGACGCCAACGGGGCAGACGAGGAATAAGGCGCTTCGGGCGCAAAAAAATAAAGCGCCGCTTCGGCGGCGGAATGGAGATAATATGAAAAATTCAAGATCCGAGAGCTACGCGGCAGCGGGTGTCGATATCACGGCGGGCTACAAAGCCGTCGAGCTCATGAAGGCGCACGTTGCGCGAACTATAACGAAGGGGGCGGACACCGACATCGGCGGCTTCGGCGGGCTCTTCGAGCTCGACCTTGAAGGCATTGCAAAGCCCGTGCTCGTCAGCGGCACGGACGGTGTGGGAACGAAGCTGAAGCTCGCCTTCATTATGGACAAGCACGACACCGTGGGTATCGATTGCGTTGCCATGTGTGTCAACGACATCATTTGCTGCGGCGCGAAGCCGCTCATCTTCCTTGATTATATCGCGTGCGGCAAGAACGTTCCCGAGCGGATCGCCGACATCGTCAAGGGCGTTGCGGAAGGGTGCGTGCGCGCGGGCGCGGCGCTCGTGGGCGGTGAGACGGCGGAAATGCCAGGCTTCTACCCCGTGGACGAATACGATTTGGCAGGCTTCTCCGTCGGCGTCGTCGACAAGAGCAAAGTTATAGACAAGAACACGATGTGCGAGGGCGACGTTATCATTGCTCTGCCTTCGAGCGGCGTTCATTCAAACGGTTTCTCCCTTGTCAGAAAGGTTTTTGACGTGGAGAATGCCGACGTCAAGGCGCCCGTTGCCGCCCTCGGCGGAATGAGCCTCGGCGAGGCGCTCCTTGAACCGACGAAGATATACGTGAAGCCGATGCTAAGGCTCTTCGAGAGCGTCAAGGTTAAGGGCGTGTCACATATAACGGGCGGCGGCTTCTACGAAAATATCCCGAGAAGCATACCGAAGGGGCTCAGCGCAAAGATAAAGAAGAGCGACGTTCGCGTTTTGCCGATATTCGATCTCATCGCGGAGGCGGGAGGCATTCCCGAGCGCGATATGTATAATACCTTCAATATGGGCGTCGGCATGAGCGTCGTCGTTGCCAAGGAGGACGCACCGCGCGCTCTCGCGATACTCAAAGCGGCGGGCGAGGACGCCTACCTTCTCGGCGAGATAGTCAAGGGCGACGAAGGAGTTATCCTCGTATGAGCGGAAAAATAAAGATAGCCGTCCTCGTTTCGGGCGGCGGGACCAATCTGCAAGCCTTGATAGACGCGCAGAGCGCGGGCATTATCAAGAGCGGAGAGCTTGCGCTCGTCGTTTCCGACAGGGCGGGGGCGTATGCCCTGACCCGTGCGGAAAAAGCGGGGATAAAAACGCGCGTCGTCCCTCGCGCGGAGCTGGGAGCGGGCTTTGAGGCTGCTCTCGTCGAAGCGCTTGAAGAGGCGGGCGCGGAGCTCATCGTCCTCGCGGGCTTCCTCGCGATACTCTCGGAGAGCTTCACGAGGCGCTACGAGGGAAGGATAATTAACGTGCACCCATCGCTCATTCCCGCTTTTTGCGGCAAGGGCTATTACGGCTTGCGCGTCCACGAGGCGGCGCTCGAATACGGCGTTAAGGTCAGCGGCGCAACGGTGCATTTTGTCAACGAGGTGCCAGACGGCGGAAGGATAATTATGCAGAGGGCGGTCAACGTTTTGGAAGGAGACACGCCGAAAACCTTGCAGGCGCGCGTTATGCGCGAGGCGGAGTGGAAGATACTCCCCTTGGCTTGCGAGCAGGTTTGCGCGGAGCTTCTTAAAGCCAAGCTCCCGTGTAGCGAAAAGGCGTAAATTCGCCTTAGCTGCTGTGCGAAATCCGCGTGAGCTATCAGGCTCGTTGGAAAGCCACGGTAGCCGTGTAGCTTTAAATGGAGCTTTGCACCTTCAAGAAATGCGCGGCTTATTGGTGAGTCGGAGAAGCTTAATTTAAAATTCGCCGCGCGTTTATCGCGGTGGACGTATCAAAGAGAGAAAGGAACGGCAAATGAACGTATACAAAACGAACGATCTGGGTGCGCTCCTTGCGAGCAACCCGTATCCTGGGAGAGGCATCGTTATAGGCAAGAGCGCGGACGGCAAGAGCGCCGCAGTTGCCTACTTCATTATGGGCAGGAGCGAGAACTCGCGCAACCGCGTTTTCAAAGTGGAGGGCGGCAACGTTTATACAGAGCCCTTTGACTATGACAAGGTGGCGGATCCGTCGCTCATCATTTATGCGGCGGTGCGCGAGTTGGGCAACAAACTGATAGTTACGAACGGAGATCAAACGGACACGATATATGACCACGTGGCAGAGGGTTCCGATATGCGTGAAGCGCTGAGAACGCGCGAGTTCGAGCCCGACGCACCGAATTTCACCCCGCGTATCAGCGGCGTTTTGAATTTCGAGGGCGGCGACTTCGGCTACGAGATGAGCATACTCAAAAGTGCGGACAAGGAGGGGAGCGCTTGCAATCGCTTCTTCTTCGAGTATTCCGCCATCGCGGGGCTTGGGCATTTCCTGCATACTTATGTGACGGACGGAAAGCCGATCCCCACCTTCCGCGGAGAGCCCGAGCGCATTGAGATACCCGATTCGATAGACGAGCTGACGGAGATGATATGGCAGTCGTTGGACGCGAACAATAAGATATCGCTCTACGTGCGCTACGTGGAGCTTGAAAGCGGAAAATACGAAGAACGCGTTGTAAACAAAAATTGTCGCTAAATGCACAAGCGCGCCTCGCAAATGCCGCACGCTCACCGAATACGGCGCGCGGAAACACAAAAGCAACTTACGGAATCCAATTCACGGAATATAATAATGGAGAACTCGGAACGATGAAAGAATTTGAACTCAAATACGGCTGCAACCCCAATCAGAAGCCCTCGCGCATTTATATGGCGGACGGCTCGGAGTTGCCCATCGAAATACTCTCGGGTAGACCAGGCTACATAAATTTTTTGGACGCCTTCAATTCGTGGCAGCTCGTTCGCGAGCTGAAAGAGGCGACGGGGCTCCCCTGTGCCGCCTCCTTCAAGCACGTCAGCCCCACCTCGGCGGCAGTCGGGACGAAGCTTTCCGATAAGCTCAAACGCGCCTGCTTCGTGGACGATATTGCGGGGCTTGACGATTCGCCCCTCGCTTGCGCCTACGCGCGCGCTCGCGGGACGGACAGAATGTCGTCCTTCGGGGACTGGATCGCCCTCTCCGATGTGTGCGACCTCACAACGGCAACGCTCATCAAGCGCGAGATATCGGACGGCATCATCGCCCCTGGCTACACGGACGAAGCGCTCGCCCTTCTCAAAACGAAGAAGAAGGGCAACTACAACATCGTGAAGATAGATCCCGCCTACGTTCCCGCGAAAATCGAGACGAAGCAGGTCTTCGGCATTAGCTTCGAGCAGGGAAGAAACGATTTCAAGATAGACGAGGCGCTTCTTTCAAATATCGTAACGGAGAATAAAGAACTGCCCGACAGCGCGAAGACCGATCTCATTGTGGCGCTGATAACCTTGAAGTACACGCAGTCGAACTCCGTGTGCTACGCCTTCGAGGGGCAGGCGATAGGCGTTGGCGCGGGGCAGCAGTCGCGCATACATTGCACGCGCCTCGCGGGCACGAAGGCGGACACCTGGCACCTTCGCCAGCACGAGAAGGTGCTCTCCCTTCCGTTCAAGGAGGGCATAGCGCGCCCCGACCGCGACAACGTGATAGACGGATATATAAATAAAAACGAAGAGGACGTGTGCGCCGAGGGCAATTGGCAGAAGTATTTCACGCGCCGCCCCGAGCCGCTAACGGCGGAGGAGATACGCGAATATCTTTCGGGGATCACGGGCGTTTCTCTCGGCTCCGACGCTTTCTTCCCCTTCGACGACAATATAGAGCGTGCAAGGAGAAGCGGCGTTTCCTACGTGGCGGAGCCTGGCGGCTCCGTGCGTGACGACATCGTGATAAAGTGCGCGGATAAGTATGGCATGGTGATGAGCTTTACGGGCATGCGCCTCTTCCACCATTGATGGCGGAGCCCGTGCGCGATGCACCCGAGAGTATAGAGTCACAGAGTGAGAGACACAGAGTACAAGAGCATAAGAAAACGAAAGGAAGCTCACAGATGAAGATAATGCTTGTCGGTGGCGGCGGAAGAGAGCACGCCATCGTAAAGAAGCTGAAAGAGAATGAAAGCGTCGAGGTCATCTACGCTCTGCCAGGGAACGGCGGAATGGAGGACGACGCGATAGCCGTCGACATAGGAAGCAAGGATATTGACGCGATAGTCGATTTCGCGGTGCGAAACGAGATAGACTACGCGGTCGTCGCCCCCGACGATCCGCTCGTTCTCGGCTGTGTGGACAGGCTCGCCGAGGTCGGCATACCCGCCTTCGGCCCGAGCGCCGACGCGGCGATCATCGAGGGCAGCAAGGTCTTCGCCAAAGAGCTGATGAAAAAGTACGGCATTCCGACGGCGGAATATCGCGTGTTCGATGATGCCGAAAAGGCGCTCGCCTACGTGGAGACCGCGCCGCTCCCCACCGTCATCAAGGCGGACGGGCTGGCGCTCGGCAAGGGCGTTGTCATCGCTTCGGAGCGGAGCGAGGCGATGGAGGCGGTCAAGTCCATTATGCAGGATAAAAAATTTGGCGCTTCGGGTAGCCGCATCGTCGTTGAAGAATTTCTCACGGGCCCCGAGGTCTCGGTGCTCGCGTTTACGGACGGGAAAACGCTCGTCCCCATGGTCTCGTCGATGGATCACAAGCGCGCCCTTGACGGGGATCGCGGGCTCAACACGGGCGGAATGGGAACGGTCGCACCAAACCCGTACTACACGCCCGAGATAGCCGAAGAATGTATGAGGACGATATTTATGCCGACGGTGAACGCGATGAACGCCGAGGGCAGGACGTTTCGCGGGTGTCTCTATTTCGGGCTTATGCTCACTCCGAAGGGGCCGCGCGTCATAGAATACAATTGCCGCTTCGGCGATCCTGAAACGCAGGTGGTGCTCCCACTTTTGAAAACGGACTTGCTAACGATAATGCGGGCAACGACGGACGGGACGCTTGCGGATGTCAACGTGGAATTTGACACGGGCGCGGCGTGTTGCGTGATAATGGCGTCGCGCGGGTATCCCGAAAAATACGAGAGCGGATTTGAAATTAAAATGGCGGACGAGGTGCGCCCAGCAGTCTATGTTGCGGGTGCAAAACGCACGGAGGACGGGCGGCTTCTCACGGCGGGCGGTCGCGTTCTCGGCGTCGGTGCGACGGCACCGACGCTCGCGGAGGCGATAGCGGAAGCGTATCGCCGCGCGGAGCTTGTGAGCTTCGACAATGCGTTTTATCGCCGCGATATAGGTGCTCGCGCCTTGAAGGCTCTGGAAAAATGATTTTCCAAGCGCGAGATTAAGCCTTCTATCGCTCGCGCTTCGGCGCACGGCACCTGTGCGTTAAGCTTTTGTTGAACTGATATTATTTTCGCTTTTCGCGAGAGGCGCGGACGTAGCAAGCTTTCCGCCGCGCTCGCGGGCGCGAAATTCCCGAAAACCGAGGCGAACGCCTCATTATGAAAGGAACGGTCATTATGGTATATCGCATTTATGTTGAAAAAAAGGCGGGGCTTGACAACGAGGCGCGTGCGCTTCGCGGCGAGATAGCTCTTTTCCTTGGAATCGGGAGCGTGGAAAGAGTTCGCATCTTCAATCGCTACGACGCCGAAAATATAAGCCGCGAGCTGTTTGATTACGCGGTGAGAACGGTCTTTTCCGAGCCACAGCTCGATAATACATACACCGAGCTCCCCGAGGAGGGGGCGCACGTTTTCGCGGTGGAATACCTGCCAGGGCAATTCGATCAGCGCGCGGACTCGGCGGCTCAATGCATTCAGCTCATATCGCAGGGGGAGAAGCCCCAGGTGGCGGCGGCGAAGGTCTATATGCTGTACGGCGACGTTACCGAAGATGAGCTTAAAAGAATAAAGAAGCATGTCATTAATCCCGTCGAGGCGCGCGAGGCGGAGCTCGGCGAACGCGCGAGCGTCAAGATAGAGTACGCGCACCCCTCCGAGGTCAAGGTGCTGGACGTCTTCCTCGCGCTCGACGAAGCAGGGCTCGCCGCTTTCATCAATGAAAACGGGCTCGCCATGGATATCGACGATATCAAGTTCTGCCAAGCCTACTTCAAGACCGAAGGGCGTTGCCCCACGATAACCGAGATCAAGATGATCGACACCTACTGGTCGGACCATTGCCGCCATACGACGTTCTTAACCACCATCGACGGTGTTCACTTTGAAGACGAGGTCGTTCAGTGCGCCTACGACGACTATCTCGCCGCCCGCGAATACATCGGGCGCAAAAAGCCGATAAATCTCATGGATATAGGCACCATCGCGGCAAAGTGCCTTAAAAAGAGCGGCAAGCTCGATAAGCTCGACGAGTCCGAGGAGATAAACGCGTGCACCGTCAAGATCGACGTCGACGTGAACGGCACGACGGAAAAATGGCTGCTCCTCTTCAAGAATGAAACACATAATCACCCGACGGAGATAGAGCCCTTCGGCGGCGCGGCGACCTGCATAGGCGGCGCCATTCGTGATCCTCTCTCGGGCAGAGCCTACGTCTACGGCGCCATGCGGCTGACGGGCGCGGCAGACCCCTTGAAGCCGATAGGGGAAACGCTCCACGGAAAGCTCCCCCAGCGCAAGATAGTTGCAACGGCGGCGCACGGCTACTCCTCCTACGGCAACCAGATAGGACTCGCGACGGGCATCGTCGACGAGATATATCACGACGGATACGCGGCGAAGCACTTGGAGGTCGGCGCGGTCATCGCGGCGGCTCCCGCCTGCAACGTGCGGCGCGAAGCCCCCGTCCCTGGCGACGTCGTCATACTGCTTGGCGGAAGAACGGGGCGCGACGGGTGCGGCGGAGCCACGGGCTCGTCGAAGTCGCACAACGTCAAGTCGCTCGAAACTTGTGGCGCCGAGGTACAAAAGGGAAATGCACCCGAGGAAAGAAAGCTGCAACGCCTTTTCAGGAATCCCGAGGCTTCCCGCCTCATCAAGCGCTGCAACGACTTCGGTGCGGGCGGCGTCTCCGTCGCGATAGGCGAGCTCGCCGACGGGCTTGATATAGACCTCAACGCGGTCCCGAAAAAATACGAGGGGCTGGACGGAACGGAGCTCGCCATCAGCGAGTCGCAGGAGCGCATGGCGGTCGTCGTCGAGCCCGAAAACAGGGCGCGCTTCTTGGAGCTAGCAAACGCGGAAAACCTTGAAGCCACGGTGGTCGCCACGGTCAAGAGCGAGCCGCGCCTCACGATGACGTGGAACGGAAAAACGATAGTCGATATCAGCCGCGAATTTCTTAATTCCAACGGTGCGGAAAAGCATATCACGATAGAGGCGTCGAAGGCGCAAAGTCGCGAAAAGAAGCTTCCCGCCGATTTTGCCTCGGGAATGCGCGAGCTCGCGCAAGACCTCAACATCTGCTCGAAGCGCGGGCTTTCTGAGCGCTTTGACAGCACGATAGGCAGAGGCACGGTGCTTATGCCCTTCGGCGGGAAATATCAGAGAACGCCCATACAGGCGATGGTGCAGAAGATATCGGTGGAGCAGGGGAAAACGGGGCTCGCCTCCTATATGGCGTGGGGCTACAATCCGCACGTCTCGGAGCGTAGCCCGTATCACGGCGCGTATCTCGCCGTGGTTGAGTCCGTGTCCAAGCTCGTCGCCACGGGCGCTTCCTTCTCCGACGTGTATCTCACGTTCCAGGAGTATTTTGAGAAGCCGATGAAGGACCCTCGCCGCTGGGGCAAACCGCTGGCGTCGCTCCTCGGTGCCTTCAAGGCGCAAATGGATCTCGGCGTTGCCGCCATCGGCGGCAAGGATTCGATGAGCGGAAGCTTTGAAAAGCTCGACGTCCCGCCGACGCTCATATCCTTCGCCGTAACTACGGATAAGGCGGAGAACGCCATATCGCCCGAATTTAAGCGTGCGGGCTCGCGCGTCGCGCTTCTTTCGCCCGAATATGACGAGGAGGGGCTACCCGTTCCCGAGAGCCTTATATCGCTCTTCTCTCGCGTGAATGCTCTTATGAGAAGCAGTAAGGTGCTCGCCGCGTATACTCCGACTTTTGGCGGGATCGCCGAGGCGGTCATGAAAATGGCGATGGGCAACGGGTACGGCTTTGAATTTGACGCGGGGCTCACCCTGTCGGATATATTCTCGTATAAGTACGGCTCCTTCCTGCTTGAACTCGCGGAGGGCGAGCCCTGTGATGTGCCCGTCGGGCGCGTTATCGCGGAGCGCCGCATTTCCTTCCGCGCCGAGAGCATTGATACCGCGAGCTTATTCGATATATACGAGAGTAAGCTTGAATCGGTTTACCCGTGCAACGTAAAATCGCCGTCGGGAACGCCCGAAACGATATCCTTTGAGCCGAAGAAGCGCGTAGCACCGACGGTGAAGCGCGCCGCGCCGCGCGTTCTTATCCCCGTTTTCCCAGGGACGAACTGTGAGTACGATTCCGCGAAGGCGGTCGCCGAGGCGGGAGCGGTGCCCGAGATATTCGTTATCAACAATTTGACGGCGGAGGGGATCAAGCGCTCGTCGGAGCGCTTTGCCGAGAGAATAGGCGAGGCACAGGCGATATTCGTCCCTGGTGGCTTCTCGGGAGGTGACGAGCCCGACGGATCGGGCAAGTTTATAACCGCCTTCTTCCGTGGTGCGGGAGTAAAATCCGCCGTAACGCGCTTGCTCGACGAGCGCGGCGGTATGATGTGCGGAATATGCAACGGCTTCCAAGCCCTCATCAAGCTGGGGCTTCTCCCATTCGGTAAGATAATCGACACCGACGAGACTTGCCCGACATTGACGTTCAATAATATCGCGCGCCACCAGTCCAAGATTGTCAGAACGCGCGTTGCTTCAACGCTTTCGCCGTGGCTCTCCGAGTGCCGCGTCGGCGACGTCTACAACGTTCCGATATCGCACGGTGAGGGCAAGTTCCTTGCAAGCGAGGCGACGATAGCCGAGCTTATCAAAAACGGGCAGATCGCAACGCAGTACGTTGACCTTGAAGGCAAAGCCACGTATGACGTTGATTATAACCCGAACGGCTCCGCGATGGCGATCGAGGGAATCTCCTCGCCCGACGGGCGCGTCTTCGGTAAAATGGGTCACTCCGAGAGATGGGAGGCGGGGCTCTACCGCAACGTCGCGGGAGACTACGATATAAAGATGTTCCGCTCTCTGGTGAAATTCTTCAAATAATATCGTTAATAGAAAACACGGTCGGCATTCGTGCCGACCGTGTTAAATTTTATCGGGTTATTCGCTCTTTTTCGCGGCGAGGCGAGCCCGTATCTCGGCGAGCACCGCGTTTTTATCCGTGCTCCATGCGGGGGCAACGAGGAGCCCGCGCGGGCAGTCTCCCGTCAGCCTGTGTATCACCGTCTCACTGGGGAGCGCCGCGATGACCTCGGCGGCGAGCTCCGTATATTCGCCAAAGCTCGGGGGCTCGTAGTCGCCCTCGTCATAGAGCTCCGCGAGGCGCGTGCCGCGCATAACGTAGACCGAGTGAAGCTTAACCCCGAAGGGGGCGAAGCGCGCAACGTAGGCGGCAGTCTCGCGAACGTCGCTCGGTCTCTCCCCTGGGAGCCCTATCATGAGATGAACGACCGCGCGAAGCCCGTGCCCTTCAAGAATTTGCATGGCGCGTTCAAATTCGGCGCGGGCGTAGCCGCGATTTATGAGCCGCGCCGTCTCGTCGTTCGCGGTTTGAAGCCCGAGCTCCACCCAGACCTCGCGCTCTCGGGCATATTCCGAAAGCAGGCTTGCAACCCCTTCGTCGATACAGTCGGGGCGAGTCCCGACGGAAAGGACGCGTATCCGCTCGGAGATAAGCGCCTCGTCGTAACGCTCGCGAAGCACGGGTAGGGGGGCGTAGGTGTTAGTGAAGCTTTGAAAATACGCGATAAATTCATCATCCGCGCGAGCCGCGCTTATTGCCTCGCTGACCTGCTCGCGTATCGCCCGCTTTGGCGCAATGTGCTCTCCCGCGCCGCGCTCGCCGCAAAAGATACAGCCCCCCGTGCCGCATTTTCCGTCCCTGTTCGGGCAGGTGAAGCCGCCGTCAATGCATATCTTTTTTAAACGCTTGCCGTATTTTTCTCTTAAATACCCGCTTAAATTGTTGTATATCATAAGCACCGCCTTTTCATTTCGATTTTAGCACATATTTTGCTTTTTGTCAATGCAGCGTATATATTCTCGCTTTGCGGGAAAGATAGCTCTGTCAAAGCGGAAGCGGCGCGGGGCTTTTTCGTCGTGCATTGTAAGCCGACGAGCTTCTTCGCGTTCCGCGTCGCTTCGCCGCTGGCGCGGCGAGCTTGAAATTTGTGCCGCCACGGCGGCAGAATGGAGAACGGTATGAGTAAATCAAAAAAAGAAAAGCTTGAAGCCCCCCAAAAGTACAGAAAGGACGGCGCCATAGACTCCGTTCCTGGGATAAACACACCAGGAATAGAGCTTCCCGCCTTCAATCCCCCCGTCCCCAATCGCGCTTGGACCGCGATGAAGAACGGCTCGGATGCGCTCCCCGAGGAAGAAAAGCTTGAATTTCAAGCGGGGCGCGACGAGATAACCTAAGCGCGGCTTTGCGGAAGGCTTTCTCATAGTGCGGTCAACTGATCACGCACATTTACAAAGCGAACGCATTTGAATTTCACAAAACAAGAACGGTATGAACGGTAGCGCAAGTCGCCGCCGTTCTTTTTTCAGACTTCGGGAGCCCTTTTTTCGGTAGGCTATTGATTTTGACGCGCGGCGGTGTTATAATTGTTTTGCAAATACCGAAATTACAACTACATAAAGGAGATTCCCATGTTTCTCTTAAAGACCGAAAGAATTTACCTCATTGACGGCGTTGACGACGTTTTTCTCGAAGTGTATGCTGTCGACGATAAGCGCTTAGCCCCGAGAGACGCGGTGCTCGTTATCCCAGGCGGCGGCTACGAGTTCGTTTGCCTTGACAGAGAAGGAGAAAAGACAGCTCTCGCCTACGTGGCGCGAGGTGTCAACGCGTTTGAACTCAATTACCGCGCCTCGAAGGACGATGTATTTCCCATGCACCTCGAATACGCCGCGCTCGCCATGAACTATATCAGGGAGCACGCGGAGGAATACAACGTGAATCCCGAGCGTATTTTCGCCGAGGGCTATTCCGCGGGAGGGCACCTTTGCGGCGCACTTGCAACGATGCATAAATTTGCCGAGAAGCGCCTCGGGCTTCCCGAGAATGCCGCGCGGCCGCGTGGCGTCGTCCTTTCCTATCCCGTTATAACGGCTTACGGACCGACGCACGAGCAGTCGTTCGCAAATCTTTTGAATAAGCCCTTTGCGGAATTGACCGAGGAGGAGAAAAGCCTGCATTCGCTCGAAAGGCAGGTCACCCCCGAAACGCCGCCCGCATTCATCTGGCATACCGCGACGGACGGTTGCGTTCCCGTTCAAGGAAGCTTGAAATACGCCATGGCTTGCGCCGACAACGGCGTGCCGTTCACTCTCCACATCTATCCCTACGGGCCGCACGCCATCTGCCTGGGAACGGAATACGTTGGTACGCCGACTCTCGACGCCGCTCAGCCCCTTGCCGAAGGCTGGTTCGATGCTTCTATTAAATGGATGAAAACCGTGTAAGCTTCGGCTTCACGTTAAAAAGCTGACGGCTATTCCGAAGTGCCGCACCGAGTGTGCGACACCGAAATTAAACAGTGCTTTGTGTTGCCGCCGAAAAGGCGGAAGAGGAGTCAGATATGTTTCTTTTAAAGACTGAGAGAATCTATCTTATCGACGGCGTTGACGACGTTTTTCTTGACGTGTACGCCATCGACGATAAGCGCTTAGCCCCGCGAGACGCGGTGCTCGTTATCCCAGGTGGCGGCTATTCCTACGTTTGCCTCGACCGAGAGGGAGAAAAGACCGCGCTCGCCTACGTGGCGCGAGGCGTCAACGCGTTTGAGCTCAATTATCGCGCATCGGAAAAAGACGTTTTCCCCATGCACCTCGAATATGCCGCGCTCGCTATGAATTATATCAGGGAGCACGCGGAGGAATACAACGTGAATCCCGAGCGTATCTTCGCCGAGGGCTATTCCGCGGGCGGCCACCTTTGCGCCTCGCTCGCAACGATGCACGGCTTCGTCGAGAAGCGCCTCGGGCTTCCCGAAAATTCCGCGCGCCCGCGCGGCGTGGTGCTCGCCTACCCCGTCATTAGCGCATACATACCGACGCACGGAGCTTCAATTGCAAATCTTTTGAATAAGCCCTTCTCCGCCTTGACCGACGAGGAGAGAGACGCCTATTCTCTTGAAAAGCACGTCACCTCCGAAACGCCACCCGCCTTCATTTGGCATACCGCGACGGATAAGGACGTCCCCGTTCAAGGGAGCTTGAAGTACGCCATGGCTTGCGCCGACAACGGCGTGCCGTTCACTCTGCACGTCTATCCCTACGGACCGCACGGGATCTGCCTCGCCACGGATTATACGAGCACGGCAACGCCCGAATCCACTCAGCCGCTCGCCGAGGGCTGGCTCGATGCTTCTATCAAATGGATGAAAACTATATAAGCCTTGACTTTTAGGCTGAAATGCATTATAATATTTACTGTAAGTAGCGCGCAACGCGCGCATTGCCGCTTCGGCGGCGGAATGGAGAAAATATGGAAAGAACTTACATAGAGGACGTCACTTCGGGCAAATGCCGCGTTCAGGGCTTCGTTGAAAATTTCCGCAACAAAAGAACGATGGCTTTCATCGTCGTCAAGGATATAACGGGCAAGCTCCAAGTCACCGTCGAAAAAGAGAAGCACCCAGAGTTTTCCGAAATGCTCGATACCCTGACGCCGCAATCCGTCGTCACCTTCGAGGGCGAGGTCGTGGTCAACGACTACGTCAAGCTCGGCGGCCGCGAAATGCTCCCCGACACGATGCGCGTCGAGTCCGTCGCCGAAGCGCTCCCGATAAAAGACGACTCGGATATCGAGTGCCGTATGGACTACCGCTGGATAGACCTTCGCCGCGATTCCAATCACCTGATGATAAAGCTGCAAACGACCTTGACGAACGCGATGCGCGAGTTTCTTTTGAAAAACAATTTCGTCGAGATACATACCCCGAAGCTCATCGGTGCGGCGAGTGAGTCGGGCTCCGACGTTTTCGAGGTCAAATACTTCGATACCAAAGCCTATCTCGCGCAGTCGCCGCAGTTCTATAAGCAGATGGCGATGGCGGCGGGCTTGGAGCGCATTTTTGAAACGGGCCCCGTTTTCAGAGCCGAAAAATCGTACACGAATAAGCACGCGACCGAGTTCACGGGCTTTGACCTTGAATTTTCTTACGTCACGGGCGTTGAAGACGTTATGAAGATGGAAGAAGAGCTTCTTGCTTATGCGATAGCCGAGGTCAAGAAAAAACACGGCGAAGAGCTTCGCGAGCTGACGGGGGAAGAGCTCACCGTTCCGAAGCTTCCGTTCCCGCGCATGAAGCTTTGCGACGTGTATCGCGAGCTTGAAGCGAGGTATGGCTACACCGTTCCCGATGAGCTTAAAGGAGACCTCACGACCGAGGCGGAGAGAATGACGCGCAAGCTCGCCGCGGATAAATTCGGGCATGAATTTCTCTTTATAACCGATTATGACGCGAAGGAGAGAGCCTTCTACCACATGCGTGACGAGAGGGGCGTTCCGATGGGCTACGACCTTATCTGGCGCGGCGTCGAGATAACGACGGGCGCACAGCGCGAGCACCGCTACGAGGTCTTGAAGGCACAGGCGGAGGAAAAGGGACTTGCCGAAGACGTTAAGTTCTACCTTGAATTTTTCAAGTACGGCTGCCCGCCGCACGGCGGCTTCGGCCTCGGCATTGACCGCCTCACCATGCTCTTCCTCGGGCTCTCGATAAAAGAGGTGCAGTTCCTCTTCCGCGGTCCGAACAGATTAACGCCGTAAGAGATACGACTTCGGCTTCGGAGCTCACGGCTTTCGATGAAGAGGTAAGCCATCTTCAAAGTCCGAGCTATGACGCAGTAAAAGGCACGACTTCGACTTTGGAGCCGCTTCACGGCTTTCGATGGAGAGGTAAGCTATCTCCGCAGTCCGAGCTATGATGCAGTAAGAGCCGAGCTCGGCTCACGTAGCGAATTAAACCACGGGTACAACACCCGCCGCCGCACGGCGGACTCAAATATATAACACTTGAATGGAGAAGAAAATGAAAATTGCTCTTATAAACGAAAACAGCCAGGCGGCGAAGAACGCGGTCATCTGTGAGACGCTTAAAAAAGTCGTCGAGCCCCTTGGGCACGAGGTGCACAACTACGGAATGTACTCCGCCGACGATAAGGAACAGCTGACCTACGTGCAGATAGGTATCCTCGCGGCAACCCTGCTCAATTCGGGTGCCGCAGACCTCGTTATAACGGGGTGCGGAACGGGTGAGGGCGCAATGCTCGCTTGCAACTCCTTCCCAGGCGTCCTCTGCGGTCACGTCGTTGACCCCACGGACGCATATCAGTTCACCCAGGTCAATAACGGTAACGCCATCGCGCTCCCCTTTGCCAAGGGTTGGGGCTGGGGCGCGGAGCTCAACCTTCAATACGTTTTTGAAAAGCTCTTCGTTTCCGAATGGGGGCTCGGATATCCCCGCGAGCGCGCGATACCCGAACAGCGCAATAAGAAGATACTCGACGAGGTCAAAAAGGTAACGCATACCGACATCGTCTATATCCTCGAAAATCTCGACCGCGAGCTCGTTCGCGGTGCCCTCGGCGGTAGCCGCTTCGCGGAGCTCTTCTTCGCCAATTGCAAGGACGAGAGAATAGCGGGTTGCGTTAAAAAGATTTTGGCGTAATTTCTCACGTGAAGCTTCGCCTCGCTCGCGAGCTTGTTCGCGGCACCCTCGCCGCATAAACAAAAGCCGATGTGAGCTTTTATAGTGCGAGCACTATTGCATACATAAGAAGGTGCTGAGACATTAAGAATACAGATAAAAGAAGACAAAGATTGAGCGTTTAAAGAAAAACATCTGTATTCTTGTGCGAAGCGCCTTTGCGGCTCGCTTGATTTAGGCATAAACGAAAAGAACATAAATCGGAAGAAATCCAGAGAATTTCAATCTCAAAAATGAATAACAAAAATTAGAGCGAAGCTACCGCTTTTTGACGGTTTCTTCGCTCTTTTATTTATGCCTAAATGAAGCCGCACCCGATTAATTTTTAAGGCTTCCGTGAAGCTCTTCGCCCGCGTCAATGCCTTTGGGCGGGGCGGAAGCCGCGGCGGCATATAGGCTTGTAGGGGCAGAAGTCGCAAGGCGAATTTTTTTCGCCGAGGGAGCTTTTGCGAGCCTTGAAGTGCCCGCCGAGCAGGGCTTCGCCGACGCGAGCGACGGAGCCCTCCACCTTGGAGCAAAGCTCGTCCCAGCCCTCGCGTGTGTAGAGGCGGTCGGCACGTTTCGCGATGGCGTCGACGCTTTTGCCGCCGCCCATTGCCGCGAGGCTTTCCGCGTCGTCGAGGAGCATTCCGTCGCGCTTCTGATTCTTGCGGACGGCGGCGAGCGCTTCCTCCTCGTCCGCGTGGGCTATCTTGGGGTCGCCTATCTCCGCCTTGACGTAGAGAACGCCCGCAGGAATGAGCTTGCCCCTGTCGCCGACGCCGATCCGTGCGAGGAATTCGGGGTCTCGCGTTTCGACGACGGATTTCAGATAGAGGAACATTTGCAGGTTGCGCCCCTCGTCGAGATCCTTCGGCGAAAAGACCTTGGCTCCCGTTTTGTAGTCGATGACGCGCACGTAGACGTCGCTTCCGACGCGATAGGTGTCAACGCGGTCGATACTGCCGAAAACGCGAGCCCTTTTGCCTCCCGAAAGCTCCACGCTTATCGCCTCGGGCGAGCCCGCCACGCCCGCCTCGATCCCGAGCTCAAAGAAGCGCGGCTCGTAGCTTCCGCCTTGGAGCTCGTCGCATAGCCCGTCGATGACGGGGAGCGCCGTGTTCTTCAAGCGCTCCGTCATAAATTCAAAGCGCCCGCGCGCCGTCGTTCCGCCGCCGAGAGCGGTGAGATATTCGCGCGCCGCCCTTTCGGCGAGCTCGCGGCGCTCGTCGGCGCCGAGTTCGCTCACGCTTGCGCCGCGCCGCCCGAGCTCCGCAAAGAAGCTTTCGAGTATCGCGTGGATGTAGGAGCCGACGTTGCGCGCGTCAAATTGCGCCTCCTCGGTCTCTTTGAGGTCGACGACGTATTGGCAGAAGTAGGCGAGGGGGCAGTCGGCGTATTTGTCGATTCGCGTTTGCGTTAGCCCGATGTCACTCGCAAAGGCGGCGCTCGCGGCTTCCGCGCCTATATCCGCCCCCTCGTTGACGATGGTGTGTTCACACGCCTCTATCCGCGGGCGAAGCCCGAGCTCCGTGAGGCGTTCGGCAAGCTCACGGGGAGCGCCGCGCCGCAACGCCGCGAGGGCGGCTTCGGGGCTGAAAAGCTTTTCGCCGAGCGGAACATCGCGTATTTTTCGTGGTCGCACGAGCTCGTTCGTCATCGCGGCGAGGCGCGCAACGATATCGGCGGGGGGCGACGGCTTAAAGGCGGAGTCACGGTCGGCGAAGAGGAGAGTGACGCTCTCCGAGCCTGCCGCAAAGGCGCGCGAAAAGTAGAAGAGCTCGCGCGCAAAATCAAATTCGGAGCTCTTTCCGAGCTCAACGTTGTATTGGGGGAGCGTCGCTTTTTCGCGGTCGCTGAAAAACGAGGTCTCCGCGGGGGCGGCGGGGAACTCGCCCTCGTTGACTCCTATCAGGTAGACGTGCTTTTTTCGGTCGAGGCGGAGCATATCCGCGGAGCCCACGGTGACTTCGTCGGCGTAGGCGGGGATACGCCCAAGCTTTATCTCGCCGAGCACGAGCTCGAGGCGGCTCTTGAAGCTGTCCGTGTCCGCGTGTGCGTCGCCCGCCGCTTCAACGAGGGTGTCGAGCGCGTTGCAGAGCAGGGGCCAGAGCCCCGCAAGCTCCTCGGCGGAGTCCGCTTCTCCGAGGGCGTAGAGCTCATCGGAGCGGCGCGCTATCTTTTCTTCAAGCTTCGCCTCGCTGAGGAAGGCGACGAGCGCTTCGGAGAAGCCGCGTATCGTATTTGCCGCCGCGAAGGCGTCGGCGAGGTGGGCTAAGGGCTCGATGATGGTGGTGCGCGTTTCGTTGATCCGTGCGAGCCTTTCGTCGGCGCCCGCTTCGCGGCGAAGGGTGTAGCCCTCGGGGCGCATGCTCCACCCTTCGTCTAAAAAGCGTCGCCCCGTTATCTGCCATTGCTCCGCGTAGAGCTCAAATTCGTCGCACGCGTCCCGCGTTATACCTGAAAAACCACTCTTGGCGTAGGTCATCACGTCCTCGCGGGCGAAGCCCGAGGCGACTGCCGCGATGGCGCCGCACATAAAGCGCGTCGCCTCGAAGCTTAGAACGTCGCGCCGCTTTGAAAAGAAGTGGGGAACGGCGCTTGCCGCGAGAGCTCCGTCGAGTATTCCCACGTAGCGCTCCGCGTCGCGCGCAACTATTGCCACGTCGGAATAGCGCGCCCCCGCTTCCACGCGCCGCCGTATGTCCGCCGCCACAAATTCACATTCCTCGTAGGGGTCTCTCCCCTCGAAGATACGAAGCCGTTCCGCGTCCGCCTCCGTGGCGGAGACGTGTGCTCCGCTTCTCCAAAGGCTGTCGCAGGCGTCGGCGAGGAGCTCGCTCCTCTCATTGGCGTCGTTCGCTACCCGTGTCACTTTAATCGCTATTCCGCGGCGTGCCGCCAGCTTTGAGAGGCGCGCCTTGGCGTGGCGCGTTTCCGTGTATTCAAAGCTTTCCTCGGCGCCGCGCGGAAGAGACAGGGCGACGGAGAGCTCGCCGCGCTCCGCCAAAATGCAGAGAAGCCTATATTGTGCCTCGGTGAACGAGGTGAAGCCTTCGACGAAAAGGTGCGCCCCGTGTAAAAAATTCGGCTCTTCCGCCAGCCTGTCGCAAAGGGCTTCGAGCTCGTCACGCGCGCCGTCGTATTTTTTCGCGAGCGCCGCCTTGTAGGCGCTCGCGATGAGCGCCGCGTCGTCTAACTTATCCGCGAGGCGTGGGTGCGCTTCGCGGCTCGCCGCGCCCGCCTCGGCAAGAGCCTCCGCTCCTATGCCGAAGCTGTCGAGCTCATTCATAGCCGCTATCGCGCGGCTCACCTGTCCGACGGTAACGCCGCCGCGAGAGCCCATGACGTGAAGTACAGGTGAAAGTTCCGTCAAGCATTGCCACATAATGAGGGCGCGGCGCGCTCGGTCGGGGCGCTCGCTCGCAATTCCGCCGAGGCTTCTGAAAGCGCTGTCCGCAAAGCGCGTGAAGTTGGTCGCTTCAAAATAGAGCGGCGCGTCATCGGGGAGCTCGCGGCTCATCTCTTTTTCCGCCGCCAGCGTCTCTTGCTCGGGAACGATGAGGAAGCAGGGGGACCTCTCCGCGGAGAGCCGCCTTATCTCTTCGACGACGTGGCGGCGGAGCGGCGCGCGCAAGGAGCCCGTTATCAGTTCAAGCTTCAAGAGTTGCACCCCCTTCGTTCTTATTGTTGTCGGTATCGGGTATCGGAAGATATTTTTCGTTTATGCGATAGCCCTCGCGGCGCGAGGAGATAATGAGGCGTTCGCCGCCGCGCTCGAGTTTTTCGCGCAGATAGTGGACGTAGACGTTGAGGGCGCTGTCGCTCGCCTCCGCGCTCCAAAGCCTTTCGATGAGTTCGCGGCGACCGACGAAGCCGCGCCGCTCGCAGAGCAGGGAGAGGAGGGAAAATTCCAGCTCCGTCAGCTTTTCCTCGCGCCCCGCAAGGCGCGCCGTTCTGCGCGCCGCGTCGAGAACGAGGCGATCGCCGCCGCGAAGCCGCGCCGTCAACGCACCGAGGGGCAGGGGAAGGTGAAGGTCGGCGCCGACGTCGCTCCTTCGCGAGAGAGTTACGTCGCCCCCGCTCGGCACGGTGTCGAGGTCACAGACGGTGAGGTCCGCATCCGTGGCGCAGACCTCGAAGCCACCCGCCTCGCTTAGCTCTAAGAAGAGCTTTTGATAGAGATATTGGTCCTTGGTGAGTATGGCTATCTTCATTGCGCCCCCGTTGAGCCGCGCCGAAGCACGGCTTAAATTCTAATTTATTAGAATAATTATACCGTTTTTTCTTGCGGCTGTCAAGCGCTTTTTGCATGGGCTGCTTCACACTAAAAATACAGATGTTTTTTTAAATGCTCATATTTACCTTGTTTTATCTGTACTCTTAATGGCGCAGCGCCTTATTTTCTTTGCTACACAGATGAGCAAGTTTTGCAATCTCTCGGGCAAGATTTGCAATTGTCGGCATTTATATAATATTGTATAATCATTGTGATAAACTTATGAGGAGAATTACTATGAACAACGATATGATGAAAGAACTCTATTCGATAGGTCTCATCCCCGTCATCAAGATTGAAAACCCTGACGACGCGGTGCCGCTCGCGAAGGCGCTGATTGACGGTGGCTTGCCCGCCGCCGAGATTACCTTCCGCACCAAGTGCGCGGCGGAGGCTATAAAAAATATCACGGAGGCGTATCCCGAAATGCTTGTCGGCGCGGGCACGGTGCTGACGACGGAGCAGGTGGACGCTGCGATAGCGGCGGGCTCCAAGTTCCTCGTTTCCCCTGGACTCAACCCGAAGGTGACGGCGTACTGCCTCTCCAAGGGCGTTCCCATGCTCCCAGGCTGCTCCAACCCCTCCGACGTGGAGGCGGCGCTCGAGCTCGGCTTGTCGACCGTCAAATTCTTCCCCGCGGAGGCGGCGGGCGGGCTCAAAATGCTCAAAGCGATGGCGGCGCCTTACGGACAGCTGACGTTTATGCCGACGGGCGGCATAAATGCGGACAACCTGCTTGAATATTTGAAATTCAACAAGATAATCGCTTGCGGCGGCTCCTTCATGGTCAAGGATGAGCTCGTTCGCGAAAAGAAGTGGAGCGAGATAACCGCCCTCACGAGGAACGCCGTCAAGACCATGCTGGGTCTTGAATTTACCCACATTGGGATCAATTGCCCCGACAAGGCGGAGGCGACGCGCGCCGCAGGACTTTTCTCTCTCATGTTTGGTATGCCGCTTCGCGAAACCTCCAAGTCCACCTTCGCGAGCGAGGAATTTGAGTTTATGCATTCCAAGGGCCCAGGTGCGAACGGGCACATCGGTATCAAGACGCATTTCGTCGATCGCGCCATGGCGTACTTCAAGAGAATGGGCTTCGAGTTCGACGAGGCGAGCATCACCTACGATGATAAGACGGGCAAGCCGAAGTTCGCCTACTTTAAGGATGAGATAGCTGGCTTCGCGGTCCACCTCGTTCAAAAATAAAGCAATCAAATACGCTAAGCGGCAGGGGCGAGCCCCTGCCGCCGTGTGCGCTTAAAGAGCTTGTGACGGTGGCTTCGAGTTAGCGCTCATAAGCCGCACTTTCAGCTTTAAGCTACCCCGACTGCGCGCTTGTTGCCGCGCTTTCGGCTTCACGCAGTATTGCCGCTTTGCGGCGGAATGGAAACACAATATGATATTTGGAAAACACATAAATCGCTATTACCTGAAATATGGACCTATGCTCCTTCTCGGCGTTATGGCGCTTCTCATCGTCGATTATTTGCAGCTGGAAATACCCGAGCTCTATCAGATGATAATCGACGGGGCGAACACGGGCTACGTCGAGATAGACGGCGTGGTGCGCCGCTTTACGGTGGAGCTCGTTTTGGAGCAGGTCTGCCGCCCCCTCATGTTTATCATCTTTGCCATGGTGCTCGGGCGCTTTTTGTGGCGCATCTGCTTCTTTGGCTCCGCCATCAAGGTGGAAACGGAGATAAGAAGCAAAATGTTCGCACATTGCAAAACGCTTCCGCAGCAGTTTTACCACGAGCACAAGGTGGGCGATCTCATGTCGCTCTTCACGAACGACCTTGAAACGATACAGGAGTGCTTCGGTGACGGAGTTTTGATGTTCTTCGACGCGCTTCTTCTCGGAACGCTCGCCATATACAAGATGGCGCGAATGAATTGGGTCCTGACGCTCCTTTCCTTGATACCGATGATATTTCTCTTCATTGTTGCCACCATCGTTGGTAAATATATGATGAAAAAGTGGGAAACGCGGCAGGAGGCGTTCTCGTCGCTCTCCGATTTTGCTCAGGAAAGCTTCTCGGGTATCGCCGTTATCAAGGCGTTCGTCAAGGAGTCTCGCGAGCTGCTTGCATTCAAGAGGATAAATAAGGACAACGAGAATGCCAACGTCAGCTACACGAAGGCGTCAACGCTCATGGGCATTTTCGTAACGCTCTTTGTCGAGTCAGTTGTCTGTATCATTCTCGGCTACGGCGGCTACCTCGTCTATTCGGGAGCCGAGGGCTTCACGGCGGGCGGCCTCATCAAGTTCATAAGCTATTTCACCTCGGTGGTGTGGCCCATCATGGCGGTCTCGCAGCTCATCGAGATGTCGTCTCGCGGCGCCGCCTCCATGAAGCGCGTCGCCAACCTGCTTGAAACGAAGAACGAGGTCGTTGACCGCGAGGGCGTCACCGACGTTGCCGAGATACGTGGCGATATAGAATTTAAAAACCTCACCTTCCGTTACCCTGGTGCGGACTACGACGCCCTCGTTGACGCTTCGTTTAAGATAAACGCGGGCGAGAACGTCGGGATCATAGGAAAGACGGGCTCGGGCAAGACCACCGTTGTCGATCTCATTTTGCGCACCTACAACGTTCCGAACGGAACGCTGTTTATAGACGGGCACGACGTGAACGATATCCCGATACGCACCGTGCGCCGCTTCGCCGCCTACGTTCCCCAGGATAATTTCCTTTTCAGCGACACGATAGAGAACAATATCGCCTTCGCCACGGACGGCGGCACGATGAGCGACGTGGTGCGCGCCGCGCGCCTCTCCGACGTTCACGATAATATCGCGGAGTTCCCCGAGGCGTACGCAACCGTTTTGGGTGAGCGCGGCGTCACCGTTTCGGGCGGACAGAAGCAGCGCATTTCGATAGCGCGCGCCGTGATGAAAGACGCGGCGATCCTCATTCTTGACGATTCGGTTTCCGCCGTCGATACCAAGACGGAGAAGGTCATCATCGAAAACCTCCGCGAGAACCGCAAGGGGAAAACGACGATACTCATAGCGCACAGGATATCCACCGTGGAAAAGATGGATAAGATAATCTTCATAGAAGACGGGCGCATTTCCGCCGTCGGAACTCACGAGGAGCTTTGCCGCACCTCGGCGGAATACAGAAAGACCGTTGAGCTTCAAAAGCTTGACGAGGAAAAGGACGCGTAAGCGCCCTAAAATCACGAGGAGTCTCAATGAAATACTATCCATTACTTATGACGGGAGCCGTGATAGGCGTTTTCGCCCTCTTTTTCGTGCTGGCGTACGCCTTGATGAAGGATAAGAAGGAAGCAATTGGCTTTGACCGCAATATGAAGGACTCGGAGATAATACGGCGGCTTTTGCGCTATGCGAAGCCCTACGCTCTGAACTTCATCATCGTCGGCATCGTTATGCTGTTTTCCATATCCTACGATATTATCTCCCCCCTCTTGATAGGCAAGATACAGGGCATAATAAAGCAAGCGGGCTTCGAGATGAGCGAGCTTCTTGTTATGGTCGCGATCTACGCGAGCATACTCATCGTTTCTCTCGTTTGCACCTATATCCAGTCCATTCTTTTGCAGGTGACGGGGCAGAAGATACTTTCAAAAGTGCGCGAGGACGTTTTCACACACATCGAGAGCCTTTCGCACGATCAGCTCAACCATATCCCCGTCGGCACGCTCGTTACGCGCGTCGCCAACGATACGAACGCCATTTCGATAATGTTTACGAGCATACTTGCCAATCTTGTTAAGAACGTTTTCGTCATCGTCGGCGTTCTGGCGGCGATGTTGCTCTTGAACTACGAGCTGACGCTGATGGTGCTCTGCTTCGTTCCCTTCATCATTCTTTTCACCGTGATATTCAGAAAGTTTTCGCGCCGCGCGTACAGGAGAGTTAAGGACGGAACGACGGGCATAAATATCTTCCTCTCGGAAAATCTCTCGGGAATGAAAATAACGCAGATATTCAATCGCGAGGAGCGCAAGGCGGAGGAGTTTGAGGAGCGCAACGAAAAGCTCTCAAAGGCGAAGCGCGATCAAATCTTCGTTTTTGGCATTTTCCGCCCCATGGTCTATATGCTCTATATCACCTCGGTAATGTTCCTCTTTTATATAGGCGCGAAGGGCGCGATGGACGGAACAAGCTTCCTTGGAAAAACGATAAATTCCGAGATAATAGTCAGTTTCTATATGTATATCAACAAATTCTATAACCCGATACAGAGCTTGGCGGATCAGTTTAATCGCTTGCAGTCCGCCTTCGCCTCGGGCGAGAAGATATTCACGATACTCGATATGAAGCCCGAGGTCGTTGACTCCGAGGGCGCGAGAGAGCTTGAACATATCGAGGGCAACATCGAGTTCCGCAACGTCTGGTTTGCCTACGTGGGCGAGGACTGGGTGCTCAAAAACGTTTCCTTCAAGGTCAACGCGGGAGACACCGTCGCCTTCGTCGGCTCAACGGGCTCGGGGAAAACGACGATACTTTCGCTCATCTGCCGCAACTACGATATTCAGCGCGGCGAGATACTGATAGACGGCATAAACATAAAGGATATAAAGATCTCGTCTCTCAGAAAGCACTTCGGGCAGATGCTACAAGACGTTTTCCTCTTCTCGGGAACGATACGCTCCAATATCATCCTTCGCGACGAGAGCATAGACGACGAAACGGTGAAGGAGACCTGCCGCTACGTCAATGCAGACCACTTTATCGCGAAGCTTAAAGACGGGCTTGACGAGCAGGTGCGCGAGCGCGGGAACAATTTCTCGCAGGGGCAGCGTCAATTGCTCTCCTTTGCGCGAACGATAGCACATAAGCCCGACGTGATGATACTTGACGAGGCGACGGCGAATATAGATACGGAGACCGAGCTGCTAATTCAAAATTCGCTGGAAAAGATGATGAACGTTGGCACCATGCTGATGGTGGCGCACAGACTCTCAACGATACAGCACGCGGATAAGATAATCGTCCTCTCGCACGGCGAGATCGTCGAGGAGGGAAATCACTTCGAGCTCCTTGAAAAGCGCGGAAAATACTACGGGCTCTATATGCTTCAATACCACAAGGAGCAGCTGGCGAAGGGGAGCGCCTGATGAGGATAGATAAGCTTTTATCGGATATGGGCGTCGCCTCCCGCAAGGAGGCGGCACAGGCGGCGCGGCGCGGGCTCGTCACCCTGAACGGCGCGGCGGTGCGCGATCTCTCGCGCCACGTTGACCCCGAGTGCGTCGAGCTCGTCTATATGGGGCAGCGGGTGGAGTACAAAAAATGCGTCTACGTTATGCTGAACAAGCCCGAGGGCTACGTCAGCGCCACGGAGGACGCGGCTCTCCCCGTCGTCACCGCGCTTTTGCCCGCCGAGCTTCGGCGGCGCGAGCTCTTTCCCGTCGGGCGCCTTGACCGCGACACGGTGGGGCTCATGCTCCTGACCGATGACGGAGCGCTGGCGCACCGCGCCCTGTCGCCGCGCCGCCACGTGGCAAAAAAATATCTTTTCAAGTGCTCGGCGCTGCTCCCCCCTAGTGCCGAGGAGCGCTTCGCGGCGGGGCTTACGTTGGCAGACGGCTACGAATGTAAGAGCGCGGTGCTCGAAGCCGACGAGGATAGGCTGGGCGGCGTTATAACGCTCACCGAGGGGAAGTATCATCAGATAAAGCGAATGGTGGCGACTCTCGGCTCCCGCGTCACCTTCCTCGAAAGGATAAGCTTCGCGGGGATAGAGCTTGACCGCACACTATCGCGCGGCGAATGGCGCTATCTATCGCAAGAGGAGCGGGATACGCTCGCCGCCGAGGCAGGAATTTAAAAAGCCCTTTACAAATCGCTCGGCTTGTGCTAAAATATAAGAGTCGAATTTTGTAAGCTCGATACGAAGGCTTAAAGCTTCGCTTTGAGAGGCGGGCTTTACCCGCCGAGAAATGAATGTGTGAAATTTTTATTGTTCGTGGGTAAGTCACCCCCACGCATCGAAATTCAAACGTATTCGTAAGTTAGGACGTTGAATTTCCAAAAAAATGTGCCGCCGCTATGGCGGCGGAATGAGGTTATATGGATATTGTAAAAACTCTGGCGCAAGAATTTAATATCAAGGAGGAGCAGGTGGCAAACACCGTCGCCTTGATAGACGAGGGAAACACGATCCCCTTCATTTCAAGGTACCGCAAGGAGGTTACGGGTAGCCTCGACGACGCGACCCTTCGCGACCTCTACGATAGGCTTCAATATTTGCGCAAGCTGGACGAGCGCCGCGAGGAGATATCCTCGCTCATCGAAGCGCAGGAGAAGCTTACCCCCGAGATAACGCACGCCCTGAACAACGCGAAAACGCTCGTGGAGCTGGAAGATATATATCGCCCCTTCAAGCCGAAGAGAACGACGCGCGCCTCCATCGCGAGGGCGAAGGGCTTGGAGCCCCTTGCGAACTACATTATGGAGCAGAGAGACGAGTACGACCCCGAGATCGCGGTCTATGCGGAGCAGTTCGTTTCCGCCGAGGAGGGCAAGGAAGTTCCCGATGCGGCGGCGGCATTGCAGGGTGCCTCCGATATAATCGCCGAGGATGTTTCCAACAACGCGGAGATACGTAAGATGCTTCGCGAATACACGGTGAATTACGGTGCGCTCACAACGAAGGGGACGACGGAGGAAACCTCGGTCTACGAGAACTATTACGATTTTTCCGAGCCGATAAAGAAGCTCAAAGGGCACAGAGTTCTCGCCATAAACAGAGGCGAGAAGGAAGACTTCCTTAAAGTTGCGGTAACGCTTCCCGTCGATGACGGCGTTGCGCAGCTCGTTTCCAGGATAATAACTAACAAGAAGTCGCCCGCGCTTCCTTATCTTATGGCGACGCTGAATGACGCTTATGAGCGCCTGCTTTTCCCCGCCATCGAGAGGGAGGTGCGTACCTCCCTGTTTGACGATGCTTCCGAGGGCGCGCTTAAAGTTTTTGCAGAGAATTTGCGCAACCTTTTGCTCGTTTCTCCCATAAAGGGCAAAACGGTGCTGGGCTACGACCCTGGCTACGGTCACGGCTGTAAGCTCGCCGTCGTCGATAAAACGGGCAAGGTGCTCGATACGGCGGTCATATATCCATTCCGCACGAAGGGAAAGCCGAACGAGGCGGATATTGCAAAGTCGAAGGACGTTGTGCTGAGGCTCATCAGAAAGCACGCGGTGGACGTCGTTTCAATAGGAAACGGTACCGCTTCGCGCGAGTCCGAGCGCTTCATCGCCGATAGCGTTATCCGCGATCCTCTCTGCCCGAAGGGTGTTAAGTACACGATAGTTTCCGAGGCGGGAGCTTCCGTTTATTCCGCGTCGAAGCTGGCGACGGAGGAATTCCCCGACTTCGACGTTATGCAGAGAAGCGCCGTTTCGATAGCAAGGCGCCTTCAAGACCCGCTCGCGGAGCTCGTCAAGATAGAGCCGAAGGCGATAGGCGTTGGTCAGTATCAGCACGATATGAAGCAAAACCGATTGACCGAGGCTCTTGGCGGCGTTGTCGAGGATTGCGTTAACGCGGTGGGTGTCGACGTGAATACCGCCTCGTATTCCTTGCTCTCCTACGTTTCGGGAATTAACGCGACGGCGGCAAAGAACATAGTCAAGTACCGCGAAGAGAACGGCGAGTTCCGTTCGAGAAAGCAGATATTGAACGTGCCGAAGATAGGCGAAAAGGCGTTCACACAGTGCGCGGGCTTTCTTCGCGTTCCAGGCGCCAAGGACGTGCTCGATAACACGGGTGTGCACCCCGAGTCCTATTCGATAGCGGAGGAGCTGCTTCATCGCTTCGGCTTCAACACCGACGACGTGAAGAACAACAATCTCGTTCTTCTTCGTTTCAAGGCGCAGCAGTACGGAATTGAGAAGCTGGCGCGCGAATTGGGCTGCGGCGCTCCGACGCTTGAAGACATAATAGGTGAACTTGAAAAGCCTGGTCGCGATATACGAGACGATGCGCCCTCGCCCGTCCTTTCAACGGACGTGCTCGACATAGAGGACTTGAAGCCCGATATGCAGCTCAAAGGCACGGTGAGAAACGTGGTGGACTTCGGTTGCTTCGTGGATATCGGTGTGCACCACGACGGTCTGCTTCACATTTCCGAGATGAGCGACCGCTATATCAAGCACCCCTCGGAGCTCTTCAAAACGGGCGATGTCATCGACGTAAGAATTAAGGACGTTAACGTGGAGAAGCACCGTATATCCCTGACTCGCAAGGGTATGGATAAGAATAAATAATACAAGAAGGCTTGCTCGCCGCAAAGGCGCGCGAGCCTTCTTTTTGCGCGCCCGAAGCTCTCGGGCTTTTGACGCAAGCTTGCGCGATTCGCGCCCGTATTTGCTTTTTCGAGCCATATATTACGAAATATATCAAAAAAATTTTTGAAAAATTCACACAAAGCTTAAAATATGTGTTATAATATACGTGTTAAACTTGCGCGCATTGGCGCACAAGTTTAGGGGCTTCGCCCCCTTCGCGCACGTTCGTGCGCCACGTATATTGACGGCGTCGCAAAAATGTCCGTGCGAGCACACATTTTTGCTTCCTGGTATAATTCGCGTGCGAAAGCTTTTTGCGCGGTCGCGCACAACCCTTTCGGGTTAACGCCCTTCGGCGCGTTGCCGCGCCCACGCTTCTTGACGGCGTCGCGAAAATGTCCGTGCGAGCACACATTTTCGCTTCCTGGTATAGTTCGCGTGCGAAAGCTTTTTGCGCGGTCGCGCACAACCCTTTCGGGCTAACGCCCTTCGGCGCGTTGCCGCGCCCACGCTTCTTGACGGCGTCGCAAAAATGTCCGTGCGAGCACACATTTTTGCTTCCTGGTATAATATATGCGTCGGTACTTGGCGCGTTTCACGCGCCCGCATACCTTGACGGCGTCGCGAAGAAGTCCTGAGCAAACACACAGACTTTAAATTCATAGCTTACGTTACATAGGAAGGAAGCTTTAATTGTTCGGTTACGTCAAGCCCGTGAGCTCCGAGCTCCTTGTTAAGGAATTTGAGTTCTATAAGGCTACCTATTGCGGCATTTGCCGCTCGATGAAGGCGCATACGGGCGCACTTTCAAACGTCACGCTATCCTACGACAGCGTTTTCTTAGCCCTCGTCCGAATGGTCTATCTGCCGAACGAAGCCTTTGCGGCAAGGACGGCGCGGTGCATAGCGCACCCCTTCAAAAAGCGCTGTATGCTTTGCGAAAATGCCGCGACGGAATATACGGCGCGCGCCTTCGCCATTTTGACCTACTATAAGCTGCTCGACGATTTGCACGATGAGAAACCGATGAAGCGCGCCGCCGTTTCAGCGCTTCGCCCCATTCTCTCGTCCGCGCGAGCCCGCGCGGATATGGCCGCGCTTTCCGCCATCGTTGCCGAAAAGCTCGCGGCGATAAGCGCTCTGGAAGAGCGGCGCGAGCCGAGCGTCGATGAGCCCGCGAGGCTTTTCGGGGAGCTTCTTGGCGAGGTCTTTTCCTTCGGGCTTGAAGGAGAGGCGGCTCTCGTGACGCGGGAGTGCGGCGCGGGGCTCGGACGCTTCATCTACGCGGCAGACGCGGCGGAGGACTACGAAAAGGACAAAAGAAGCGGCTCGTATAACCCCTACGTTGAAGCTTACGGCGGCGCGGCGCTTAGCGCGGAAAATAAGGCGAATATAAAATGCGCCCTCATTCTTGAATGCCGCAAGATCGAGGCGGCGGTCAACCTTATGCCATTCGGCAATCGCCACACGATTGAAAATCTTATAAAAAACATCATATATCTCGGGCTCGTTCAGCGCATAGCGTTTCTTGACGAGCCGAACAATGAAAAAGCCCTCGAAAAGGAGAACGATAAATGAAAGATCCCTATTCCGTCCTCGGCGTTTCCAAAAACGCAAGCGATGATGAGATCAAGGCGGCTTACCGCGAGCTCGCCAAAAAATATCACCCCGATAATTACGACGCGGATAACCCCCTGAAAGACCTTGCCAACGAAAAGATGGCGGAGATAAATGCCGCCTACGACGAGATACAGCGCCTCCGCCAGGACGGCGGCAACGCGAGCGGCAACGATAGCTACAACTACGGCTATTCGTCAACGGGAGTTTACGCCAAGGTGAGAACGATGATAAACGATCGTAAGTTCACCGACGCCGAGGTGGAGCTCTCCGCCGTCGATAAAAACGACCGCACCGCCGAGTGGCATTACCTCGCGAGCGTTCTCCTCATGCACAGAAATCGCGTCAACGACGCGATGCGCGAGCTTGAAGTCGCATGCAGCATGGACCCATCCAACGTCGAATATCAGAAGGCGAAGGAAATGTTCAACAATACCGCACGCGGCTACGGTAGCACCTACAACGGCGGGGGCGGTCAAAGGGTGCGCTCTTCGACGGACGACGCTTGCAACTGTTGTGCAAATCTCATCTGCATGGATTGTCTTTGCGAATGTATGGGCGGAGACCTTATACCCTGTATATGAAAAAAACGAAAAGGATAACGTTGAGCGCTCTGCTCGTTGCGCTCGGGGCAGTGCTCATGGCTCTCGGCTCCTTCGTTGAGGTGCTTGACCTGACCGTTTCCGCCATCGCCTCGCTCATCGTCGTTTTCGTCTACTTAGAGATCGGTAGCCCCTTCACCTGGCTCATCTGGCTCGCGACGTCTCTCGTCGCCTTCCTCATCGCCCCAGGAAGCACAGTGTGGCTGACCTATCTCATCGTTTTCGGCATATATCCGATATTGAAGGCATACGTCGAGCGGCTTCCGCGCCCCCTCTGGCTCGTCGCGAAGCTCGCCTATATCAATGCGGTTATATGGGCGCTCTTCTTCCTCGTTGAGCTCCTGTTCTCCGTCCCGTTTTTCAACACGGAGGTGCTCTGGCTCAAAATCGCGCTGTATGCGCTCATCAACGTCGCCTTCGTGGCGTACGACGCCTTCATCACCGTCGCGGTGCGCATATATCTTGCAAAATACAGGCGGCGGCTTTCCCGCTTTTTAAAATGAAAGCCGAAGCATTTTTATAACAAGACCTTTAACGGAGATTTTTATGACTAAGGTAGGATTCGTTTCTCTCGGTTGCTCCAAAAACCTCGTTGACACCGAGGTCATGCTTCGCAAGCTCCACGACGCGGGCTTTGAAATAACGCCCGACGAGAGCGAGGCGGAGATCATCGTGGTCAACACCTGCGGCTTCATCGAGAGCGCCAAGCAGGAGTCCATCGACAATATTCTCGACGTTGCAAAGCTTCGCGAGTGGGGCAAATGTCGCCACGTTATAGCGGCGGGATGCCTCGTTGAGCGCTATCGTGATGAAGTTATGAAGGAGCTCCCCGAGGTGGACGCCCTGATAGGCGTCGGAAGCCTTTGCGACATCGTGGAAGCCTGCCGCGCCGTTATGCGCGGCGAAAAATACACCTCGTTCAAGGATAAAAATACGTCGCCCCTCGGCGGCGAGCGCATACTCACGACCGAAGACTACACCGCCTATCTCAAAATCGCCGAGGGCTGTGACAATCGCTGCACCTATTGCGCCATCCCCCTGATACGCGGCGGGCTCAGAAGCCGCCCCATCGAAGATATAGTCCGCGAGGCGCAAGAGCTGGAAGCGCTCGGCGTCAAGGAGCTCAATCTCATCGCGCAGGACACCTCGCGCTACGGGCTCGACCTCTACGGGGAGTATAGCCTCGTGCGCCTCGTGCGCGCCATCTGCCGCGAGACTTCGATCCCGTGGATACGCCTCCTCTATTGCTATCCCGATAAGATAACGGACGAGCTCATCGAAGAGCTCGCCGAAAACCCGCGCCTCTTGAAATACGTCGATCTGCCGATACAGCACATATCCGACAGCGTCCTTTCCCGAATGAATAGGCACGGCGGAAGCGAGCTCATCGAGAGCGTCGTTCGTCGCCTCCGCGAAAGAGTCCCAGGCATCGTTTTGCGAACGACCGCCATGGTCGGCTTTCCTGGGGAGACGGAGGCGGACTTCGAGGCTCTTTGCCGCTTCGTCAAGGAAGCGCGCTTCGAGCGCTTCGGCGCCTTCACCTATTCGCCCGAGGAGGGAACTGCGGCGGCGGAGCTACCCGATCAGATAGACGAGCAGACGAAGCAGGATAGGTACGACGCCTTGATGCAAACCCAGCTCACCGTTTGCGAGGAGCTGAACGCCGCCTGCATAGGGAAAACGTACAACGTCCTATGCGAGGGCTACGATACGGTCGCCGAGATATACTACGGCCGCTCATATATGGACGCGCCCGACGTGGACGGCAGAGTTTATTTTAAATCGAAGGCGCGCGTTATGCGCGGCGAATTTGTTGAAGTCAAAATAAGCGAGGCTCTTGATTACGATCTCGTCGGTGAAGCCGTCGCTCCAAGCGCTGAAAGGTAGGACCCGTGATGAAAAAAACTGCACTCAACGTTCCCAATACACTCTCTCTCATAAGAGTTTTGCTGGTTCCCGTTTTCGTTGTGACGCTCATCGCGATGCGTAGCGTCAAATGGTGGGGGCTCTTCGTTCCCGCTCTCGTTTTCATTATCACCTCGCTCACCGATATGCTGGACGGGAAGATAGCGAGAAAATACGGCCTCGTTACCGACTTCGGGAAATTCATAGACCCCTTGGCGGATAAATTCATGGTGATAAGCTCGCAGTTCGCGCTCACCGCGTGTATGCTCATTCGCGGCGAGCTCGTCGAGGGACTCATCTTCCTCGCCGTCGTGCTCCTTATCTTGCTTCGCGAGCTCGGGGTAACGAGCCTTCGCCTCGTCGTCGCGGGGAATAGCGGCATCGTCGTCGCCGCGAGTATGCTGGGCAAGATAAAGACCGTCTCTCAGATGGTGGGCTCGCTCTTCATTATGTTGGAACCCGTCTTTTCCTATTTTCCCGAGTCCGCGCTCTGCTCCTTCATCTGGGAGAGCCACCTCATCGCCTACGTGATGATGGCGCTCATGGCGTTCACCACCGTCTTTTCAGGGCTTGACTATCTTCGCGCCTATCTTCCGCATATCGACGCGAACAAGTAATATAGGGCAAGCAAACGAGCCGCATTTTGCGGCACGGGTGCACGCTAAAATTCGATAAACGAAAACACAAATCTTAAATAAAACGGAGAAAACCGTAGGCTTTAAGCTTGCTTTTCCCGAAAAATACGGTAGAAGCAGAGTTCTTTCTTCTTCTGCCGTTTTTTGCTGGTCTGCCCATTTGAAACGGGCACACCGATTTCAAAAGGTTTGTGCCGCCGCAGTGCGGCGAATGGAGCTATTATGAAGCGATTCATCGAGCCCGTCTGGTCGGGCATCTATTCCTATCCGCCGTATCAGCGGTACGGCCCCGTGGCGCGTTGCCACTACATTATCCACTACGTCGTGTCGGGGAAGGGCTACTTCACCGTGGACGGCGTGACTCACGAGATAGAGGGCGGGCGAGCTTTCATTATCTATAAAGGTGACGTGGCGGAGTATCACGCGGACAGAAGCGACCCGTGGCACTACGTTTGGCTCGATCTTGACGGCGAGATGTGCGAGGCGCTTCTCGCGAAAACGGGCTTCTCCAAGGAGCGGCGAGTCAGCGCGCCGCTTTCGGCGAAGCGCCTGCTTCCTCTTTTCGCCGAGATACGCGAAAGCTTCGCCGCCGAGGGCGCGGAGCTGAAAGCGCTTGCCGCCGTTATCGAGCTCGTGGCGGCTATTGCCGAGGAGTTTCCTCCCGCCGAAACGCGCCCCTCGGGTAAAACGACGGCGGAGCGTGCCATGGCGCTCATAAATCGCAATTACCGTAGCTCCGATTGCCGCATAGATAAGATAGGGGCGATACTCGGCGTGAGCCGATCCCAGCTCTATCGCGCCTTCGTGGCGCACTACGGGATAAGCCCGAAGGAATACCTTGACGGGCTACGGATAGACCGCGCGCGCCACGTTTTGGCGGAGGGGAAAACGAGCGTTGCCGACGTGTGCTATTCCTCGGGCTTCACCGATCCCCTCTATTTCTCGGCGCTTTTCAAGCGCCGAACGGGCACGTCGCCGAGCGCGTATCGCAAGAGCTTCCGCACTTCGGGAGATGATGAGAGATAAGTTTTTGAAAAAATCGCCTTAAAAGCTTGAAATATCGCGAAAGCTATTATATAATATATGTAATCATTCGTTCCGTTTTTTACAAACGCAGGCGGAGCGAGCTTAGAGCGAAACAAATAACAAATAAGGAGATAAAAATGCTGGAAAAAAGATTGCTTGAAGAAATTCTCGGGATCGCGGTATCCACAGGCGCGGACTTCGCCGAGGTCTACTGTGAGCTGACGAGAAACGGAAACATACGGCTCTTGGACGGCGCCATTGACGCGATATCCGATTCCACCGTTTCGGGCGTTGGAATACGCGCCTTCTCGGGTGTGAACACCGTCTATGGCTCCACCTCGGACACGTCGCGCGAGGGCTTGATAAAATGCGCGCGTGCGGTTGCCGCCGCAGTCGGTGACGGTTGCTTTGAAAAGCGCATCGTCCTCGGTGAAAGGGTATTCCCGAATATCCACCCCGTTCGCATAATGCCGAGCACCGCCGAGGCAAAGTACAAGTGCGACCTGCTCCGCGAGGCTTGCGGAGCGGCGAAGGAGTACGATGAGCGCATAGCGCAGGTCATGGGCGTGCTCGCCAACGTTGACCATACGATACAGATAGCCAACACCGAGGGGCTTTTGACGAGCGACAGGCACGTGAGAACGAGAATGTTCGTTTCCGCCACGGCATCGGCGGGCGGCGAAAATCAGTCTGGCTCTTGCAGCCCTGGGCGCGGCATGGGCTTGGAGGTCTTCGAGCTCTTCCCGCCGAAGAGCATCGGCACCGAGGCGGCGCGCCAGGCGATAGTCAACCTCTCCGCCGACTACTGCAAGGCGGGGCAGATGCCCGTCGCCATCGAGAGCGGCTTCGGCGGCGTCATCTTCCACGAGGCGTGCGGCCACTCGCTTGAAGCGACCTCGGTCGGCATCGGCACCTCGCAGATGTGCGGCAAGCTCGGGCAGAAGATAGCCAACGAGAAGCTGACGGCGATAGACGACGGAACGATAGCGGGCGCTTGGGGCTCCGTCAATATCGACGACGAGGGCAACCCCACTCAGCGCAACGTCCTCATCGAGAACGGCGTTCTTAAATCCTACATGATAGACCGCCTCGGCTCGCGCCGCATGGGCATGCCGATGACGGGCAACTCGCGCCGCGAGAGCTACGCCTACGAGCCCACCTCGCGTATGACGAATACCTTCATCGCCAACGGCCCCGATAAGAACGAGGACATCATCGCCTCCATCGAATACGGTCTCTACGCGAAATCAATGGGCGGCGGCTCCGTCGAGCCCATGACGGGCGCGTTCAACTTCGCGGTCAACGAGGGCTACATCATAAGAAACGGCAAGATATGCGAGCCCGTGCGCGGCGCCTCGCTTATTGGAAATGGCTCTCAAATCATCAAGGATATCGATATGATAGGCAACAATCTGGCAACGGGGCAGGGCATGTGCGGAAGCTCCAGCGGAAGCGTTCCCACCGACGTCGGTCAGCCTCTTATCCGTGTATCCAATATAACTGTGGGAGGAAGATAAATGAATTTCGATAAGCTTAAAAGTGCCGTTGCAGCTGCCGCCCGTGAGGCGGGAGTCGGCGAGTATGAAATATACTACACCTCGGCTACCGATACGTCGGTGGAGGGGCTTAACCGCGAGCTCAATTCCTTCTCGTCATCGACTGCGGGCGGCCTTTGCCTCCGCGTTTTCGTCGGTGGCAAAATGGGCTACGCTTCGACGGAGCTGATGGAGGAGAACGAAATGCGCGAGCTCGTGCTTCGCGCGGTGGATAATGCCGCAAATACGGAAAAGCTCGAAGAAACGGGGCTTTTCGTCGGCTCTCCTTCTTATGAAAAGCCGAGAATGAAGCCGTGCGAGCCGCTTGAAGCTGCCGACCTCAAACGCCTGACGCTCGACGTTATGGAAAAATGCTACGCGAAGAGCGATAAGGTGACGGACGGAACCTCGTCGCGCGCTATCGCTTTCAGCTCGACGGTGCGCATAGTAAATTCGCACGGGCTCGACTTGGAAAATAGCTGTGCCGCCAACGCGCTCATCGCCGATGCCGTCGTCGCCGACGGAGACGAGAAGCAGAGCGATTTCGCTATCAAGATATACGATGAGACCACGGATACGGACGAGATGGCGAAAAAGGCAGTTGACGACGCGCTCTCCAAAATAGGCGCGACTCTCGTTGATACGGGTAAATACGACGTTATCATAAGCGGCGAGCAGATGAGATCAATACTTTCCGCGTTCAGCCCCGCCTTTTCGGCGAAGAACGCGCAGATGGGGCTCTCGCTCCTCGCGGGCAAGGAGGGAAGCGTTATTGCCGCCCCCTGTGTCACCGTGACGGACGATCCAATGCGAGAGGGAAGCACGGTGGGAACGACGTTTGACGATGAGGGCGTTGCCACACACCGCAAGACGGTGATAGAGAACGGCGTTCTTAAAACGCTTCTTCATAATAGGGAGACGGCGAAGCGCGCAGGAGTTGAAACAACGGCGAACGCGAGCAAGGCGTCCTACGCCTCGCCCGTCGGCATAAGCCCCTACGTGTTCAGCATAGAGGCGGGCACCCTTTCGGGCGATGAGCTGCTTGAAAAGATGGGAGACGGCATACTCGTCACCGAGGTCAAGGGCTTGCACGCGGGCGCAGATTCCGTAACGGGGGATTTCTCAATAGAGAGCGCGGGCTATATGGTGCGTGGCGGTAAGCGCGCCGAGGCGGTCAAGTCCTTCACGATAGCGGGCAACTTCTTCGAGCTCCTTAAAAATATCGACTCCGTTGCAAACGAGGTCAAGGTCAATTTCTTGGGTACGACGACGTTCGGCTCGCCTGACGTGCTCGTTCGCAGTATTAGCGTTGCTGGCAAATAACATTGTGTAATTTTTAACGAACTGCTTGACTTATACGCGGCAATGTGATAAAATACAAATGTAATAAAATAAAGGAGAATAGTTTCAATGGCAGCATACAATAAGAAGACCATCGAAGATATCGACGTTGCGGGCAAGACCGTGCTCGTGCGTTGCGATTTCAACGTCCCGATGAAGGACGGCGCGATAACCTCCGACAAGAGGATAGTCGGCGCTCTTCCCACCATCGAATACCTGATGAACAAGGGAGCAAAGCTCATTCTTTGCTCGCACATGGGTAAGCCCCACAGCATCTTCACGGAGGGCTTCGGCCTCTCCAAAAAGGAGAAGAAGGCGGTCGATGCGCTTCCCGAAGCGGAGCGCGCGGCGGCAACCGAGGAATATCTCAAAAAGGCGCTCACCTCCGATAAGAAGAAGCTCACCTTGAAGCCCGTCGCAGTGAGGCTCAACGAGCTTCTTGGCGCGGAAAAGGTGACTTTCGCCGAGGATATAATAGGCGAGGACGCAAAGGCAAAGGTCGCGGCATTGAAGCCTGGCTACGCCGTGCTCCTCGAAAACACGCGCTTTGACGCACGCGAGACCAAGAACGGAGCCGACTTCGCGAAGGAACTCGCCTCCATGGCGGATATATTTGTGAACGATGCCTTCGGCGCGGCTCACCGAGCTCACGCTTCGACGGCGGGCGTTGCCGATTATCTTCCCGCCGTTTGCGGCTATCTCATTCAGAAGGAGATATCCGTTATGGGCAACGCGCTTGCAGACCCGAAGCGCCCCTTCGTCGCCATTCTCGGCGGCGCCAAGGTGGCGGATAAGCTCAACGTTATAGACAACCTGCTCACCAAGGTGGATACCCTCATCATAGGCGGCGGAATGTCGTTCACCTTCGCGGCGGCAAAGGGCTATTGCGTCGGTAAATCGCTCCTCGACGAAACGAAGATCGACTATTGCCGCGATATGATGAAGAAGGCGGAAGAAAAGGGCGTTAAGCTTCTTCTCCCCATCGACACCGCGGTGGCAGACTCCTTCCCGAATCCCATCGACGCACCCGTCGACGTTAAGTACGTCGACGTTGACAAGATACCCGCCGATATGGAAGGGCTCGATATAGGTCCTAAGACGGCGAAGCTCTTCTCCGACGCCGTGCTCTCCGCGAAAACGGTAATCTGGAACGGACCCATGGGCGTTTTTGAAAACCCGACTCTCGCACGCGGTACGGTTGCCGTAGCTCAGGCGCTTGCAGACAGCGATGCGATAACCATCGTTGGCGGCGGTGACTCCGCGGCGGCTTGCGAGCAGCTCGGCTTCGCCTCGAAGATAACGCATATTTCGACGGGCGGCGGCGCCTCCCTCGAATTTCTTGAAGGCAAGGATCTCCCTGGCGTTTCCTGCTTGCTCGATAAATAATTAAGCGGCGCTCCGAAGTCGGTAAGCGTTCTCCTCTCCCGCGGCGCCCGAATGCCGTGCACGAGAGCAAAGCCTTCCTCCGCCTTCGGTGCACGAGCTCCAAAATGCGGCGAATATTCGCGCCGCATTTTGGAGCTAAACCTTCTTACGCAATTATAGCCGAAGCGAAGCCTCAATCAGCCCAACAAGCTTTTATACGGTTTGACAAAGCGATTGAACATAGCTTTTGCTTTGCTCTTATAATCGCGCCTCAAAGCGCGTTTCGCCAGGGGCAATAGTACAAAACATACACGAAAGGAATTATCCATGAGAAGAACGGTCATCGCGGGAAATTGGAAGATGAATATGACCCCCGCAGAAACGAAAAAATTTATCACCGAACTCGCACCCAAGGTTAAGGGGCTCGATAAGTGCGACATCGTGCTTTGCGTTCCCTACGTCGATATCGCAACGGCGGTTGAAGCGGCGGCGGGCACCAATATCCGTATCGGAGCCGAAAACGTCCATTTCGCCGAGAGTGGCGCATACACGGGCGAGGTCAGCGCGAAAATGCTCACCGAGATAGGGACGGAGTACGTCGTTATCGGTCACTCGGAGAGAAGGCAGTATTTCGGAGAGACGGATGAAACGGTCAACCTCAGAACGAAGGCGGCGCTCGCGGCGGGGCTCAAAGTTATCCTTTGCCTCGGCGAAGTTAAATCGGAGCGCCTTGCGGGCATAACCGACGAGGTGGTGGCGATGCAGACGAAGCTCGACCTTTCGGGAGTCTCCGCGGAGGAGCTTAAAAACGTCATCATCGCCTACGAGCCCGTCTGGGCGATAGGAACGGGCTTGACGGCGACCCCCGAGCAGGCGGACGAGACCTGCGGCGTCATCAGAGCGACGGTGGCGAAGCTCTACGGCGCAAAGGCGGCGGACGAGCTCACGGTGCAGTACGGCGGCTCGATGAATGACGGCAACGCGGCGGAGCTCCTTGCAAAGCCCAACGTTGACGGCGGGCTCATCGGCGGCGCCTCGCTCAAAACCGATAAGTTTACCGCGATAGTCGAGGCGGCGAACGCGTAAGCTCAGCTCTTTTCTAATAAATTAGAAAGCGCGAAGCTCGTTTGTGAACATTGCAAGAACAAACGCGCATTTCTTTATGCAAAATGCTAAAAAACCGATGGACAAAATCGTGGTTTTGCCGATTGGAATTTTGCCGCTTTTCTGATATAATAGTACCATTAAAATAAATATTAGGAGATTTAAAAATGGCAGGTCTTTCTCTTAGGCACATTTACAAGAAGTACCCTGGCGGCGTTGTCGCCGTTTCCGATTTCAACCTCGAAATAAAGGATAAGGAGTTCTTAATCTTCGTCGGTCCTTCGGGTTGCGGTAAATCGACGACGCTTCGTATGATCGCGGGGCTTGAAGAAATATCCGAGGGTGAGCTCTACATAGGCGATCGCTACGTCAACGACGTTGCACCCAAGGATAGAGACATCGCGATGGTGTTCCAGAACTACGCTCTTTATCCGCACATGACGGTGTTTGACAATATGGCGTTCGGCTTGAAGCTTCGCAAGGTGCCCAAGGAGGAGATAAAGAGGCGCGTTGAAGAGGCGGCTCGTATACTCGATATAAGCCACCTTTTGGAGCGTCGCCCCAAGGCGCTTTCGGGCGGTCAGAAGCAGCGTGTCGCGCTCGGAAGAGCCATCGTTCGTAACCCCAAGGTCTTCCTGCTTGACGAGCCGCTTTCCAACCTAGACGCAAAGCTCCGCGCAAGCATGAGAACGGAGCTCACCAAGCTTCACAAAAAAGTTGAAACGACGTTTATCTACGTAACGCACGACCAGGTCGAGGCCATGACGATGGCGAGCCGCATCGTCGTTATGCGTGACGGTCTCATTCAGCAGGTCGATACCCCCCAGAATCTCTACGACTCGCCCTGCAACCTCTTCGTCGCGGGCTTCATAGGAACGCCCCAGATGAACTTTGTAACGGGCAAGCTCGTTAAGCACGATAACGATCTCTACGCCACCCTCGGCACGACCGAGATAAAGCTCCCCGCGGATAAGTCGAACAACCCCGCTCTTAAAGAGTATATCGATCAGGACGTCATCTTCGGCATTCGCCCCGAGGCTATTCACGATGAGCCGATGTACCTGCAAACCCTCGCGGACACGACGATGGACGTCAACGTCGACGTTACCGAGCTTATGGGCGCGGAGATATATCTCTATCTCGGATTCGATGGAATGGAGGACGCAACGAACGGCAAGAATATCATTGCGCGCGTCTCCTCGCGTTCTCGCGCTCAGGCGGGCGACACCATCAAGGTCGCCATCGACACCTCGCGCATCCACATCTTCGATAAGGATTCCGAGAAGTGCATTTGTCACTAAACCGTCTTGAAAGCTATTTAAATATCCAATAGGCTGTCGCATTTAGGCAAAGCCGAACGAAAAACGGTAGAAGTAAAGAATCATCTCTGCTTCTACCGTGATTTTTTTCGAGAAAATCAAGGTTAAAACCTACGGTTTTTCCGTTTCTATTTCGTTTTTCGTTTGTTTCTGCCTAAATCCGCCAAGTCTCCGCGTATGTGTCTCATTAAAAATTCGTTTTTTATTGATTTTACCGTGGTTTTACACCAAAAACTTTGTTTTATTGAATTTTTAATGAGACACATCTTTTTTTAAAAAATCAAAACTTAAAGCTACGATTTTAAAAATATTCTTTAAAGCTATTGATTTCTTCGCTTCGCTGTGCTACAATAGTCACGTAAGAACAGAGTAGAGAAATGCGCGTTTTAGTGCCGTGTGAACGGGGAGTTGTCGCACGGACGAAAAGGCGTGCCTTGCGGTGCATTCCTCGCATCCCACTGTTGCCGATTGTCGAGGACGAGCCCTCCATGGTACGAGAGATGTATTCTGTATTATGGAGGTGTTTTTTATGAAAAAAAGAAAGAACGGCGCTCGCTCGTTGCGCCTCGTCGCGTCCCTCGCCATGCTCGCGGCGATAAGCATAATTTGCGGCAAATATCTCGCCATTCGCGGCGGCGACATTCTGCGTTTCAGCTTTGAAAATCTGCCCATCATCTTCGCGGGGATAGCCTTCGGCTCCGTTTCGGCGGCGCTTGTCGGCATCGTTGCCGACCTTATCGGTTGCCTTCTCGTGGGCTACGTGATAAACCCGATACTGACGGCGGGAGCCGCCGCCATCGGTCTTGTGTCAGGGGCTTGCGCCCAGCTTTTCAAAAGGCTCAAATTGCCGCGTCTCGCCTCCGTTTCTCTTTCCGTCGCCTTGGCGCACCTCGTCGGCTCGGTGGTGATAAAGACTTTCGGCTTGGCGAAATTTTACGATATGCCATTCTTCGAGCTTATGCTGTGGCGGCTCTTGAACTATGCGATAATCGGGGTGCTCGAAGCGCTCGTTCTCTACTATCTTTTAAGGAGTAAGGCGATAATGCAGGTGATAAATGACATTGCGCCGCGAAAAGCGGCGAAAAGCTTCTCCGCCTTTGCGAATAGCTTCCAGGCGGTGACGGTCCCAGGGCTCGGGCGCATACGGGCGCTTTGCAATAAGCTGGGCAACCCCGAGCGTGGGCTCCGCTTCATTCACGTGGCGGGGACAAACGGCAAGGGCTCCGTCTGTGCCGATCTCGCTTCCATTCTCGTGGCGGCGGGCTATAAAACGGGGAAATATATATCTCCGAATCTCATTCGCGTCAACGAGCGGATAAGCGTTGACGGCGTTGAGATTAGCGACGCGGAGCTCGACGAGCTGCTTGCGCAGATTGAGCCGCTTTCACGCGAGGTGGAGCGGGAGACGGGAATTGCTCCGACGCAGTTTGAAATATGGACGGCGGCGGCATTGCTCTATTTCTCGCATAGCGCCTGTGACTATGTGGTGCTCGAAGTCGGGCTCGGCGGGGAGCTGGACGCAACCAACGTTATCCCCGAAAACGAGCTCGCGATAATAACGCGCCTCGGGCTTGACCATACGCAGTATCTCGGCGCAACGCTTCGCGAGGTGGCGGCGGCGAAATGCGGCATAATAAAGGCGGGCGCGCGCGCAGTTATAAGTGCTCCGCAAGAGCCCGAAGCGATGAAGGTGATACGTAAGAGCGCCGAGCGAGCGGGCGTGGAGCTGCTTGTTGCCGAGCCCGAGGCGCGGGGCGCCGAGGGCGTGTACGAGACCTTCTCCCTCGGCGGCGGGCGCGTTTATAAATGCGGCATTGCGGGCTACCATCAGGTGGAAAACGCCGCCATCGCCGTCGCCGCCGCGCGCCACCTCGGGATAGGAGACGAGTATATCGCGGCAGGGCTCGCCGCGGCGCGAAACCCCGCACGCTTCGAGCTGATAGCCGCGGAGTCCACCGTCATATACGACGGCGGGCACAACGAGAACGGAATAAGCGCCCTAACATTCAGCTTGAAGCGCTATTTTGGAAGCGCTCCCAAGACCGTCGTGTTCGCCTGTATGCGAGATAAAGAGATAGAAGGCTCGCTTCGCCTGCTTTCGGGAGGCGATACGAAGTTCATTTTCACAACGGTGAAGAACAACCCGCGCGCCATGAGCGCCGCAGATCTCCAAAGAAAAGCCGAAGAGCTCGGCATTTTCGGTGAAGCGTTCGACGATATAGGAGCGGCATATCGCGCCGCGCTGTCTTTCGGGCGGCTCACCGTCATTTGCGGCTCGCTTTATCTCTATAAAGATTTTCGCGAGTTTTACGATGGCTTCGATAAAGCTTAGAATCCGTTCGTCGCGACGCTCACGTGAGCTCGGTGCCACTTTAAAAATCAAACCTTGAAAAGGAGAAAAATATGCCCTTTATCGAAATCAAAACCGACAAAAAAATAAGCCCTGAAAGCGAAGCGGCGCTTCGCCGCGAGCTTGGTGCGGCTATCACGACGATACGCGGAAAAACGGAAAAGTGGCTTATGCTGAATTTTTCGGACACCTGCCGTATGAGCTTCGGCGGAAACGCCGAGGAGGCGATGGCGCTCGTCTCCGTTGAGCTCTTTGGCGGCGCTTCCACCGCTGAGTACGACGCGCTGACAGAAAAGCTGACAACGCTCGTCACCTCGGAGCTCGGCATAGCTCCCGCTCGCATATACGTCAAATATACGGAGCTCGAACATTGGGGCTGGAACGGAGAGAATTTTTAAGCCCGCACCGTGTTAAATTATTTAAGAGTATTACATTAAAAAATGTGTGCGTCTCATTAAAAATTCAATAAAACAAGGTTTTTGCGGATAAAACCACAGTAAAATCAATAAAAAGCGAATTTTTAATGAGACGCACACACGGAGGCTTGGCGGATTTAGAGCAGAAATCGACGGCTGACGAGCGATAGACGTACAAGGGTACGTCGAGTGAGGAAACGTCGATAAAACGAAAAACCAAATAAAAACAGAGAAAACCGTAGGTTTTAACCTTGATTTTCCCTAAAAAAACATGGTAGAAGCAGAGATGATTCTTTACTTCTACCGTTTTTCGTTTGTTTCTACCTAAATACGACAGCCTCGATTTGTATATTAAAGGTTACATTTTGGTGTATCACTTTCAGAAAGCGGAGCATTCTGTGAAAGCTTCACGCCAAAGCTTAAATCAAAGCTTCTCGTTTTCGGTAAAAAAGCTTTTCCAAGGCTTTTGTGCGATGAGGCAACAAGCGAGGGCAAGTGCGGCAACGATGGCCCATGCGCCAACGGTGACGCGCCAGCCGAAGTGCTCCGCGAGCTTTGCTATCCCGTAGGTGGATATGGCGGAGCCGATGTAGGTGCAGGCATTTATAACGCCCGAGAAGGTGGAAACGTTGCCGTAGCGCTTAAATCGCTTCGGCACGTGCGTAACGAGCATAAGATTCGTGCCGTGCATTGCCTCCGTGATGAGCGACATGCAAATTATCGCCGCGATGGCGCGGTCAAAGAGGAAGAACATGAGAAGTGCTGCGGCGAATGCCATGGAAAAGATGACGGCGGCACACGCCACCTCGTTTTTGAAAAATCTTTTATAAGCGCTTCCCGCAAGTCCAAAGGTAACGATGCTGAATATCGCGAGGCTGACCGTTATGAGTATGGACTTTTCGTTTTCCAGCCCGATGACCTCGGCGAGATAGCTCGGCACCCACGAGGTTATTCCATCGCGTAGCATTCCTTGTAGCGCTATTGCAAGCGCAATGAAAACGAGGGGGAAAATGGCGCGGCGCGGAATGGAAAAGTGCGCCTTCGTTTCAGTGCTCTCGGCGTGCGCTTCGGGCGCGGGAATGCGCCGCTTCATGAAAATCCAGAATATCGAAGCCGCAAGGTCGACGGCGGCGGAAGCGATGAACACCGGCGCCAGCCGATGAGCGATATGAGAAGCGGCGCTGTCAGATACACCGCTATCGTGCCGACCGACGAGCCCCAGGAAACGCGGACTACCGCATAGCCGTACTCCGCCTCGTCCATCGCGGAAACCATTATTTTGACCATGGGCGGCCACATCATGGCTTGTGCAAAACCGTTTATCGCCCAGAGGACGCACATGAGCGGTATCGAGGCGGCCGCTAACGGAAACAGGAAATTCATCAGCGTTGAAGTTATCAGCCCCGTGAGTATCAAATTCTCAGGTCTTATTTTGCCGCTTATCCGTTGATTATCCACCACAGCCCGTAGGTGACGGAGAGGCGTACCGTCACGAGCGAGAGCGCGGACTTTTCAAAGCCCGTCGCGGTGACTATCTGACGAGTAAACGCCGGGGTAACTTGTAACCGTTAAAAGATTTCGGTTACAAGACTACCTCTGCTTTTATAGCCGTGTGTGCTTTCAGCACCGATAAATTTGTAAATTATGCGTATTTCTTGTTTGCGCGTTCCGTCGACGACCGTTCTTTCGCCTATGTAAATTCTATCTATAAAACTATTTAGAATTTCCGACGTCAGTTCATTGATTTCCGTATAACTTTTTACTACTTTTAGGAAATTACGAATATTCTCTTCTTCGTCATCGGCTTTAGATAGCGCGTTTCTTAGTTCTGCAATTTCAACTTTTAACGACGCTTGCTCCGTTTCGTATTTTTTGGAAAGCAAATCAAAGCGTTCGTCTGAAATTTTACCGAGCACTTTATCTTCGTATAAACTCGCGATAACGTTGTTAATTTCCGTTACTCTGTTTTCCGCCTTTGCAAGTCGAGTTCTCGCTTCGGACTGCGCTTTCGCGCTTTCTTTTGCCGAACATTTACGATATTTTTCGATAAATTCTCTTTCGTGCGTTTTCACTTCCGTCATAATACGTCTTAAATCGGTTATCACGAGTTTTTCCAACGTCTTTTTTACGATTGAGTGTTGCGTACATATTTTTACCGTCTTTTTACTATACTTTGCCTGTAATATTGTATTTTTTTCTTGTTTTGCAACAAAGTTTTTCTCCGCCTACGGCGGGCGATACCGATTATAATTTTTCATAATAATTTATCTCCTGTTAAATTTTTATCCTCTCAATATAATTGGAAAGTTACAAGCCGTTTGTTGGGGTGTTTTACGAAAATTTCACAAAAAAATTGCCGAGATATTTTCCCGACAACCGCATGCAAAAAGGAAGTCCGATTATATCAAACTTCCTCTTCTTTCTTTATTGTTTTTGTCTGAAATTATTTTTCTTCTCTCAGGCTTTTGTAAATCTCGCTGACGAAGATACCGAGAACTTCTTTCTTCATCTCGTCGTTAGAAAGAAGCAGCGAGAAAAAGTCCTGATTCTGCGAAAGCCCCTCGATAAGTGCATCGTCGATGCCGT
>CAYSUO010000008.1:0-61762 GCA_964434325.1 uncultured Ruminococcus sp.
CTCGGGTGTTTTGCAACACCACGTATATTTTAGAATATTTTGTCGCCATAGTCAATACCTAAGCGACGATTTCTCATTTCTCATTTATAAACGACAATTTCTCATTGGAGCTCCCTTTATTTATGGGAGCTCGTTTTTTAAACAGTGGCTTCATTTGCAAACGGTGTTTTGCACAAAACGCGGCAGAGCTTTTTGTGCAATTCGCCGTTTATTCCGCACTTTTGACGCGAAAATATAAAAATTTACGATTGTGCAAATACAAAGCTCCGCCTTCCGTTTATAATGTTTATATCAAAGTCCGAAGCCGCGCGCCTCGGGCAAACGAAAGGAGACCTTATGAAACTAAAAATAAAGCTGCTCGTCGCGGCTTTGCTCGCTTCCTCGCTCGCGCTTCTCTTGTCATCGTGCGGCGAAGCGGAGCTCCCTCACGTCGGTGAGAACGGCAACTGGTTTGTCGGCGATGTGGACACGGGCGTTGCCGCCAAGGGCGACGTGGGAGACACGGGCGCCAAAGGCGACGTGGGCGACGCGGGTACCAATGGTACAAACGGTGCTAAGGGCGACGCGGGCGACGACGGAGCAATGCCCATCGTAACGGGCTACGAAAAAATATCTTCGAGCGGCTTAAAGGATACCTATAAGATAAGCTTCTCGGACGGAACGACGGCGGAGATAGAGGTCACGAACTCCGATAAAAACGGAACGGACGCGACTCTCCCCGCGGTGGACGGCATCGCCTCGCGCATTGACGGTGCGGCGAGCGCCGCAAAGACTGCCGCGAGCCTCGCCGCGGGCGAAAGCCTCGTGCTTCCCGAAGCCTTGTATCAGCCCTTGATGAGCCGCCGCGTCATCACCTTTTCCGCAAAGCTTGACACCTTGGAAGACGCCACCGTCACCATCGGACACGGGAGGGACAGCCTCGGCGGCACCTACCTCGTCGTCGATAAGAGCTACGTCACCATCTACGTGAACGTCGGTGCGGAAGAAGCCCCCGCCAAGCTGGCGATTGTCAAGCACGGGCTCGAAATCGAGGGCACGCTGGGCGTTGTCATCGACGCGGGCTTCGGAACGGCGACGGTGAGCCTCGTCTCGCGGAGCGGATCCTTCGATTTGAAGGACTGTGTATGGACGGGCTCGGCGGGTGCGCCCTTCGTGAGTACGAACGGCGTGACGCTTGACTCTGTCTCATTGCGCTTTGCCAATTGCTCCGTCACGTCCCCCGTCTGGGTCTTTGCCGATTCGAGCACGAGCGCGAACGTCGTGGAGCTCTGGGAGTACTACCTTGCTAAATGCTCTACGCAGGGCGTGATGATAGTTTCGTCCCCTGATATGACCTCGGAGCGGGCTCTCGCGGACCTTGAAGAGCTCCTTGCACTGGGAACTCCAGACTACGTTGTTTGGGCTCTCGGCTCCAATGAGGCGGACATTTTGGGAGTACCTTCGCCCACCTACGCGACGAATCTTGCGAGCCTCATCGTTAAGTGCACGGAGCGCGGCATAAGCCCCGTGCTCGTGAGTGTTCCGAATGTTGCGGGGAATAATGCCGCGAAGAACACGTTTATCGCGGAGACCGCGACGACCTACGGCTTGAAGTTCGTGGATTTGGACGCGGCGCTGACGACGAGCGGCGCGTGGAACACTTACCTCTATGAGGACGGTGAGCTTTCCGCGAAGCGCATAGCCCTCCGCACCTTCTCCGCCTACCTCTCGTGCGTTCCCGAGCTCTTCAATGGCAGATAGCGCGTGCTTAAAGCTACGAACAGTATTTCGCCGCTATGCGGCAATCAAATGAATGGAGATATGAAATGAAACGTAGAAGCATTAAAAGACTTTTAGCGATTCTCTTAGTCGCCGTCACCTGCTTCGCCCTCGCCTCCTGCGGGCAGGAGATATCAATAGGCGATAATGGAAATTGGTATATAGACGGCGTTGACACTGGGGTTTCCGCCCGAGGCGAAAAGGGTGACACGGGTGCCACTGGCGAGAAGGGCGATGCGGGTGCAAACGGCGCGAACGGTACCGACGGCGCCAAGGGCGATACGGGCTCTACCTCCACCGTCACCGAGTGCGTCAAGATTTCGTCGGTCGGTCTCGTCGATACCTACCGTATCGCCTTCTCGAACGGGCAGGAGACCACCTTCCAGGTAACGAACGGTAAAGATGGCGAGGACGCCGAAAATTACACGGCGCTTCATAAGCACGTCGTTTCCTCGCTTCTTGGCGGCAAAACTCTCGTCGCCACCGATTCGGACGGCAGGCTTAAACCCTCGGAGCAACTCGTTGTGGCGAACAACAAGATAATCAACGGCAAGCAGCTCACCTTCACCTGCGAGCTTTCATCGTCCATGACGACGAACGCCGAGATAAGAGTGGGGCACGGCAAGACCGAGTACGCCTCCGCCTACCTCGTCATAACGCGCGATAAGCTTAAAGTCGTTAATTATTATACCACCGAAAATAATTCCACGAAAACTTACGACCACGGGCTTGAAATCAAAGACTTCCTCACCGTCAATATCGACGTCGGGTTTTCAACGGCGAAGATACAGATAATGACGTCGAGCGGCATGTACGAAGTCACCGAGGGCTGGACGGGCAGGCAGGGCAACGTTTTCGCCGAGGTAACGAGCATCGGGCTCGATAATCCCGTTCTCGCATGGAGCGCCCCCTCGCTCGCGAGCAACGTCTGGGTGTTCGGTGACTCGTATCTCAGCTTCACCGACCCTGGCAGATGGCCCTACTATCTCGCTAAATCGGGCAACACGGACTTTTGCTTCTTCGGCTACCCTGGCATGAACACGGCGGCAGGCGTTCCCGATTTCAAATGGGCTGTCGAAGAGATGGGCTACGTTCCGCAGTACGCTGTCTGGTGCCTCGGTATGAACGACGTGGACGCGAACGCGACGACGCCCAACGCCTCGTGGCTCAAATCGACGGAGCAGTTTCTCGCAATTTGCGACGAGTACGGCATAACCCCGATCCTGTCCACTACGCCCACAACGCCGACGCGCCACAACGAGGGCAAAAACGTTTGGGTGCGTAATTGGGCGAAAACAACGGGCGGCAGATATATTGACTTTGCGAAAGCCGTCGGCGCCGACGTGTACAGCAAGGAAAACATCGGCAAGGTAGAGGGCAATAACGGAACTACGGAGTATATCAACACCACGGGCTACACCTGGTATGACGGTATGCTTTACCAGAAGGATTGCGTCCACCCCGCGCACGCGGGCGCGCAAGCACTCTATATGCAGGTGCTCATCGACTTCCCCGAAATTATGTACACGAAGTGATACCTCGCGCAAAGCTTCGGCTCGCTTCTTGGCATCCGAAAGCGAAAAACTGAATTAATCCAATAAGCAAACAACTGATAAATAACGATAAACGGAGAAAACAAATGGAAAACGTTAAAAATTCGCCCGTCGTTTCGGCGAGCGCCGCAAGGCTCACCGAGGGCTCTCCCCTCGTCCTTTGCGCGAATATGGCAATGCACCATAAGCACCTCGTTATGACGGCGGATATAGAAGGCAGCCTCACGGGCATCGTTCGCCTCGGCCACGGAAAGACCGAGTACGCCTCCACTTATGTCGAAGTAGACGAAAAGTTTGTTAAAGTATGGCACTATTACGAGAAGCTTCGTGATCCCTACGTCTTCGAGCACGGACTTGAAATAACAGGATTCCTCACAGTCAATATCGACGTGGAGTACACCGAGGCGTCAGTCACCGTCTATACCGCGACGGGCTATAAAAAGCAGGAAAACATAAGCTGGGCAGGGCGCAACGGCTCCGTCTACGTTGAGTGCGAGGGGATGGAGCTTTCGGGCGTCAAGGCGTCCTGGTCTTGTGACGATTATGCAGCCGCAATATGGCTCATCGGTGACTCATATTTTAACACGGGCTACCCCGCTCGCTGGCCCTACTATCTCCGCAAGGACGGATATATGAATAACTTTATGACGGGCTTCCCAGGTATGGGCACGGAAGCGGCGCTCGCCGAATTTAAAAATTCGCTGAAATTCGGAACGCCCGAGTTCGCCGTCTGGTGTATGGGAATGAATAACCGCGAGAACGGCGGCGTCCACAACGAGGGCTGGCTTCGCTCCACCGAGGAATTTCTCGCCCTGTGCCGCGAGCTCGGCATAACTCCCATTCTCGCAACGATTCCGTCCACCCCCATCATCGTTAACGACTTGAAGAACGCCTACGTCAGAAGCTCGGGCTATCGCTACATTGACTTCGCCCGCGCCGTCGGCTCTTATAAGGACGTGCACTGGTACCCCGAAATGCTCTATACGGACAACGTGCACCCCGCAGACCTCGGCGCTATGGCGCTCTATCAGCAGGTGCTCGTCGATTTTCCCGAAATAATGGATAGACGTGTCACCGCGCGTGAGGCGGAGCGCCCCCGCCCCGTGACCATTGATTTTTGATTGGCTCTGTAAAGCAAAATCAGCTGATTTAAAGCGGCGGCTTAGAAAGCATAGCGTATGCGTCAAATATCCGTAGTCATTACACGGCAATATCCATAAGCTGTCGCATACAGAGTTATAAATCACAACGCGGCAATATCTGAAAGCACGTAACGTAGCTGGAAACACACAGCAATATCCGAAAACACAACATAACTCAAAAATATATACATAATACAACTGAAAACACATGACATTCCCAACACACAACGCAACCTAAAACAACATAACAACAAACAATACGCCCGCCCTGCCGCATTCGCGGCAGGGCGGGCGTATTATCTTATAAGCCTTCGCTATTTTACCGAAACAACAACACGCACGCTTTTGTCGCTCTAAAAGCCCCAAATCAAAGCGGCAGGGCGGGGTATTGTGTAAAAACTATTACCCTTCGGCGCCCTCATTAGTGAGTAGCTTTTTTTCGCGCCTTTCAAAAAGCTTCATTATGCCCACGGTCGCCGCGTGTGTCAAAAGCAGGGCGGCGAGGGTGAAAAGGAACGAGCCGATGATATAGTAGAGCTCACCCAAGCGGTAGGTGCCAGCGTATTCTATCGCGTATTCCACGGTGCTGACGACCTCGCTCGCAAAGAGCAAAATAAATTCGCCGAAGGCGGCGGCAAAGCAGCCCGCCACGGCGGGCGCTGCAAGGTCGAAGAGAGCCGCGCCGAGAAAGCCTTCGTTCTCCGCGCCTTGAAGCCGCCGCTTCGCGGTGCGCCGCGCCATCGCGCAAAGAACGAGCGCCTCGGCGGTGTAGAGCGCGAGCAGGGCGAGCGAGCGCAGGGTGAGAAGCCCGAGGGCTTCAAACGTGTCGTAGCCGTCCGACATATAATAAACGTAGTAGTAGGGAATTAGGTAGGCGAGGCGCGGAAGCACTATGCGGAAGGCGTCGAGCACACGGCGCACAAAGCCCCTGCGGCTCCCGTAGGTAAAGAGGAAAACGGCGGAGAAAACCGAGATAAGCGCGCTTAAAAAGCGGCGCACGAAGTAGGTGGTGTAGTTGACCGCGTCGCTGTCCATAAAATAGAGATAGGGAAGGTAGACCAAGAGGAACGATAAGAGGGAAGCGCAAAGCACCGAAAAATACGCGATCCCACGGGGCGCGCGGCGCTTGCTCTCGTTTAAGCTTTCCATAGAAGCTCCTTTCTTCTTTCCCGTTTATTTTACCATATCGTAGTCCCGTTTGCAAGTGCTTGATGAAATTTAACAATTTCCCAAATTTAAAGCGCCGATGTGAGATGTGAGCCATTCTTTTTTTATCTTTTTGGTCTCACATCATTGACAAATGTACATTGATGAAATTTAACAATTTCCCAAATAACGCCTAAATACTCTTGAATGCGACCTAATACCTAAATACGTAAGTATGGAAAGGAAGCAAGTAATGAACTCTTATATAGACGAGAGCGAGCTCGCCGCGCCGACGCGCGAGGTGCGTAGCTCCTTCTTCGAGCGCATTTGCGAATGCCCCTTCGTCGGCGCCAGCTCCATAGGGAAGAGCCTTCTCGGCGAAAATATCTATTGCTATCGCCTCGGCGCTGGCGCTCGCACCGTCGTCGTGGCGGGGGCTCACCACGGAATGGAGCACGTGACTGCCGCCGCCCTCATAGCCCTCGTCGCCGAAGTCGGCGAAGCGCGTAGCCTCGGTAGAGCACTTTCGGGGCATTGGCTTGACTCCTTCTTCGCGCTCTTTTCCATCTTCGTCGTTCCGTGCCTGAATCCCGACGGCGTCGATATGGCGCTGGGGCACCGCCGCCCCTCGCCCCTCTCCGAGCGTCAGCTGAAAATGAACGGCGGCGCAGACTTCTCGCGCTGGCAGGCGAACGCGCGCGGCGTCGATTTGAATCATAATTACGATTTCCGATTTGCGGAATATAAGCGTCTCGAAGCTGCGGAGCATATTGCGGCGGGAAGAACGCGCTTTGCAGGGGAGTACGCGGAGAGCGAGCCCGAGGTGCACGCCCTCGCCAATCTCGTTCGCACTCTGGCGCCCGCCCTCTTCGTCTCGCTCCATACGCAGGGCGAGGTGGTCTACTATCGACCGCGCGAGAGCGCTCGCTCCCGCCGCCTCGCCTCTCGCGCCGCCTCACTTCTCGGCTATTCCGTCGCCGAGCCCGAAGGGCTCTCCGACTTCGGCGGCGCGTCGGACTACTTCGGCGAATGCCTCGGAATCCCCTCGCTTACCGTCGAGCTGGGGCGCGGCGAAAACCCGCTTCCCCCGTCCGCCTATCCCCCCATCGCGGAGCGCGTCCGCCGCCTCTGCCTCTCCTTGCCTTACTCTCTGTAAAGCAAGCCCAACGCCCTCTGTCTTCCGCGTTTGTGCACGACGAAAGCTGTCTCTGTGTCTCCTTTCCCCATTAGCCGTAGAGAAACGCCCCTCTGCCGCTTCGTGCTTGCGCGCGTTGACGCGTAATGAAAACAAGCTTTGCCTTTCATTGCCGTGCTCTCTGTAAAGCAAGCCTGCCTTCGCGTTCGCTCGCGGCAAAGCGTCCGAATTTAGCGCTCCTCTGAAATAGCTTTTTGCGCTCAAACGCACAGCTAAATATGAACAAACTGTAAATTTTGTATTTATTTCAACTTTCCACTTGCGCTTCCGCCTCGCGTGTGCTATTATATTGAGGACTGCAAATTTGCAGAAAACACACGTAACGAATCGAAACCTGCTGGTGCTTTCGAGTCGCAGGTCTGTCGTTGCGGAGGAAAAACCAAGGAGGAACATTCAATGTTCGGAATTTCTATCAAGCAGTTGCTTGAAGCGGGCGTTCACTTCGGTCATCCCACCAAGAAGTGGAATCCCAAGATGTCGGAGTACATCTTCACTCAGAGGAACGGCATTCACATCGTCGATCTTCAAAAGAGCGTTAAAAAGTTCGAGGAGGCTTATAACTTCGTCTCCGAGCTCGCTCAGCAGAACGGCACCGTTCTCTTCGTCGGCACCAAGAAGCAGGCGTCCGAATCCATCAAGTCCGAGGCTCAGCGTTGCGGTATGTACTATGTCAACGTTCGCTGGCCAGGCGGTATGCTCACCAACTTTAACACGATAAGAAAGTCGATAAGAAGGCTCAAAGAGCTTGAAAAAATGCAGGCTGACGGCACCTTCGATCTCCTTCCCAAGAAGGAAGTCGCAAAGCTCGTTAAGGAAATGCAGGACCTTGAAAAGTCCTACGGCGGTATCAAGGAGATGGATCGCCTTCCCGACGCGGTGTTCATCGTGGACACTCGCAAGGAGCGCATCGCCGTTCTCGAAGCAAAGAAGCTTGGCATTCCCGTTATCGCCATCGTGGATACGAACTGTGACCCCGACGATGCCGACTACATTATCCCTGGTAACGACGACGCTATTCGCGCCATCAAGCTTATCGCGGGCGCCCTTGCCGATGCCGTTATAGAGGCTCACGGCGGCGTTCAGGAGGAGGCTGCCGAGGAGATTCCCGCCGAGGATGGCGAGGAAGCCGAGGAAGCTCCCACCGAGGCTGTTGACGCGGAATAATCCACGCTTTCAGCCCATAGCGCAATCATAAAGAAAATGTCGTCGCGCACGGCGACGGAATGGAGAACAAAATGGCAGAATTTTCAGCAAAAGACGTAGCCGAGCTTAGAAAGCAGACGGGCTGCGGTATGATGGACTGCAAGAACGCTCTCAAAGACGCGAACGGCGATTTTGAGGCGGCAGTCAAGATCCTTCGCGAGAAGGGAATGGCGGCAACCGCCAAAAAGGCTTCGCGTATCGCCGCTGAGGGCCTTGTCGACGTTATGACGATTGACGGCGTTAGCGCCATCGTCGAGGTCAATTCGGAGACGGACTTCGTTGCAAAGAACGCGACCTTCCAGGAGTTCGTTAAGGATATCCTCAAAACCATAATCAAAAATAAGCCCGCAAGCGTTGAAGCGCTCCTCGCCTCCGAGTTCATCGGCGGCGGCACGGTGGCAGACGCTCTCGCGGAAAAGACCTACACCATAGGCGAGAAGCTTTCCATTCGCCGCTTCAACATTGTTGAGGGCGTTGTTTCCACCTATATTCACGGCCTCGGCGCAACGGGTATCATCGTCAACTTTGAGACCGACGTTGCTGATAAGCCTGGCTTTGCCGAGTGCGCTAAAAACGTTGCTTTGCAGACCGCGGCTATGCCCGTTCAGTATCTTGACAGAGCTTCCGTCCCCGCTGACGTTCTTGCGGAGGAGAAGGCTATCCTCATCAAGCAGATGCAGCAGGATCCCAAGATGGCAAACAAGCCCCAGCAGGTGCTTGAAAAGATTGTCGAGGGCAAGCTTGGTAAGTTCTACGAGAACAATTGCCTCCTTGACCAGCTCTATGTTAAGGACGATTCTATGACCGTTTCTAAGTACGTTGCCTCCGTTGCAAAAGAGCTGGGCGGCAGCATCAAGGTCATCGGCTACGTTCGTTACGATAAGGGCGAAGGTCTCCAAAAGAGAGAAGAGGACTTCGCGGCAGAAATCGAAAAGATGGTTAAGGGCTAATAGCTGTAACCTCATTTAGATAAAGCAAAACAAAAACGGTAGAAGTAAGAAAAAACACTGCTTCTGCCGTTTTTTTCGTGAAAGCAAGAGCCTTTTACATTAGGCAAATTCAAATAAAAACGATAGAAGTAAGAAATAACTCTGCTTCTGCCGTTTTTTCGTGAAAGCAAGAGCCTTTCACATTAGGCAAATTCAAATAAAAACGGTAGAAGTAAGAAATAACTCTGCTTCTATCGTTTTATTTGTTTTTACCGAGTCTTTACCTTGAAAAGCTTTTTTGATGAGCCCATTTTTATCTCTGTTTTCTTGCGCTTTTTCTACGCGTTTCGCGGCTCTTTTGTTCTTTTGGCAATCGTATAAATTCAACAAAACGCCTTTCAAACAGTATTATAACTTTACGCTCCTTGTTTTTTTCACAAAAACTATTGCTTTGTTTAATAAAGTGTGGTAGAATAAAATAAATTTATTTAACGGAGCTGTGAATGGAACGCAATAAAAAAAGATCCAAAACTCGCCTCTACGTCCTTTACGGTACGTTAACGGTGTTCTTCTTCGTGATGATACTCTCCTTCAACGATATAAGCGCCATATTCGGCGAGCTCAAAAGCGCCGATTGGCGCTACGTCCTTCTCGCCTGCGCCTCCATCGCCGTCTACGTAGCCCTCTATCCCCTCTCCCTCTGCATTTTGACCCGCGCCCGCGGCAACAATATAAAAATGCTCACCACGTATAACATCGCGATGACGGAGCATTTCTTCAACGGAATAACCCCCTTCGCCACAGGTGGTCAGCCCTTTCAGGCGTATGCCTTTTCCAAGGCGAAGGTCAGCCCCACGGAGTCGACCTGCCTCCTGCTGATGAATTTCCTCGTCTTTATGCTCGTAACGAACGGATTCGCCGCTTGCGCCCTCTTTTATTTCAGGCGCTTCGTTACTGACGGGGCGATGGCGTTTATCGCCGTTCTCGGCTTTGCGATGAACTTTCTCGTCCTCGCCCTGACTCTCCTCGTCGCCGTCAATCATCGCGTCGCGGCGCTCCTCTCCCGCTTCGTCGCCGTCCTTTGCCGTTTTCGCCCGATAGCTCGCTTCCTTGAACCCAAAAGGGAGTCCTTACAGCAGTATTTCGTCAACGTGCAAACGGCTTTCGCCAGCCTTATAAAGAAGAAGCTCTCCTTCGTTTTAGCTTTTATAACGAAGGCGCTCTCCATGGCGGCGTACTATTTGACTACATATTTCATCCTTCTGGCGCTCCACGTCCCCGTGAACGCCTCCGAGATTTTCTTCGTTATGTGCGGAACGTCCTTCGCCGTGACCATGGTCGTCTTTCTTCCCACCCCAGGGTCAAGCGGCGGCATCGAGTTCGCCTTCAAGTCCGTCTTTTCCAGCATTGCCGCAGGTGCCGCCGCCTCCGTTGCCTTCGGCGGTATGATGATATGGCGTATGCTTAGTTACTACGTGGTAATGCTCATATCTCTCGGCTTCTACGTGGCTCTTGAAATCCATTTTTCCAGAGCCGAAAAAAGAAATGCAAAGGAGCTTTTGGCAGAGTGAAAACTATTCCCGTTTGCTATTGCGGAAACAGGGGCATTTTCGGCGGCATTCTTTTGTCGCTCCTCTCCATGGTGCGCTATACCACCTCCGCGCTCGACGTCGTTTTGCTGACGATGGAGCTCCCCGAGCTTGACTCGCGTTATCTCGGCTTCACCGAGGAGCAGCGCGAAATGCTCGAAGCCGTCCTCCGCGAAAGTAACCCCGAAAGCCGCGTCCGCGTCATCGACGTGACGGAGTATCAAAAGAAGTATTTCAGCGACGGAAAAAACAATAAAAACGGCTACACCCCTTATGCGAGCATTCGCCTCTTTCTTGACCTCTTGGACGTTCCCGATAAGCTCGTCTATCTCGATGCGGACGTTATGTGCACGGGCAGCGTGGACGAGTATTACGACATCGACGTTTCAAGCTACGAGCTGGCGGCAACGCTCGACGTTATAGGGCGCCGCTTCTTCCCGCATAACTATTGCAATTCTGGCGTTCTCCTTTTGAATCTCGCCAAGATACGTGAGAGCGGGCTCTTTGAAAGAGCACGCCGTCGTGTCAGGCGGCAAAAAATGCTTATGCCCGATCAAACCGCGATACATAGGGAATGTAAGGCGAAGCTCATCGTTCCATATCGCTTCAATGAACAGCGCGATTTAAAGGCGGACACCGTGTTTAAGCATTTTTGCAAGGGCTATAAGTGGCACGGCGCGCTCATCACCTCGTATAACTATAAGCAGTGGCACCGCGAAATGGTGAGGGAAAAGCTCGGCATTCATGAGTTTGACGACGTATACGAGCGCTACGACGAGATAGTTGCCCGCGAGGGCTTCGCCGAGCTTGTCAAGTAGTAGCTTCGCGCAGCTTGTCGAATTGCCTTTCGTAATAGCGCGTTATGGCTTTTCGACGCACCCGTGTCGCATTTTCATTTCGTGCGCACCGCCTCTACTTTTTAAGGGGCTGCTTTATTTAGGCATAAACGAAAAAGAGCGAAGATACCTTAAAAAACGGTAGCTTCGCTCTAAGTTTTGACTTTTATGTTTTTGAGGTTGAAATTCTCCGAATTTCTTCCGATTTATGCTCTTTTTCTATCTCCGTTTTCCCGCCTCGACGTACATTTGTACGTCTATCGGCGTGAATAACGAAGATTTCTGCTCTAAATTAAGCGAGCCCCAAAGGCGCTTCACACTAAAAATACAGATGCTTTTCCTTAAATGCTCATATTTGCCTTGCTTTATCTGTATTCTTAGTGACTCAGCGCCTTTCTCTTCGCGTGCTCGTTTTATTTTTCGCCTCTCCCTCATATATTTTAATGCGCGATATGCGCGACGGAGGGAGCTATGCGAGAAAACAAAACATTAAAAAGCTTGTCGGCGCGCCAACGCTTTTTTATCAACGGCGCCGTCCTTACCGCGGTCGCCCTCGCAATAAGGACGGTCGAGCTGGGCTTCAACGCCTTCGTAAGCCGCAAGATAGGAACGGAAGCTCTCGGGCTCTACACGATAATAGGCACGGTCTACGCCTTCGCCGTCACCTTCGCCACCTCGGGCATAAGCCTCACGGTAACGCGCCTCGTGGCATCCGCCATTGGTGAGGAGCGGCGCGGCGATATTCGCCGTATCGTACAGCGTGCCGTCGCCTACGCCCTCGCCTTTTCGAGCCTCGCGGCGCTCGTTCTCTTTTTCCTCGCGCGCCCCATCGCATATCGCGCCATCTCCGAGCCGCGCGCCGTCGTTCCGCTTCGCGTTTTGGCGTGCTCCCTCGTTCCGCTGGCGCTCTCATCCGTCCTAACGGGCTATTTTGTCGGCGCAAGAGCCGTCGCGCGAAACGCCCTCGTGCGCATTTTGGCTCAAAGCTTTCGCATCCTTGTCAGCGTCGCCCTCGTTTTGCGCCTCGCGCCGCGCGGCGCGGAGTACGCGGTCATCGCCCTCTGCCTCGGGACGGTTTTAACGGAGCTTTTCACCTTCCTTTTAAGCCTCGCCCAGTTTATCCTTTCGCCGCCCCCGAGCGCTTCCGATGAAAGCTCCGTTAGCCTTCGCGACCTGACCCGTGTCGCGCTTCCGCTGGCTTTCTCCGCCTACGTTCGCTCCGCGCTTATGACCGTGGAGCACGCTCTGATACCCGCCAAGCTCCGCGAGCGCGGCGAGTCCGCCTCGTCCGCGCTATCGTCGTATGGGCTCTTGCACGGAATGGCGCTCCCCGTCGTCCTCTATCCCTTGTCGCCGCTCTCCTCCTTTGCGGGGCTTCTCGTTCCCGAGCTTGCGGAGTCCGACGCGCGAGGTGATGAGCGCCGCCTCGCGCGCATTTGCACCGACGTCTGCTCCGCCACGCTTCGCTATTCCGCGCCCGTCGCGGTCTTTCTCCTTCTCTTCGCCGAGGAGATAGGCTTCGCGCTCTATTCATCCTTTTCGGCGGGGCGCTATATCGCAATGCTCGCGCCCGTCGTCCCGATAATGTTCCTCGACCACGTGACGGACGCTATGTTGAAGGGGATAGGGGAGCAGGTCTATTCGATGTGGGTCAATATCAGCGATTCGTTTCTCTCCGTCGTCCTCATCTGTATCCTTATCCCGCGCCTCGGTATCGCGGGCTACGCCTGGGTTATCATCGTTATGGAGGGCTATAACTTCGCCCTCTCCTTCGCGCGCTTGCGGCGGCGCATTCGCTTCCGCTTTAAGCTCCTCTCCTCGCTCTTCGTTCCTCTCATGGCGGCGGGGCTCGCCGCCCTCGCCGCCGACCGCGCCTTCGCCTTTTCGGGCGAGCTCGCGGCTCCGCTGTGGCTATGCCTCAAAATGATTTTTGCCGCCTCGCTTTTCGGCGCGCTCTCCCTCGGGCTTCGCCTCCTTTCGGGGCTTTGCCGCAAAGGAAGGCTCGCTTTGAAATCGCAATAATAACGCGCGTATATGCGGTTGACAAACGCGCGGGGCAATGATATAATATAAGCGTGATATGAGATTTATTGCTTACGGTGAAAATCACCGCTCACGTACAGTGTGCCGCCGTATGCGGCAATATGGAGTTGAATATGAAAAAAATCATATATTTCGTGCTCACCCTGGCGGTGGCCGCCGCCCTTTCTTTTTCGCTCGCCTCCTGTCGGGAGGCTCCGAGCGTGCCCGAGGCGGGAATCGAGAAAGAAAACGTTTTGTACACCCTCTCTCCTGAAAAAACTCACTATTCCGTCACAGGCTTCGTTGATGACGCGGAAAGCTTCACCGTGCTCGCGGAGATAGACGGATTGCCCGTCACCGAGATCGGGAACTCCGCCTTCGCCTCGTCGAGCCTCAAAACGATAGCGCTCCCCGAGGGAATAACGAGAATTTCGGCTTACGCCTTTGACGGCTGCACAAAGCTTGAAGCCATCGAGCTCCCACGCTCCGTCTCGCACATCTCCTATCGCGCCTTCTACAATTGCCGCGCTCTCACCGCGCTTTCGCTCCCCGAGTCGCTTTCAACGATTGCCGCTTCGGCGTTTAAAGGCTGTTCTTCTCTTGCGAGCGTCGAGCTCAATTCGGAAAACGTCGTGATAGAGGCGGACGCCTTCGCGGGCTGCATCTCCATCTCCGAGCTTCGCGTTCCGAGCGTCGCCGCCTGGTGCTCCGTCTCGCTCTCCAACGCCTTTTCGAGCCCGCTCTATTTTGCGGACAAGCTGATAGTCGGCGGCGAGGAGGTAACGGAGCTCACCGTCTCCGACGTCGAGGTAATACCCAAGTACGCATTTTATCACTTCACAGGCCTCGTCTCCCTCACGCTCGGCGGCGGGGTGAAAACGGTGGAGCATTCCGCCTTCTCGGAGTGCACCTCGCTGAAAAGTTTGACGATAGGCGATAGCGTGAAAACGCTTCAAACCTCGTCGTTCAGTAGACTGACGAGCCTTGAAAGCGTCACCATAGGTAGCGGCTTGAATTATGTCGGCGGACTCTCCTTCTTCGGGTGCACCGCGCTGAAAGCCGTCTATATTTCCGACCTTCGCGCCTGGTGCGGCATCTATTTCTATACGGACAACAGCGGAACGTCGAATCCGCTCTACTACGCGGAGTATCTTTATCTTGACGGCGAGCCCGTCATCGACCTCGTGATCCCCGAGGGGACGACGGAGATAGGAGCCTTGACCTTCATCAATCTGCAAACGATAGAAAGCGTAACGCTTCCCGCCTCAATGGAAACGGTGAAGGAAACGGCGTTCTACGTCGTCGCAAGTATTAAGCAGGTCTTTTACGAGGGCTCTGCCGAGCAGTGGAAAAACGTTGCGATAGAATTGAACAACGCGAGCTTTTATACGGCTTCGCGCTATCCGATATTTAAGTGATATAAAGAACAGCGCTGAGCGCCCGCGGGGCGGAGAGGAGACTTCGAGTGAAGATAATAATAGTCGGTTGCGGCAAGGTGGGGGAGACTCTCGCCGAGGAGCTGGGCGGAGAGGGCAACGATATAACCGTCGTGGACCTCTCGCAGGAAAAGGTCAAAAATATAACCGAGCGGCTTGACGTTATGGGCGTCGTGGGTAACGGCGCAACGCATACGACGCTTAAAGAGGCGGGTATCGAGAGTGCAGATCTCCTCGTCTCCGTCACGGAGTCGGACGAGCTCAATCTCCTCTGCTGCCTGATAGCTAAAAAAACGGGGAATTGCGCCGTCATCGCACGTGTGCGAAGCCCCGAATACCGCGATGAGATGGACTACTTGAAAAACGAGCTCGGGCTCGCCATGGTGATAAACCCCGAGTATGCGGCGGCTCAGGAGATAGCGCGCGTCTTGCGCTTCCCGCTCGCCACCAAGATAGAGACCTTCGCCAAGGGGCGCGTCGAGCTCATTAAATTTCGCCTCCCCGAGGGCAATCGCCTCGTCGGCTGCCCCGTTAAGGATGTGGTAACGAAGCTGAAATGCAATATCCTCGTTTGCACCGTCGAGCGTGGCGACGAGGTGCACGTGGCGCGCGGCGATCTCGTTTTCGCGGGGGGCGACGTGGTCTCCATAGTCGCTTCTCCGAAAAACGCGGCGGACTTCTTTAAAAAGGCGAACTATAAGCTCTCAACGATACGCACGGCGCTCGTCGTCGGAGCGGGGAACGTGACGCACTATCTCGCCTCGCTTCTTGAAAAAACGGGCGTGAGTTTGAAGGTCATAGAGCGCGACGTGGCGAAATGCAATGAGCTCGCCGCCGCCTGCCCCGAGCTCGTCGTCATCAATGGAGACGAAACGGATCGCGAGCTCCTTGTCGAGGAGGGAATAGAGACGACGGACGCCTTCGTCGTTCTCTCGGAGAGCGACGAGGAAAATATCCTTCTCTCCGTATTCGGAAAAAAGCGCGACGCTTGCAAAACCATAACCGAGATAGCCCGCTCCGAGTACGACGACATCGTTAAGCATCTGGATCTTGACACGGTCGTTTATCCCAAAAATATCACCTCGGATATGATAGTGCGCTACGTTCGCTCAATGAAGAATACGCGCGGCAGCAACGTCGAAAGTATGTATACGTTTATCATGGGACGGGTGGAGGCGTGCGAATTTATCGTGCGCGAGCCGTTGCCAATAACCGACGTTCCCATATCGGAGCTCAAAATTAAGGACGACGTTTTGATAGCCGCCATTTTGCGCGGCGGTGACGTCATCTTCCCGCACGGGCAGGATAGAATATGCGTTGGAGACGCGGTCATCATCATCTCCAAGCTCCTCGGGCTTCGCGATATTTCCGAGGCGTTTAAATGAGCGATAGCTCGCGGAGAATAAAGTATGAATTACAGAATGATAAAATATACCCTCGGCTGGCTTTTGCTCTTCGAGGCGGGCTTCTTCCTTCTGCCACTCGTAGTGGGGCTTGTCTATCGCGAAAGCGCAGCGTTGGCGTTCCTCTACTCCCTGCTCGCGGCAGGGGGCGTCGGCGCGCTCCTCGTCATAAGAAAGCCCAAGGCGGCGAAGCTCTATTCCCGTGAGGGCTTCGTCATCGTTGCCCTTAGCTGGATATTTTTAAGCCTCTTCGGCGCGCTCCCCTTCGTTTTTTCGGGTGCAACGCATAATTTTGCGGACGCGCTTTTCGAGAGCGTATCTGCCTTCACCACGACGGGCGCGGGCGTTATCGCCGACGTCGAGTCTCTGCCGCACTGCCTTCTGATATGGCGCTCCTTTGCCAATTGGATAGGCGGCATGGGCGTCCTCGTCTTTATCATGGCGTTTCTCCCCCTCGGCGGCGCGCACAATATGAACATTATGAAGGCGGAAAGCCCAGGTCCCTCGGTCTCCAAGCTCGTTCCGCGAGTTAAGACCACGGCGCTTTTGCTCTACGTCATCTATATCGTGCTGACGCTCGTTCAGCTCGTGCTTCTCCTGTGCGGGGGAGCAAGCTTTTTCGATGCACTGAGCATAAGCTTCTCAACCGCGGGAACGGGCGGCTTCGCCATCAAGAACGATAGCTTCGCGGGCTATTCGCCCTATATCCAGATAGTCACCACGGTGTTTATGCTCGTTTTCTCCGTCAACTTCGCTTCCTACTATCTCGCGCTTCGCGGTCGCTTCAAGGAAGCCCTCTCCACCGAGGTCAAGGTCTTTTTCGCCGTCGTGTTCGCCGCCATCGTCATCATCTGTTGTGACGTTTGCGGGGCGGGCATTTTCCCAAGCTTCGGCGAAGCCCTGCGCCACGTCGCCTTCACCGTTTCGAGCATCGTCTCCACGACGGGATTTACCACCGCCGATTTCAACCTCTGGCCCAACCTCTCCAAAACGGTCATCGTCCTCCTCATGTTCGTCGGCGCTTGCGCGGGAAGCACGGGCGGCGGCATCAAGGTCTCCCGCATCGTCATTTTGGCAAAGGGTATGGCGAAGGAGATAAGAACGATAATTCACCCGCGCCGCGTCAAAAAGCTCACCCTCGATGGGCACGAGGTGGAGCACGAGGTTGTTCGCTCCGTCAACGCCTACATGATATGCTACATCGCCATCTTCCTCTTCTCGCTCCTCTTCATCTCCTTTGAAGAAACGGATATGATAACGAATTTCACCGCGGTCGCCTCCATGCTCAACAACATAGGCCCAGGTCTTGAAGCCGTCGGCCCGAGCTCCAATTTCGCCTTCTTCTCCGTCCCCTCCAAGCTCGTCCTCTCCTTCGATATGCTCGCGGGAAGATTGGAGCTGTTTCCCATGCTCGTCCTCTTTTACCCAGGGACGTATAAGAGATAAGCGCCCGCCATAAGCCTCATCGCTTGCAAGATATCGCCTTGCAAGCAAAAAATAAAATCACGGAAGCTGATGGTTTTAGGCAGAAACAAAATAAAAACGGGGAAAAAGATATCGCCTTGCGAGCAAAAAATAAAAACGCGGAGGCTGACGGATTTAGAGCAGAAATCGACGCTTGACGAGCGACAGGCGCACAAGATAGTCGAGTGAGAAAACGTCGATAAAACGAAAAAACAAATAAAAAAGAGAAAGCCGTAGGCTTTAAGCTTGATTTCCCCTAAAAAACACGGTAGAAGCAGAGATATTTCTTTGCTTCTACCGTGTTTCGTTTGTTTCTATGCGACAGCCTCGTCAGTTGATTTTTTCTTCCTCCGCGTCGCTCTCCGCCTCGTCGTCACGCTCGCGTCCGCGTTTGTGGCGCTCCTCGCGGTCATCGTCCTCGTTCTCATCCTCGCGCACGTCAATAACGCGGAGATTTTTGATTCTCTTGTCGTCCATTTCGAGTATTTCCGCCGAGAGCCCCGAAGCCTCAAACTTATCGCCCACCTCGGGGATCTTTCCGAGCGCTTCCATCGCCCAGCCGTTAACGGTTTGTGCCTCGCACTCCTCGTCGATATCGAAAACGTCGAAGACCTTCGAGATGTTCGCCTTGCCCGAGACTATGTACTCCTTCTCGTTCACCGCGCTTATCTCTTCAACCACCTCGTCGTGCTCATCCCATATCTCGCCGACGATTTCTTCCAGAATGTCCTCCATCGTAACTATGCCCGCCGTCGAGCCGAATTCGTCCATAACGACCGCCATGTGCAGCTGCTTCGCTTGGAGCTCTTTGAGCAAGTCGTTTATCGCCTGTGACTTCGCCACATAGATAACGGGCTTGATGATATCCGAAACGGCAACATCCGTGTTAAATACCTCGTTGTAGAAGTCCTTGTAGTACAGAATACCCTTGATATTGTCGATATCGTCCTCGTAAACGGGAAGGCGCGAGTAGCCCGACTCGTTGAACACCTTGGCGATATCCTCCTTGGTGTCCGTGGTCTCCACCGCGGTTATATCGCGGCGCGGCGTGAATATATCGCCGACCTCCAATTCGCGGAACTCTATCGAGTTCTTTATGAGCGTGCTCTCCTCCTTGTCGAAGTCGCCGTCCTCTTCGGCTTCCTCTATGATGGAGATGAGCTCCTCCTCGGTCATTCCCTTGTCTTCGTCGTTCTTCGTCAGCTTCTTTGCCAGCTTCGCCACAACGTCCTGCCACTTTTGGAAAACGAAGGAGAACGGCGTAAATAGCCACATAATGCAGCGGAGCAGGGGAGCCGAGAAGAGCGCGAAGCTCTCGGGCATTCTTTTTGCAACCGTTTTCGGCGTTATTTCGCCGAAAATGAGCACCACCACCGTGGTGATGACCGTCGATAGCGTCGTCGCAAGATTTTGGTGATTCGTCTTCGCGAGAAGCGTTATGCATATCGTCGTCGCCAGCGACGACGCAAGTATGTTAACGATGTTGTTGCCGATAAGCACCGAGGAAAGCAGCTTGTCATATTTCTCGGACATCTTGATAACGAGCGCCGCCTTCTTGTTGCCGTCCTCGGCGAGCGTCTTCATTCGTATCCTGTTAAAGGTGGAAAACGCGGTCTCCGTCGCGGAGAAGTATGCCGACATCACTAAGCAAAATAAAATTATAACCAGCTTTAAAATTTCGCCTGAGCCCATGATTTCTTGAAAAAATTCCTTTCACACAACGCAAAATGTTTTTCGTTTGCCTAAAAAAGACAAAAAGGCATAACCGTCCCTTAAAAGCACGGCTAAGCCTGATAATATATTCGATTTAATACGGTACTGTGCTGACAATCGCCCGCGTCGCCGTCGTCCATCTGTTCCTCCGAAAAATTCACTCGGGAGCTTCTCCCGTAAGCGTTGTTAGGCAAAATTATATCATATCCCGCCCGAAAAGTCAAGCGTTTTTTTGCACCGCGCCGCATTTTGCGGGCTTTTTACATATTGTTCATATTTGGGCTATGGCTTTGATTTCGATTTTTTTCAATTGAAAGCCGAAGGATTGCGAGCTCGCCTTTGAAAATTCGAGCCGTTTTGTGAAAGCTCAAAATTCCTTTTCGGCTTTTCCGCTTCAAAAGCCTTTTCGTAAGCCCGTTTAGCGAAGGCTCCGCGTTAGCCTTCCGCTTTCAAGCGCTCGCGGCAGAGCACTTTTGCGCGAGCGCCGTTTGGTAAGCTTTTTACATTTTTAAGAGAAAAAGCTCTTGGTTTTTGTAGCATTTGTTTATTGACAAACCCCCGCCGCCGTGTTAAAATATTTATACTGTTTTATTATTTAGAAATGAGGTGTTGTGTTTGTTAAAAACGCTTGCGAAAAGTATTCGCGAGAATAAACGCGCCGCTGTCGCCAGCCCGATATTCGTTTCCTTCGAGGTCATTCTCGAATGTATAATTCCGTTCACGATTGCAGCCCTCGTCGATGCCTTTAACGAAGGCGCGGGGATAAATACCATCTTGAAATACGGCGGTATCCTTACGGGGCTCGCCCTGCTCTCGCTCCTGTTCGGCTCTTTGGCGGGTATCGCCTGCTCCAAAGCTTCGTGCGGCTTCGCTAAAAACCTTCGGCACGACGTTTTTTACAGTGTTCAGGACTTTTCTTTTGAAAACATAGATAAGTTTTCAACCTCTTCGCTCGTAACGAGGCTGACAACGGACGTCACCAACGTTCAAATGGCGTTTATGATGATAATCCGTACCGCGGTACGTTCGCCGTTCATGTTCGTTTTCGCCTTCGTTATGGCTTTCGTCATGGGCGGAAAGATGGCGTGGATCTACGTCGCCGTCGTCCCCGTTCTTGCGTTGGCGCTCTCCTTCGTCATCTATAAGGCTATGCCGATGTTCAAGCGCGTGTTCAAAAAGTACGATGCGCTGAACGCATCTGTTCAGGAAAACGTTAAGGGAATGCGCGTCGTAAAGTCTTACGTCCGCGAGGACTACGAAAAGGAGAAGTTCGGCAAAGCGTCCGACGAGGTGTGCCGCGATTTCACGCGCGCGGAGCGCATACTCGCGCTGAACAGCCCCGTCATGCAGTTCTGCCTTAATTGCATCATGATATTCGTTATCACCGTCGGCTCCTACACGGTCATCACCTCGCGCGGCTTGGACCTCAACGTCGGTCAGTTTTCGGCGCTCTTGACTTATGGGATGATGATACTTTCCAGCCTCATGATGCTCTCTATGATATTCGTTATGATAAGTATGTCGATAGAGTCCGCGCGTCGCCTTTGCGAGGTCATCGGCGAAAAGAGCACCATAACGGCACCCGAAAACCCCGTCTTCGAGGTCAAGGACGGCTCCGTGGACTTTGACGGTGTAAGCTTCAAATATTCAAAGGCGGCGGAAAAATACGCCCTCGCGGGGATTGATCTTCATATCGCGAGCGGCGAAACGATAGGCATAATAGGCGGCACGGGCTCGTCAAAGTCCACCCTCGTTCAGCTCATTTCGAGGCTCTACGACGTTACCGAGGGCGCAGTGAGCGTTGGCGGTGTTGACGTCAGGGACTACGACGTGGACACCTTGCGCAATAGCGTCGCCATGGTGCTTCAAAAGAACGTCCTCTTCTCGGGAACGATAAGCGAAAACCTTCGCTGGGGAAATAAGACCGCGAGCGACGAGGAGATACGCGAGGCGTGCCGCCTCGCGGCGGCGGACGAGTTCATCGAGCGCTTCCCCGATGGATATGAAACGCATATAGACCAGGGCGGAGCCAACGTCTCGGGCGGGCAAAAGCAGAGGCTCTGTATAGCCCGCGCTCTCTTGAAGCGCCCTAAGATATTGATTCTTGACGATTCGACCAGCGCCGTCGATACCAAGACGGATGCCTCCATAAGAAGAGCAATGCGCGAATATATCCCAGAAACGACGAAGCTGATAATCGCTCAGCGCATCTCCTCCGTCGAGGATGCCGACCGCATAATCGTTATGGAGGGCGGCAGGATAGACGCGGTGGGCTCTCATTCCGAGCTCATGGAGTCTTGCGCCGTCTATCGCGAGATATATAATTCGCAAAATAAAACGAATACGGAGGTGGCTTCCGATGAAGAATGAAAAGAAAAAGCCCGCCGCTAAGCGCGGAACGCTGGCGCGCGTCTTAAAAACCATGTATTCGTTTTATCCGAAAATGCTGCCGCTAACTCTCCTTTGCATAGTTTTCAGCGCCGTTGTCGGCGCGGTTCCGTCTATCTTTATGCAGAAGGTCACGGAGCTTATAGATATAAGCTACAAGAGCGGCGATTGGAGCGGAGTCGGACCTCAGATTCTTCGCCTCGCCGCCATTCTCGCGGTCATCTATGCGCTCTCTCTCGCCTCCGTCGCCCTCTATAATCAGCTTATGGCGATAATGACGCAGGGCGCCCTCAAAAAGCTCCGCGATAAAATGTTCGCCAAAATGCAGTCGCTCCCCATATCGTATTTCGATAGAAATAATCACGGCGATATAATGAGCTACTATACCAACGATATTGATACGCTTCGCGAGCTCATATCGCAGAGCCTCCCCCAGATCCTCATCTCGGGCATCACCATCGTCGCGGTATTCTTCATCATGCTGTATTTCTGTGTATGGCTTGCCCTCGTCGTCGTCATCGGCGTCCTCTTTATGCTCCTCGCCACCAAGAAGATAGGCGGCGGCTCGGCAAAATATTTCGTCCGCCAGCAGAAGTCGATAGCCGTCACCGAGGGCTACATCGAGGAGATAATGAACGGTCAAAAGGTCGTCAAGGTCTTTTGCCACGAGGACGAAAGCAAAGCGGATTTCGATAGGATAAACGACGCACTTTGCGCCGAGTCCACGAAGGCAAATATGTACGCCAACACCCTCGGTCCCATTCTCAACAATATAGGAAATATCCTCTACGTCATCGTCGCGGTCGTCGGCGGTGTTCTCCTCGTCTCGGGGGCGCCCAACGTCAGCATTTCGGGCTTGGCTCTCGGCATCAGCGTCGTCGTTCCGTTCCTCAATATGACGAAGCAGTTCGCGGGCAATGTCAATCAGGTGTCTCATCAGGTCAATTCCGTCGTTATGGGTCTCGCGGGCGCATCCCGTATCTTCGCCCTTTTGGACGAGGCTCCCGAGGCGGACGAAGGCTACGTCACCCTCGTCAACGTCAGGGAAGAGAACGGCGCGCTCGTCGAGTGCGCGGAGCGCACGGGGCACTGGGCTTGGCGCCACCCGCATAAGGCGGACGGCACCGTTACCTACACCCCCCTCGCGGGCGACGTAAGGCTCAGCGAGGTCGATTTCGAGTACGAGCCAGGTAAGCCCGTCCTTCGCAACGTCAGCGTTTATGCGGAGCCTGGGCAGAAGCTCGCCTTCGTCGGCGCAACGGGCGCGGGAAAAACAACGATAACCAATCTCATCAACCGCTTCTACGATATTGCCGACGGCAAAATACGCTACGACGGCATAAATATCAACAAGATAAAAAAGAGCGACCTTCGCCGCTCCCTTGGCGTCGTCTTGCAGGATACCAATCTCTTTACGGGAACGGTGATGGAAAATATACGCTACGGCAGGCTGGACGCGAGCGACGAAGAGTGTAAAGCCGCCGCCCGCCTCGCGGGAGCGGACGACTTTATAGAGCGCCTTCCCGAAGGGTACGCAACGCAGCTGAGCGGCAACGGGGCAAACCTTTCGCAAGGGCAGCGCCAGCTCCTCGCAATAGCGAGAGCCGCCGTCGCGGATCCCCCCGTTATGATACTGGACGAGGCAACCTCGTCGATAGATACCAGAACGGAGGCGATAGTCCAGCGCGGTATGGATGCCCTGATGAAGGGGCGCACCGTGTTCGTCATCGCACATAGGCTTTCAACGGTGAAAAATTCCGACGTTATAATGGTGCTTGACCACGGAAGCATAATCGAACGCGGAAGCCACGAGGAGCTGATTGCCGCCAAGGGGCAGTATTACAGCCTGTATACGGGTGCGTTCGAGCTTGAATAATGCTTCATTATGCATAAACGAAAAAGAGAGACATCGGTATTCCTAATGAACTCTGCCTCATTACGTTGTAGGTGATTTTATTACTTATAGCCTGTGGAGTCAGACGATTCAGCACCGATATCCCTGATACGCCTGTGAAGCTATCGCGTGAATGTTTGCTTTTCTATTTTGAAATTTTACTTTTCTATTTTGAAATTTTACTGTTCGCGTAGCGAAATTCGATTATTTGTGCCGTAGCTTTGCGGCAGAATTGGAATTTGTATGGAAGATAAAGCTTGCTCCTTCACGGGGCATCGCCACGTGGCGGCGGAGCACCGCGATAAGCTCGCGCCAATGCTCGCTCGCGCCGTGGAATATGCGTATAACGAGGGCTGTCGCCGCTTCTTTGCGGGCGGCGCTCTCGGCTTCGATACGGCGGCGGCGGAAGCCGTCGTCGCATATCGCAAGCGCGCAAAAGACGTTCGCCTCATTCTCCTGCTCCCGTGCCGCGATCAGGCAAAGCACTGGGGAAGCGCCGACCGTCGCATCTATCTCGATATGATAGACGCGGCAGATGAGGTGCGCTACGTCGCCGAAAGCTACTACGACGGATGTATGCGCGAGCGCAATAAGCTCCTCGCGGAGCTTTGCGATATGATGATAGCCTACGTCGGGCGCTACGGAAGCGGCGCGGCGCAAACGGTGCGCTTCGCCCGCGAGCTCGGCAAGCCCGTCTATAATATTTATTCCTTCTTGTAGCTCGGCATTTATCTTGAAAGAAACGTCCGCCTTTTGAAGCTATAATAGCTATTCTTCTTTGTAGGTAGCATTTACCTATTTCCTAATTGTTAAAAATGAGCCTCGGCTCTTGATTTTTCGCTCGCACTGTGATATACTTATAGTACTAAATCGATTGGAGGTGCGTTTTACGCCACAGTTCACAAGCTTTTATGAATTTTTAAAATGCATAGCCGAAGCGCGATTTAGCTTTGAGTACATATGGGATAGCATAGTCTCCTTCTATTATTCCGTCATCGAGGGCGAGGCTTTTTCCGCCATCTGGAATAAGCTCGTTTTATGGCTCTCTCCTGTCGAGTCCCTTTTGCCCGTCATTCTTATGGTGATAGGCGCTCTCGTTTGCGTTTTCGGTAAAAAAATAAATGCCGTCATTAAATTCGTCGGTCTTTTCATCATAGGTTTCGCCTTTGGTATAGAGCCCCTTGCGGGCGTGCTTCCCGCGTCGATTCCCATTCCCGCTTGGGTAATCGGTATCGCCGTCGGTCTCGTCGCCGCCGTGCTCTATAAGTTCATCTATATGATTCTTTATTCCGCAACCGTTCTTTATAGCGTATATCGCCTCTGCTACTATGGATTTTATCTTGACGAGGCTCCCGAGTTTTCGGCGGGCAAGGCGCTCACCTCGCTCGCAGTTGCCGCTGTCGTCCTCGTTTTAGCCATCATTCTTATAAAGTACGTTGAGATGTTCCTCTCGTCGGCGCTCGGCTCTTGGCTCCTCGTCGCCACTTTCTCGCACCACTATATTGACCTCGGCGCCATTCCGTCTCTCGGTGCGTATTCGTGGATTTTGGAGCTCTCCGTTTTCGGCGTTATCACCATCGTCGGCTTCGTCGTCCAGTTTAAAACGCGCCGCAGATATTGAGGCACACACGCGGAGGCTTGGCGGATTTAGGCAGAAACAAATGAAAACAAAATAAAACGGGAAAACCGTAGCTTTTAAGCTTGATTTTCCCGAAAAAACACGGTAGAAGCGAGATCTTTCTTTACTTCTACCGTTTTTAGTTCGGCTTTGTCTAAATGCGACAGCCTCTCTCCTTTTCTTCTCAGCGAGAAAAGCAGAGAACAAGCTCTCGCCACTCCGCGAGAAAGGTAAAGAAAAATATTTTTCGGCTCATCGCGAGTATCGCAAGTAAAGGTCAAAGCCGAAAACAAAATTCTAAATTGCCTCGGAGAACAACGAACGCAAAAACTCTTTAAGATAAGGCGCCCCGTGCCGCAAATTCGGCACGGGGCGCCCGTAATTCTTCGTTATTTCTTGAATTTGAGCGTAACTATCTCGAAGTTTGAAACGTCAAGCGTTACGGCACCGTTATTCACGGGAAGCTCGCGCTCCTCGTTTTCCAGCATATCGCAAACGAAGGCGCGCGTGTAGTCCTTCGCTACGTTTATCGTAACGCGGCTCTTCTCGTCGAAGCCGTCGTAGAATCTTGCAACGAGCCCCGTGCCGTCCTCCGCCTGCTTGACCGCGGTGAAGAACACGTTTTCGTTATCCGAGCCCACAAGGGAGAACTCGTCGGGAACGCCAGCTCCCTTGCCAGAAGCCTTTTCCGCCATAAGGGGAACGTTCAGGCTGAACGCCTCGCGAATGACGCCAGCCTCGCGGAAATCGCCCGTATGCGGCATCAGCGAGTAGGTTATAATGTGGCGTCCTATGTCCGCCTCGGTGTTAGGATTGGTTCCGCATTTGAGAAGCGTCAGAGCGAGCGTCGAGCCCTCTATCGAGTGTCCGTACTTGCAGTCGTTGAGCAGGGCAACGCCGTATCCGTGCTCCGCAACGTCGACCCACTTGTGCGCGTACACTTCAAATTGTGCCTGCTGCCACGAGGTATTCCTGTTCGTCGCTCTCTCAACGTGTCCGAATTGCACGTCGTATGTCGCCTTCGTCGAGTGTACGTCGAAGGGGAAGAATACCTTCAAGACCTGATGGTGCTCGTGCCAATCAATATCGTTGTCAAAGTCGATGCGCGGCGTGCTCGTGTAGAGCCAAATGCGTTGCGTCAGGGTGGAGCCGAAATACTTTCTCGTTACCTCAAAGCCCGCGCGCGTTCCGCAGACGATGGGCTTTATCTCCGCCTTGTCGTTTATATCGTAGCGCGTTTCCTTGTAGTAGTCGCGAATCTCCCAGTTATCGCAGGTGTAGGGGTAGTCCGCGAAGGCGGCGATGGCGTTGCCTTCCTCGCCCGCGAGGAAGACCTCGCGCCCAGCGCGCTTGTCGTAGAGGGAGGAAATTCTTCCGCTCTCGGTGAGCGTCATCTTGTAGTAGTCGTTCTCCGCCGTGAGTCCGTTAAGCTTAACTCCGCTCTCCGCACGTGCGCCGTCTATAACGCGCCAGCCGTAGGGCGGGATCTCCTCGTCGGGCTCATAGCAGGTGCCGTCTATAACGACGGGCGCTTTTCTCGCAAAGCCCAGCGGGTTGTAAACGAGCGTTCCGCTCTTCTTTGTTCCCTTAGCGAGAAATTCGAGCTGGCTCTTTGCACCCTCGGTGTAAAATTCGCTTATCTCGCGGTAATCAACGTCCGTAATATCGTAAACGGGCTTTATCGATGAGCCAGGAATAATATCGTGGAATTGGTTGTGGAGAACGCGAGTCCAGTTGTCGTAGATCGCCTTCGCCTCGTACTTTCCGCCGAAGAGCGAAGCTCCCGCCGAAAGCGCTTCCAAGGTTTCAAGCCCAAACTCCGCCTTGCGGTTTGCGCGCTTGTTCTTTCCTATCGAGGTGTACGTGCCGCGGTGGAATTCGAGATAGAGCTCTCCCACCCACTTCGGCGTGCGCCCCGTCCTCTTCGCGTGCTCCTCAAAGCGAGCCTTCTCCTCGTCAAGATACGGGCGAAGCAAGCCCATCTTGGTAACGGGCATCGCGGGAATGCCGTGCGCAAGTCTGCGTTGCGTTTCCAGCATCTCCTTCGTCGGTCCGCCGCCGCCGTCTCCGAAGCCAAACGTCGTGAACACCGTGTCCGTGTACGTCTTCTGTTGAAGCCTGTTCCAGCTTCCCTTTACCTGGCTCGGCGAAAGCATACCCACGTAGGTCGATTCGCGCCAGCGCTTGTGGTCGTGATTCTGCGTCGTGTAGAACGTCGTGAATATCTCCGAGCCGTCTATCCCCTGCCAAACGAAGCGGTCGTAGGGCAAAGTGTTCGTATCGTTCCAGCCTATCTTCTGCGTAACGAAATGCGTAATGCCGCACTTTTTGAGTATCTGCGGAAGTGCCGCGCTGTATCCGAAAACGTCGGGGAGGAACAGTATCGTGTTTTCAACGCCGAACTCGTCGCGGAAGAATTTCTTTCCCTGCAATATCTGGCGCACGAAGCTCTCTCCGCTCGTCACGTTGCAGTCCGCTTCGAGGTACATCGAGCCCTCGGGCTCCCAGCGCCCCTCCTTAACGAGCTGTTTCAGCTCCTCGTACTTCTCGGGTGCCTCCTCTTTCAGATAGCGATAGAGCTCAGGCTGCGAGAGCATAAAGTTATACTCGGGATACCTGTCCATCAGCGCCTTCGCCGTCGCAAAGCTCCTCTGTATCTTCTCGCGCGTCTGATACCTCGTCCAAAGCCACTCCACGTCAATGTGCGTGTGCCCTATGCAAACCACCGTCGGTTTGCCCGTCGGTGTGCACTGTTTCTCGTAGAACTCGCGCGTGATATAGTCCTGCGCCCTGTCCAGCGCCGCATAGAAGCCCTCCGAGTAGGGCGCGCGAAGGTCGAGCAAGCGCACCGTCTCCGAAAGTGCCTCAATTATCGAGGTCGCCTCCACGCTCGCGGGGTCCATCGTCAGGTATGCGTCGTAAGGCACCTTAACGTCGTAGTAGAGCTTTTCAACGCGCGTGTCCAAGGACATAAGGCGTGCGTCGAAATAAACCGTGTCCTCTATCGTTCCTATGTAGAAATAGTCAACGAAGTCGTAGCTCGTGTCCGCTTCCAAAAAGATTTCGCGGTGGTTGATATCCGCCCCCTGCGTCATCTTCCCGTTGAGGTAGATTATGCTTTGCGGATTTGTTGCATCGTTCGTATCGTCGCGGTTCGTGGTGAGCTTGATAATGTACTCCGTTCCCGCCTTCGCCTTCGGCGTCGCAAAGCTTCCGCGTATCCAGAAGTGCTCGTCGTAGCCCTGTAAAGGGGTTACAGGAGTCAAGGGCGAGTACCCCTCCTTCGGTGCCTCGTGCCCGTGCTTGTAGCCGTCCGCCTTCCTGTATTCGAGCATATCGAGCTCGCGAAGCTCGGTGTAGCGCAAAGCGTCCAGCTGTTCCAGCATCGAGGAAACATGATTTTTAAGATCCATCATAGCTTGTTTTTCCTTTCATGGGCTGTGCCCGTTTTCTCTACTTAAATAATACCGCACCGCCTCTTGCAATTCAAACGCTATTGTGATATAATTATACGGTATTGTGATATTTTCATCTGTAAAGCGATAACTTAAAGCTTTTGCGCGGCAAAGTAGAGATATAGTAGTAGCGTCAAGGTTTTTATAGGAAAATAATCGCGCGTCGCATAACTAACGGCAGAGTAAGTCTTACGGTGTGAAAGTTTATTAAAACCACGTTTTGTGCACATTGCGCCGCAATAGCGGCGGAATAGGCTTTACGGTGTAAAATCTTATTAAAACCACGTTTTATGTACGTTACGCCGCAATAGCGGCGGAAAGGAGAGCAATGGAAGCTAAGCTTTTGAGGGCGGAGCGCTTCGTCGACCGAGAAACGGGCTGCTCGTATCGCTACGTGCGGAGCAAGACCGAGTATTTCAGACCTCACTACCACGATTATTTTGAACTCTTTTATATGATAGAGGGCGAAGCCGTCCACCTCGTGAACGGCGCGGAGCTCCCCCTTCGCGAAAGAGACCTCGTTTTCGTTCGCCCGAGTGATACGCACGACTACGCGAGGTGCGGCGCCTCGGAGTTTTCAATGCTGAATTTGACCTTCACGCGGGAAACGGCGGAAAGCCTCTTTTCCTACCTCGGGGACGGGTTTCCGTCGAAGCGTCTCTTGATGGAGGAGCTACCGCCCGCGGCGCGGCTTGACCGCGAGGAGGCGGCTCACTTTAACGCGGAAATGGAGGAGATATGCGTCATCGGTGAATTTGAGAGCGCGAAGAGAAAGACCGCCTTGCGCAGTCTGCTTTTTCGGCTTATGACGCAGTTCTTCGGAAGCTACGAGCGCCACTCCTCCGTCCCCTTTTGGCTCTCCGAGCTGTGCGCGGCGATGAAGGAGAACGGCAATTTCATCGTCGGAGCTCCGAGAATGTTCGCCCTGTCGGAAAAGAGCCGCGAGCACGTTTGCCGCAGTATGCGGAAGTACTACAAGATGAGCGTCACCGAGTACGTCAATCTCCTTCGCCTCAACTACGTGGCAGGAATGCTCAAAAACAGCAACCACAAGATAACCGACATCGTCCTTGAAAGCGGCTTCGAGCACATCGGCTGGGCGTCGGAGCTCTTCCTCGCACGCTACGGGGTAACGATGAGCGCCTACCGCGCCGAAGCGGCGGCGAAGCCGTCGAGAGATAATAACGGGAAAAGTGATATAAAGGAAGTGTGATATGGAGTTTTAGTCCCAAATATCGGTGAAAGCCTTGCGTGCACTTCCAAGCTCGCTTCCGAAAATGTCGGGAAAGCTCCGAAAATCGGTTAAAATGTGATTTTTCAAAGATTATTTCCTCAAAGGTCGGATAAAAACCGAAGATTTGTAGAAGCAATAGTCTTGTATTTTAGGCAAACCCGAAAAAAGCGGCGACGTATTGAATTTTAATGCGACGCCCCTTTTTCTTCACCCTTCAAGCCCCGTATCCGATAGAGCAATGGAAAGAGAAATTTGCCGAAAAACGCTGAAAATGTGATTTTTCAAAGATTTTTACCGTAATAGTTCCTTGTCTTTTGGTTGGAGCATTTTAAGCTCTCACCACAAAGCCGCGCCGACAATGCGCCGAGCCAAAGCGTATTTTTGCCGTCAGCCTGTTGACTTTGCGCGCTGTTTATGTTAAAATTAAGTGAATAAAAACTGAAAGGGAATTTCAGATGGAACAGTCAAGAGAAAAAAGACTTAAACTCATCGCCAACAACGTGCGCCGCGGAATCATCGAAGGCGTCTATTCGGCGGGCTGCGGGCACCCAGGCGGCTCGCTCTCCATTGCCGATATCCTCACCTACCTCTATTTTGAGGAGATGAACATCGATCCCGCCAACCCGCGCCTCCCCTCGCGCGATCGATTCGTGCTCTCCAAGGGGCACACCGCTCCCGCCCTCTACGCTACCCTCGCGGAGCGCGGCTATTTTCCCACCTCCGAATTAAAAACGCTTCGCAAGCTCGGCTCGCGCTTGCAGGGGCATCCCGATATGAAGGGCATTCCTGGTGTCGATATGTCGACGGGCTCGCTCGGGCTCGGTATCTCCGCCGCCTGTGGCATGGCGCTCTCCGCCAAAGCATCGGGAGACGGCTATCGCGTCTACACCGTCGTCGGAGACGGTGAAAGCGAGGAAGGTCAGGTCTGGGAGGCGGCAATGTTTGCCGCTCACTATAAGCTCGATAATCTCGTCGCCGTCATCGACTGGAATGGCTTACAGATAGACGGTGCAATAACCGAGGTGATGAATCCCACGCCGCACGACGAGAAATTCCGCGCCTTCGGCTGGAATGTCATTTCAATAGACGCGCACAATTTCTCCGAGATTGAAGCCGCCTTCCGCGCGGCGTGCGAGGCGAAGGGCAAGCCCACCGCCATCATCGCGAGAAGCGTTAAGGGCAAGGGCGTTTCCTATATGGAAAACGCTTGCGAATGGCACGGTCAGGCACCGAAAGAAGATCTCTATCGCGTCGCCATCGCCGATCTTGACAAAATAGGTGAGAGCCTCAAAGAGCTTTGAAAGGAAAAATGAAAATGGCAGATAAAAAAGCAACAAGAGAAAGCTATGGCGCGGCTCTCGTCGAGCTCGGAGAAAAGTACGATTTTTTCGTTCTTGACGCGGACCTTGCGGCGGCGACCAAAACGGGCGCCTTCAAGAAGAAATTTCCCGAAAGATTTTTCGATTGCGGCATTGCCGAGGGCAATATGATGAGCGTCGCGGCGGGTATCGCCGCAACGGGCAAAACGGTCTTTGCTTCGTCGTTCGCTATGTTTGCGGCGGGCAGAGCCTTCGAGCAGGTCCGCAATTCGATAGGTTATCCCCATCTCAACGTCAAGATAGGCGCAACGCACGCGGGCATCACCGTCGGTGAGGACGGAGCAACGCACCAGTGCAACGAGGATATCGCCCTTATGCGCACTATCCCTGGAATGACGGTTATTTCCCCCGCGGACGCGACCGAGGCGCGCGCCGCAGTCGAAGCGGCTATCAATTTCGTGGGTCCCGTCTACCTTCGCTTTGGCAGGTACGCGGTCCCCGACCTGACTCCCGAGCTCGTTCCGAATTATAAGTTCGAGATAGGGCGCGGCGTCGTCTATAAAGAGGGAAGCGACGTCACCCTCGTTGCCACGGGATTTATGTCGCACCTCGCCGTCGAGGCGGCGGAGCTCCTTCGGGCAGAGGGAATTTCCGCCGAGGTTATCAACGTACATACCGTAAAGCCCCTTGACGCGGAGCTTATCGCGTCGTCGGCGGCTAAAACGGGCGCCGTCGTCACGGCGGAGGAGCACAACATAATAGGCGGACTCGGCTCCGCCGTTTGCGAGGCGCTTTCCGAGCGTTGCCCCGTCCCCGTGCTCCGTGTAGGTGTTCGCGATAGCTTTGGAGCGAGCGGCAAGGTCCCCGAGCTGCTTGAACATTACGGGTTGACGGCGGAGAATATCGCCGAGAATGCCCGCCGCGCCATCGCGATGAAGGCAAAAAACTAAACCACAGCGATAATAAACCAACAGTAAAGAGGCTGTAGCATTTAAGCAAAGCCGAACGAAAAACGGTAGAAGTAAAGAAAATCTCTGCTTCTACCGTAATTTTTTCGGAAAAAACAAGATTAATACCGTGGCTTTAAACCAAAAGCTTTGTCCTATTTTTAACGATACACCCCTTTGCATGATAGCTCAAACGGTGAAAAGCACGGCTTTTTGGCGTTCTGTTAGAATAAATTTTCCGTGGCGTGACGCTTTCGGAACTAAGCTTTAAGTAGCCGCCTATCAAGCTCACGCAAGCCCGAAAGTCGCGCCATTGTTATGTCGCGCATTATGTGCGAGGTAGATAAATATTTTAAATCTTTTTTAATTTTCGCGAAAACTGTTTACAAATTCGGAAAAATGTTGTACAATAAACTAACAGCAATTTAAACAGGAGATGACAGAGATGAAACGCATTTTGTTAAAGCTTTCGGGCGAGGCTCTTATGAACGGCTCGAAGGAGATCTACGACGCGGGCTTCGTGGATCGCGTCGCGGCGGCGATAAAGCGCGCGGCGGACGGCGGCGCCGAGATAGCCCTCGTCGTCGGCGCGGGCAACATCTGGCGCGGTAGGCAGGGCGGCGATATGGATCGCACCGAGGCGGATAGAATGGGAATGTTGGCAACGGTCATTAACTCTATCTGTATGAAGGACGCGCTCGTGAGAGCGGGAGCGGACGCTGTGGTTATGACCGCGGTGCCCATGCCCCCCATCGCGGAGCCCTATTCGGCAGACGCGGCGAAGCGCCACCTCGCGGCGGGGAAAATAGTCATTCTCGGCGGTGGGCTCGGAGTTCCCTTTATCTCCACCGATACGGCGGGCGCACTTCGCGCCGCGGAAATATCGGCGGACGCCCTCTTGATGGCGAAAAACGTGGACTACATATACACGGCGGATCCGCGCCTTGACCCGACGGCGAAGCGCCTCGATAGGATAAAGGCGTCCGAAATGCTCGCGATGAACTTGAAGGCGATAGACGCAACGGCAACCGCGTTCTGCCTTTCGAGCGGTATTCCGATACGGATATTCGGATTTAAAAATCCCGAAGACATCGTAAGAGCCGTGGCGGGAGAGATAGACGGCACCGTCGTTACCCCCGAATAAAGCCGCGTTCCGCCCACTCGTTATGGGCGGCGCGAATTTGCGCACCCCGATAAAAAACAATAGCCGCCGTAGCGCGGCACAAGAAAGGAAAGACCACAATGAAGCTCGATACCAAAGAATACGAAGTTAAAATGCAGAAGAGCATAGCCTCCTACAAGGAAAATCTCTCCACCATACGCGCGGGCAGAGCTAACCCCGACGTTCTTAAAAAAATAAGCGTGGACTACTACGGCTCGCCCACCCCCATCTCTTCCATCGCCGAGATCAAAGTCACGGACGCGCGCACCATCGTTATAACCGCGTGGGATAAGAGCGCGATGAAGGGCATCGAAAAGGCGATACTCACCTCGGATCTCGGCATAAATCCGCAAAATGACGGCTCCGCCATTCGCCTCGCCTTCCCCCCGATGACCGAGGATCGCCGCCGCGAGCTCTCGAAGCAGATATCCAAGCTCGGCGAAGAGGCGAAGGTCGCAATAAGAAATATTCGCCGCGATGCGAACGACAAGGTGAAGGCGCTCAAAAAGGACTCCGCCATGACCGAGGACGAGGCAAAGCAGTCTGATAAGCTCGTCCAGGATATGACGGATAAATACGTCAAGGAGATAGACGCTGTCACCGCGGCAAAGACCAAGGAGATAATGGAGATATAGCTCACATTAAATGCTGAGCCTTAAAGCTTTAAAGGAGAACAGCTTTGTTTTTTAAGAAAAGAAGAAACGTTATCACCTCTGAAAATCCGCTTCGCTCCGTCGCCATCATCATGGACGGCAACGGCAGATGGGCAAAGCGCCGCGCCCTCCCGCGAACGGCGGGGCACGCGGCGGGAGCGGGACGCATTCAGGCGGCTCTTGAAAAATTCCGCGAGCTGGGTATTCACTACGTAACGCTCTATGCGTTTTCCACCGAGAATTGGAAAAGGCCTGCCGAAGAGGTGAACGCCATAATGGAGCTCGCCTTTAAGTACCTCGATACGACGGTAACGGAAAAGGTGGAGAGCGATAAGGACTTCTCAATAAAGTTCCTCGGCGATAAAGCGCCACTCCCCGAAAAGCTTCGCAATAAATGCATAGAGCTCGAAGAGCGCTCGGCGGGCAGAGCCTTCGTTTGTAGCGTCGCCCTGAATTACGGCGGGCGTGACGAGATAGTTCACGCGGCGAACGAGGCGATAGCGGCGGGTCACTCCGTCTTGACCGAGGAGCTGCTCTCAAAATATATGTATACGTCGCCCGAGCCCGATCCCGACCTCGTCATCAGAACGGGTGGCGATTTCAGAACGTCGAATTTCCTTATATGGCAAAGCGCCTATTCCGAGTATTACGTAACTCCGACGTTTTTCCCCGATTTTAACGAGGCGGAGATCGTCAAGGCGGTCAATGCGTACTATTCGAGAAAACGCCGCTTTGGCGGTCTGAATAAGGAAGATATGAAAAAGCAATGAAAAAAAGAACCATAACGGCAGTGTTTCTGCTCCTCGTCTGTATCCCCATATTGATACTCTCCAAGTACATCGTGTATCCCCTGTTCCTGTCCGCCCTCTCTGTGGTCGGGCTCATCGAGCTCTTCCGCTGCATAGGGCTGAATAAGAACTACCTTCTCGCCCTCCCCGCCTACATCATCGCGGGAGCGCTTCCCCCCGTCTCCTACCTTCTCGGCGTGGATAATTTCTTTCAACTTTTAACGATAATTCTGATATTGTATTTCCTTGAAATACTTTATTATTTCACCCTCGCCGTTTTCAAGCACGGGAGCCTCCGCTTCGCCGAGGTCGCCGAGGCCTTCATTCTCACGGTCTATATCACCATCTCGTTTACCTCGCTTTCAATAATTCGCTACGTAACGCACGGCGTCTATTGCCTCTGGATCGCCTTCATCATCGCCTGGTCGTGCGATACCTTCGCCTACCTTTTCGGCTCCCGCTTTGGCAAGCATAAGCTCATCGAGGCGATAAGCCCGAAAAAGACCGTCGAAGGCTCCGTCGCGGGCATCGTGTGCGCAACGCTCGCCATGCTCCTCTACGGTCTCATCATAGACCTGGTATGTGCCGAAATAACGCCGAACTACTTCGTTCTCGCGTTTATGGGCTTCTCTCTCTCCATTGTCAGCCAGATTGGCGACCTCGTCGCCTCCCTCATAAAGCGTGAGCATGGCGTCAAGGACTACGGAACGGTATTCCCTGGGCACGGCGGCGTTATGGATCGCTTCGATTCCATCTTAGCCGTCTCCTGCCCAACGCTTCTCATCTCCTTAGCCTTCCCTCCCTTCGTTTAACGGAGGAGCGGCGCGCCACGAGCTTGCGCCCGCGAACACTCGTCCTGCAAGCCTCGCTTCTTCGTCGATTTAGCGGGGCTCGCGGCGCCGTTCGCCTTTTGTAAGCCGTGTTTTTTCGTCGCCCACGGGCAAAGGCATTTTTGAATTAATTCATTCGCGCGCCCTCGTCGGCGCGCGTGAGATAGGAGCTCTTAATGAAAAAAACGATCGCCGTCCTCGGAGCTACGGGCTCCGTGGGAAAACAAGCGCTGGACGTGGCGGAGAAGCGTGGCTTCCGCGTCGATATGATGAGTGCCGATAAAAGCGTCGGCTGTGCGGAGCGCCTCGCGCGGCAATTTGAGCCGCGCTTTTTCGCTATGGCGAGCGAGGAGGCGGCGCGAGATTTGAAGGCGCGCCTCGCCGATACCTCGGTGCGCGTCCTTTTCGGAAAAGAGGGTATACTTGAAGGCATAGCCGCCTCGGAGAGCGAGGTTGCGGTCAACGCGATAATAGGAAGCGCGGGGCTTGAACCGTCGCTCGCGATAATAGACGCGGGCCGCCGCTTAGCCTTGGCAAATAAGGAGTCGCTCGTTATCGCAGGCGAGCTCGTGATGAAGCGCGCCGCGGAGCGCGGTGTCGAGATTTTGCCCGTGGATAGTGAACATTCCGCAATCTTTCAATCGCTCCTCGCGGGGCGGCGCTCCGAGATAAAAAGGCTCATCTTGACCGCGTCGGGCGGCCCCTTCTTCGGCAAAACGAAAAAGGAGCTCGAAGGCGTCACCCTCTCGGACGCGCTGGCGCACCCCACCTGGAAGATGGGCAAAAAAATAACCGTTGACTCCGCCACCCTGATGAACAAGGGCTTCGAGGTCATCGAGGCGGCGCACCTCTTCGGCGTTCCCGCCGAGAATATCAGCGTCGTCGTTCATCGCGAAAGTATATTGCATTCCGCCGTCGAATATATTGATAATACCGTCATCGCCGAGCTCTCCGTGCCCGATATGCGCTCCTGCATCCAGTATGCGATAGATTATCCCGAGCGCCGCGCGGCGGCGATACCCGAGCTTGACCTTTTTTCGGTGGCGCGCCTCGGCTTTGCCCGCCCCGATACCGAAGCCTTTCCCCTCCTGTCGCTCGCGGCGCGCGCCCATCGCAAAGGCGGCGTTATGCCCGCAGTTCTCAACGCTGCAGACGAGGTGGCGGTTGCCGCCTTCCTCGCGGGGAAGCTTTCCTTCCTCGGTATCTCCGAGCTCGTCGCAGCAACCTTCGATGCCTTCCCCGAGCCTCGCGGTGGCGTGACGCTTGAAGGGCTTTTAGCTGCCGACCGCGAGGCGAGAAGTATCGCGGATAGCTTAATAGAGGAGTTCTGATTTGTCGGTTTTTTGGAAAATTGTAATAGCCGTTTTCGTTTTCGGCTTTTTGATTCTTATTCACGAGCTGGGGCACTACGTGTTCGCAAGGCTCTTCAAGGTGAAAATTAACGAGTTTTCGATAGGTATGGGCCCCCGCCTTTTGTGGTGGGACTCCAAGAAAACTAATATAAGATATAGTCTTTCAATGCTCCCCATAGGCGGCTACGTCGCCATGGCGGGAGAGGACGAGGAAAGCGACGAGCCGAACTCCTTCGATAAAAAGCCCGCCTGGCAGCGCTTTATAATAACGCTTGCGGGCGCCGCGGTCAATATCACCTTCGGCTTCCTCGCAATGATACTGCTCACCTGCCTCATCAACGTCGGCAATACCGAGGTCGTCGAGTTCGTCCCTCGCGAGGAGTCGGGCTACGATATAAGCTCCGAGGACTTCGGGCTCGCGGCGGGTGACGTCATCGTTAGTGTGGACGGCAAGCGCGTCACCGTGCTTGATGAGCTGTCCTACGAGATAATGCGCCGAGGCAACGAGCCCGTCGATATCGTCGTCCGTCGTGGCGATGAGCTCGTCACGCTCTACGACGTTTCTTTTCCCATCATCGAGGAGTCGGGGCAAACGTTTGGAACGATGGATTTCCGCGTTAGGCGGCAGGAGAAGAGCGTCGGCACCGTCCTCTCGTATTCGTGGCACAAGTCGTGCCTCATCGTCCGTATGTGCTGGGAGTCGATCATCGACCTCATAACGGGGCGCTACACCTTGGCGGCGGTCTCGGGGCCGATAGGCATTTCCTCCGCAATAGGGGAAGCCGCCGCCGCGGGCTTCGTCTCGCTCTTGTATATTACCGTTGTTATCAGCATAAACCTCGGTTTTATGAATCTTTTGCCTATTCCCGCGCTTGACGGTGGCCGCCTTATCACGGTCCTCGTCGAAATGATATCGCGCAAAAAGCTTCCCAAAAAGGTGGAGGGAACGATAAACGCAATAGGGCTCGCCCTTCTGCTCCTGCTCTCCCTCGTCATCATGGTGAAGGATATAGTCCAGCTCTTTTGAGCCTAAGCGAGACCACATCGTAACAGCGAAGGTGTAGTGAGCTTTTTGAAGCCCTCGGCGCTTGTTACACGGCAAGCCTAACGCGGCTCGTTAAGCCCACCGTACCTCTAATAGATAGCTTTTCAGTCCGCCAAAAGGCGGGGAACGGAATTAAAATGACGTATAATTCATACAGAAGAAAAACGCGAGCTATAAAGCTCGGCGGGCTCGGCATCGGCGGCGAATATCCCGTCAGCATCCAGTCGATGACCAACACGGATACGCACGACGTCGAAGCCTGCTATCGCCAGATTTCCGCGCTCGCCGCGGCAGGGTGCGACGTGGTGCGCCTCGCCGTTCCCGATCTCGCGGCGGCGGATACCTTCCGCGAATTGAAGCGGCGTGGGATAACTCTCCCCCTCGTCGCCGACATCCACTTCGACTATAAGATAGCGATAGCCGCCGTCGAGGCGGGCGCGGATAAGATAAGGATAAACCCAGGCAACATAGGAGACCGCGAAAGGATAAAGACCGTCGTCGCCGCCTGCCGTGAGCGCTCCGTCCCGATAAGGATAGGCGTCAATTCGGGCTCTCTCGAAAAGGAGCTGCTTGAAAAGTATGGCGCTCCAACCGCGGAAGCACTCGCCGAGTCCGCCCTTTGCCATGCCGCCCTGCTCGAAGAGCTCAACTTTCGCGACGTCGCAATATCCGTCAAGGCGTCCGACGTGAAAACGATGATAGACGCAAATCGCATCGTGGCGGCTCGCTGTGACTATCCTATTCATCTTGGCGTCACCGAGGCGGGCTTCGGTGCTCGCGCCCTCGTCAAGAGTAGCATCGGCATAGGCGCCCTCCTTTCCGATGGAATAGGTGACACCGTGCGCGTTTCGTTGACGGAGAATCCCGTCGAGGAGATAGCGGCGGCGCGTGAGATACTTAGCGTAACAGGGGTTTCCGCCGAGCGCGGCATGGACATCGTATCGTGCCCCACCTGCGGAAGGACCAAGATAGACCTCATTCGTATCGCCGCCGAATTCCGCGAGAAGGCTCGCGAGGCGGGGCTGCTCAGCAAAAACGTAAAGGTCGCCATCATGGGGTGCGCCGTCAATGGCCCTGGCGAGGCTCGCGAAGCCGACGTCGGTATCGCGGGTGGAGACGGGTGCGGCATCCTCTTCAAGCACGGCGAAATAATAAGAAAAATTAAGGAAGACGCGCTCGCGGACGAGCTTATCGAAGAGATAAAGCGAATGCCGTAGCGTAAATGTAATGCAGGAAAAGAGATTTTTTGACGTTTTCGGGCGCTATTCTCCCGCGGCGGATAAGCGCGCCCTCTTGGAAAGGGGTAAAAACGCCACTTTCAGATATTCGCGAGACCCTATGCGCGTCGAGGTCAATTTGAGCTTCGATAAACACGAGGACGCGGAGCTCCTTTATGAGATAGAGGACGAGTGCCGCACTTTGTACGGCGCGGAAAGCTTCCGTATCCTTCCGCATTTTCCCCCCGAGGCATTTTCCGTGGAGCTCTTCTCGGAGATAGCCGCCGAGGCGGCGCTTTGCGGCGCCGTAACCAACGGATTCTTCACGGACGCGACCTACGAGGATAAGGGCGACACCGTGGCGGTAACGATACCGTATTCCATTCACGGAATAGATTTTGTGCGAAGCGCGAACACCGAGGAAATACTCTCGCGCATTCTTGAAAGCCGCTACGGCATCAAAAAGAAGGTAACGATAAGCTCGGGCGGCGACGTGGCAGGGCACGCCGCAGAATGGGAGCGCCGCCGCGCGGAGCTCCTTGCCGCCGCGGAGCGCGAGCAAGCGGAAAACGCGGTGCGCCGCCGCGAGGAGGAGGCGCGCGAGAGGGAAGAGGAGCTTCGCGCCCGCGATCCACACTACGATTTTGAGCGCCGCGCGGGTATCTCGGCGGAAACGGGAAAGAACGAGCAGCTAAGCCCCTCGCGCTGTAAAATGGGCGCAACGGTCTACGATTATTCTTCGAGCGAGCTCTTGTATGGAGACGACTTCGAGATAGAGGAGCCGACCCCGCTCTCCGAGCTCACCGAAATTCGCGGAACGGGGCTTTTCCTCGGCACCGTCTTCGAGGTGACAACGAAGGAAACGCGCGCTGGCGATAAGATCACCGTCACCGTCGGTATATCGGACGGTGCCTCGGGCGCCTATTTGAAGCGTAGCGTCCCCGTCGGCGAGGCGGGCTGGCACAAGGCGCTCTCCGCGGGAATGCCCATCGCAGTTCTCGGCAGGGTGATGTACGATAAATTCGACAACGAGCCCTTCGTCTCCGTTCGCGGAATCAAAAAGATAAAGAAAGAGGAGCGGCGTGACGACGCCAAGGAAAAGCGCGTCGAGCTCCATCTTCATACCAATATGTCGCAAATGGACGGCTTGATAAGCCCCGCCGAGCTCGTCAAAACCGCCGTCTCCTGGGGGCACCGCGCCATCGCGGTAACAGACCACGGCAACGTCCAGTCCTATCCCGAGGTCATGCTCGCCCTTGAAAAATCGGGGAGCGACCTCAAAATACTCTACGGTATCGAGGCGTACTACGTCAACGATACCGAGCGTTGCGTGTTCGGGAACGTTTTCCCGAGCTTCGACGATGAAATGGTCGCCTTCGATATTGAAACGACGGGGCTCTCCAAGAACGATTGCCGCATCATCGAGATCGGCGCCGTCAAGATCAAGGGCGGCGAGATCGTCGATAAAATGGACATCTTCGTGGACCCCGAGTGCCACATTCCCGAGGAGATAACAGAGCTGACGTCGATAACCGACGAGATGGTGGCGGGCGCACCGCGCGAAGCCGAGGCGGTCAAAGCCTTCCTCGATTTTGCGGGCGATAGGCTCCTAATAGCGCACAACGCCTCCTTCGATACGGGCTTCATTCGTATCGCCGCCGAGCGCGCGGGGCTTGAATTTACGAACACCTATCTCGATACCGTCGGGCTCTCGCGCTACGTCAATCCCGAGCTCAAAAAGCATAAGCTCGATATCATCGCCACCCACTACGGGCTCGCCGATTTTCATCACCACAGGGCATCGGACGATGCCGAAACTCTCGCGCGCATCTTCTTCATTATGTTGGAGCGCTTGCGTAGCGAAGGCATTGGCAACTTCAACGAAATGGTGGAGGCGATGAGCGAAAAAACGGACCCCTTGAAGCTTCGCCCCTACCACATGATAATCTTCGCCAAGAACGCGGTGGGTTTGAAGAATCTCTATAAGCTCATCTCGTTCAGCTACTTGAACTATTATAAGCGCAACCCGAGAATGCCGCGCTCCGTGATAGAGCAGTATCGCGAGGGGCTTATAATAGGCTCGGCGTGCGAGGCGGGCGAGCTGTTTCGCGCGGTGCTCGATAGCCGCCCCGATGCCGAGATCGAGGAGATAGCCTCGTTTTATGACTATCTTGAAATCCAGCCGATATGCAATAACCGCTTTCTCATCGCGGAAGGGCGCGCGGCGAACGATGAAGCGCTCCGCGAGCTCAACAGAAAAATTTATCGCCTCGGCAAAAAGCTGGGCAAGCCCGTTTGCGCCACCTGTGATGCGCACTTCTTAAATAAAGAGGACGAACTCTACCGCCGCATCATTCTCGCGGGAATGAAATTTGCCGACGCCGATAAGGAGCTCCCCATCTATCTCCGCACCACGGAGGAAATGCTCGCCGAGTTCGATTACCTCGGCGCGGAGGCGGCTCACGAGGTCGTCATCGAAAATCCCAATAAAATCGCCGATATGTGCGAGAAGATACGCCCGATACCCACGGGCAGATATGAGCCCGATCTCGCGGGCGCCAAGGAGGAGCTTATCGAGTCCTGCTGGCGTCGCGCCCACGATTGGTACGGTGATCCCCTTCCCGAGATAGTTGAAAAGCGCCTCTCCAAGGAGCTCGATTCCATCATCAAAAACGGATTCGCGGTGCTCTATATGATAGCCGTCAAGCTCGTCGCCTATTCCGAGAGCCTTGGCTATCAGGTGGGCTCGCGCGGCTCCGTCGGCTCCTCCTTCGTCGCCACGATGTCGGGTATCTCCGAGGTAAACCCGCTCCCCCCGCATTACCGCTGTCTGAAATGCCGATACAGCGAGTTTATAACGGACGGCTCCGTCGGATCGGGTTTCGACCTTGAAGATAAGCTTTGCCCCGTTTGCGGCGAGCCCCTTTATCAGGACGGGCACGATATCCCCTTCGAGACCTTCCTCGGCTTCAAGGGCGATAAGTCGCCCGATATCGACCTCAATTTCTCGGGCGACGTGCAGGGCAAGGTGCATAAGTACACCGAAGAGCTCTTCGGGCACGGGCACGTCTTTCGAGCGGGAACGACGGGCACCCTCGCGGATAAGACCGCGTGGGGTTATATAAATAAATATCTTGAAGAAAAGAGAATAAAGATATCCCGCGCAGAGGTCTCCCACATCGTAACGAAGCTGGTGGGCATAAAGCGCACGACGGGGCAGCACCCTGGCGGTATCATCGTCGTTCCCAAGGAGTACGATATATACGACTTCACGCCGATACAGCACCCCGCCGACGACCCGAATTCCGATATAATAACGACGCACTTCCAGTTCTCGTATTTGCACGACACGATATTGAAGCTTGACGAGCTGGGGCACGATATGCCGACGAAGTATAAAATGCTGGAACGCTATACGGGGACGAGCGTTCTCGACGTCAAGATGAACGATAAGAGCGTCTATCGCCTCTTTGAGTCCGTCGAGCCCCTCGGCATTCGCCCCGAGGATATAGGCGGCTGCCGTCTCGGCACCTTCGGCATTCCCGAGTTCGGAACGAAGTTCATTCAGCAGGTATTGTTGGACGCTAAGCCGAAAAACTTTGCCGACCTGTTGCAGATTTCGGGGCTGACGCACGGCACCGACGTGTGGCTCGGCAACGCCCAAGACCTTATCAAGGCGGGCGTGTGCACCATTTCCGAAGTCGTCGGAACACGTGACGGTATAATGCTTTACCTCATACGTAAGGGGCTTGACGACTCAACGTCCTTCAAAATAATGGAGGACGTGCGCAAGGGCAGAGGCTTGAAGCCCGAGTACGAGGCAACGATGCGTGAGCACGACGTTCCCGATTGGTACATAGGCTCCTGCAAAAAGATAAAGTATATGTTCCCGAAGGCGCACGCGGCGGCGTACGTTATGTCCGCCATTCGCCTTTGCTGGTACAAGATATATTATCCCATGGAGTTTTACGCGGCCTTCCTCACCGTCGCCCCAGGCGGATTTGACGCCGAGATAGTCGGCGGCGGCTATTCCCGCGTCTCCGCCGCCATCAAGGAGATAGAGGATAAGGGGCAGGAGGCGAGCGCCAAAGAGGGTGAAACCTTAACAACGCTTCAGCTCGTCCGCGAGGCGCTTGCGCGCGGAGTCGAGTTCTTGAACGTTGACCTCAAAAAGAGTGACGCCACCGCCTTCCTCCCCGAGAACGGGCGGATACGTATGCCCTTTAATTCGCTCGTCGGGCTCGGCGATACGGCGGCGGAAAAAATAATTCTCGCCCGCGATAGCTATGAGATATATTCCGTCGAGGACCTTCGCGAGCGCACGGGGATATCGAAGGCGGTCATCGAGATACTTCGCAGAAATCACGTGCTGGACGGGCTCTCGGAGACCAATCAGTTCTCCCTGTTTTAGCAAAATCGCTAAATTTAATAGGTTTTAAGAAAAAATCAAAACGGTTTGCACCTTAAAAGAGACCGTCTCATTTAAGCAGAATAAAACGAAAAGAGGCTGTCGCATTTAGGCAGAAACAAACGAAAAACGGTAGAAATAAAGAAATAGCTTTGCTTCTACTGTGTGTTTTCTGAAAAATCAAGGTTAAAACCTACGGTTTTTCCATTTTGATTTGTTTTTTCGTTTTATCGACGTTTCCTCACTTGACGTACCCTTGTACGTCTATCGCTCGTCAGCCGTCGATTTCTGCTCTAAATCCGTCAAGCCTCCGCGCGTGTGCCTCATTAAAAATTCGCTTTTTATTGATTTTACCGTGGTTTTATCCACAAAAACCTTGTTTTATTGAATTTTTAATGAGACACCCCAAGCTTTCTGAAAAGTAAGCGTTTTGTCACCTTATAAAGACGAGTATCATAAGTATGAGGGCACATTCTCGGTCGCCCTCGCCCGAAAAGAAGAGAAAGGCGGCGAGCCCTAAGAGCAGTAGCTCCTCCGTTCCGAAAAAGCGCCCGCCCTCTCCCTCGCGCGGCGCGAAAAACGCCCCGAGCCCCTTCGGAAGCAGGTCGCGGAAGGCTTGAAGCGTTCCGTCGAGCCGCCTACGCTTAGGCGGTGCCTCGCTCTCCGTGCGGCATTCGCCGCGCGGCGGCTCCGCGCTTCGCGCCTCGTCGCGCGGGGGATCGGAAAAAGTAACCCCGCCGTAGCTTTCGGGGATAAGTATTCCGCCGCCCTCCCTGTTGTATTCTCTCGTGTACATCAGATGCCCCCCTTCATAGCGTCAATAACGTCGAAGAGGGAGAGCATCGAGTCGAGCGCCTTGCGTCTCCCTTCGGAAACGAAGGGCTTCAAGGCGCATAGGAGCTCAGTCCTTCGCGAGTGCCGTGGAGCTCGCGGCGGAGCCGACGTCGGCTCCGAGGCGGGAGCCTCCTCGCTCGCCGTTGCCGCAGCGCTCTCCTCGCCTCGCCCCATCGCCTTTATCTGTTCGACGAGCGCAGGGTTTTCCATTATCATTCCAACGATCTTTCCGAGATCAGTCTCCGCCATATAGCCTCCGTCTTAGCTTTTCTTGTAGCTGTTGATGAGTCGAATAGCCTCGCGCATATTCAGCCGCTCCGTTCCGCGTAGCGCGGAGCGCACCTTGGCGAGATCTTCCGCTCGCGGGCTTATATCGCCGAGCTTGTAGCTGTGCTCGTTGGCTATCCTCTTTATCTCCGCCCAAAGCTCCTCGTCCGACTTTTCGGCAAGGGCGCGGAGCTCGCTTTTGTCTATCTTCAAATATACACCATCCTTTCGTTATTCCGCGTTCGCTATCATTCTATGAGGCGGCGAAAAAAATGTTACGGAAACGCGGGGAAAATAGATTGTGCCGCTTTGCGGCAGGGAGTTCCTATGAAATGTCTCGTTATCTCAGATACTCACGGCAATTCCGCGCGCCTTTGCGATATACTCGCGGCGGAGCGCGACGCGGAAGTGCTCTTCTTCCTCGGTGACGGTGTTCGTGACCTCGAAGCCGCCCTCGCGGAAGACCTTGCTTTGACAGTCCTTCCCGTTAAGGGGAATTGCGATATACAGTCATCGTTCCGCTCGTCGCCACTCGCGAAAACGGACGAGGTAGATCTCCTCGGGCGGCGCATCGTGTTTACGCACGGCGACCTGTACGGGGTCAAATTCGGAACGTCGCGCCTCACCGAGCTCGCGCGCGAGCGGCACGCGGACGTGGTGCTCTACGGGCATACCCATCATTCCGCCGAGGATTTCGTCGGCGTGGACGGGCGCGGCGTCTATCTCTTTAATCCTGGCGCCGTTGCGGGTAGCTGGGACGCTGGCCCGAGTTGGGGCGTTTTGACGCTCACAGAGAGTGGCGTCAGCTTTTCCGTCAAGCGTCTGCCCGAGCGGTAGGCGCAGAAGCCTTTAAGGTGCTTCGTAAATAACGGCTCTTCGCCGCGCAAGGCGCGAGGAGCAAGCCACGAGAAAGGAAGGGTCAAAATGGATTTGCGCGATATAATAGCGAAAAATATTTCGGAGCTTCGCCAGAGCGTCGGAATAACGCAGTCGAAGCTTGCCGAATACCTCAATTATACGGACAAGGCGGTCTCCAAATGGGAGCGCGGGGAAGCGATCCCCGACGTGACCGTCTTGAAGCAGATAGCGGACTATTTTGAAGTCAGCGTCGATTATCTCTTGGAGGAAACGCACGAGCCGCCGAAAAAGGCGCCGTCGCGCGCCTCTCGGCGCAATCGCTTCTTCATCAGCGCCTTGGCGTATGCCCTCGTCTGGCTCATCGCCACCTTTGCCTTCGTCGAGGTCAATATCTTCGTCAAGGAAGCCGCCTTTCCAACGTGGCTCTTGTTCATATACGCAGTTCCCGCAAGCTCCGTCGTCGCCCTCGTTTTCAACTCCATCTGGGGGCGCCGCCGCCTGAATTTTCTCATCATCAGCGTCGGTATCTGGTCGGCGCTCCTCGCCGTCTATCTAACGACGCTCGCCGTCTTCGGGCACAACGTCTGGCTCGTTTTCATCATCGGTATCCCCGCCGAGATAATAGTTCTCCTCTGGTCGGGGCTCAGTATTAAAATAGAAAGGAGCACCCTTCCCGAATGAATATGCCGCCTCCGCCCCCGAGGAGGGAGAGCGACGGAATAGCGCCCCCGCGCCGCCTTCGCGAGCTCCCCGCCTACGTGGCAAAGAAGACCAAAAACTTTTTCTATCACCTATTCTATATAATCTCCCTCGTTCGCGAGGCGGCTCCCGCCGTCCTCGTCCTTCTCGCCGTCTTTTGCGTTTTGGATGGGCTTCTCCCCGTTTTCGGCGCATATATAAGCCGTGACTTGATAAATGCCATCGCCGAGCTCATCGGCGCGGCGAGCTCGGGGAGCGTCGCCGAAAATCTCTTTGTAACGCTCCGCCCCGTCCTCTTCATCTTCGTTATGCAGTTCATCTATCTCTTCGCGAAGAGTATATTAACGCGGCTCAACAGTATGGTAACGGCGCTCGCGGGCGAGCTCGTCGTCAACCATATCAAGCTGAAAATAATCAATAAGGCGAAGACCGTCGATCAGGCGTCCTTTGACCGCCCCGAGTTCTACGAAAAGCTTGAAAACGCCAATCGCGAGGCGGGAATGAGGCCCATCGGGATATTGACGGCGAGCTTCAACGTGATAAGCGTTCTGATAAGCGTCGTCTCCTTCATCGTCGTCCTCGCAACGCTCTCCCCGTGGGCGCCCGTCATCATGATAGCCGCCGCCATTCCTGGCGCCGTCGTCAATTATTGGTATCGCAAGCGCAACTTCGGCTACCTTCGCCGCCATTCCAAGGAGCGCCGCCAGATGAATTACTATTCCGACATAATGACGGATAAGGATAGCGCCAAGGAAATAAAAATACTCGGGCTCGGTGACACCTTTATTCATAAGTACGAGGGCGCCTTCGCCAAGTACTATCGCGGTATCAAAAGTCTCATCTTACGCGAAGGCGTCTGGCGTATCGCCGTCGGACTTCTGAGTGCAGTGACGAGTTGCGCACTCTTCGCCTTCGTCGCCTACGACGTCGTCTTTGGTAACGGACAGATAGGAGACTATTCGCTCTACACGGGCGCGCTCTCCTCCATCGCCTCTTATGTGACTACCCTCGTCGCCTCCACCGCGACGATATACGAGGGAACCCTCTTCATTGATAATATGATAAGCTTTATGAACGAGGAGCCGCGCGTCGTCCCCTCGCTCCAAGAGCCTCGCAAGCCCGCTCGCGGCGTTCCTCATAGAATGGAGCTTCGCGGTGTTTCCTTCGCTTATCCAGGAACGGACGAGTTCGTCATCAAAAATATAAACCTGACCTTGGAAAGCGGAAGGTCTACCGTTCTCGTTGGCTTGAACGGGGCAGGGAAGAGCACGCTCATCAAGCTGATATGCCGCCTCTATGACCCGACGGAGGGCGTTATCCTCTTGGATGGGCACGACCTTCGCGAGTACGACACGTCCGCGTTCTACGATATGTTCGGCATCATATTTCAGGACTTCGGAAAATATGCCGAAACCGCCGCCGAAAATATCGAGTTTGGTGACGTGGCCCGCCGTCACGAGATTGAAGCTGTCGAGCGCGCCGCGGAAAACGCCAATGCCGCGGAGTTTATAAGGGAGCTTCCGCGCTCCTTCGATACGCCGCTAACGAGGATGTTCGAGGAGGAGGGAATGGAGCTCTCGGGCGGACAGTGGCAGAAGCTCTCCGTCGCCCGCGCCTTTTATAAAAATTCCGATATTCTTATAATGGACGAGCCAACCGCCTCGCTGGACGCACTTGCGGAGCAGGATATTTTCAATCGTTTTGAAGAGCTCTCGCGCGGGAAGCTGAGCGTTTTCATCTCGCACCGCCTGTCGAGCGCCACCGTGGCGGATAATATCGTCGTCCTCGGCGGCGGAAAAATAGTCGAAATGGGCTCGCACGCGGAGCTTATGAGTAGAAGGGGAGAGTATTATCGCCTGTTCACGACGCAAGCGAAAAGGTATGTCCCAGCCGAGCCCTCGGTGCCAGACGGAGCGCCCCGTGCGTAATTTCCGTTGAAAGCATTATCTTAAATGTGGTATGTCAAAGTTCCGACGGAGTGCCACCCCGTGCGTAATTTTCGCCGAAGAGCATTATTACAATAATATGAAAGCAGAGTGGCGTGCTCTCCCCGTGCCGCGTGGTGTAAGCTTGCCCGTGCTTTTCTACTTAACAAGGCTGAAAGTCTTTTGCGAGTGAATAAAGTCGGCGTGATTCCGCGTTGCCGCTTATGGGGGCGCCGAGCTCGCCTTTGCAATTAAAGAAAAAGCCCGCGAGCTTCGTTACAAGCTCGCGGGCTCTTGAAGGGTCACTTCGTCATAAACCAATAGAATATGTAGCCGAGAATAAGGAAGGGAGATGCCATAAGGAATATCAGAATCCCCGTCGTCACCTTGTCCCAAACGGCTTTCCATTTTTTCTTTTTTGCCAGCTTCGCCTCGTCCTCGTGATAAGCTTCTCCCAGCTCAAAGGGGCGGCTTGCGGCTTCCTCGGTCGCATTTATCTCATTGTAGGTATCGGGCATTGATAATTCCTCCGACTTCGTTATCTGTATATCATTCTATCATAAAAGCTTTGAGAAGTCAATAGCTTTTTTAAAAACCTTGCCGCACGCAGAGCTTATAATACTATTTGCAAAGCCTTTTGCTGAATTTCTGCTATTTGCCAAAACTATGCCGCAAGCTTTGCGGCGAGCATTCCGATGAAAGAGGTGCCTATGAGCGTTCCTGTTGAAATCGAAAGAAAATACATTATAGCAATGCCGAGCCTCGTCGTGCTCGCGGAGCAGCCGCAATATTCAAAGAGTGAGATATTGCAGATATATCTCCAAGCTCCCGAGGGGGTAACGCACCGCGTTCGCCGTCGCGAATACGTGTGGGGTGCGGTTTGCACGGAAACGGTGAAGCGCCGTATCGACGCGCTCTCCGCCTTCGAGGAGGAGCGAGAAATATCCGCCGAGCGCTTTTGCGAGCTCGCCGCGAGTATCGCGGCGGGGAGCCGCCCCCTTCGCAAGGTGCGCCACGTCTTTTCCTATCTTGGAAAAACAATGGAGATAGACGTCTATCCCGAGTGGCGCGGCTGTGCCGTGCTTGAAACGGAGCTCGCCTCGCGCGAGGAGCGCGTCGCGCTTCCTCCCTTCATCGAGGTGCTTCGCGAGGTAACGGGGGAGCGCGCCTTTTCCAACGCGGCGCTCTCTTATTCCTTCCCGAGCGAGGAGTCGCTTTTTAACTCTTAGAAAAGAAGCGTAGAAAATGCATAAAACCCCAGAGCTTCAAGCTTAAAATGAAAGTCGAAATTTTCGGCTGCCTCAAATTGAATTTTTTGAGACAAATCATATACAAAAGCAAAAATCAAGCTTAAAATGAAAGTCGAAATTTTCGGCTACCCCCAATTGAATTTTTGAGATAAAATTATATGCAAAAGCAAAAAAATCAAGCTCATTTTTTGAATGAGCTTGATTTTTTTGTCAGAGGTGCGCACAGCGTTTATAATGGGCTAACGCTATGAGCTCACGTTTTCGTTTATGCCTACCTAAGCGAAGCAACGGCGCTTCGCTATTTGTGATATCTTTTTCCGTCGATGATGGTAAATGAGCGATAGAGCGCCTCCGCCAGCATAACGCGCATAAGCTGATGGGGAAAGGTCATTTTGGAAAACGAGAGGCGAACGTCGGCGCAGCGCTTAACCTTTTCCGAAAGCCCGTGAGATGAGCCGATGATGAGGCAGAGCTTGCCGCTTCGGTCGGCGGCGCTCTCTATGAGGTGCGCCAAGGCTATCGAATCGTATTGTACCCCTTCAACGCAGAGCGCTATCTTGAAATGATCGTCGGGCGCGGCTTTGAGTATCCTTTCGCCCTCTCTTTCAAGCGCCTCGCGTATCTCGGCGGCGTTGTCCTCGTTCGCTATACGCTCCTCTTTTAAGCTTATCTCCTCGACGCGCGCGTATTGCGAAAGGCGCTTCTTGTATTCTTCCAGCGCGTCGGCGAGGTATTTCTCCTTCAAGCTCCCAACGCTTATTAGCTTTAATTGTACCATAGCTATCTCTTTATGCGCGAAAGCGCGCGAAGCCCTTCGTCGAGTGCCGCAAGAAGCGCCGCAACGTCTGCCTCCGTGTTGCGTGGCGAAAAGCTTATCCGTATCGAGCAGTCGGCTTCCGCCTCGCTCCTTCCAAAGGCTGTCAAGGCTTTCGACGTGTGCCGAGAATTGGAGGAGCAGGCGGAGCCGCTTGAAACGTATATTCCGCGCGCCGAAAGGAAGTGGAGCATCGTTTCGCTCTTTATATTCGGAAGTGTCAAATTGGCGATGTGGGGCGCGTGCCTTTCGGGGAGAGTCGGGCTTATCTCCTTGAAGCGCGGCTCCTTCAAGCCGCAGAGCAAAAGCTCGCGCAGGGTGTCCATTCTTTTTGCGTTCTCGTCGAGCGCCACGAAGCCCGCCTCCGCGGCAACGCCGAAGGCGGCGGCGGCAGGGACGTTTTCAGTCCCCGAGCGAAGCCCCCCCTCTTGACCGCCGCCGAGTATCAGCGGGGTTAGCCCGTGTGACTTTATCAGCCCACCGTCCACGATGAGCGCGCCTATCCCCTTGGGGCCCTCTATCTTGTGCGCCGATATGCTTATCATATCCGCGCCGAGGGAGCGCTTTGTAAACTTAACTTTGAGATAGCTTTGCGTTGCATCAACGTGCAGAGCCGCCTCGGGCGCACGCTCTCGTATAAGCCGCGCCGCCCCCTCAACATCGTAGAGCGCGCCCGTCTCGTTGTTAACGTGCATAAGAGTCACGAGGATAACGCTCTCGTCGAGCTCGCGCTCCAAGGCGGCGAGGTCCAGCGCGCCGCCCCGTGTCGGTATGCGCGCCACCTTGAAGCCCAAGCCTTCGAGCCTTTCGAGCGGCGCGGAAACGGAGGCGTGCTCTCCCTCCGTCGTTATTATCTTAGCCCCGCGGCGATAGCGCTCCTTCGCAAAAGCGCGCCCGATTATCGCGAGATTGTTCGCCTCGCTTCCCGAGGCGGTAAAAACGAGCTCCGAGCCCTGTGCCCCGAGCGTTTTGAGAAGCTTTGCGCGCGCCGCGTCCAGCTCCTTTTCCGCGCGAAAGCCGAGCTCGTGGAGTGACGAGGGGTTTCCGTGGCACCCCGCCGAGACCTCGTTGTATTTTTTTAGCGCCTCGTCCGATATCCTCGTGGTCGCGCTGTTGTCAAGATATATAACGTCCATCAGAATTTGACCTTCGCAATGATTTTTTCAACGTCCGCGTAGTGCGCCGCGTAGTTTTCCTCCTTCGCGGTGTAGGTGAAAACGTAGCCGTCCGAGCCGTTTATCGCCAAAAGCTGATAAACGTGGAATTTCGTTCCGTTATATAGGTAGGTGTATTCGTAGCACCAGCACCAGTCGCCGTAGAGCGCGCTCCCCGCGTTGCCGAGCTTCGCCTCCTCGCCTTCGCGTATCGTTGTCAGCTCGTCCGCAAAGGCGGTTAGCTCCTCGCGCCGCATGCTCCAATATTGCTCGGCAACAACGCCCGTGCCCGTCGCCTTAGTCAGGTTGACGTTCGAGCCGTCGCCGTGCGTCGCGCTGACGAAGGCGCTGGAAAAATCAACGGAGAAATCGTCGGGAACGTAGAGCTTGAAGCCCGCGAGCTCTTTGTCGGAGATGAGAATGAAGCCGTCCTCGTCGCGCTCGTATTTCACCGCCTCGTCGGGCTTTGCGCCGCCGTCAACGAAGCGGAAGCCTTCAATGGCGCTTTGCGCCATATCGAGGTATTTGTCGTAATACGACTCCTCGCCGTCCTTCGTCTCGCTTATCGCGGAATAGGTAAATATGAAATATCTGCCCTCGTGCTCCGCGAGTATCTGCATAAAGCAGTGCTCAACGTCCTGATAGATCATCTTGTATATGTATTTTCGAGCCCGCGTCGCCGCGCCGTCCCCTGTTCCGAGAGTCGCCGCCTCGCCGCCCTCCTTGGTGAGGAAGGTGGGCTCCAAGGTGAATTCTTCAAGGCTGTCGCTAAAATATTCTCCGAAAAAGTAGTCGCTCGCGTCATCGCGCTCCCCGAGCTCTATCTCCGCAAAGCTTAGTGACGTGGTGTTGACGCGCGAAACGTAAGCCGCGTGTATGCTCCCGAGATTTGAGAGCGTCCAGCCCTCGGGGGCGAAAAAGTAGTAGCCGTCCGCCTCCGAGCCGTAGCAGAGCTGCATTCCGTCGGGTATTTCGATATCGTCGCCTCCGCAGGAAACGAGCGCCGTAAGGCTTAGGAGCATAACGGCGATGAGAGTAAGTGCTTTTTTCATTCGTTCTCCGTTCCGCCGCTATCGCGGCGTGTTTTTTCGTGAGTCGCGCGGCGGTGTGCCGCTCCTCACGCACATTTTGTCTTTATTGAGGTTCCGCGCACCCGTGGTGCGTCGCAAGCTCCTTGAAGCGCGCCCCGCGCTCCTCAAAGCTCTTAAAGCCGTCGTAGCTCGTCGAGGCGGGGGAGAGCAGGAGCTTCTTGCATGCCGCGGCGAGTGGAAGTGCGCGGGCAAAGGCGTCGTCGAGGCTATCCGCGAGCTCCAAGGGGATTTCCGCGCCGCACAGGGCGGCATGGAGCTCATCGCGGTTTTCGCCGAAAATGACTGCCGCCGTGCACTTTTGGCGAAGTGCCTCGCAGAGTATTTCGTAGTTGTGCGCCTTGGAGCGCCCGCCGAGCAGAAGGACGCATTTGCCGTGAAGGGCTTCGAGCGTCGTCCGCGTTCTCTCGGGCGAGGTATCTATCGAAGAGTCGTAGAGTTCCGTTTCGCCGACGCGCCCGATGAGCTCAAAGCGGTGCGGCAAGCCGCGAAAGCTTCGCGCAACCTCGTAAAGCTGCGCCTCGTCGTAGTAGCCGTAGGCGAGAGCCATTGCCGCCATGAGGTTTTCAATGTTATGCTTCTCGCGTCGTCCAAGCGCCGCAAGCTCAATGAGGGGCTTGCCGTTGGCGCATATCGCACCGTCGCGCAGATATATCGCGAGCTCCGCGCCGCAGTGGAGCATTTCCTTTTCGTCGAGCTCCGCCGAGTATCGCGCGAAGCAGTGGTAGCGTCTCGCCGCTTCGCGAAGTGCGGGCTTAACGGGCAAAACGCGTTCTTCGGCGCCCGCGAGCGCGTTCTCCTTGGCTGCCGCGTATTCCGCGAAGGAAGTGTGCCAGTTCAGGTGGCTCGGCGTGAGATCGACTATCGCGGCGCGCCGCGCCACGGGCCTTAGACGCATCAATTGAAAGCTGGAAAGCTCCGCCGCGTAGGCGCAGTGCCCCGCGTCGCCGAGGTGTGGAGTCATTGCTTCGCCGATGTTGCCGATGGCGTAGGCGCTATCAAAGGCTCCTTCGAGCAGGCGCTTCGTGAGGTGCGTCGTCGTGCTCTTTCCGTTCGAGCCCGTGATGGCGAATAGCGTTCCCCGCGTGTTATCGCAGAAGAAGCTCGCGTCGCTCGTCAGGTGAACGCCCCGCGCCTCGGCGCTCGCAAGCTCCGCCCTGTCGGCTCGCACCGTGGGTGAAAGGAAGAGGATATCCTCGTGAAGCTCGTCGAATTGCCGCGCCCCGAAAAAGCCGCGCACCCCGCGCGGGAGCTCTTGCGGAGCGTCGCTCCGCACCGTGAAGCAGAGCTTCGGGTATCGCCTTGAAAGATAGCTAAAAACGCCGCGGTTGCTTATCCCGAAGCCGACGAGTCCAACGCTTTCAACGCATCTGCCCCAGTGTAAAAATACCATATATATTATACCTCATATTTTCGCCTTTTCAAGCGCTATACCGCAAAATTTACAAAAATACAACAAAACGGGCAAAGAGCCCCCGTTTCAAAATACGCCGCCGTCCCTTTTTTGCCACGTCCTATCAAAATTTACATTTAGTTAATATACCGCAAACAATTTGAAAACGCAAAGGGTTTAAAATCTATATATATTTTCTCGCGCCGCAGAAGCCTTGCGAGTCGCGGAGAAACGAAACGGTGTGAATTTTATTCTTACGTTGCAGAGGAGACCGATATGATAAAAATACTTCTGGCGGAGGACGACGCGGCATTGCAGGCGCTCGTTCGCTCCTATCTTCGCGAGCGCGGCTACGAGGTCGCCGCCTTTTCCGACGGGGAAGCGGCGCTCAGCGCCTATTTTGAAGGCGCCTTCGACATGGTGATAAGCGATATAATGATGCCCCGCCTCGATGGCTTCGCGCTCGCCGAAAGCATACGCCGCGTGAATAAGGAGATCCCCATTCTCTTTATGACCGCCAAGGACGATAAGCCCTCCAAGCTCTATGGCTATAAGCTCGGCATCGACGACTACGTTACCAAGCCCTTCGACGTCGACGTCCTCATGATGAAGGTCGCCGCCCTCCTGCGCCGCGCCAAAATACAAAGCGACAAGGAGATAAGCGTCGGCGGCTTCACGATGAACGCCGAGGAGCGCTCCGCCACCCTGAACGGCGAAGAGATTGCTCTCACCGCGCGCGAGTTCGATATCCTCTTCAAGCTCCTCTCCTACCCGAAAAAGACCTTCACGCGCTCCGCCCTCATGGAGGAGTTCTGGGATTTCGATTCGTCGGCAAGCTCCCGCACCGTCGACGTCTATATGGCGAAGCTCCGTGAAAAAACGGCGGCGTGCACCGACTTTGAAATACTCACCGTGCACGGCCTCGGCTACAAGGCGGTGCTGAAATGAGAGCGCCCGCCCACGGAAGAAAAGGCTCCGCCGCACGGCGCTCCCTCCTTAGTTGCCTCGTCTTCTTCCTCCTCATCGCCGTCACCGTCACCGTCGCCATCGCCGTCCACGAGAGCGTTCGCTCCTCCCTCGGCGAGCACCGCGGCGCCGTCACCGCCGTCATGCTCTGCGTCATTCTCTCCATCGCCCTCCTCGCCACCGCCGCCGACGCTTTGAGAAGGCGCCTCTTCGTCGAGCGCCCCGTCGCCGAGATCCGCTCCGCCGCCGAGAGCATCGCGGCGGGCGACTTCTCCGTTCGCCTCTCCCCGCGCCACAGCTGGGGGCGCTACGATGATTACGACGCCATCATGGATGATTTGAACACCGTCGCCGTCGAGCTCGGCAAAAGCGAGCTTTTAAAGACCGATTTCATCTCCAACGTCTCCCACGAGATAAAAACGCCCCTCAGCGTCATAAAAAGCTATTCCGAATTTCTCGCTCGCGGCGGCGGCACCGAGCAGGAGCGGCAGCGCGCGGCGGAAACGCTTGCCTCGGCGAGCCGCCGCCTCTCTGGGCTGGTAACCAACGTCTTGAAGCTCAATAAGCTTGAAAATCAGGGGCTCCTCTCCGAAAAAACGGAGCTCCGCCTCGATAGTCTCTTGACCGACTGCATTCTCTCCTTCGAGGACGCCATCGAAGAAAAAGGCCTGTCGCTCGATTGCGATATCGCCGAGTTCTCCGTCCTCTCCTCGGAGCCCGAACTTGAAATCGTATTCAATAATCTTTTGTCCAACGCGATAAAATTCACCGAGCGCGGCGGTAGCGTCTCCGTTTCGCTCAAAGCGGAAGGCGATAACGCCGTCGTCACCGTCCGCGATAGCGGTTGCGGTATCTCCCCCGAGGACGGAGCGCGCATATTTGAAAAATTCTATCAGGCGGACGGCTCCCATTCCTCCGAGGGCAACGGGCTCGGGCTCGCCCTCGTCAAGCGCGTCGTCGATATGCTCGGCGGCGAGATAAGCGTCGAGAGTGAGCTCGGGCGCGGAAGCCGCTTCACCGTAACGCTGAAAGGGTGCGTCCAATGAGGCGCCGCGCCGCCGCGCTTCTCGCGCGCCTCAAATCACCGACTCTTTCGCTCTCGCTTTTTAGCTATCTCGTCACCGTCGCCGCCGTCGCCTTCGCCCTCGTCGCCCTCTTTTACGAGCTCGGCGGCATCGTTTCCTACGTCGCCTACGCGGCGGCGGCGCTCACCCTCGGCTATTCCGTCTATATCACCGTGCGCTTCGCTCCCGCAATAAGGCGGGGAATAGTGGCGCGCGTTATGCGAATAAGTCTTTTCGAGCGCCTCGCCTCGCAGTACGGCTTCCGAACGCTCTTCTTCGCGGGAATAAGCCTAAGCTTCAACGTCGCCTACGCCGTGTTCAATGCCGTCGTTGCCGCCCTTTCCTCCTCGCTCTTTTACGGCGCCTTAGCCGCCTACTATATCTTGTTGACGCTTATGCGCGGCGCCATGGTCTATCTCCATAAGTCGGGCGGCTCGGAGAGAGCCGAGCTCATCGGCTTTCGCTCCGTCGGCGTGCTCCTTTCGATAATGCCGCTCGCCCTCTCCGCCGTCGTCCTCGAAATGATAAGCTCGGAAAAGGGGTATAGCTACGGCGAGCTCTTGATTTACGCCGTCGCCGCCTACACCTTCTGGAAGCTGACGATGGCGATTATCAACGTTGTTCGGGTGAGAAGGAGCGCCCGCCTCACTGTCCGCGCCGTTCGAGATATAGCCCTCGCGGACGCAAGCGTCTCCGTCTTGGCTTTGCAAACGGCAATGCTCCGCGCCTTTTCGGATGGCGGCTTAGACGCATCGCTCATCAACGCCCTGACGGGGGCAGGCGTTTGCGCCGTCACGCTGGCGATAGGCGTGGTTATGATAGTTTATTCCTTTAAGCAAAAAAATGACCTCGGCGGCGCGTCGGTAAAAACGGATAGCTCGCCGCACTGACAAGGGAAGGGGTGCGTTAAAGTTTATTTAATCCCTCCCGCACACCGAATTAAAATAAAGCGAACACCTTCCATTTCAAAAAATGCGCCGCCTCGGCGGCAGTTGGAGATAATATGAGCGATAACAAATTCACCTACACCTATTCCGCGCCCACGGAGAACGAGCGCCGCGAGATAGAGAGCATAAAAAATCAATATTCGTGCTCGGGCTCGGCGCCGAGTGGACTTGAAAGGCTCCGCCGCCTCGACGCGCGAGTTAAAAGCTTTGCCGCCACTCTCTCCATCTCCGTCGGCATCGTCGGCGTTTTGAGCTTCGGCTTCGGTCTTTCCGCCGTCCTCGAATGGGAGCGCTATGCGCTCGGCATCCCATTTTCCATCGTCGGCGCCGCCGTCGCCGCCCTCGCCCTCCCCGTCCATCGCTTCGCCCTTGCGCGCGGAAAGCGGAAATACGGAGCCGAAATATTGCGCCTCTCCGAGGAGCTGCTTAACGGCGATGAGTGATAGCTACGATTACCGCACCCACGACCGTATCGCCATCGCCGTAAAGCGCGGCGAATTGCAAAGGCTCCTCGGCTACTACGAGCTGCTCGGCTGGCGCGAGCTTAAAAGGCGCGACGGCGCGCACCTCGGAAGCGTCGTCCACGTCGAGCTCATTCGTTCGCATAAAATACCTAACAAGGACAAGCTCCAATTGCTCCAAGTCAAAATGGAGACCACGGTCAACTCCATGGCGATTGCGAAAAGAAATAAGCACCTGCGCTCCCTCGCGGCGAGCCTCGGGCTCTCCCTCGGTGCTGTCGCCCTCATAGCCATCGGGGTCCCCCTCTCGTTCGCGGGGCGCCTCGCTCTCGGCATCCCCCTCTTTTCCCTCGGCGCCGCCCTCTCCTTCGCCGCGCCCCTCGTCGTGCGTCGCCTCCTCCTTCGCGAGGAGCGCCGCTATTCCGCGCGCTATAAAGCGGGCGTCTCCGAAATTTTGAGAACGCTCAACGCCGCCGTCAAATTGCGAGGTCAAGATATCGATGAAAAATAAAAGAATAACCTCTCCGAAAGCCGTCCTCGGCGACGCGCGCGTCGTTCGCGTCAAAACGGAGCGAAGCGGCACGGGTGCCTTGAAAACGCTCGTCGTCCTCAGCGTGATCGCCTCTCAGCTGGCGCTCATCATCCTTTTCCACGTAAGGCTCGCTCTTGCTTTTCAGTGGTACATGGTGTTCAGCTTCGTCATGAGCGTCCTCACCTGCCTATACGTGCTCTCCTCGTCCAAGAACAGCCTCTCCAAGGCGGTCTGGATAATATTCCTCCTCTTAGGCTCCGCCTTCGCCTATGTCATCTATCTTTTGTCCGACGAGCGGATCTTCTTCCGCAAGGCAAAAAGGCGCTACAAGGCGGTGTTTGAGCGCACCGCGGGCTCCGTGCCCGCAGGTGCCACGCTCGACGGCGTGAGCGGCGCCGTCGCGGGCGACGCGCGCTACTTGAAGGCGGTCGGCTTCCCCGCCTATAAGAACAGCTCCGCCGAGTATTTTCCCTCCGCGGCGCGCTTCTTCGATAGCGCGCTTGAACGCTTGGCGTCGGCGAAAAAATTCATCTTCATCGAGTACTATATAATCTCCGACGGCGTTCTCCTTCGCCGCTTCAAGGACGTTTTGGCAGAGCGCGCCGCTGGCGGGGTCGACGTCCGCATCATCTACGACGATATGGGGAGCTCGCGCACCCTCTCTGAAAGGACCAAGAGCGAGCTCCGCTCTCTCGGCGTCAAGCTTTTGCCCTTCGGCCGCCTCGTTCCTTTCTTCTCCGTCGCCCTCAATTATCGTGACCACCGCAAAATGATAGTCGTGGACGGTGAGACCGCCTATACGGGCGGCTGTAACTTTGCCGACGAGTATATCAACGAAAAGCGAATGTACGGCTATTGGAAGGACGCGGGGCTTCGGGTGGACGGCAAAGCCGTCAGCTCCTTCACCCTCTTCTTCCTTCGCCAGTGGGAATTTCTTTCCTCGCGGAGCGAGGAGCTTGCCCCCTACCTCGGGTGCGCCGCCCCCGTCCCCTCCGAGGCGCTGACCGTCCCCTATATCGACGGGCTCGACGTGGCAGCCAACGTCGGCAAAAACGTCTACGAAAATCTCATCGCCTCGGCGCACGAGCGCATCTACATTATGTCGCCGTATTTTATATGCGACGATAGCTTGACCGCCCTCCTCGCCAATAAGGCGCGCTCGGGGGTTGACGTCCGTATCATTCTACCTGGCGTCCCCGATAAAGCCTTCGTCTATGGCGTTTCGCGCAACAATGCGGAAAAGCTTCTCCCCTTCGGAGTTCGCCTCTACTGTATGAAGAATACCTTTGTACATTCCAAGCTCGTTCTAACGGAGAATGCCGCCGTCGTCGGCTCCGTCAATATGGATTTGCGTAGCTTCTATCAGCAGTTCGAGTGTGCCGTCTTGACGAATGACGGCGGCGTTATGAGCGCCGTTCTCGCAGATTTTAACGATAGCTTCCCCGAGTGCGAGGAGGTGACCGAGGAAAATCAAAAGCGCAAAAACCTCTTCCATAGGATACTCGCGGGAATCTTGCAAATCTTCGCGCCGCTTATGTAGCAGTGAGCCGCGTTCGACGCCTCTTTCGCTCAAAGCCTTCGCCCTTTTACAAAACTTTTACAAACGTTTTGCAAAGCTCTTACGTTTTTTTTGCTTTTCGTAAACCTCGGAGGCGTATAATATATTCGTCGGTGAAGGGAAGAGCAAGCTTCGCCGCCGAAGATATGCCCCGTCGCTCCGAGATGTGGGCGACCCAAGAAAGAGAGGAAAGATTAATGAACGCAAACGAAAAGAAACTCACTGAAAAAATTCGCTCACAGTATGTGGAGCCTCAGCACAATAAGCTTGACGAGCTTCGCGAGCTCAACGCCAAGGCGGAGCGCCCCGCAAAAATTATAGCGTATACCGTCGGTATACTCGGCGCCCTTATTCTCGGCATAGGTATGTGCCTCGCTATGCCCTCCGTCATCGAGGGTTTTATGCCTCTCGGTATCGTCATCGGCGTCGTCGGTATCGCCATCGTGGCTGTCAATTATCCGCTCTATAAGCGCCTTCTCGCGCGCGGCAGGGAAAAGTACAAGAGCGAGATACTTGCCCTCTCCGACGAGCTCTTGAATAGAGCTTGATTCAATAACCGCGAAGCTCCATTCTATGAGGAACGCCGCGAGCGGGCTTGCGAGGCTCTTGGAGCGAGGGGAGAACGATATAATTTTCTGAATTTCCGTAAAGCTATAATATTATTTGCAAGGCGTTTTGTTAAATTTCTGCTATTGCGATTTTCTGAATAAAACAATAGTAAACTAAACAGCGCGCAAATAATAACAAATAACATAAAATAAAAGCAAAACGAGACCACGAATTTGGTCTCGTTTTGCTTTAAGGATTACACGCGCTTTTAAGCGCCGTTAATTCAAAGAATGACCGAACTTGTAAGCCGAGTTCTGTACGCTTTCGCGTGGCGATCATCTATCTTCACGGCGCATTACTGCGCCGTTCAAGCCTTTCGGCTCTGCCACCGAGAAAAAGGAGCGGGCAGCCCCACGGCAAGCCGTAATTCAGGGTGTTGCATCGGATAGGGTTTACAGCGGATCTATGTTGCCATAGAAACTGGTGAGCTCTTACCTCGCCTTTCCATCCTTACCGCAAAAGCGGCGGTCTATTTCTGTTGCACTTTCCCGAGGGTCGCCCCTGGCGGACGTTATCCGTTATCCTGCCCTTTGATGCTCGGACTTTCCTCACGATAATACCTTTCGGCGCCATATCGCGCGATCGCCCCGTTCGGTCAAGCTATTATACTAAATTTTTTTCCCTTTGTCAAGCCCTTCGCCGAAAATCTCGCGCAAGCGAAAAAATTCCGCTATTTGCCAAAGATCTTGCAAAAGTTCGGCACGCGGCCCCGAAATGCAAGCCCCAGCACAAGCGTGCCTCGCCGCGAAGCCGAAAGCCGCGCCAGCGAAAAACTTTGCTATTTGCCAAAGGTCTTGCACAAGCTCGGCGCGTAGCCTGAAAATGCAAGCCCCAGCACAAGCGCGCCTCGCCGTGAAGCCGAAAGCCGCGCAAGCTTCATCAAAAGCCCACTTCGCCGACGCGCCTTCCTCTAAAATTAAAGCGAAAAATAGATAAAAGTCGCCCGAAAACGGCTCCTTTTTTCTTAAAAAGTTACAAATCTGATAATTTTTCCACAATCCTATTGTATATTTGAAAGTTTTGTGATATAATTATCGTCGGTAAGGAAGGGCTCCCTTCCGAAAGCTCAAATAAAATAAAATTATATATTGGAGGAATTTTAACATGTCAGTTAAAGTTGCAATCAACGGCTTCGGTCGTATCGGTCGTCTCGCTTTCAGGCAGATGTTCGGCGCCGAGGGCTACGAGATCGTCGCTATCAACGACCTCACCAATCCCACGATGCTCGCTCATCTTTTGAAGTACGATACCGCTCAGGGTAAGTACGCTCTTGCGGACACCGTTTCCGCTACTGACGACAGCATCACCGTCAACGGCAAGACCATCAAGATCTATGCCGAGAAGGATGCGGCAAATTGCCCCTGGGGCGAGCTCGGCGTTGACGTCGTTCTCGAATGCACGGGCTTCTACTGCTCTACCGAAAAGTCGATGGCTCACATCAACGCAGGAGCCAAGAAGGTAGTTATCTCCGCTCCCGCTGGTAAGGATCTTAAAACCATCGTATTCGGTGTTAATAACGACACCCTTACCAAGGACGATAAGATAATCTCCGCCGCATCTTGCACGACGAACTGCCTTGCTCCCATGGCAAAGGCTCTCAATGACTATGCTCCCATTCAGTCGGGTATCATGACCACTGTTCAC
>CAYSUO010000009.1:0-56420 GCA_964434325.1 uncultured Ruminococcus sp.
AAAACTATACGATAGGTATTGACGAGGCGGCGTTCTACGGTCCTAAGCTCGATATACAGTGCAAAAACGTTTTCGGAAAAGAGGACACGATAGTAACCATACAGATAGACCTTCTTTTGGCTAAAAAATTCGGTATGGAATACGTGGACCGCGATAATACGATGAAAACGCCGTATATCATTCACCGCACGTCGCTTGGCTGCTACGAGAGAACGCTCGCGCTCCTCATTGAAAAGTACGGCGGAGCGCTTCCGCTTTGGCTCGCTCCCACACAGGTGACGGTCATTCCCGTCGTTGCCGATTTTGCGGACTACGCGGCGGAGGTCGCCGATAAGCTTAAAGCGAGCGGAATACGCGCCGAGCTCGATGACCGAAACGAGAAGTTAGGCTACCGTATACGCGAGGCTCAGCTCTCAAAGGTGCCCTATATGCTCGTCGTTGGCGAGGAGGAAATGAAGAACGGAAGCGTCACCGTGCGTGCACGCCGCGAGGGTGACGGCGGAGTCTTCAAGCTCGATGAGCTCATCGCTAAATTGCGTGACGAGATAGAGACCAAAAAGCGCTGATAGTGTTAGACTGCCTTTGCTCGCAGTATATTTATCGTTCACGTATCCCGTGCCGCCACTGTGGCGGCAATGTGGCGCTTTGTAGCGTGGCGGTTTGTTTTGCTTGATTGGAATTTCCAAAATATTTGCGCCGCCAACCTGGCGGCGGAATGGAGATCAATATGATCCTGTGCGTTGAAAACGAATTTTACAAAATTAAAGTCGATACCCTCGGTGCGGAGCTCGTCTCCGTCGTGTCTCAAAAGGACGGGACGGAGTTTATGTGGCAGAGCAAAAACGGGCTCTGGGAAGGGCACGCCCCCGTTCTGTTCCCGATTTGCGGAAAGCTAAAAGACGCAAAATACTCGTATCGCGGAGTTGAATATCAGATGGCGGGGCACGGCTTTGCCCACAAAAAAGAGTTTGCCGCAAGTCAAACGGAAAGCTCCGTCAAGCTGGTGCTCTCCGCCGATGAGGAAACGCGCCGCGTATATCCCTTTGAATTTACCCTAACCGCCGAGTATCGCCTCGTCGGCGATAAGCTCGTCTTTACGGCGACGGTGAAAAATGCGGGAAGCGAGGAGCTGCCCTATATGTTCGGCTGGCATCCCGCCTTCGCGCTTCCGACGGACGGAGGACAGGATATCAACGACTATTCCGTGACGTTTAATGATAAGACCGTGGTGGATTGGCATAAGCTCCAACACGGGGTGTTCGCTTGCCCGATCGCGGAGAAATATCCCCTGCAAAACGGCGCGTATCACCTGAACGAGAAGGAGATATACGCTAACGATACGATGATATTCACAGGGCATGGCAACGAGGCGTACCTCGCCGCAGAGGGGCACCCCTTCGCCGTCGATATGAAATGGAGCGCCGAGCTTCCCGTCCTCTGTATTTGGAAGGAAGACAAGAGCGAAGCGAAATTTATATGTATCGAGCCTTGGACGGGCACCCCAGGTGACGGGGAAACGAGCGAAAACTTTGAAACTCGCGAAATGGCACGCTTAAAGGCGGGCGCCTCTTGCGATTACGTATATACCGTATCCTTTAAAAGTAAATAAAACTTTACAGGACGCGCCGCTTGCGGCACGTCCTGTGCTATGGAGAAAATGAGAAAGATTCTTAGATTTATAAAGCCGTATAAAAAAGAGGCTATCTTGGGGCCGCTCTTCAAGCTTTTTGAAGCCTGCCTCGAACTCGCAGTTCCGCTCATCGTCGCCATGATGATAGACGACGGTATAAACGGAAATGCTGGAAACGGTGACACGGGTATCATCGTGCGCGGCGCGCTCCTGCTCGTGCTCCTCGCCGCCGTCGGTTTAGCCCTTTCCGTAACGGCGCAATTCTTCGCCGCCAAAGCGGCGGTCGGGTTTTCGACGAATATGCGCGCGGAGCTCTTCGCCCACCTGCAAACCTTCTCCTATTCCGAGATAGATTCGCTCGGCACATCCACGATGATAAGCCGTATGACCACGGATAGCGACAAGGTGCAAACGGGGATAAACCTCGCCTTGCGTCTGCTCCTTCGCTCCCCCTTCGTCGTTTTCGGTGCTATGATAATGGCGTTCACGGTCAACGTTCGCGGTGCTCTTATATTCACCGTTGCCATTCCCGCGCTTTCCGTCGTCATTTTCGGTATAATGCTTCTAACTATGCCGCTCTACAAAAAGGTGCAGGCGAGCCTCGATAAGCTCCTCTCCAAAACGCGTGAAAACCTTTCGGGCGCTCGCGTCGTTCGCGCCTTTTGCAAGGAGGAGGCGGAGCTTTCGGACTTTGAAGAGAAAAATTCCGCCCTCGTCAAGGTGCAAAAAACGGTGGGCGCCATTTCGGCGCTGATGAATCCCCTCACTTTCGTCATCATCAATCTCGCCATAATATGGCTTCTCAACACGGGTGCCATTCAGATAGACGCGGGCGAGATGAAGCAGGGCGAGCTCATCGCGCTCTATAACTATATGTCGCAAATTTTGGTCGAGCTCATCAAGTTCGCCAATTTGATAGTGTCGATAACGCGCTCCTTCGCCTCCGCCTCTCGCATCGCCGCCGCCTTCGACGAGAAGGGGACGATGGAGGACGGGCGCGAAACGGAAGGCGTCGGCAGTCCCTACGCCGTCGAGTTTTCAAGCGTCGGGCTTCGCTATCGCGGCGCCGCCGAGCGCTCGCTCTCGGATATTAGCTTTCGTGTTAAGAAGGGCGAAACGATAGGCGTCATCGGCGGGACGGGCTCGGGCAAGAGCTCGCTCGTCAATCTCATTCCGCGCTTCTACGACGTAAGCGACGGCGCCGTTTTCGTGGACGGAGCCGACGTTCGCACCTTCTCCAAGGAAGCGCTACGCTCCAAAATGGGCATCGTTCCGCAAAAGGCGGCGCTCTTCTCGGGCTCAATACGCGACAATATGCGCTGGGGCAACGAGGCGGCGAGTGACGACGAGATATTCGCGGCGCTTGAAATCGCGCAAGCCAAAGGCGTGGTGCTCGATAAGGGCGGGCTCGACTACGAGATTGAGGAAGGCGGAAAAAATCTTTCGGGCGGTCAAAAGCAGCGCCTAACGATAGCGCGCGCCCTCGTTCGTAAGCCTGAAATACTTATCCTTGACGACTCCGCATCTGCTCTCGACTACGCGACGGATAAGGCGTTGCGCTCGGCAATAGCCTCCTTGCGCGGCAACCTCACCGTGTTCATCGTCTCTCAACGGGCGTCGTCCGTTATGACCGCCGATAAGATACTCGTCCTCGACGACGGTGAGCTCGTCGGCACGGGAACGCACGCGGAGCTTCTTGAAGCCTGCCCTGTATATCGCGAAATATACGACTCTCAATTCGGCGGCGGAAAGGCGGTGGGCGAATAATGAAAGAGCAGGGTACTCTCACCAAAGTTCTCAAATATGTAGGGAAGCAAAAGCTCCTTGTTCCGCTCTCGCTTTTAGCCGCCCTCGTCAACGTAGCGCTGAACCTCTATATTCCCATTCTGATAGGCGACGCGATAGACGGGGCAATAGGCGCGGGCAACGTCGATTTTGCCGCGATACGCGTGATATTCGTCAAGATTGCCGTCTCCATCGCGCTCGGCGCTCTCGCTCAATGGGTAATGAGCACGATAAATAACAGAATAGTCTATCACGTCGTGCGCGACGTGCGTAACGACGCGTTTAAAAAGCTTGAACACCTGCCGCTCTCGTATCTTGATACGAAGCCGCACGGCGATATCGTCAGCCGTATAATAAGCGATACCGATCAGTTTGCGGAGGGACTGCTCCTCGGGTTTACGCAGATATTTACGGGTGTCCTCACGATACTGGGAACGCTCGCGCTCCTCATCGCGATAAATTGGAAAATAGCGCTCGTCGTCGTTCTTTTAACGCCGCTTTCGCTCTTCATAGCGCGCTTTATCGCAATGCGCACGCACAGCATGTTCGCGGCGCAAGCCTCCATAAAAGGTGAGCAAACGGCTTTGCTAAACGAGATGATAAGCAACCAGAAGACCGTCATCGCCTTCGCGCACGAAAAAGAAGCCAACGAAAAGCTTTGCGCCGTCAACGAAAGGCTGGGCGCGGCTTCTCTCAAAGCCATCTTCTTTTCATCGCTCACTAACCCGTGCACTCGCTTCGTCAATAACGTCGTGTATGCGGCGGTCGCTCTGACGGGAGCTCTTTCCGTTATGGCAACGGCGGGCACGGCGGCGGCATTTACCGTCGGCGAGCTCTCGGTCCTGCTCTCTTATGCAACGAAGTACGCGGGTCCGTTTAACGAAATATCAGGCGTCGTCACCGAGTTCCAGAACGCTCTCGTTTGCGCAGGGCGTGTCATGGAGCTCATCGAGGCGGAAGCCGAGCTCCCCGACGCGGAAGCCGCAAAACAGCTCGCACTTCCCGAAGGCAACGTGCGTTTTGATAGCGTAAGCTTTTCCTACGTTCCCGAAAAGCCGCTCATCGAGGGAATGAGTCTGAACGTCGAGGCGGGAAGTCGCGTCGCCATCGTCGGTCCCACGGGCTGCGGTAAAACGACGCTCATAAACCTCCTGATGAGATTTTACGATGTCAACGAGGGCGCGATAAGCGTCGACGGGACCGATATTCGCGAGCTGACGCGCGCGAGCCTTAGGCGCGGCTTCGGTATGGTCTTGCAGGAGACGTGGCTGACAGGCGGAACGATACGCGAAAATATCGCCTTTGGAAGACCCGATGCGAGCGACGAGGAGATAGTGGCGGCGGCAAAGGCGGCGCACGCGCATAGCTTCATCAAGAGGCTGGGGCAAGGCTACGAGACCGTGATAGGCGAGGGCGGCGGAAGCCTTTCCCAGGGGCAAAAGCAGCTCATCTGTATCGCTCGCCTTATGCTGACGGCGCCGCCAATGCTGATACTCGACGAGGCGACCTCGTCCATAGATACGCGCACCGAGATGAAGATACAGTCGGCGTTCGCCGAGCTTATGAAGGGGCGCACCTCGTTCATCGTCGCACATAGGCTCTCAACGATACGAGAAGCCGATATGATACTCGTTATGAAGGACGGGCATATACTCGAAACGGGTAAGCACGAGGAGCTTATTTCAAAGGGCGGCTTCTATGCGGAGCTTTATAACAGCCAGTTTGCATAACGCTTCCGAAAATGAACGGAATGTTCTAAATCGCCTTGCGGGCTGCATTTGCTAAGAAAGCCGTCCGCAAGGCGCATTTTTTAGCGCTAAGCGATAAGCAAGCACCGCAGTGCCGCCGAGACCGTATTAAAACTCCGTTTTTGCACGGTTTTTCTTAAATTCACAAATACGACTTGTATTTTCTCTTCGGATATAGTAAAATAAAGGCGGAAAGTTTTAAGACTTACGGAGGGGCTTATGGCAAAGCGTTTTGAATACAGAGCCGTATATCACGCGATACTTGACGCTATGGACAGAGCGCCGCTGAAAAGAGACGCGCTCATCTACGAAGCGCTCGAAGCCTTCGAGTTAACGCCCGAGGAATACGCGGATAATTCGACGGGCGGAATTAAAAACGAGCTGAAAGCGCGCCTCGGCACCGCCATCGACGATATGCTGAGGAAGGGAATACTTGAACGAAGCGAGGACGGGCTGTATACTCGCAACGTCGAAAAACCCGTCGCAATACGCGAGGAGCGTTGCGAGGAAGAGATCATCGCCCTCCTGCGCGAACGCTCGATGACGAAAAACGAGCTCCGCGATAGCCTGACGCAAATTTTCAGAACGGACGAGACCGCCACCGTCAAGGACGATAATCGCCTCTACACCTATATGGGGCAGATATTAAAGCGCCTGGCGGCCGAGAAGCTCATCGTCGGCGATAACGGGCGCTATTCCATCGTTCGCTCCCGCACCGCGGAGCTCAACAACCGCTGGGAAATACTCGATCTTCGCGCCGATTTTCTCTCGCTTCTGCATTCCAAGGGCGGAGAATTTTTCGAGCGCTACTTCATGAAGCTCTTGGAAAAGTATCTCGTGCGCTCAGGCAAGCGCGTCGTCGAAAGCAAAACGACGGGCGGCGCCGACGACGGCGGGATAGACGGCATCGCCAAAACCGTGGACACCCTCGGATTCCGAGAAACAATAATGGTGCAAGCGAAAAACCGCATCGAGCTCTCCACGGAAACCGAGGTGCGCGGCTTCTACGGCGCCGTCTGCGCCTATCAGGGCTCGCGCGGAATTTTTGCAACGAGTTCCGATTTTCACGTCTCCGCAAAGCGCTTCCTCGATTCAATAGACAATTGCGTCGGCGTCAACGGCGAAAAGATATTCTCCATGGCAGTCGATACCTCCTACGGCATAGTCCGCGAAGAGGGTAAATTAAAAATCGACGAAGCCGTTTTTTCCTAAGTGTGAAGCGAGCTTGTCTCGCGCTTAAAACGAGGCTGTCGCATTTAGGCAAATCCGAACGAAAAACAGTAGAAGTAAAGAAGCCTCTCTGCTTCTACCGTGTGTTTTTCGGGAAAATCAAGTTTAAAACCTACATTTTTTCGTTTTGATTTTGTCTTTCGCTTTATCGACGTTTCCTCACTCGACGTACCCTTGTACGTCTATCGTTCGTCAGCCGTCAATCCGCCAAGCCTCAGTGTATGTGCCTCAAATTGCGAAGGCGCGCCCCTCGCTTTAAAGAGAAAGCTAAGCTATTTATATATCCCGCAAACAATTTGCACCTAAAATCGGTGCGCACGCGAAGAAAGGAGACAGATGGATTTTTCCAAATATGGCAAAAAGCCCCGCGCAAGCTGTGAGACCTGCGAGTTCTATCAGTACGACGATTACACCGATAGCTATTCCTGCTCCATGAGCCTCGATGAAGACGAGCAATCCCGCTTCCTCGCGGGAAATACCGCCGAGTGCCACTACTATCGCTTCTACGATGAGTATAAAAGCGTGCAGCGGCAGATATGATTTCAAGCATGCCGCCCCGCGCCTTTCGCAATCTGCGGAATAGAGCACACAAGCAGACTTTATTTTAGGCAAAACTAAACGAAAAACGGTAGAAGTAAAGAAATATCTCTGCTTCTACCGTGTTTTTTCGGAAAAATCAAGATTAAAACCTACGATTTTTCCATTTTGATTTAAGGTTTTGTTTTATCGACGATTTCTCGCTTAATGTACCATTGTACGCCTGTCGCTCGTCAGCCGTCGATTTCTGCTCTAAATTCATCAGCCTCCGCGTGCGGCTCCTTAAAATTCGCTTTTTGGGGTTTCACCGTGGTTTTACTTTGAAAAACCTGTTGTATTGAATTTTTAGTGTTACCCGATTGATTTCGTTCGGATTTATTTTTTAAAGAAGGAGAAAAGTCCCTTCTTTTCATAAGGCGCGCAAGTCACCGAAAGCAGCTTGTAGCCCTGCTTCGTGATTGCTTCGGTAAGCACCGCCTCGTCGAGCTGGCTCTCCGAGATGATTACCGTCTCGCCCTTTCCGTGCGATGAAGAAACCTTTTTAACGGGGAGTGCGGCTCTTATCGCGTCATTGACGTGTGCCTCGCACATTCCGCACATCATTCCGTCTATTTTCAGCGTAGTCTTAAACATAGTATCTCCCTTCCGCCGCTTGCGCGGCATAAATAGTAGCAATGAATTTTGCCCGCTCAACAAAGCGCAAAAGTGAAGCGCTCGCTTCGCCATTGAGCGAAAGCTCGCCTATATTGTATCGCACCGAGCAAAAAAAGTCAAGAGCTTAGAGCAGATAAAATAATTCAAAAATTTTTTAAGAAAAATATTTTTTCACATTCGAGAAAATGAGAGAAAAAAAGAGAAAACGAGAGAATTTCAGAGCTTTGCATTTTCTAAATCATTTTCATCGAAAAAAGTTTTAAAAAGGCATTGACAAGCCGTGTCGACTGTGCTATAATATCTAAGCTTGAAAAAACAAAAACAGGAGTAAGAGTATGTCCACATTTATGGCTAACAAAGACACCATCGAGCGCAGATGGTTCGTTATTGATGCCGCAGGAAAGCCTCTCGGCAGGACTGCCGTTAAAGCGGCCGATATCCTTCGCGGTAAGCACAGACCCGAGTTCACCCCGCACGCAGATTGCGGCGAATTCGTCATCATCGTCAATGCCGATAAAGCGGTTTTGACGGGTAAGAAGCTCGAACAGAAATTCTATCGCCATCATTCGGGCTATATAGGCGGCCTCAAAGAGGTCAACTATAAAACGCTTATGAGCACGCGTCCCGAGCTCGCTATGGAGCTTGCCGTTAAAGGTATGCTTCCTCACAATTCCCTTGGTGACAAGGCATTTAACCGCTTGCACGTTTACGCAGGCGAAAAACACGAGCACGCTGCTCAAAAGCCCGTTATGCTTGATTGATAGGGAGGAGAAAGAATATGTACGTTAGCGCTAAGCCCTATTTCTACGGAACGGGCAGAAGAAAGAAATCCATCGCAAGAGTTCGCCTTTACCCTGGCACAGGTGCGATAACCATCAACGGAAGAGATATCGACGATTATTTCGGCCTCGAAACCATGAAGCTCATCGTTAACCAGCCCTTCGGCATCACCGAGACGGTTGGAAAGTTTGACATCGTTGCCAACGTTGTAGGCGGCGGCTTCTCGGGTCAGGCGGGCGCCATTCGCCACGGCGTGGCACGCGCGCTCCTCCTCGTTGACGAGACCTATAAGCCCCTCCTCAAAAAGGCAGGTCTCCTCACTCGTGACCCTCGTATGAAGGAGAGAAAGAAGTACGGCTTGAAGGCAGCTCGTCGTGCACCTCAGTTCTCAAAGAGATAATCGCAATTTTCTCAAAAAGAGAGAAAACAAGAGAATACCAAAGAAAAGCGTCGATTTTGCACTTTTGCAAAATCGGCGCTTGATTTTTGTTTAAATGTGCAAAGCGTATGTATGCGTTTCGTAAAAATGCACCGTTCTTTATTTTAAAAACTCGTACTCAAACAAAGTAGGTACAATTTCTGCATTATAATATTCTTTGAGCTTTTGCTTTAATGACTTTAATGCACCATTGAGCTCTGGATAATCAGGTTTACTATTTCGGGTTTCTTCGTCGATGGTGAAGGTGTTCAGCTCGATAAAAATTTGATAAACTCCGTATGTAAGGGCAGAGTTGTAATTTTTCGTTTTTTTTGCCCACTTTAATATAACTTTCCACATTTCAAAGAGTTCAATTTCTTTTTCTCCCGCTTTGAGATTTTTTAAGTCCTTGCTCGCAATCGTGTCGCCGTTTGTAGTATCAAGACATAATTCATTTCTATAAAAACGATTGTCAGAGCCAACAAAGCTTCTCATGTGGTTTTGCATTTCAAAACAGGTAAAAATAAGACATTTAAGCAAAAAACGGCTTAATCTTCCACTTTCTACGTCTCTGAAAAATTTATCGGCGCCATCTGCTGATTTCATTATTCTCGCGCGTTCAGTCCATTCTCTGTTATAGGTTATATATCTGCTTGCACAAAACATAGGCAACTTACTCAAATAGTTATCTTTTCTTAAATAGCAACCGTTGCCATTGTATCGCCCCGCAACTAATAAACTTGATTTAGCATCGGGGTTATCAAAACCAACGCTGTCGGCAACCAAATACCCCAACATATTGATAGCATATAATGGTTTAATTCGACATTTAACCTCGCTATCTGCCTCCAAACCGTTTAAGCCCGTCAAAATACCATCGTAAGTATATTTCTCAAAACACTCTTTGTTGTAATACTTCGTGCTGAATAATTCGTGTACCCGATTGACGGAAAGCGCGATTGGAAAACTTAGCTGATTATTGGCAACAATATCATATCCTGTAAGTTTTAGTGTTTCAATATTAGAATCAACGTTCGCCCATAATGCACACATAATGCAGGCGTCAATATTTGTGTGGAAGTGCCTTCTATTAAAAGCAAAACCCGAAATAAATTCTTTATTGATCAAGTGCTGGGATTTCCAATACTTGACGGGAGAGTATACTATATAGCTGTCGGTAGGCTGTCTTAAATAGTATTTGAAGGCGCTCCAAATAAAAGCATTCCCTAAATCATTTGAAACGGCGCCCTTAACTTCTTTTTTCATCTCTTGGACAACAAATGTATTTTTCCACGTTGATGAAGCCGCCGATTGCTTCATTCTTTGGTGTTCCAATGACGTTGTTTCGGCGTAAGGCGGGTTTTCAAATAATATTATAGTGCACTTAGAATTATCGAGGTATTCTTTAATTACAGGATTGTTGATATATTCTTTTGACAATGCGTCAGCGCCGCGAACAAGCCCCATATTAAAAGTATCTTCCTTTTCGATAGGGGGAATAATGTACCTTACCTTGCTACCTAATAATTCTAGTAAGACTTTGTATTCATAATATTCAATGGTTGATACGATACAATGTGAAAGTTCTTCGTCTGTCAGTCTTATTTCAAGATTTCCAGTTCCAGCGCAACGGTCTAAAATTATATAATCATTTCCTTGTGGCACTCTTGCAATTGCTTTGCGGACTAATTCTATGGATTTATCTACATAGGGCTCTGGGGTATAGAAGGCACCCAGATTTTTCTTTTGGATAGTATCATTAAGCTTATCCATAAGATATTGGAAGCGAACATTGTCTTTCCCAGCATAGGCGTAAATATAATCCTTAAATGCGTTTGGTTCTCTGATTTCTCCTATGATTTTTACTTTGCCCGTGGTATCGCCAATAAAGTCGGATTTTCTCGCTTGTGGATTTTCTCTGTAATATTTTTCTGCCCAACCCACAATACAGTTTTCGTCAATGTGAATTTTTGTGTACTTTCTTTCTCTAAGAAGCTTAATTAAAGTAAATTCATCGAATTGATTTTCAGCATATTCAAGCTTCAAAGTGTAATCCTTGGCGAAGAAACCTGTGTTTTTTTTTGATGCACTACCAACGTAAACCTTTTCGATTTCGTTTAAATAATCATCAGATTTATAGACATAAATTGTAGCCGTATTCAAGGATACGAGTAATAGATTAGAGGGAATTGGCTCTCCTTTTATTCTCATAGCGGAAAGATATTTTATTCCTTGAAACAAACATGCATTTATATCGGTTATGTTTAATTTAAATTCAAGCAAATTTCCGTTCAATATACCATCGGTATTGTTGCGAAAAATATCTTCATAGCTTAAATTCGGATTAACGACCTTCAAATATTGGTCATAAAATTCAAGCTGTCCTTCAAGTTCTACGTTGAATTTTTTAATCATCTTGCCATATACCTCCTAAATTCTTGCACCTCATATAAGACAAAACGATAGTTTTTCAAATAAAAAGTGCGGCTACCGAAGTAACCGCACAAAAACGCAAACTCCGATAGTCGCCAAACTAACTCTATGTGAAATGGGTATTACCACACTTACCAGATGGAATTTGCATTTTATCAAATTCATAAGATAAGTGTGGCTAAAAAAGGTATAATTATCCCTAAAAATAATATAATACCACAAATCACAATTATTAAGTTAGTTTGGCAATATTATTATACACTTTTTTTGCAAACTTTTCAATAGCTTTTGCTGGAAAAGTTTAAATAAAAATCAAGAATATAACGAAAAATAACAATATTGGCATAAAGCGAACGATTTATATTTGTGATTAAAATAAAAATGGCTTGCAGGGATGAAAACATGCCTAACAAGCCTACGCCAATTATAAAACTTATCGAAAAACAAAGCACCTCAATTTGAAGAATAAAAAAGGGGATGTCTCATTAAAAAATCAATAAAACAAGGTCGTTTTGGTGTAAAACCACGCTTAAATCAATAAAAAGCAAGTTTTAATGGCACACGCGGAGGCTTGGCGGATTTAGAGCAGAAATCGATGGCTGATGAGCGATAGACTTACAAGGGTAATTGAGCTCTGAAACGTCGATAAAACGAAAAACATATTTAAAACGGGAAAACCGTAGGTTTTAACCTTGATTTTCTCGAAAAAATTACGGTAGAAGTAGATATGTTTCTCTACTTCTACCGTTTTTCGTTCGGCTTTGCCTAAATGCGACAGCCTCTCTTTCGCTTTTACCTATTACCTAATCGACAAGTTTCGATAGAAGAGCGAAAAGTGAAGAGCTAAGAGTTAAGAAATAAAAATCGACAAGCTTCTGTCGAAGCTTGTCGATTTTGGTGCGGGAGACGGGACTTGAACCCGTACGTTGGAAACACACGCCCCTCAAACGTGCGCGTCTGCCGATTCCGCCACTCCCGCAAAACCTTAACTATTATACAACAAAACTTCTTGTTTGTCAAGCCTTTTTTCAAAACTTTTAAATTTATTTTTCGCAAATCGTAATTTGCCGTTTTTGGGGCTTTTGAACGCGCGAAGCGCGAGCCGAAGAAAGCTTTACGGCTCGCGCCTCGTAGCGAATTGAGGTGGTGTAAATTGCATTTCGCTTTGCCGAATAATTAAGTTATCGCGGCGCACTCACGCTCCAGCCTTCTCACTTTTGCGGCGTACCAAATGGCGCAAGCCGTCGGGTTGGCAATCTGCAAGAAGAGAAGTAGTATCATCACGATGTCGTTGACGGCTTGCTCTTCGTAGACCGCCTCGTGCGTCGTAACGGTTATATCGTATTTGTTCAGCTCGTATTCAAAAACGTTGAACGTGCGATAAAGGTCTGCGTTGTAGTAGTATTCTTTTCCGTCTATCTCCGCCCAGCATATTTTAAAATTCGCCGCGTCGCTCTTTTTGAAGCCGCCCTCGGGAAGCTCGTCATTCCACTCCAAGTACCATTCGTCGTATTGTGCTTGCACGTAGCGTATAAATTCATCGGGGTCATCGAAATGCTTTTCGTCGCGAAAGGCACCACAATCGTTTAGCGCCGAGGCGACGAACGTTGCAAGCGTCAAAACTGCAAAAACGATGATAAACACCTTTGCCGCCTTCTTTAAAACGGCGTTTTTTCGCTTAAAGGCTTCCAGCTCTTCGTCGCCAAGAGCGAGCGCGCCCTTCGCTATCAGCGCCTTGGCAATAAAAAGGCGATATATCGGGAAGGCGAAAACAAGAGCCACCGCTAAGTAGATGAGAGCAAAGCCTATCCAAGAGCCGAAGCTGAGCCCGTAGTAGCTGTTTGTCGGTATCGTGGCGATGGGCAAGCAAAACACGAAAGCCGAGAACACGGCGAAAAGCACCTTGACCGTGTGCTCCGTCATATAGGTGTTGAGCCTTTTTATATCGCTTATGCGGCTCTCGCCGTCATCCTCGTCTGCTAAAATTTTTCCGTTCGCCGCAAAAAGCAATTGGCATATCGCGGCGGCGATGAAAAAGACCGTCGCAAGGCAGGCGCCGAGCAGACCGCGTGTAAAGCATAGATTGCATATTGCGGCGGCTATCAAGCCGAGCACCGCGAGACCAATAGAAATGAAGGAAAAGCTCTTAAAGCGCTTTTTGCGCTCGTGGAGCATAAGCTTGAATCTTTTCTCGCTTTTCGCGTCCCTTCGCTCCTCGTTTTCGGTGGCGGCTCGTTCAGCAGCGCTCCGCCTCTCACCGCGCAAAAGCTCGTCAACGCTTATATTGAAAAGCTCCGCGATAGCGGGCAAAAGGGATAGATCGGGCGTGCATTCGTCGCACTCCCAGCGGCTCACTGTCTTGTCGGAAACGAACAGCTTCTCGCCGAGCTCCCTTTGCGTCATTCCTGCCGCGCGGCGTAGCGCAGCTATAAATTTGCCTATCGTTTTCTTTTCCATTGCTCTCATTCTCCATTCTGCCGCCTCGCGAGCGACTGCCGCGTGAGGCTCGCGATTTTTAAGGAGCTTCACGCTATCGGTGTTTACACGAAAATTCTACCATTCCGTCGGAAATAAATCAACCGCCAAGTCGGAGAATTTCTCTCGCATTGCGAGAATGAAGCGTAGCGCCTTCGGAAAATCGACGGCTTCGCACGCAAAGCTATTTAAGATAGGAGTATTTCATCTCACACTCTTCTTTTATAACCGATGAAAAGTATATCGCCACGCCGACGTAGGCGACGATGGCGGCGACGACGGCCGCACCAAACCAGGGGAGCGGCGACGAGGTCGTAACGCCCGTGTAGCTGTCGCCCGCGCTGTATATGAGCTCAACATTGCTGTTCAAAAATACGTTGACGCATTTTAAAAGCGCCGTGAGTGCCGCGAGCCCCGTCAAAACGTTGGCGCGCATTTTTAAGGACGCGTGATAATCTCGCTCCGTCCTATTGTAATTTTCGCTCGTCGGCGAAAGCCCCGTGTTCTCCGCTATGAAGGCGTGGAGCGTGCGAAGCGCGAAAAAGAGAAAGACGAAAAACGCCAAAAGTTCTGGAACGGAAAGTATCATCACGGGGAGATAGGCGGACGTAGCCGCCTTGCTCGTGAGCATATCGTAATACGTGTAGGAGGCATGGAAGCGAACGGAGAAGGCGAAACGCAAAACAGAGCAGAGGATAAAGGCGCCGCCTGAAAATAAAATGGGCTTTGCCGAAGAGCTCGTGTGCTCCACGAGCTTGAAGAGCGCGAGCAGCAAAAGAGCTCCGTAGATAAATTCGGGGAAAAGGTTGATCTCGTTTGTTTCGGTCAATGCAAGAGGAAAGGAGAAAACGGCGGCAACGGCCAAGAGGCGAAGCGCAGACCTTATCGAGCGCCGCTTCCTTTTAAGCTCGTATTCCTTCTCGGAGCCCGCGCGAGCCAGTGCGGCGAGCGCCGTCGCAAATTTTCCTTCTCCGATGACCGCGGCAATATATTTCTTGCATAGCGCGAGCCAGACGGCGCCGATAACGAGTACGGCGACAATAGAGACGATGATAGCCACGGGATAATAGCGCGAAAGCGGAGCCGTGACTAAGATACCCGAATCCGTCGTCCGCGACAGAAGAAAAAAGTCGGGGAGAGCGTATAAAACGCATTTGCAAACGGCGAACGCCACAGTGTATGAGCGAAGCGCCTCGGGGCGTACCGTGCGTCCCGCACGGTTAGCAGGGAAGGGAGCAATTAAAGAAACGGCTCCGCCTCGCTCGCCGAGATAAAACAGTGCGGAAAAGAGATTTTTGATGAGAATGATGAGAAGCGTGATTTCAAGCACTGCAAATATGGTTGACGTCATGGCGTAAACGTCGTTGTCGAGCGTGTTGTGCGAGCGTATGAAAACGATGAGCAGGAAGGCGGGTATTTTCGCCAGCGAGAGCCACGCCAGCTTTACGCACGCCTTGCGCGTTTCTTCAAAGTAGGGCGCCGAGTCGGCGGCTCTTTCAAGGAAACGCGCCAAAATGAAGTACGCCACGAAATCGGGCAATATATCAATAACGTTTACGTTGGGGTTGAAAAGGAAAACAAGGCAAACCATAAGCTGCCAAGGCTTTATCGCCCCTTCTTTTTTTATCTGCATTTGCATTTCCTTTCTGCCGCGTGTGAGCTGTACTCACTTTTTGCGCTTCTTCGCCTTCTTTTGCATTTGCGCCGTCTTGTATTCCGCGTACTCTTGTTGCTTCCGCGCCTCGCGCTCGCGATATTTATTAACGAAGGCGAAGCGAGACGGCTTCTCCGTAAATTCCAGATCCTCGGGCATACAAATGCGCATGTACGCGGTGTAGATTACCGATAGCGTCGCAAGTATCGTGAAAAAGTTGAAGAGCAGAGCGATGAAGCCCATTACCCAAAGCGGCTTCGCCGCGTCGAGCTCTTTGAGCCAGGGCATTTCAAGCGAAAGTGAGAAGAGCATAGCCAAAATAGATAGAACGCGCATAAGCTTCGCGCGCGAGGTGAGGCTCGGAAGCTCCACCTCGTCGGAAACCGAGATAATGCCGCTCAAAATGAAATAGACCACCGCCGCGAGAATCGCATAGCGGATAACGGAGAGAAGCGATGTCAGCGTGGCGTTTTCGAGATCTGGCGCAAACATGGTGAATATGCTCTCAAAAAGCTCCAAGGTGCCGAGAGCCGCAAAAAGCCCAAGTGGTATCTCGGCTCTTTTGAAATGTACATTGACGCTTTTCAGCTTGTAGCAGGCGAGAAGCATAAGAAGTGCCGCGATAACGTCGGTAAAGCCGAAGTAGGTAACGTTTAAAAGAAGAAAATATCCTATAAATAAAGTGCCAAAGCCCATTTTGATCTCCGTTGCGCCGCGTGCGTGGCGCGCATCTTGTTCCTAAGAGCTCACATCCTTCGCCAAGCTCTCGTGTTTTGCGAGCGCTTTGCTCAGAGCTTAGTTCGCGCTCTCATTTTGCCCACAGCATTTTTGTATTTTTTGCCGCGACCTAAGAGTTCGTATCCTTCTCCAAGCTCTCTCGTGTTTTGCGAGCGCTTTACTCGGAGCTTAGTTTGCGCTCTCGTTTTGCCCACAGCATTTTTTGTATTTTTTGCCGCTGCCGCAGGGGCAGGGGTCATTTCTGCCAACCTTTTTGGAAGCGGCGGGCTTGCGAACTATCGTTCCTTTTCCCGCAAACCCCTCAGTAGTTGGGTTTGCCACCTGAACGCGCTCCGTAGCCTGTACGCGTGGCGCGACTGAAAGTATCTGGCGCACCGTGTCCTCTTTTATATCGTCCACCATCTGGTCGAAAAGATCGGCGCCCTCCAAGCGATACATTGCAACAGGGTCTCTTTGCGCGTAAGAATTAAGCCCGATGTATTCCTTCAAGCTGTCCATCGCTTCGAGGTGATCCATCCACTTTTTATCAACGTTTTGAAGCAGAATGACCTTTTCCACCTCGCGCATCGCGTTTGCGGGCGCGTTGGGGACCGCGGCGAAAAGCGCGTCCTTCGCGGCGTGGATTTTAAGCGCGGCTTCTATCAGCTCATTCTTCCATGCGTCCTTGTCAAGTTCGCGGAGCTCCTCCTCGCTGTATTCAAAATTCTTCGAGTCTGTAACGAGCCCGAGATAATGATTTTTAAATTCATCGAATTTCCAAGCGCTCGGGTCGTCAACGCCGAAGCAGAAGTCGAAGGTCTCGCTGACCGAGGAGCGTATCATATTAACTATCTTGTCGTGAATATCGTCCTCGGTAAGGACCTCGCGCCGTTGCTCGTATATAACGCTTCTTTGCTGGTTCATAACGTCGTCGTAGGTCAAAACGTTCTTGCGCCTTGCAAAGTTGTTGGCTTCTATGCGCTTTTGCGCCGTCTCTATCGAGCTTGAAAGCAGGCGCGCGTCTATCGCCGTGTTCTCGTCGAGCCCGAGCCGCGTCACAATGCCCATAAGGCGATCCGAGCCGAAAAGGCGCATAAGGTCGTCTTCAAGGGAAAGGAAGAAGCGCGATTCGCCAGGGTCTCCCTGCCTTCCGCTTCTGCCTCGGAGCTGATTGTCTATTCTTCGGCTCTCGTGGCGCTCCGTTCCGAGAATGAAAAGTCCTCCCGCCGCCTTGACCTCTTCCGCCTCGGGGGCTATCTCCGCCTTGAAGCGCTCGTTTAGCTCGCGATATACCGCTCTCGCGTTCAATACCTCCTCGTCGTCCGTCTCGGCAGAGCCCGTAGCCTTCGATATGAGCTCTTCGGAGAAGCCCTGCTTCTTCATCTCGTGCTTTGCGAGAAATTCAGGGTTGCCGCCGAGCATTATATCCGTTCCGCGCCCCGCCATATTCGTGGAGATGGTAACGGCGCCGAGCTTACCCGCCTGGGCGACTATCTCGGCCTCCTTTTCGTGGTGCTTCGCGTTGAGCACGGTGTGCGGTATCCCATTCCGCTTCAATTGCGCCGAAAGCTCCTCGGAGCGATCTATCGAGACGGTGCCGACAAGAACAGGCTGCCCCTTCGCGTGGCATTCTTTTATCTGCTCCACGATAGCGTTCAGCTTTCCGCGCCGCGTTTTGTAAACCGCGTCGTTGTAGTCGAGCCTTATCATCGGCTTGTTGGTGGGAACCTCAACAACGTCGAGCGCGTATATCTGCCTAAATTCGTTGTCCTCGGTCAGTGCCGTACCCGTCATGCCCGAAAGCTTCGTGTACATACGGAAATAGTTCTGGAACGTGACCGTCGCTATCGTTCGCGTTTCTTTTTGGATTTTAACGCCCTCCTTGGCTTCTATCGCCTGATGGAGCCCGTCGTTATAGCGCCTTCCTGGCATAAGCCTTCCCGTAAATGCGTCAACGATTATGACCGCGTCGTCCTTAACTATATAGTCAACGTCGCGCTTCATAACGCCGTAAGCCTTTATGGCAACATTGACGTGATGATATATCGAGGCATTCTCGGGATCGGAGAGGTTGTTCAGCTTGAAGAAGTGCTCCGCCTTCGCGATTCCGTTTTTGGTGAGAACGGCGGTGCGCGCCTTCTCGTCAACAACGTAATCCTCGTCGAAGTCGTTGTCCGCCTTGTCGTCCATCTCTTTTATCGTGTGCTTCGTGAAGGAGCGAACGCATCTGTCCGCCATATCGTAGAGATCCGTCGATTTGCTTCCCGCCCCCGAGATGATGAGCGGCGTCCTCGCCTCGTCGATGAGTATCGAGTCCACCTCGTCGATTATCGCGAAATTGTGCCCGCGTTGCGCCATGCGCTCCTTGTAGATAACCATGTTGTCGCGCAGGTAGTCGAAGCCCAGCTCGTTGTTCGTCGCATAAGTTATATCGGCGGCATAAGCGGCTTGCTTTTCGCTTTGCGATTGCCCGTGAACAATGAGCCCCGTCTTTAAGCCGAGAAAGCCGTAAACTCTGCCCATCTCCTCGCTGTCGCGGCGCGCAAGGTAATCGTTGACGGTAACGATATGAACGCCCTTTTCCGCGAGCGCGTTCAGGTAGGCGGGCAGGGTAGCAACAAGTGTTTTTCCTTCTCCCGTCTTCATCTCGGCTATCCGCCCCTGGTGGAGCAGTATTCCTCCGATGAGCTGTACCTCGAAGGGGCGCTTCCCGAGAACTCGCTCGTCCGCCTCGCGCACGAGGGCAAATGCCCACGGCAGAATATCGTCAAGCGTTTTGCCGCTCGCAAGCTCCCCCTTCAAGACCTGTGTGTAGTCGCGAAGCTCCGCGTCGCTCATCGCCTTGAAGCTGTCCGCCAGCGCCTCTATCTTTTCAACGATGGGCATTATCTTCTTTATCTGCTTCTCGCTGTACGTTTTGAAAAGTCCCATTTTTATCTCCATTCCGCCGCCCGAGCGGCGGCACAAATATTGTTTGAAATTCAGATGCGTTCGTTATGCGAAGAAAATGGGGGTGTCCCATTTTAATTTGATTTCGTTGCGTGAACAGTTAAGAGTTAACTTCCAACCAGAATAATACTTATACAGTATAGCATATCTACACGAGAAAATAAATACTAAAATGTAAATATTTATAAATATTTATTCTAAGCCTTGAAAAACGTGCGTGAAGAATGTATAATTATTATACTTAAAAAGCGTCGGCGACGGCTTCTGCTTCTGGCGAAGCGCACGCCAGAAGGGAAAAATAAGTGGAAGAACGAAAAACGGCACGCATCAACGTCGTGCTGTATTGCCCCGAAATACCGCAAAACACGGGAAATATTTCGCGCACCGCCGCCGTCACAGGGACTCATCTACACATCATTCGCCCGATAGGCTTTGAAATATCGGATCGCACCTTGAAGCGCGCGGGGCTCGATTATTGGGATAAGCTTAGCGTCACCTATTACGACAGCTACGAGGAATTTCTCGCGAAAAACGAAAACGCCGAGCTCTATTTCTTCACCGCGAAGGGGGCAAAGAACTATTCCGATATCGAATACCCCGATAATGTCTATCTCGTTTTCGGCAGGGAGTCAGTCGGCTTGCCCGCAGAGCTGATAGCGGCAAACCGCGAGCGTAGCGTGCGCATTCCAATGATAGGCGGTGTGCGTTGCTTAAATCTTTCCAATTCCGTCGCCATCGCGGTCTACGAGGTGCTTAGGCAAAGCGGATTCGCGGGCTTTAAAACGGTGTGCGAATGAGAAGACGCGGCAAATTAGCGCTTCGCCTTCGGCGCTCCGATAGCCAAGCGCGCACGTTGCAACATTTAAAAGCTTGTCTATCGGCTATGCGAAAAGCGAGCCTGTGCGGAAAATGATTAAAAATCGAATTCTGATATATAAACCAAGGCAGAATTTGATTTAGCTTCTGCTTTCACTATCATAGAAACAGTTGCGGAGCGCTTTTTTTCGCTTGACTTGTGTAGCTTTTATGTTAAAGTATAAGAAAAAATTAAACAAAATAAAGGAGTACGATATGCCAACAAAGGTTTCCGAGCTTGAATACAAGCGCTATACTATTGAAGAGGCGCGCTCAGCCTATGAAAAATTTAAGACCGCGGCAGACGCGGCAAGCAGTGCAGACGATGTTCTCAAAGCGAGAGAAGATTTTCTCAAAGAGATGAGGCATTATGCAACGGCGGCTTCACTTTCCAATTGCCGCTTCACCCTAAATACTCGTGATGAGTTTTACCAAAAAGAGGTGGACTACTACGACGAGTTTGGACCCGAATTTGAGGAGCTTTCCCTCGGCTATGCCAACGTGATGCTTGATTCTCCGTTTCGCCCCGAGCTGGAAAAGCACGTAAACCCGCAGGTGTACAAACGCTTCGAGGTAAGCCGCAAGTCGTTTTCCCCCGTCATCATCGAGGAGGCGAAAAAGGAGAACGCCCTCGTCACCGAGTATTCCAAGCTGATGAGCGAGATGAAATTTGAGTACGAGGGGCGCGAAATGCCGCTAACGCTACTTCGCGGCTACCTTACCAACACCGATCGCGAAGTTCGCCGCAAGGCGTGCGCCGCAATAGGCGCGGGGCTCCAAAAAAATGCCGCCGAGCTTGATAGGATCTACGACGAGCTCGTTAAGCTCCGCACCGCGATGGCGCGCAAAATGGGCTATTCCGACTTCGTCGAGCTGGGCTATTATCGTATGGGGCGCATAGATTACAATCGCGAAATGGTGGAGTCTTTCAGAGCCAACGTCCTTTCCGACCTCGTCCCCGTCGTTTCCTCCATCAAAAAGGATATCGCGGCGAAGCTCGGCTGGGGGCAGACCATGTTCTACGATAACGACGTCTACACCGACGGTGAAGCGCCCGACCCCATCGTCGATACGAACGGTATCTTTGCCGCCGCCATCGAAATGTACGATGAGATGAGCCCCGAAACGGGAGCCTTTATGCGTGAAATGTACGCGGCGGAGGCGTTCGACGTTGAATCGCGTGACGGTAAATGGGGCGGCGGCTATTGCACCGAATTTGCCGATTATCGCCAGCCCTTCATTTTGGCGAACTTCAACGGCACCGCGGCAGACCTCGACGTTATAACCCACGAGTTTGGGCACGCTCTCGCATCTCGCTTTATGTTCGACGCGGGAGACGAGGAAGCAGGGATCGGCGGTATGGAGACCGCGGAATGTCACTCCATGTCGATGGAGTTCTTCGCTTGGCCCTATATGGAAAAGTTCCTCGGCAATAAGGCGAACGCCTATCGCTTGAAACACATGCTTGACGCACTCTCCTTTATCCCCTACGGCGTCATCGTGGACGAGTTTCAGCACGTCGTCTATTCGCACCCCGAGTATACGCCCGAAGAGAGAAAAGCTGCCTATCGCGAGCTTGAAGCCAAGTATCGCCCCTATATGAGCTTTGAAGGTATTCCGTACCTCGAAGAGGGAACTCGCTGGCAGTATCAAATGCACATATACGAATCTCCGTTCTACTATATCGACTATTGCCTCGCGCAAACGGTCGCCTTCGGCTTCCTCGTGAAGTCCCAGAAGGACTACAAGGCGGCATTTGAAGCCTATCTCCGTTTTGCACGTCAGGGCGGCACGCGCTCCTTCGGCGAGCTCGTCGCCGAGGCGGGCATAGCTTCGCCCTTTGAAAATGGCGCTCTTTCCGCTATGGCGAGCGAGATATTGAAGATAGAGAGGGAGCTTTCCGAGAAGCTTTGAGGCAACGTAGCATATCGCAAAGAGGGCTTTAATATTTGCGCCGATTCGCGGCACGGCTATGCCGATAGCGAAATGCCTTCTCGCACTCGTGGTGCGGAAAACGCGGAGCTCTAAATTTTCTATCTCTTTGCGTCTATTAAATTCGCTTGAAGCAAAGCTTTCACTCAAAATAAAAGAACGGCGGCAGTGTGCCTCGCGGCGCATTGTCGCCTTTGGTCGCGAAGTTTTCGCCGAAGCTTGACTTTTGCGGAAAAGTGTACTATAATAAACATATAAAATTAAACGGGAGATTTTCCAATGACGAAAATAGATATTTTTTCGGGCTTTCTCGGAGCTGGTAAAACAACTCTTATCAAAAAGCTTTTGAAGGAAGCCTACGCGGGCGAAAAGGTCGTCCTCATTGAGAACGAGTTCGGCGAGATAGGTATTGACGGCGGATTTTTGCAGGACGTCGGCATTCAGATAACCGAGATGAATTCAGGCTGTATTTGCTGCTCCCTCGTCGGCGATTTTTCCAAGGCGCTCGATAAGGTGCTCGCGGAATACAAGCCCGAGCGCGTGCTCATCGAGCCCTCGGGAGTCGGTAAGCTCTCCGACGTTATTCGCGCCGTTAAGAGCATTTCCTCCACCGACTACGTTTTGAATAGCTTCACCACGGTTGCCGACGCGGGCAAGTGCAAAATGTATATGAAAAACTTCGGCGAGTTCTTCAACGATCAGGTGGAGAATGCCTCCGCCATCGTCCTTTCGCACGCGGACAAGGCGAGCGAGGCGAAGCTCTCCGAGGCAATAGCCCTCATTCGCGCTCATAACCCGAGCGCCGTCATCGTTTCAACGCCCCTCGATAAGCTGAGTGGCAAGGACGTTTTGAACGCCATCGAGTTGAAGGCGGAGACCCTTGAAGAGGAGCTTGCAAAATTGCAAGAAAGCGCTCAGCATCACCATCACGAGCACGACGATGAGCACGACGAGCATTGCGGTTGCGGCCACCACCACGACCACGACGACGAGCACGACGAGCATTGTGGTTGCGGTCATCACCACGACCACGACGACGAGCACGATGAGCATTGCGGTTGCGGTCATCACCACGACCACGACGGTGAGCACGATGAGCATTGCGGTTGCGGTCATCACCACGACCACGACGGTGAGCACGATGAGCATTGCGGTTGCGGTCACCACCACGACCACGACGAGCACGATGAGCATTGCGGTTGCGGTCATCACCACGACCACGACGACGAGCACGACGAGCATTGCGGTTGCGGTCATCATCACGACCACCACCATCACGCGGACGAGGTGTTCGCCAGCTTCGGCGTCGAGACCGCGAAGAAATTCACCGTGGAGGCTTTGAGCGACATTCTCGAAGCGCTCGACGAGGGCTCCGAGTACGGAATGATACTGAGAGCCAAGGGAATCGTCGCAGGTGAAGACGGAAATTGGATACATTTTGACTATGTGCCTGGTGAGCCCGATATAAGACTTGGTAGTCCCGCCGTCATTGGCAGACTTTGTGTCATAGGCTCTGGCATTGACCGCGAAAAGCTCGCCGCTTTGTTCGGCGTATAAGGAGCTAAGATGGATACCGCAGTATATCTTTTTACAGGCTTTCTCGAAGCGGGAAAAACTAAATTCATCAAGGAGACCTTGCAAGATCCCAACTTCAATGCCCTCGATAAAAAATACCTCGTCATCTCTTGCGAGGAGGGGGAAGAGGAGTACGAGGCGGGTGAGCTCGGTTCCAATGTCGCCTTCGCTTCGTTCGAGGACGAAAAGCGCCTCTCTCCCGACCGTCTTTCCGCGCTCGCAAAGCGCGTCACCGCCGACGTCGTCATCGTAGAATACAACGGCGTTTGGATGCTGGATAGCTTCTATAATGCGCTCCCCGACGGCTGGATGGTCTATCAGGAGATCTGTGTTATGGACTCGCAAACGATACTCAATTATAACGCCAATATGCGCCAGCTCGTCGTCGATAAGCTGACGAGCGCCGAGATGGTCGTCTTTAATCGCGTCAACGATAATAGCGATAAAGAGACGCTTCATAAGCTTGTGCGCGGCGTTTCTCGCAAGGCGAATATATGCTACGAGGACGAGAGTGGAGAAATCGAGTTTGACACCATCGAGGATCCCCTGCCTTACGATATCAATGCCCCCGTCATCGAGATAAAGGACGAGGACTTCGCCATATTCTATCGCGATATGAGCGAGGACCTTGAAAAATACACAGGAAAGACCCTTCGCTTTAAAGGCATTGTCGCTCTCGATAGGAGCATCCCCGCCGATCAGTTTGCCGTCGGGCGGCATATTATGACGTGCTGTGAGGCAGACATCGCGTATCGCGGCGTCGTCGCCAAGGGGACGTGCGGCATGAAGCTAAAAACGCGCGATTGGGTCAACGTCGAGGGGCGGCTCTCCGTGGAATATTCCAAGCTCTATCAGGCGGAGGGCCCCGTCCTCAGCGTCACCCGTATCGAGCGCGCCGAAAAGCCCACCCAAGAGGTTGCAACATTTTATTGAGCCCCAAGGAGGTCTATGAATAAACGTGGAGAACAGATTTCCGTTTGAAATGTACGTCAAGAGCGGAGCGGGGCGCCTCATCGGCGTTCGCTCTCACACGAGCGCCATGGAGCTCGTCGAGGTCACCGTCGGTAGCGTTAAGCTCCTCGTCGGCACCGAGTGTATAGAGGCTTCGGCGGGCGACATCGTCTACGTTCCGCCGTCGATGATTTTTTGCGCCGATTGCGTCTCCTCGCGCGCCGCGCTTCGCGGAATGATATTCGAGCCCTCAATTCTTGAAGCCAATATGGAAAACTTCGATTCCGAGGTTTTCTATATGTTCTATCTTCAATCTAAGAGCAAGATAGCCCACTTTAAGCCCGATTCCGCCGTCTATCCCGTCCTTGAAAAATGTATGCAGGACTCCTACGATGAGTACGTCGCCAAGGACGTTTGCTATAAGCTTCCCATTCGCGCCAACATCTACCTAATGATGACCGCCCTCCTGCGCTACTATTGCGGCTCCAAGGACGAGTCCGATAATATGATATACCACAACGTCTTGCGTATGCGCCCCGTTATGGACTACCTCTTCGAGCACTATTGCGAGAAAATCTACGTCGAGCGCCTCGCGGATATGATAGGCGTCTCTTCGGACTATTTCACGAAAATGTTCAAGGAGAGCATCGGCAAAACCCCCATCGACTACATAAACGCCCAGCGTATAAACCGCGCCATGCAGCTCCTCTCGGAAACGGCTTTGCCCGTCGCCGAGATAGCCGAAGCGGTCGGGTTTTGCAGCCCCAACTATTTTCACAAAATATTCAAGCAGTATATGGAAATGAGCCCCCTCGTTTTCCGTAAAACAGCACACTGATGCGTCGAAAAAGACTGCCCCGCTAAAATTTAATAATAGCATACAAAACGCTGTCTCAAATTGAATTGTTGAGATGAAATCAAATGCAAAGCAGCAAAATCAAGGTCATCGCTTGAATGATCTTGATTTTTTATTTAGTTGCAATGCGCGTATAATTTGTTAATGCTATGAGGCAGTCCGTTTTGCTTTGTGCGCCTTACTCCTGTGTCGCCGTTTTCGCTTTTTCATAAGCTGTTATCGGATATAAAAAACAGGAGAACTAAATGTATATCGTTATTTTGACCGCCCTCGGAGTCGGCGGCGCAACCGTCCTCGGCGGCGCACTCGGTCTCCTCTTCAAGGGCGTTTCCTCTAAATTTAGCAACGTCATAATGTCGTTCGCCTGTGGCGTCATGCTTGCCGCCGCCGTTAACGGCTTGATATTGCCCTCGCTCGATTACGGCGGGCGCTTCGCGCTCCCCACAACGCTCGCGGGGCTTTTTTGCGGCGCTCTTTTGATATTCCTCTTGGATAAGCTAATCCCGCGTATCAATAGCGCGATAAATTCCCGCGCGCAAGAGCCCTCAAAAAAATTCAATAAGTCGCTCCTATTCGTTATCGCCATCGCCATTCACAATTTTCCAGAGGGGATAGCCGCAGGAGTCGGCTTCGGAACAGACAACGTCGTTGAGGCAATAACGGTGGCTCTCGGTATCGCCTTGCAAAACGTTCCCGAGGGGATGATAGTTATAGCCCCCATGCTCGCGTCGGGCATTCCTTCGCACAGAGCCTTCCTCTATGCGGCGCTCACGGGCGCCATCGAGGTCGTCGGCACTCTCGTCGGCTATTTCGCCGTCTGCCTTTCAGGGGCAATATTGCCCTTCGCCCTCGCCTTGGCGGGCGGCACCATGCTCTACGTTATAAGCGATGAAATAATTCCCGAAACCCACGAAAATGGTAGCGAATGGCGCGCCACATTTTCGCTCCTTCTCGGCTTCGCCGTTATGCTCGTCACGGATTATTGCATATAAATTTAAACCCCAAGCACGAAGAACGAAAGAAAGAACGAAAGAAAGAACGAAACAAAGAACGAAAGAAAGAACGAAAGAAAGAACGGTAGGGAACTGTTCGCCGCTTTTTTCGGGCAGTAGCCACCTGCAATAAGAAAAAGTACGCATTCGATTTCTCGTTTGCGTACTTTTTCACGCTATATGCTCATAGCTTTTCGCTCGTAAGCTTCGGCGTAGCCTCTTTTCGCAATGTCACCTTTATGGGCTCGCGCCCCGCAACAAAGCCCTCCGTCACCGTCAGCTCCGCCACGTCCTTGCGGTCGGGAAATTCGTACATTGGCATCAGCATAACGTTCTCTATGATAGAGCGTAAGCCGCGCGCGCCCGTGTTGCGCTCTATCGCCAGCCTCGCTATCGCCGCGAAAGCCTCATCCTCAAAGCGCAAGGTGATTCCGTCCATCTCAAAGAGCTTTTGATACTGCTTGTATATCGCGTTCTTCGGCTCTCTGAGTATTCGGACGAGCGCCGCCTCGTCGAGCTCATCCAGGGTCACGATAACGGGAAGCCTTCCCACGAGCTCGGGTATCAAGCCGTATTTAACGATATCGTGCGCGATAACGTCCTTGTAAACGCCCTTTTCGCGCTTCTCGCGCCTCGTCGCCTTCTCCGTCGAAAAACCTATCTGCTGCTTCCCCTCGCGCTGCTCTATAATGTCCTCTATCCCGTCGAAAGCGCCGCCGCAGATAAACAAGATGTTCTTCGTGTTTATCTGGATAAATTCCTGATTCGGGTGCTTTCTTCCTCCCTGGGGGGGAACGTTGGCAACCGTCCCTTCAAGTATCTTCAAAAGCGCCTGCTGAACGCCCTCGCCCGAAACGTCGCGCGTTATCGACCTGTTCTCGCCCTTGCGCGATATCTTATCTATCTCGTCGATATATATGATGCCGTGCTCCGCACGCTCAACGTCGTAATCCGCGGCTTGTATGAGCCTTAGCAAAATGTTTTCAACGTCCTCGCCCACATAGCCCGCTTCGGTCAGCGTCGTCGCGTCCGCTATCGCAAAGGGGACCTTGAAGCTCTTAGCGAGCGTCTGTGCAATGTAGGTCTTGCCAACGCCCGTGGGGCCGAGAAGCAAAACGTTGGACTTTTGAATTTCAACGTCGGGGAGCTCATCCTGCTCCTTTTTCTTGCTTCCCCTTTTTTTCTTTGACTTGTCAAGAGTAAGTATTCTTTTGTAGTGATTGTAGACCGCGACCGCGAGAGCCAGCTTCGCCCCGTCCTGCCCGATAACGTATTCATCGAGCATCGCCTTTATCTCGGCGGGGCGGGGAAGCGTCTCAAAGCTCAGCTTTTCGCCGTCCTCTTCCTCCAAGTTGCCGCATTGCTCGTCGATAAATTCGGCGCATAGGCCAACGCAGCGGTCGCATATATATGCGTCACCTCGGCGGGAGGGAATGAGGAGCATAACCTCGTTTTCGCTTCTCCCGCAGTACGAGCAGTGGCGCAATTCATTTTTCGGCGTATCTGCCATGAGAGTCTCCGTTCTGTAAGCTCAAAGAGCGTATTTCCGCGTCTTTCGGCGAATAAGCCAAGTTAGCCTTCCTTCTTGGTTATCACCTTGTCGATGAGGCCGTAGGCGGCGGCTTCGTCGGCGCTCATAAAGTTGTCGCGCTCCGTGTCTCTTTCAATCGTTTCAAGCGGCTTTCCCGTCTGCTCTGCAAGAAGCTTGTTCAGCTTCTCGCGTATCCGCAATATGTGGTCCGCGTGTATCTTGATATCCGACGCTTGCCCCTGCATTCCGCCGAGCGGCTGGTGTATCATTATCTCCGCGTTTGGCAAAGCGTATCTCTTGCCCTTCGCGCCGCTCGAAAGAAGGAAGGCGCCCATCGATGCCGCCATGCCGATGCATATCGTCGAAACGTCGCATTTGATATAGTTCATCGTGTCGTATATCGCCATTCCCGCCGATATCGAGCCGCCAGGGCTGTTGATATAAAAATATATATCCTTGTCAGGGTCTTGGGCTTCCAAGTAGAGCATTTGCGCCACCACGAGAGAAGCCGTAACGTCGTTCACCTCGTCCGCAAGAAAAATTATTCTGTCGTTTAAAAGTCGCGAGTATATATCGTAAGAGCGTTCCCCGCGTGACGTCTGCTCAATGACCATTGGTACAAGTGCCATATCGAACTCCATTCCGTCGCCTTGGCGACATAAATTTATTCCCCGTGAAAGGGTTAGTGTAAATAGCGCCCGCAATGCTTCGGCTCCGCAAGCCTGTTGAATGCCGCGGGTGCGGGATAGGTAAGTGCCTTTTAGCGCCCACAGTTGCGCTCATTTGCAGGACAGGAGGCGTATATCTATTAGTGCGTGTTAGGTTAGTTTAGCGTTCCCTTGTAGGGAATGTGCGAGTGCCTTCTTTATAATACTCTCGCGCTCATTTATGGGATAGGAAGCTATGCCTGTTAGTGCGTGTTAGCTTAGCGTTCCCTCGGCGTTCCCTTGGTGGGGAAGGTAGCAAGAGCCTTTTAAAATCAGCCGACAGTCCCTACTTTTGACCGACGGCTGATTTAAGATTTAAATTATTTGTCCTCGCTTGTCGTTTCAGCCTTCTTTTTGGCTGTCGTCTTGGTAGTTGTTTTTTTAGCGGGAGCGGTAGCTTCGCCTTCCTCCGCCTTCTCCGTCGTCGCCTTCTTAGCGGTGGACTTCTTTTTAGCGGTAGGCTTTTTCACCGTCGCAGTCTCTTTAACGAGGTTCATAGCCGCCGCAACGAGAACGTCCGCCTTTATATCTTCTGCATTTATCATATTCTTAACGTCGTCCATCGGGACGTTGTACGCGTCGGAGATCTTCTTGTACTCCGCTTCAACGTCCTCGTCGCTCGCCGTCAAGCCTTCAAGCTGTGCTATCTTTTCAAGCGCAAGTCTCATCTTAACCTGCTTCTCCGCCTGCGGGCGCATCTGTGCGCGCAAAGCGTCCAGCGTCAATCCCGTATACTTGAAATACGTGTTGAGATCAAGTCCATTGCTCCTCAGCTTGTTGTCATAGTCGCGAACGAAGTTCTCGGTCTCCGCCTCAAACATCGGCTCTGGAATTTCGGCAACGAGCTTTTCGATAAGCTGCTCCGCAAGTGCATTCTCAAACTCCGCCTGCGCCTTCTCCTCGTTCCTCTTTTCCATTTTAGCCTTTATGTCGGCTTTATATTCATCAAGAGTGTCAAATTCCGAAACGTCCTTTGCAAAAGCGTCGTCCGCCGCGGGGAGCTCTTCAAACTTTATCGCGTTGAGCTTCGTCTTAAAGACGGCGGCTTTGCCCGCCAGCTCCTTAGCGTGGTATTCCTCGGGGAAGGTTACGTTAACGTCAAATTCTTCGCCAACGCTCTTTCCAACGATCTGCTCCTCAAAGCCAGGAATGAACGAGCCCGAGCCGAGCTTCAAGTCGTGCCCCTCGGCTTTTCCACCGTCGAAAGGAACTCCGTCAACAGAGCCCTCGTAGTTGATATTGGCAATATCGCCGTTTGCGGCAGGGCGATCGCTTATCTCAACCGTTCTCGCGTTTCTCTCTCTTGCACGCGTAAGCTCAGCCTCAACGTCCTCGTCTTTGACAGCCTCGACGTTCTTTTCGGCTTCTATGCCCTTATAGCCCTCGATGGTGACTTCGGGCTTAACGTAGCCCTCCGCTTTGAGAACTATGTCGCCATCTGTGGAGACAAGATCGAATTTCGGCGTTCCAACGACCGTCAGCTCCGCCTCCTTGACTGCTTCGTCAAACGCGTCGGGAATGCAAGCGTTGACAGCGTCCTCGAAAAATACGCCCTTACCGTAGAATTTCTCGATAATGCTCTTGGGCGCCTTTCCTTTTCTGAATCCAGGAATGTTTATGGTCTTGACCTGCTTTTTGTAAGCCGCGTTTTCCGCTTTTTCAAAAGCTTCCTTGCTTATTGAAAACTCCATAACGAACCCAGATTTCTCCGTAAGCTCTTTTTTTATAAGGCTCATTGTTTTTCCTCCGAAGATAAATGTACGTTTTTATAATAATTTAAATTATAACCATATCATTTTACAATAAATATGAAGATTTGTCAAGGGATTTGCCGTATTTTCTTTTGCCTTTAAAGTTTATAATATTATTTGCAAGGCGTTTTGCTGAATTTTTGCTGTTTTGAATAACTTTGCAGGGAATACTTTTCTTTTGCTCCGAAAAGCCAATGGCATAAATTTCAAGCGTTTGCTTGCTTCCCGATGCTTGGCAGCTTGCCTTCATCGAACTATCAAAGGCGTAAAATTCAGATAGTCCGCCGAGATAATGCTCATTGTTATACCTTTATACTCAAAGCGGGGATCTATCGTGTAGTTGCCGTGAATATGCCCGTAATAGACCTTCTTTACGTTGTAGGCTTCTAATAGAGCAAGCGTCTCTTCGGCTTCCTTTCCGTTCCAATAAGGCGGAAAATGCGTAAAAACAACTATCTCCTTCTCGGGCGAGCTCTCCCTTATGAGCGTCGCCGCTTTTAGGCTCGTTTCCAGCCTCAGCGTCTCGCGGCGCACGAGCTTTTTAAAATCCGCCCCGTTCGCCGTGGTCTGTGCCTCCTCGTCGTGATACCAGCCGCGCGTCCCCGCAACGATGAGCTCGTCCGTTTCATAAGCGTTGTTGTATAAAAACGATATCGTCGATATCCCGTGCTTCTTGAAAAACTCATCGTGCTTCTTCATGGTGCACCACCAAAAGTCGTGATTTCCTTTTCCCAGTATCTTTTTCCCTGGAAGCGTGTCTATAAATTTAAGGTCGGAAAGCGCCTCGTCAAGCGAGAGAGCCCACGAAATATCGCCTGGGATAATGACCGTGTCCCCGTCCTCGACGAGCCTCGTCCAGTTGGTTTTCAGCCTTTGCATATAGTTCTCCCAGCGATGGCCGAAGACCTCCATTGATTTATTCGTTGTGTCAAGCGTGGAAAGGTGTAAATCAGACAGGGCAAAAACCGACATATAGATCTCCGTTTGCAAAGCGCGCTCGTATCGTGCAAGCACACAAAAATTTAGCGTATATTAAACCCGTTTTCGGGTAAGCTTATTATGCAAGCGAAAAGAAAAGCTTGCGGAAAAGAGAAAAACGATGGAAGAAAAGAAGTACGAAAACGATTGTAAATGCGATAGGTCGAAGCATATCAAGGGCGTTGTATGCGACGTTCGCGGTTGCGCCTATCACAGCGGGAAGAGCGAGTGCTGTGCAGGAACGATATCCGTCGGCACGTGCAGTGCCGATTGCTCATCGGAAACGCTCTGCGCCACCTTTAAGCCCCGCGAGTATTAAGCCTCGGCAAAGTCGAGGACGTTGCTCCGCATCGCCTCTCTATCTATGACGTCATTATGAAGGATAGCCTTTGACGTGAGCGCCGCAAGCCCTTCGGGAGCCTTCGTTCCCGTATAGGCTTCAAGCTCCGAGAGCGCCGCGATATCGTTCGCCGCTCTCCGCCCGCGAAGCGCCGCCAAAACGTCGTTCGCAAATTTATAGGGCGACGCCGTGGAAGCAACGAGCATTTTTCTCTCTGCCTTATTTTCTCTCACATAGGCGCTTGCGGCATGCACCGCGACCGCCGTGTGTGTGTCGATAAGGCAGTTTTTATTTTCGTAGGTCTCCTTTATCGTTTGCGCCGTCTCCTCCTCCGTCGTGAAATATCCAACGAAGTCCGCCCTTATTGCGGAAAGCTCGTCCGCCGTGAGCTCGTAGCGCCCCGTCGCCGAGAGTGAATACATATATTGCTTCGTTCTTTCAGTGCCCAGCGTAAGATAGAGGAGCCTTTCGAGATTCGAGGATATGAGAATATCCATGGAGGGCGACGTCGTGGTGTAAAAGCTTCTGTTTCGGTCATAAACTCCGCTCGCGAGAAAGTCCGTCAGTACGTTGTTGATGTTCGAGGCGCAAACGAGCTTCGCGATCGGAAGCCCCATTCGCTTCGCCATGTAAGCGGCGAAAATATTGCCGAAATTCCCCGTCGGAACGCAAACGTCTATCTCCTCGCTCGGAGCAAGCGCTCCCGCCGCTAAAAGGTCAAGATAGGCGGAAACGTAGTACACCACCTGTGGAACGAGCCGCCCCCAGTTTATCGAGTTCGCGCTTGAAAGGAAAACGCCGCGCCCGTCAAGCTCTTTTGCCACGTCGGCGCTCGAAAAAAGCTCCTTAACGCCGTTTTGAGCGTCGTCAAAATTGCCGCGTATCGCTGTTACCGAAACGTTTTTGCCAAGCTGTGTCTGCATTTGTAGCTTCTGAACGCTGCTGACTCCGTTCACGGGATAAAAGACCTTTATCTTTGTCCCCTCTATATCGCGGTAGCCTTCGAGCGCCGCTTTCCCCGTGTCTCCCGAGGTTGCAACGAGTATCAGCGCCGTGCGGCTTTCGCCGCACTTCTTCAAGGCGCGCGTGAAAAGGCGCGGCATAAGCTGAAGCGCCATATCCTTGAAGGCGGAGGTCGGTCCATGCCATAGCTCCAAGCTGTACGTGTTATCACCCAGCGGGGTCAGCACCGCGGGGCTGTCTCCAAAGCTCTTTTCGGAATAAGCGGCTTTCGCGTCGCTCAATAGCTCGTCGTAGGTGTAGTCGTCAAGAAAGAGCGAGAGTATCTTCGCCGCCCTTTCCGCGTAAGTCATTTTTGTCAAGGCTTCCAAGTCATCGCGCGCCAGCGTGGGTAGCCTTTCGGGCATGTAAAGCCCGCCGTCTGCCGCAAGTCCCGTCTTTATGGCGTAAGCGGCGCTTTTCGGCGCTCCATCTCCGCCTCTTGTGCTTACGTATTTCAATTGAAGTCCTTTCTCGGGGCATACCGCCTCTTCATCGCGGTGTTTAGATTGAATGCCCCCTCTATGTGATTTATCTCTTTCGCTTTTCCGTTTTCGAGATAGACCTCGATAACGTCGAGCCTCAGCACCTTTCCAAAGGCGCCGAAGCGCGTGTATTGCCGCGCCGTGTTTATTATCTTCATCTGCTTCTTGGGCGTAACGGCGGAAGCAGGTCGCGGCTCGTATAAGCTCTCGTGCCCGAAGGTGCGCGTCTTAACTTCGATGAAGGCGACCGTTTCGCGTCGCTCCGCGATAATATCTATCTCGTGCCCGTCGGCAACAAAATTGCGTTCAAGTATCTTGTAGCCGTGCCGCCTCAAATATCTTTCGGCAAGGCGCTCGCCGCGATTTCCGATTCGCCTCTTCGGCGTCAAGAGTTCAAGTATTTTCATCTTTTTCAAGAAATTTCAAAAAGCTTTTTCTGTATATCGGGCTCGCGCCGTACCTTCTCACCGCGTCCATGTGCTCCCTCGTCGGGTAGCCCTTGTGCTTCGCTATCCCGTATTGCGGGTACTCCTTGTCAAGCTCCGCGCATAGCCTGTCTCGCGTCACCTTGGCTAATATCGAGGCGGCGGCTATCGAGTAGCTTTTTGAGTCGCCCTTTATAACGGTCTCCGTCGGAATGTCGAAGCCGCGCGAGCAGTTGCCGTCGATAAGGCAAAAATCAGCCTTCGGCTTCAAAAGAGCAACGGCGCGACGCATCGCGAGCATCGAGGCGTTAAGAATGTTTATTTCGTCTATTTCAGCGGGGCTGGCTTCCGCTATCCCGTATGCGACGGCTGATTTCACGATTTCATCGTAAAGTCGCTCCCTTTTTTTTTCGCTGAGTTTTTTCGAGTCGTCAAGCCCCTCTATGATAATGCCGCGCGGAAGTATTACCGCCGCCGCAACAACAGGGCCGCATAGGGGGCCGCGCCCCGCCTCGTCACAGCCGCATACGGCTGAAAAGCCGCGCGCATATTTATCCTCTTCAAATTCAAAGCTTGGCATTTTTTTCGGTCTCCTCGGGTGTCTCTAAGCTTATTCTTCCTATCTTTGCCGCCCTAAATTCTTCGAGCAGCATTTCCGCCGTCCTCTTATGGTCTATATCTCCGCCCGCCATAAGGAAGCCGCGCTTTTTGCCAACGAGCCTGAAAAGGTCGTAAGCGTCAAGCTCCGCTATCTCATGCTCCGTGAGCTTGTATCTCGTGCAAAAAGGCTCTCGTGCCGTCTCGGCGAGTCGCGCCGCAAGCAGCATCGCTATCTCCTCGGTGTCGAGTATCGCGTCCTTTATTGCTCCCGTCGCCGCCAGCTTGAAGCCAACGTCCTCGTCCTCAAACTTCGGCCAAAGCACCCCAGGCATATCTAAAAGGTCTATCCCTATCGCGGTCTGTACCCATTGCTTGACGAGGGTAACTCCTGGGCGATTTTCCACCTTGGCTTTCTTGCTCTCCGATAGCCTGTTGATGAGCGAGGATTTTCCAACGTTCGGGATTCCGACTATCATTGCCCTTATCCGTCGCCCCTCCATTCCGCGCGCCTTGTAACGCTCAATCTTTTCCGCTATGACCTCGCGCACCGCCGCCGCGAGCGCGTCGGTTCCGTGCCCCGTCGTGGAGTCTATCGTGACCGTGCGTAAGCCTTTTCTTTCATAAAATTCAGCCCAGCGCTTGCTAACGTCGGGATTTGCCAAGCCCGCCTTCGTCATAACGGTCAGCTTCGGCTTGCCGCCAAGCAGGCTGTCTATCTCTGGGTTTTTCGAGCTGTACGGAATGCGCGCGTCGATTAGCTCTAAAACGATATCCACCTGTGGCAGACATTCCTTTATCACTCTTCGCGTTTTCGCCATGTGCCCTGGGAACCACTGTATAGGATTCTGTCCCATTGTCGTCTCCGTTCCGCCGCTATGCGGCAATTGTCCGTAAATCTATTTCACCGTTCCGAAGCGAGAAAAAGGGTAGAAGCGCAAAATAACGCGCCCAAGCACCGAGTCCTCGCTGACGGTGCCGACGTTCGGGTCGCGCGAGTCCGTCGATTCGTTGCGGTGGTCTCCCATAACGAAAAGCTCTCCGTCGGGAACGCGAAAGCGTTCAAGCGGCGTGTATCGGTATTTCGGATCGTCCACGTTGACGTAGTCCTCGGTCAGCTCAACGTCGTTGACGAGGACGCGCCCGTCTCGCGTTATCTCAACGTAGTCGCCGCCTATCGCGATAATGCGCTTAACTATCGGCTTCTTTATCGCGGTCGTGTGATCCTCGCAAACGATGATATCGCCGCGCCTCGGCGTGTAGAAAACGTCAGAGATTATCAAATGCTCGCCCTCGTAGAGCGTCCCCTCCATTGATGGCCCCTCAACTATCGAGTGCCTAAAAAGGAAGGAGCTTATCAGCATAACTATCGCGAGCGTGAAAACGAAGAGCTCAACAAAATCGAAGCGCCCGTCTATTCTTCGCGGCTTTTCAGGATCGTAGGGCTCCTGCTCGGGCTCGTCATCCTCTTCCTCTTGTCGAGTGCCGTGAGCTTCCTCCTGCAAGTCGTCTTCGCTATTCGCTTCTTCTTCGGTGGCTTCTTGCGCTTCATTCTCAGTAGGTACGTCGAATATAAGAGGATATGAGTCGGGCTCTTCTGTATTGTCGGTTTCCAAAATTGAAGCGTTTTCCGCGTCGGAATTAACGAGGGCTTCCTCGGAAACGCTCGTGCCTTCGCTTTCTACCACATTTTCAGCCAACGAGAGGGAAGCGCTCTCTGTGTTGGAAGCAACGAGGGCTTCCTCGGAAACGCTCGTGCCTTCGCTTTCTACCACATTTTCAGCCAACGAGAGGGAAGCGCTCTCCGCGTTGGAAGCAACGAGGGCTTCCTCGGAAAAACTCGTGCCTTCGTTCTCCGTCGCATTTTCAGCTGCCGAGAGGGAAGTGCTTTCCGTTTCGGAGGCTTCGGTTTCGGAAGCGCTCGTCATATCGCCCGTTGGCTTAGCTTCTTCCGCTGTAACGTCGCGCTTCGGCGCGTTCGTGGAGCCATCGGCGGCGCTTTTTCTTTTCTTCGTGCTTTTCGGCTTCGTATCGGTCTCGGCTGTCTCATTTGCCGCGCCTGTGCCTTCGCCGCTTTTTTCCTCGGAAGCGCTCGTCATATCGTCCGTTGACTTAGCTTCTTCCACCGTAACGTCGCGCTTCGGCTCGTCCGTTGAGCCATCGGCGGCGCTTTTTCTTTTCTTCGTGCTTTTCGGCTTCGTATCGGTCTCGGCTGTCTCATTTGCCGCGCCTGTGCCTTCGCCGCTTTTTTCCTCGGAAGCGCTCGTCATATCGTCCGTTGACTTAGCTTCTTCCACCGTAACGTCGCGCTTCGGCTCGTTCGTTGAGCCATCGGCGGTACTTTTTCTTTTTTTCGTGCTTTTCGGATTCGTATCGGTCTCGGCTGTCTCGTTTGCCGTGCCCGTGCCTTCGCCGCGCTCGTCTGCGGCTTCGTCAAGCTCATTGAATTTCATAGCTTCTCCATTCGTTTCATAGCTGAGTCTCGAAACGTCGTATGCAGAAATAGTACCTCTATTTTATCATATTTATTTATCAATTACAATATTAAAGCATAAATTTTTACCGTTTCTTAACGACTGGAAGCGAGCTTTTACGGCAAATTTCAAAAATATCGAAAAACTTTTAAAAAAACTATTGATTTTTTGCGTGCTTTGTGGTATGATACTTGTATCTGCGTGCGCTTCGGCGTAGCAATAATCAGAACAGTCCTCTGCGAAGCTCCGCACGAATGTTCGTAGTTTAAGGAGGCCCATATAATGGATAAGATCCAGGCTTTTGTGAATGAGCAGCTTAAAACCGAGATCCCTCAGTTTAACATTGGTGATGGCGTAAAGGTCTACGTCAAGATCACCGAGGGTGAGAAGGAAAGAATCCAGCTTTTTGAAGGCACCGTTATCGCCAAGCGCGGCGGCGGTATCTCCGAGACCTTCACCGTGAGAAGAGTTTCCTACGGCGTAGGCGTTGAAAAGACGTTCCCGCTCCATTCTCCCAACGTTGACAAGATCGTGGTATTCCGCGAGGCTAAGGTGCGCCGCGCTAAGCTCTACTATCTTCGTAGCAGAGTCGGTAAGGCGGCTAAGGTTAAGGAAAAGATTTGATAGGTCTTTTCAAAATGGGTTGCCGTATTTAGGCAGCCAAACGAAAACGGTAGAAGTAAAGAAAGTTCTCTGCTTCTACCGTGTTTTTTTAGGAAAAATCAAGGTTGAAATCTACTGTTTTCCCGTTTTGTTTTAGTTTTCGTTTTGGCGGTCATTCGTTAAGCCATTTTTTCCGAAAGCTTACAACCGCCGAGAATGTGAAAATGCAGGTGCTTGACGGATTGACAGCCGTCGTCTCCAACGTTGCTGATTATCCTGTATCCCGAAGCGAGCCCGAGCGTAACGGCAAGCTTGGGTATAACGGTGAATATGTGGGCAACGACGTCGGCGTTTTCAGCGCATATCGCGTCAGCGGAAGTAATATGCTTTTTGGGAACTATCAGGCAATGAACGGGCGCTTGCGGATTTATATCGCGGAAAGCGTAGCAAACGTCGTCCTCGTATACCTTTGTCGAAGGAATTTCCCCTTTTATTATAGAGCAAAATAAGCAGTCCATAGTATAGCTTCTCCGTTCCGCCGCTCTCGCGGCAATATTAACTTCTAATTTATGATATCATAGCTTTTTTGCATTTTCAAGCTTTTTTTAAAAATATTCGCATTTTCGTTCGAGCGCGTCGAAATGCGCTCTGTAAATGATCGCGCTTTGCGGATCGCTTCGCATTAACTTTGATTTGAAAGGATGGTAGCGTGAAAATTTACGATTCGGAACGGTAAGCATCCTTATTTCACGCATAAATTCACCTTAAAAACGGGATCCGCCCCCGTTTTTGTCGCAAGCGACGCAGGTGAATTTCGTTAAACTTTTGTGCCGCCGCTATGGCGGCGGAATGGAGATTATTATGAAATTTGCCTTGCCCGAGTTCCCCTGCCGCCGCGATATGTGGGACGCTTTGGCGGAAGAGAGTCGTCCCATCGTTATCTACGGTATGGGCAACGGCGCGGATAAGCTCATAGCTCGCTTCGAGGAGCGGGGAATAAGCTTTGCCGACGTTTTTGCGTCGGACGGCTTTGTCCGTGGGCATAGCTATCGCGGGATTCGCGTCAAGAGCTTTTCGGAGATAAAGGAAAAATACGAGAGCTTCGTCGTCGTCCTCTCTTTTGGAACGACGCGCCCCGAGGTCATCGCCGCCATTTCCGAACTTGACGGCGCGTGCGAGCTCTACATTCCCGATATGCCGATTGCGGGTGCGGAATATTTCGATTGCCGCTTCTTCAATGATAATTATGCGTCGATTTGCGCGGCGTACGAGCTCTTTGCCGATGAGGCTTCGAGAGAGCTCTACGCCTCCCTGATAAACTACAAGCTTAGCGGAAGGCTCTCAGACCTTTTAGCCGTTTGTTCAAGCGAGGCGGAGCTGTATTCGCTCATAAATTCGGGCGCGCCCGTGCGCTCTCTCGTCGATTGCGGTGCCTACGTGGGTGATACACTAAAAAAAGCCATCGCCGCCTTTCCGTGCCTCGGCGAGGCGATAGCCGTCGAGCCAGATAAAAAGAGCTATGCAAAGCTTGAAGCCTACGCCGAGACTCTCGCCTCCCCGCACGTGCGCGCTGTCAATGCCGCCGTCTGGTCTTCGTGTGAGGCGGGGAGCCTCCAAAGCTCAGGAAATCGAAACTCCTCCGTCGTCGCCACTCCCTCGTTTCACCACGGGAAGTCGGATGTCCCCTTCGTGACGGTGGACTCCCTCGTCGATGAGCGCGTCGATTATATCAAATACGATGTCGAGGGCGCGGAGCACGAGGCGCTTGCGGGCTCTCGCGGAGTTATCTCCATCTTTAAGCCCAAGCTTCTCGTTTCCGCCTACCACCGAAGTAGGGACATGTTTTTCCTTCCGCTCTATTTGTCCTCGGAGCACGCGGGCTATAAGCTCTATCTTCGCCGCTTGCGCGTTCTCCCTGCTTGGGAGGTGGCGCTCGTTGCACTTCCTTAAATTTGCCGAATGTCGGGAAAGCTATTGCAACCGAGCGCAAGTTGTGCTAAAATATTATCGAAACGAGCATTCGAGTAATGGGGGATTGCGATGAAAAGACCAGAGCTCCTGTCACCAGCAGGGAATTTTGAAAAAATGAAGGCGGCAATTTTATATGGTGCCGACGCTGTCTACCTCGCAGGTAGCCTTTTCGGTATGCGCGCCGCCGCCGATAATTTCGAGCTCTCCGAGCTCGCGAGCGCCGTCTCCTATGCGCACGAAAGAGGCGTCAAGGTCTACGTCACGGTAAACACTATGCCGCGCGACTGTGAGTACGCCGAGCTACGCCGATATCTTGAAGCCTTGAAGGAGATAAGACCCGACGCGCTCATCGTTGCCGACGTCGGCGTGCTTTTCCTCGTCAAAGAACTGATCCCCGATATGGAAATACATATTTCAACGCAAGCGAACGCGGTCAGCGCGGCGGCGTGCCGCGCTTGGTACGAGCTGGGTGCGCGCCGCGTCGTCCTTGCCCGCGAGCTCACACTTGAAGAGATAAAGACCATAAGAAGAAATATCCCTCGCGATTTGGAGCTTGAATGCTTTATTCACGGCTCAATGTGCGTCTCGTATAGCGGCAGATGCCTCCTTTCAGGTCATCTCGCGGAGCGTGACGGAAATCGCGGAATGTGCGCCCAGCCCTGCCGCTGGAATTACACCATATCGGGCTACGAGATAAGAGAAGAAAAGCGCCCCAATATGCCGCTCCCCATCGAGGAATGTGGCGGCGAAACTTTTATTTTGTCAAGCAAAGACACCTGCACCGTGGAGCACGTTCCCGAGCTCGTTGAGGCGGGGATAGACTCCTTTAAAATCGAAGGAAGAATGAAGTCCGCATACTATACGGCGGTTGTCACCAACGCATATAAAATGGCGCTCGATTCATATTTTTCGGGTAGCTATGAATACGATCCTATGTGGCGGCGCGAGCTTGAATCGGTCAGCCACAGAGAGTATGCAAGCGGTTACTATTTTTCCGATCCTCACGGCGATCCCAACGTAACGCATAACGGCGGATATATCAGAGAAAAAGCCTATCTCGCCGTCGTTGTCTCCGTCGAAAACGGAGTTGCAAAGCTCAGCCAGCGCAATAAGCTCTCGGTGGGAGACGAGGTCGAGATAGTTTCCCCAGGGCGCGTCGGCGTGCGTCAGGTCATCGGCGAAATGCGCGACGCGAGCGGAGCCTCCATCGCCTCCGCGCCTCACCCATATATGGAGTTTTACACCACCTTCACCGTCGAGGTGAAGGCGGGCGATATAATTCGCGGAGCGTAGCAAAACGCAAACAAAAATTTACATTTATTTGTTCTCGATTTTGAATAACGCTACACGTGTTGCACCTTTGGTAAATCACAAGGCGGCGCAGTGGAAAGCGCAAGCGCGTTTTCACAGCCTCGCGGTAGAATGGAGTAGGTATGGAGAATTTTTTTGAAATATTGAAAGCGATATTTCTCGGGATAATAGAGGGCGTGACCGAGTGGTTGCCCATAAGCTCAACAGGGCACATGATAATCGTCGATACCTTCGTCGAGCTCCAAGTTTCCGAAGAGTTTATGAAGCTTTTTCTCGTCGTCATTCAGCTTGGCGCAATATGCGCCGTTCCCGTTCTGTTCTTCGATAGGCTCAACCCTTTTTCCCACAAAAAGAACGAGGAGGAAAGGCGGCGAACGCTTTCCCTGTGGGGCAAGGTCATCGTCGGTGTTATCCCCGCCGCCATCGTCGGCTTGCTGCTTGACGATATTTTGGAAAAGCACCTCTATAACTACGTCGTGGTTTCCGCCGCCCTCATCGTTTACGGTGTGGCATTCATCATCATCGAAAGGCTTCGCTCATCGCGCCAATACCGCGTCAACGACGTCGAAGAGCTCACATATAAGGATGCCTTGATAATAGGCTCCTTCCAAATGCTCTCCCTAATCCCTGGGACGTCGCGCTCTGGCTCAACGATAATCGGCGGTATGCTCACGGGCGTTTCACGCTCCGCCAGCGCCGAGTTCTCATTCTTTATGGCAATTCCCGTTATGCTCGGAGCCTCTCTTTTAAAGATTGTCAAGTTCGTTGCCGCGGGCTATACCGCAAGCTCCTTCGAGGTCATTTTGCTTTTGATAGGTATGCTCGTCTCCTTCATCGTTTCCCTCATATCTATAAAGTTCCTTATGGACTTCGTTAAAAAGCATAGCTTTGCCCCCTTCGGCATATATCGCATCGTTCTCGGAGCCGTAGTTCTCGTCTATTTTCTCGTTAGGTAAACGGGCTAAGCTTCTAAATAATAATTCGCCCACCGCAAATAATAAATATCGCCGCCCGCGTTACCTTGCAAGCTTTGAGTAGGCTTCAAGTTTTTTCGCGGGCGGCGAATTTTATAAGCTTCAACGCGTATTTCGCTGAACAAGTCGGATGCTTACGTGCGGCGTGTCAGCGCTCTTCTCGGTAATAATTGAGTCCGAGGCTTGCGGGAGGCTGATTTTCGCGCTTGTTGCGAATGCTCGTGAAGATGAGAACGATGATGGTGACAACGTAGGGAAGCATCTTCAAGAGATGAATGGTCGAGAAGGAAACTCCCGTGATGGAATAGCTCACAGTGTAAAGAATGCCGAAGATGATGGAGCCTGGAATTGCTACGGCAGGGTTCCAAACGGTGAAGATAACGAGGGCAACGGCGAGCCAGCCGATAGCGTCAACAACGTATTCCCAGTTGCCATTGAGGTAGTCCATTATGTAGGTGAGCCCCCCAAGTCCTGCAATTCCGCAACCAATCGAGGTGGCGGCGTAGCGATATAGGGCAACATTGATACCCGCGGCGTCCGCCGTGGCAGGGTTTTCGCCGACGGCGCGGAGATGAAGTCCAACGCGCGTCTTCTTCAAAACGATGGCGGCGGCTATCGCGATGGCGATGGCAATGTAGACCATGGCACCATAGGATAAGAAGAGCTTTCCAAACCAACCCAGCTTGTCGGCGAATGGGAGGTGCGCCGTGAAATACTTTGAGCAGCGCGTGTAAAGAAGCTCCGAATTAAAGGGGGCTATCATGGAGTTTTGTATGCCGATTCCGAGCGTCGTCAATGCAAGACCTGTAACGTTTTGATTGGCGCGCAGGGTGACGGTGAGAAAGCTGTAAATGAGACCCATTAAAATGCCGCCGATAAGCGAGAATATTATGGGGATCAAAACGGCGAAGAAGGGAATAACGTTTCCACCCACCGCGGCGTAATATACGGACTCGGCGGCACAGCCGCAAGCCGCACCAACGCACATAACGCCTGGGATACCGAGGTTGAGGTGCCCCGACTTTTGCGTCAGCGTCTCTCCCGTTGAGCCGAGGAGCAATGCCATTCCAAGTCGAACGGCGCTTACTATCATTGTCATTTCTCACTAACCTCCTCGTGCTTTTTGAGCTGTTTGAAGTGGACCTTGTAGTTGATGAAAAATTCGCAGGCGATGATGAAGATGAGCATTATAGCGGTGATGATATCCGCTATCGAGGTATCCAGATAAAATTTCTCCGCGACCTGGCTCGTGCCTTTGTCCATGAAAATAACGAGGAACGAGGTGAGTATCATATAGAGCGGGTTGAATTTTGCTATCCAGGAGACCATGATCGCCGTAAAGCCCTGTCCTCCCGCGGTGTTCGTCGTTATCGTGTAGTCCGCTCCGCCAACGAGGAGAAGCCCCGCCAGCCCGCAAAGCGCACCCGATATCGCCACCGTGCGTATGATAACGGTGCTCACGTTGATTCCGACATATTTCGCCGTGTTTTCGCTCTCACCGACCACGGAGATCTCGTACCCGTGCTTGCTGTATTTTAAATAGATGTATATGAGCGCGGTCACAATGGCAACGAGCACAATGTTGAGCCAATACCGCTGCCCGAAAAGCTTCGGTAAGCCGAAATCGTACATGGGGGCAAGAACGGAGTTCGTCGGGTTCCAGAGATTGAGCATAATGGAGATAAGCGACATCGCGATGTAGTTCATCATCAGCGTGAAAAGTGTTTCGTTGGTGTTCCATTTCGCCTTGAAGAGCGCGGGAATAAGCGCCCAAAGAGCACCAGCCGTAACGCTGACGACGAGAAGCAGAAGAATGTATATGGGCGACGGAAGCTTGCCGCCGAGGTAGTACATGCAGGTCGCCGTTGCAAGCCCTCCGATGAGCACCTGCCCCTCGCCGCCGCAGTTCCAGAACTTCATCTTGAAGGCGGGGGTGAGCGCAAGCGCAATGCAGAGCAATATCGCCGTTTCGTGTAAAAGGTTGGTGATTTTTCTCGGGCTTCCAAAGGCTCCCTCGAAAAACGTCGCGTATATCTTGATGGGGTTTGCGTCAGCGAGTATCATAACGAGCACGCCCGAGATGATGAACGCCGCCAAAACGGCGATCGCACGTATCGCTATTGCCTTTTTCAGGGGAAGGAAATCGCGCTTCGTGATATGGATAAGCGGCTCGTGCGTCGCCTTCTGTGTGTTATTCATTCGCTTCTCCCTTCGCGTCCTCGTCGACCGACGTGGACTTCGTCATCATAAGACCTATTTCCTCGCGCTTCGCGGTGCGCCCGTCGGCAATTCCCGTTATCTTGCCCGCGTTTATAACAAGTATCCTGTCGCAAAGCTCTATGAGCATATCAAGATCCTCGCCGACGAATATAACGGCAACGCCGTTTTCCTTCTGCTTGTTGAGAAGGTTGAATATGGTGTACGAAGAATTTATATCGAGTCCGCGCACGGGGTATGCCGCCATGAGCACCGAGGGGGCGGCGGCTATCTCGCGCCCGACGAGGACCTTTTGAACGTTGCCGCCCGAAAGCCGCCTAACGGGGGTGTGCTCGTCGGGAGTAACGACTTCGAGGCTTTCTATTATATCGAGCGCCAGATCGCGCGGCTTCTTTCGATCGAGGAAAATGGACTTTCCGCGCTTGTAGCTCCTCAGCATCATGTTGTCAACGATGTCCATGTTGCCGACAAGACCCATGCCGAGCCTGTCCTCGGGAACGAAGGAAAGGCGAACGCCGAGCTCCCGTATTTGAAGCGGCGTTTTGTCGCGCAGGTTTTCGGTGGCATTCGTTTTCGGGTTGTGGTAAACTATCTCACCTTCGTCGAGGTGCTGTAAGCCCGCTATCGCTTCAAGAAGCTCGCGTTGTCCGCTTCCCGCGATACCCGCAATTCCGAGTATCTCGCCCGCTCGCGCCACGAAGGAAATATCGTCGAGTATCTTGATCCCGTCGTGATTGGTACTGCTGATATGTGAGACCGTGAGCCTGTCGCATACGTTTTTCGGCTCGCTGCGGTTTATATTCAAAGTAGTTTTCTTTCCTATCATCAGCTCCGTGAGCGCCTCTTGCGTCGCGGTCGCCGTTTCCACGGTTGCCACGTGCTCGCCCTTGCGAAGCACCGCCACCCTGTCCGAGATGGAAAGCACCTCGTTCATCTTGTGCGTGATGATTATTATGGACTTTCCGTCGTCTCTCATCTTGCGAAGAACGGCGAAAAGCTTTTCCGTCTCCTGCGGCGTCAAGACCGCGGTCGGCTCGTCGAGTATCAAAATGTCCGCTCCGCGATACAGGACCTTGATTATCTCAACGGTCTGCTTCTCGGAAACGCTCATTTCGTGTATCTTTTTCTTCGGGTCAATATTGAAGCCGTAGGCTTCGGTTATCTCTTTGACTCTTTCTTCAACTTTTGCAAGATTGAAGCGCCCGTCATTGATTCCGAGCGTTATATTTTCCGCCGCCGAAAAAACGTCAACCAGCTTGAAGTGCTGGTGTATCATTCCTATTCGGTATTTAAATGCGTCTTTCGGGGAGCCTATAACGGCTTCCGCGCCGTCAACCCATATTTCGCCCTCGTCGGGATAATATATCCCCGAGATCATATTCATTAGCGTCGTCTTTCCCGAGCCGTTTTCTCCGAGCAGGGCAAGAATTTCGCCGTGATAAAGCGTCAGATCGACGTTTTTGTTGGCGATAACGCTTCCGAAGGTTTTCGTTATTCCTCTAAGTTCAAGCGCAATTTTTCTTTCCACGCCGTATCCTCCAAGTGCAATAAAGCAATATAAGGCGGAGCGAGCTCCGCCTATATCGCAAGCGTTTTTAGAATTTCGTGTTGAGCAGGGTAATGCCGTCTATCTTAACGTCGAAGTAGGGAGCGGAACGGTGAGTTGATTCAAGGAAAGCACCGTTCGCGATAGCCTCGGTGTCGGGAGTGAAAGCATCGTCGGTATCAACGTCCGCCATATACGAGGTGAGCGTCTGTCCACCCACGGTGAACGTCGAGGTGTCAAATACCTTCAAGGTTCCGTTTTCAAGCTTTGCTCTGACCTCGGCGAGCTTCTCCGCGGTTCCTTCCGCTGCAACGCTCGTGTTTATGTCGGTGAGCTTGACCGAGCCCGTGGAAAGGCTACCGCACCAGTCGGTTGCGAGCTCCTTGCCGTCTCTCGTGGTGGTTATCATGAGCTCAAAGTAGGGCTGCCAATCGATTCGCGAAGAAATGATGAATGTGTTGGGGCAGCTTGCTATCGTGCTTCCGTTGTAGGAAACGTTGGGAACGCCAGCAGCTTCGCAAGCGCCAGGAGCTCCCATCGAGTCGGCGTGCTGGCTTATGAGCTTGCAACCTTTTGCGATAAGAGTTTCGGCTGCGGTCTTCTCTGCGGTTATATCATACCAGGAGCCCGTGAACTGAACATCCATGGTGACGGTGGGGCAAACGGACTTGGCACCGAGATAGAACGAGGTGTAGCCCGAAATGACCTCGGCGTAGGTATAAGCGCCAACGTAGCCTATCTTAGCCTCATCGGCGGTAAATTCGCCATCGGCAATCATCTCGTTGAGTTTCAAGCCTGCCGCAACGCCTGCAAGGTAGCGTCCTTCATAAATGGAAGCGAAAGCGTTGTGGAAGTTGTCAAGCCCAGAGGTGTGTGCAAGAGTACCCGTTGCATGGCAGAAGGTGACTTCGGGATGCTCTCTTGCGGCTTGAAGAATGAAGGACTCGTGGCTGAACGAGTTTGCAAATATAACGTCGCAGCCTTCGTCAACAAGCTCGAGCGCCGCATCGTAGCATTTGCTCGATTCGGGAACGTTTTTCTTGATGATGACCTGATCGTCGGAAAGGCCGAGCGCCTCTTTTGCGGCGAGAGCCGCGTCGATGAAGTTCTTATCGTAGGTGGAAGTTTCATCGTGCAGGCATATAAAGCCTACCTTGAAATCGTCCGTGCCGCACGAGGTAAACGCAAGCGTCATACCGAGCACCATAGCTACGACAAGGCAAAGGGATAGGATTTTCTTGAACATTTTTTGCTCCTCCGATAAATTTTTGTATGTTATTAAGCTGTTCGCCCATAACCAAAATAAAGCGTCAACAGAATTCGATATAATTCGGCTCCTTCATTGACGCAACGCGCGCGAGCGATTCTATGCGATAGCCCAAGCCGCGGATCTCGTCCGCTCCGCTCTGAAAGGCTTTTTCTATCGCAATCCCCGCGCCAACGACCGTGCCGCCGCCCATCTCGACTAAATTTATCATCGCTTTGAGCGCGCTTCCGTTCGCTAAAAAATCATCTATGAGGAGTATCCTGTCTCCCCTCTGTATGTATGCCTTCGACGCCATAACGTCGTAGGTGCGCCCGTGGGTGTAGGACGTAACCTTCGTAGAATAAAAATCGTCCCCGATATTTGAGCTTTTTGATTTCTTGGCAAAAAGAACGGGAACGTTGAAGCGCTCGGCGACAATGCAGGCAATCCCGATGCCAGACGCTTCTATTGTCATTATTTTATTAACGCCGTCGTCCTTGAAGAGGCGATACCATTCCTCGGCACAGGCGGCAATCAGCTTTACATCGATTTGGTGGTTAAGAAAGCTATCTACTTTCAGTACGTTGTCGGGAAGTATTTTTCCGTCTTTGCGAATGCGGTCTTCAAGGAGCTTCATTGACTTAACCTGCTTTCCGATTTATAAAACTAATATCAATTATACTACTTTTTATAGCTTTTTTCAATTGTCAAAATTGACAAAAATGTGCACGTTTCGCGCTGAAAATTCAAAAAAATATATAATGTCAACTTCCGTCAGGCATTTATCCTGCCCCAATCTATTTCGCGAAGTCCGTTTGCCGCGAGAAATTCGTTGGCACGCTTGAAGTGGTTGCACCCGAAAAAGCCCGCGTAAGCCGAGAGTGGGCTCGGGTGCGCACATTCGAGGATGAGATGGTGCTGCGAGGTAACGAGAGCCTTTTTCGAGCGCGCGTTCGCGCCCCAAAGCATAAAAACGATGGGCTCGGTCTTTTCGTTCAAAAGCGAGATGATCTTATCGGTCAGCGTTTCCCAGCCGTGCCCCTTGTGGCTCGCGGGCGAGCCTTCACGCACGGTCAGCGTGGTGTTGAGGAGCAAAACGCCTTGACGAGCCCAGCCCGTGAGCTCGCCCGACTTCGGCGGTAGGATTCCGTATTCCTCGTTGAGCTCCGAAAAGATATTTCTGAGTGACGGCGGGTGGGGAACGCCTTCCTTAACGGAGAAGCAAAGCCCGTGAGCCTGTCCCGCTCCGTGATAAGGGTCCTGCCCGAGAAGCACAACGCGCGTGTCGGAATACGAGGTGTATTTCAGCGCGTTGAATATATCGTTCATCGGTGGATATATCTTCTTTGTAAAATATTCGGTTTTCAGAAATTCGCGTAGCTCCAAATAGTAGCTCTTCTGGAACTCGCTCTCCAAAAGCTTGTCCCAATCGTTGCCTATATTAACCATCGTGGCTTGCTCCGAAACATCTAACTCTTCATTAAATAATATTTGTCGTGAAGATAATTGTGATAGTGCGATAAGTGATAAGCATAATAATGAAACGCACAGCTTGCGCCTTGTTCTGTCGTATATTCGTATTACGCTTGATTTGCAAGTCGCACACTTGCTACAACATATTTTAACATATTTCCGCAATAAAAGCAACATGTTTTATTAAAATTTTATTAAAATTAACTATTAGCCTGCTTTTTCTTGCCTTTTCGGTCTCAAAATCATCTATCGAGAATAGCGCTTGACGAAAAGCTTTAAAGTCCGAGGGGGGCATAATAAGAAATGGAAATTCGTAAATTTTGATTAAGATTTCCACGGAGTCGCCATAGCACGGCAAAACCGTTTTGTTGAGAAGAAGCATAAAAAACAGCAAAAAATCAAGGTCATCGTTTGAATGATCTTGATTTTTCGCTGGATTATATATGTGCTTCATAATTTGTTGATGCTATGAGATGTTCCTTGGTTTTTGTTGAATTTTAAAGCGGAGCAAAATATTCTTATTTCACTTATTTAAAGCTTGCTCAGGTCAAACTATAAGAAGTCCGCCTTCGATTTTGAGCTTTTCTTTATGCATATAGCTTTGCCTTGGGTAAATCATTGATAAAGCATTAAAAAATGCTTTCGATTATTTTTTTGCAGGAGGGCGGGGAATAGGTCCACGAGCTTATATGCGAAACGTTTTCCGTGTCGATAAAATATTCAAGCCTTGGAGGTGGCTGCTCCTCGTCGTGCGCATCTATGATTATCAGCTTTATCTTCATCTTTTCGGGGATTATGCTCTTTATGTAGACCGCGGCGCTTTGCTCGGGATAAACGTTGTCCTTGTATTCCGCGAGCCCAGCAAGATTTGGCTTCAATTCCACGAATATTCCGTAGCTTTCAACGCTTCGTATTATCCCTTTGACCGTCTGCCCCTCTGAAAAGAGCGCCGCGTTTTCCTCCCAGCTTCCTAAAAGCTCGCGCTCCGAAACGTATATTCGGCCCTGCTTATCTATCGAACGTACCACCGTGTGTATGCAATCGCCGACGCTGAGGCGCGCCGACGGGTGCGCAATGCGCGAAACCGAAATGGTGTCGATAGAAAGGAGCGAAATTATGCCACAGCCGATATCAACGAAGGCACCGAAGCTTTCGAGGTGCGTTATTTTCGTCGGAATTATATCCCCTGGTTGGAGCGTCGCAATGTAGTTTTCCGTGCATTCGAGTTGTGCGAGGCGGCGCGAGAGTATCGCCGTCGTCTCTCCATCGTCTCCCCTGCGAAAGCCTATGACCTTGAAGCAAACAGGCTTCCCGACACGCGTCAAGATCGCAATGTCCTTCGTTTCCTCGCGCGGCGAGTATTGTGCCTCGTCTCTCGGTATTATTCCGCGAAGCCTTTCTCCCAGCGCCACTTGCAGATTGAAATCGTGGTCGCAAAGGACGGCGGGCGCTTCGAGAATGAGCTGCTTTTCAAGCGCGCGTTCGAGCCCCTTCCTCGTCGCGGTATATTCGCGGTTTTGATAGCTCGCCATCAAAGCGCCCTCGGGCTTGTATAAATTCATTTTTAACCTCCGTTTTCTTGCGTTTGGTTAAATTTATGAATTTGCTCCGCGAGTTATTACAAAATGTTTTCTTCGCCCACCGCCTCCCTCGCGTCACGGCTTGCGTCAAGTCTGTTTCTTTAAGGAATGCTGATGTGCTCCATTAACTCCAAAGCCTATCAAAATAGCCTTTTCGCAAAGGTGCGCCACTGAAACGTGCGCCCTATCACCTGCTATCTGCCGTCATCGGAGAGACCGAGGCTCACCTCAATGGCGTTGTTCACCGAGCTCATCGTCACCTCGTCCAAATGTCCCATTTTTTCTTTGAGGCGCTTTTTGTCTATCGTGCGCACCTGTTCGAGTAGAATAACGCTGTCCTTCGCAAGCCCCGTATTAGCTCCTGGTATGTCTATGTGCGTCGGAAGCTTGCTCTTTCCCAGCTTCGAGGTTATCGCCGCCGCTATCACGGTTGGGCTGTATCGGTTTCCCACGTCGTTTTGGACGATGAGTACGGGGCGCATTCCGCCCTGCTCGCTTCCTACAACGGGGCTCAGATCGGCATAATAAATATCTCCGCGTCTTATGTTCATTTTCTTTTGAAAAGCTTCTCCTTTTTGTTCTTCAACTCTATTTTTGCCAAAATCACCTTTATTTTAAACAGGGAATTGTAGGTAATTTTATCCCATAACATTTTATGTCGTTTTCTGATTTTCTCCACAAGCTAAGCCAGATGAAAAAAGAAGCGGCTCGCTGACAGAAAAAATACCAACGGGAACAAAAAATTAGGTAAGAGAAAAAGGAAATTATAATTAGAACTAACTGATAGCGTAAATAAAGGATTAAAGCAAAAACTTGAAAGCGGATAAGAAAAAACCAAAGGCTAAGACGAGAACGAGAGGCAGAAAAATAAACCTAAGAAAACAGAACAAACAATGCTTTAAAACGCACCTCGTTTTGAGCTCCGCTCTTTTCACGTGTGCCGAGAAGCTTTGGTTTATGCGTTGGCGAATGTTAAAGCTTATCTCTACCCAAACGAAAAAATCAAGACCATTAAAAGCGTGACCTTGATTTTTCGTGTAGGATATCTCAAAATTCAATTGAGGCAGTCCGTTTTCGCTTATGCCTCGGGCTCCGTTATCTCGTCGTTGCTTTTGAATAGCATCGAAATGCAAAAGATTCCCGCAATCGCGACGAGCGTGTAGATAACCCTCGCTATCACCGTCGTTGCGCCGCCGCACACCCAGGCGACCAGGTCAAAGGTGAAAAGCCCCACAAGACCCCAGTTGAGGGCGCCTATAATCGCCAGAACGAGAGCTATTTTGTTAACGATCATCATTTGAAAGACCTCTGATTTTATTTGGACTTTGTCCATCTCTGTTTTTCCCGCGCGCAAGTCTTTTTATTTTGCAAATTTTTCTCTCAATTGTCAAAGCTTGGGCGCGTGCCGAAGGCGTGCCTCAATTCTTCGAGTGCCTTTTTTTCTATCCTTGAAACGTAGGAGCGCGATATCCCGAGATAATTCGCCACCTCGCGTTGAGTTTTCGGCGCATATCCCTTTAAGCCGTATCGCAATATTATTATCTCCTTTTCGCGCTCGGAGAGCAGTTCGTCCACCAAGCGTCGCACTCTTTCAAGATGGAGCTTCAATTCGATGTCTTCGGTCATCGTATCGTCAACGCTGATTATATCGAGATACGTCAGGGGATTCCCGTCCTTGTCCACGTCTATCGTTTCGTTTATAGAAACCTCGTTTGCACACTTCTTTTGTGCTCTGAAATACATCAGTATTTCGTTCGCTATCCTCACCTAACGGCTCGTCAATATCGTCCGAATCTTCTGTAGAATTTTCGTCGTTATTGTCGCTATTTCCGTGGGGAGGAGCAGGGAATTCGTATTCACCGTCGTTGTGGAAGAGATACATGTGTGCGTTCTCTCCATCCCAAACTATTTTACGGACAAATGTTCTGATGGCAGCGCGTTTTTGTTCAATAGAATAGTTGTCAATGTTTTCACCCATATTAGAGAGCATTTGGCGGATGATATCAAATTCGATATCTGCAAGATCGTGCTGTTGGACGATTGCTTCAAGCTCAGATAACCGCTTTCTCAAAACTTCACCTTTTTCATGCAATTCATCAATTTGTTCAATAATGTATTTTTCTGCATTAGTACCTTCCGATTTTCCTAAAGAAACAACGAGGGCTTTTATTTCTTTTTCGTTGTCTTCAATTTGCAATCTGAGTTTTGCCAATTCGGCTTCGTAGCCCTCGCGGTTACCGTTGATGCGTTTTTTTGTTTGGGTGATTTGCCGTGCCATATCTGCACTTTGCTTGCCAAAGCTTTTTATGGTTTCAATTACCTTTGCGTCAAGCATATTGCCGTTAGCATTTTTCATATTGCACACGTGACTGCGGCTTCTTTCTTTTGTTGTGCAGAGATAAGTATAAATGGTTTCTCCTGTTGCAGTCTTTCGGTCAGAGAGTTTAGGTCTCATATAATCTTGGCATTTGCCGCAGTAGAGGATACCTGACAAGAGTGCTACGTGACTTCTTGGTTTGCGATAGTTTTTCGCCTTGTTGAGTTCAAGAAGTTTTTGAACTTGAACCCATTTGGCACCCGGAATCGTACCTTGATGCTTGCCGACAGAAACGATCCACTCATTTATTGGCTTTTCTTGAGTCGCTTTTCCAGGACGCTGAAGGGTACGGTTATATGCCATAATACCGTGCTTTCCGTCAAACGCTTCTCTTTCTGAGAAAAGGTCAACATCATTTTCAACTAAGTAGTTGTATGCGTCTTCGTCAGCTATCATATAGACGGGATTGGACAATATACCTTTTATAGCAAAACGTGTGAATGCTTTGCCTCGTTTTGTTTTGTAGTGTCCTCTCATAAGGAACTCGTCAGTTTTTGTAAGCGAACCAGTTTCCATAAACTTATCGAATATGAGATTAACCAAATTGATTTCTTCAGGAATCATTTTCAATTTACAAGCCTTGCGTGTCTTTCCGTCCACTGTCACGTTGGAAATGCTTTCCGATTCATATCCGGTAGGTGTGGTACCGCCGAGCCATCGTCCTGTCTTTGATAGCTCGTGCATATTATCTCTGATACGCTCAGCAATTGTTTCGCGCTCCAACTGAGAAAATACAGATGCGATATACATCATAGCGCGCCCCATCGGCGAGGATGTATCGAATTGCTCACGAATAGAGATAAAGTCTATATGACGATTACCAAGATCTTCAATGAGTTTTGCAAAGTCGCCGATATTACGGCTGATACGGTCAAGACGATATACCACAATGGCAGCAAAATCAATTTTTTGAGAATCGCTCATCATTTTTTTGAATTTCGGACGTTCAAGCGTTCCGCCAGAGAAGCCCTCATCCTCATAAACGAGAGCTGCATCTGCTTCTTCTTGACTATAATGAGTTGCAATGTATTGACGACACATTTCAATTTGGTTTTCAATACTTTCACCTTTGCCTGTGAACTTGGATTTTCTTGAATAAATTACGAATTGCTTTATTGTTTTAGTTTTCATATTGCGTGCCTCGCTTTTATATGTTATATAAGTGTTAGTATTATAACATAAAGTCTTATAAAAATAAAGTACCTATTTGTAAATAATAAGAGTATTTTAGATATAACTGATATATACCGTCTGCACACAAAGTTAAACTCGACAGAACAATGCTTCATAATGCATTGATTTGTCGAGTTTTTTGTTATGAAAAAATTTTTTGAAAAAATTCTATCTTTTTTGAAGAAATACGCACCCCTACGCTCTGTTTATAGGTAGACAGCAAAAAACTGTCCCTAAAACTGAATAGCCTTGTGCCGAGAGTTATACAGGATCTACGGATAGTGTGCGAAGATATGAGCCCGCCCGTAGGAGAATCTGCGCATAGCGCGTGCCTGCAAATACTCGGTCAAGAAAAGGGCGAAGGAAATGGCTCGGTAGCAAGGTGCAAAAGTCTATTATTAAAATATAAGGAGGTTTTATTGACAGAATACCAATTAGAAATCAAACAAATCGTAGAATATCCAAGAAGTAGGATACAAAAGAAATTCGTGGAAATGCTGATGTGCGATTCGGATATCAAGACAAGCGGCGGATGCGGACTTTATCATTACACAGTACTTTCCTGCTTTGCGAATTTTGAGACGAAGAACCGAAAAATTTCAGGGGTGAACTATATTATATTCCCGGGAGAGCTGCTTTGCACGATGGATGAGCTTCTCGTGCTTCTTCGAGTCAAGAACAAGTGGCAGGCATTAGCCATTCTCTCGGATCTGCAAAGACGGCATTTCATTGAGTTCAATATCCTTGATGATGGAAATTGCGTAAAATATCGCATCAAGGATTGGCACAAACTCAATCGTGCTTTGGATGAGGCTGCTCCGTGCCACGAGGATAAAGGCTATTTTTATCTTCCGATATACGTTGTGTCAAATATGATAGGAAGACGGCATTTATCCGAGATGGACGCGCTTCTCGATATTTGGCTCAATGCCGTATATGACGATAACAGAGTTCAAAACTCCGTTGTCGATCCAGTCGTATATATGCGAAACGGAACGGGCAAGCCCATTGTCGATTACGGTCAGCTTGCAAAACGCTGGAATGTGTCGGCAAAAACAGCTGAAAAATATCTGCAAAAGTTAAAAAATCACGGGTACATCTATTACAAGGAAGATATTGGCGTGAACGGGATGATGGTTTACTTAGGCAAAGATATCACTTCAATGTTCCGTTTGTCCGACGTATTATTGGATAAGGAAGAAATTCCGTTGAGAGTAGGCGTCAAGTTGGAACTGAACGAGGAGGAACTACAGGGCGGGTTCAGTAAGATACCGCAGTTAAGGGAGATCATTATGAAAAAGGTTTCCACGGTTCTTTCCTCACAGGGCTTTCCTTGCTTCGGTTGTCGTAGGTTTTCATACAGCTTGACCCGGATATCCGAGCTTAACGAGATACCTACACGCTACGCGCTGACTTTGTTATGCGGAAATAATGAGGTCAGAACTGCTCTATTCGAGTTGTGTTTCCGTCCCGTTAAAAAGAAATAGGAGGTGTTGCTTTGAGCAAAAAGAAAGAAACCGACGTATCTGAGAATCCATTGTACCACGACACGTGGACACTTCTTCGTAAATATCGAGACGTTGTATGGAGCTTAGAGCTTTCAGTCCAAAAAGTAAGACGGCAATTTCAAATTGAGTTCGGCAGCAGTATTGAGGATTTTTTGGAGTCGATCTATATTGCCGGTCTGGACTTTGAAAATACGGATATTGCCGAGCAAGCCAAGAGTATTGAGCGTAGCCATAAAATGCTCAAGCTCGTAGAGCACTCGGTCAACCTGCTCCGTGAGAAGCATAAAAACGGGGAAGAGTATTACTGGATCCTCTTTTACAGCTTTCTCTCTCCACAGCAATATCGCAGTGTTGAGGTTATCATCGAGCAGCTTGAGCCTCATATCCGTGAGATCAGTTTTCGTACCTATTATAGGAAGAGAAAGGAGGCGATAGATGCGTTTTCATCTATCTTGTGGGGATATACTTCGCGGGATAGTTTAGAAATTTTGGATAAGTTTTTCCCGAAAAATGAAAATGGCACATAAAAAGCAGAGTATCGCACGAAATTGGCACGATTAGGCACTTGTACCGTAAAAGGGAATATGGTATAATGAATATGCTCAAAACTATATCCAAATACGCCTGACGGCAATTAAAGCACCATTTTTACGATGGTGCTTTTCTTATTGCCGGTCACCACCACAGCGCCCACAAAAAGGTTGAAACAAATCAAGCAAAGGAGGTATTTATTTGAAGAAACCAATCAAAAAAGAAACAAAGAAAGAAGGTAAGTTTAATTGCGGCAAGCTTCTCTATATGGGCTTCTTGTGTGCCGTGATGCTCGGCTGTTTTGCGCTCCCTGCATTTGCCGCGTCCGACACACCGACCATTTGGGAAAAGGCTACCGAGATTATGAAGGACGTATATAATCAGATCCTTCTAATCTCTACAATCGCCGCGGTCGTAACCGCTGCCGTTGCACTGCTTCTGATGAACTTTTCACGAAGCGGAAAGACGGTAGACGAGTCAAGAGCTTGGCTCAAGCGAATCATCATCACTTGGGCGATCCTTAACAGCCTTGGCTTTATTATGGCTTATGTCACTCCATTCTTCACGGGCGGTAGATGGAACGGATAGTTTCTCTACTGAATAGAAAGGAAGTGATGCGTTGGGCATATTAGACGGTATCGTTGAATGGCTAGCAACACAAGTGATGTATGGGCTTGATTTGATCAGCTCGTCGGTTTTGGGCGCACTTGGTTGCGACATGTCTACCTTTGTACGATACTTTCCCGCTGCCGACACGATGTATAAGATATTCGTTGCTCTTGCAATCGGGCTTATCTTACTCAACTGGGTATGGCAGCTATTCAAGAATTTCGGATTAGGACTTGGGACGGACGCCGAGGATCCCGTCAAACTCAGCATTCGCTCCGTGCTTTTCATTTTCCTTGCATACTTTGCCAAAGACATAGTGGACATTATATTGAAGATAGGAGGGACACCGTATAAGTGGATCATGAATGCAGAACTTCCGCCTCTTGATTTCGCTAATTTCAATTCCACGATTGTCACCATTTTGGGGGTATGCTCAAACGGAGCCGTAGCACTTATTGCGTTGATACTCGTGCTGATACTCGCTTGGAACTATATCAAGCTTCTCTTGGAGGCGGCTGAAAGATATATTCTGCTCGGTGTGCTTGTGTTCACTGCGCCGGTCGCTTTTTCAATGGGAGCGTCACAGAGTACAAGCAATATCTTTAAGAGCTGGTGCAGAATGCTCGGAGGGCAGATATTCCTGCTTTTGATGAATGCTTGGTGCCTCAGACTCTTTACCTCTATGGTAGGAGCGTTCCTTTCCAATCCTTTGTCGGTGTAAAGGAGTCAAAATGAAGAGAAAAAATAAAATCGTATTTATCATAGCCGTCACGCTGATTATGGTCTTCCTATGCAGTGTGCCGGCTTTTGCTATCAGTGAAAGCGACGTGCAAGCGGCAGTTG
>CAYSUO010000010.1:0-53876 GCA_964434325.1 uncultured Ruminococcus sp.
TGATGGGACTCATCGGAATGGGCAACAACCCGATGGTTGGCGCAACAGTCGCCGTCGCGGTCGCTGTTGAAGAGGCTTCAAAGGCTTGATTTATAAGGGTTTTTAAGAAAATCACCCCTATCGTTGTTAAGACGATAGGGGTGATTTTTTGCTATTTGCCGACATTTTGCCGACATTTTTTTAAGCTTGTCGGCAAAAATTTGACGACAAAAAATCAAAGGGCACTTAGGCGTCGGAAGAATAGAGGAGAGTAAGCTGATGGACTTTGAAGCTCCGTTAAAGGAAAAGCTTTGCACGCGTTAACAAATTGATTGTGCGTGCCCAGCATAGAGTCATATTGAGCTACGCTATACTCCTGAATAGGCGGAAAAGCCGCCGTCGATGGGGAGCACAATGCCTGTAACGAAGCTTGCCGCTTCATCGGAAAGTAGGAAGAGAAGCGGACCTAACAGCTCGTCGGCTTCGCCGAAGCGGCGCATCGGTGTTCCGCGGAGAATTTTTTCAGTCCGCGCCGTCGGCGCTCCGTCCGCGGTGAAGAGAAGCGCTCTGTTCTGATTGGAAACAAAGAAGCCAGGCGCTATCGCGTTGACGCGTATGCCGCACCCCGCAAAGTGTACCGCCAGCCATTGCGTGAAATTGGAGACCGCCGACTTCGCCGCGCTGTATGCGGGTATCTTGGTGAGCGGCCTGAAGGCGTTCATCGAAGAAATATTGATTATGCTCCCCGCGCCACGCCGCGCCATATCGCGAGCAAAGACCTGCGTCGTCAAAAAAGCCGCGGTAACGTTGAGGTCAAAAACAAACTTGAAGCCTTCCGCGTCCAGCGAAAAGAAATCCTTTCCTTCCGTATTCACCGCGGCACCCGTGTTAAAATATTCGTCGTCCGTCGTGGCGCGCGCGTTGTTTCCGCCTGCCCCGTTTATCAATATATCACATTCGCCAAAGGCGGATTTAACGGCTTCCTTCGCCGCTTCAAGGCTCTCCTTTTTGAGGCAGTCGGCATAGACCGCTATCGCCTCACCGCCGTCGGCTCTTATATCCTTTGCCACGGCTTCCGCCGCCTCCTCGTTTATATCGAGAAGTGCAACTTTGGCGCCGCATTTCGCCAGCGCACGCCCGAAATTGGAGCAGAGCACGCCGCCCGCTCCCGTTATTACAGCGACTTTGTTTGTGAGATCTATCTTGAAAGGTAAATTCACTTGTTCTTTTCTCCTTTCGTTATGGCTTCCCAAAGCCCGTAGAGATAGGTGGCGCCGAGAGCCCTGTCGTAGAGCCCATAGCCAGGCTTTCCGTCCTCGCCCCATATATTTCTTCCGTGATCGGGGCGCGTATATCCGTCAAAGCCGTTATCGTGAAGCGCCTTGATTATTCCGTACATATCGAGAGAGCCGAGCTCCGTCGGGTGCGGCGCTTCGTTGAAGAACAGCTCGTCGCCTTCTCCGAACTTTATATTGCGCGCGTGGAGGAAATGTATGCGCCCGTCCTTTGCATATTTTTGCGCCATCTTAACGAGATCGTTGCCCTTGTCTGCCCCGAGCGAGCCCGTGCAAAAGGTGAGTCCGTTGCAAACGGAAGGAACAGCGGCAAAGAGCTTGTCGAGCGTTTCCTCGCTACGTATTATCCGCGGTAGCCCGAAGAGGCTCCACGGCGGATCGTCAGGGTGTACCGCCATTTTAATGCCGACTTCCTCACAAACGGGGATTATACGATTCAGAAAATAGACCATGTTCCGAAATAGCTTGTCCTCGTCGATACTCTTGTAGCGTTCGAGCAGGGCGGCGAGCTCGTCCTTCGTGTAGCTCTCGTCCCAGCCTGGCAGGGAGAGGCTTTCCTTTTCGGGATCGAGTTTGTCGATCGAGCTTTGCGAATAGGCAAGGCAGTTTGCGCCGTCCGCCGTTCTGAATTTCAGCTCCGAGCGCACCCAGTCGAAAACGGGCATAAAGTTGTAGCATATCACCTTGACGCCCGCCGTCGCCAGGTTTCGTATCGTCGTTATATAGTTGTCGATGAAGGCATCACGCTTCTCCGAGCCGAGCTTTATCTCTTCATGGACGGGGACGCTTTCGATGACCTCCATTTCGAGCCCCGCCGCGTTGACTCGTTCTTTGAGCTCGTTTATCGAGCTTTTATCCCAAGCCTCGCCTGCTGGTATCGTGTAGAGCGCCGTCACAACGCCAGTAACGCCTGGTATCTGTTTTATATTTTCGAGTGTTATTCGATCGTTCGGACCGTACCATCGAAATGTAATTTTCATTTTGAAACTCCATTCTGCCGCCTCGGCGGCGATACGTGGTTTTGATATCCTACCTCGCTTTCGGCGTGTCGCACGGAGGCGCCTTTTGTCGTCGGGGAAGAAAAACAAAACGCAGGGGGAGATGGCTATATCGATATCACCTCGTCGTGCGAGCTGTATGCGGCGAGAAGTACGCTGAGCGAATATCGCGCGCTCTCCATATCGACGGGCATGGGGAGCCCGTCGGCGATCGCTTCGTAAAATTTCCGTATTATTATCGGGTGAGCTCCGCCGTAGTAATCCTTGCCTATGCTCGCCCTTGTCGCGAGTTCAACGGGAGCACCGTCGACGGCGAGTCTCGCGCCGCGTAGCTCCAGCTTGTGATTCTTCGTTTTAACGACGAGCGTTATCTCGTCGTTGCCGCGGAAAGCCGTCGTCGCGTAGAAGCCGCCCTGCGCTCCGTTTTCAAAGCCGATCAGCGCTTCGCAACTGTCCTCAACGTCGATAACGCCTTTTAAATGGTGATTGGCAGTCGTTGCACACACGCTCGTCGGTTTTCCGAGAAGCTGTATCAGCATATCCAGCGTATGTATCGCCTGATTTATCATAACGCCGCCGCCCTCGGTGGCACATCTGCCGCGCCAATCGCTGCCTTCATAGTATTCGCGGCTTCGATACCAAAAAACGCTTCCGTACCCGTCCGTTGCGCCGCCGTCGCTCTCCACCAGCCGCTTTGCATATTCAAATGCCGCGTTGAAGCGGTTTTGGAATGAAACGCAAACGCGAGCCGAGCTATTTTTCTCCGCCGCCAGCATCGCATCTGCTTCCGCTTCGCTTATGCAGAGGGGCTTTTCGAGAAAAACGTTTATCCCTTTTTCAAGCGCCGCGATCGTCATCGGCGCGTGCAGATAATGCGGCGTCGCTATATGGACGGCGTCGAGCTCTTCTTCTTCCAAGAGCTCGTCGAAGTCGGTGTATATCTTCGCGCCGAGTTCGAATTCCGCTTTACGCGCCTCCGCTCTTTCGGGGTGAACGTCGCAAAGCGCCACCACTGTCACGTCGTCGAGCTCCGCGAGCGCCGTCAAATGGTTGTACGAAATCGTCCCGCAACCGATAAGCGCCGTTTTGAAACGTTTGTTCATAGTATACCTCGTTTCCGCCTTTTTAACCCTGTGGGGCAACAACGTCGTTGGATTTATGCGGCTTCGATATCGCTATCCGCTTTTTCAGCTCCTCGTAAAAGAGCTCGTCGTCCATCGGGAGCTCAACGGTTTTGTCCAGCCATGAAGAAAGGAGCATTGCATTTGCGAGAACAACTCCCATAAGGCCGTCTTTTGCGGGAGCGTAAAGCTCAGCGCGCCCGAGTATCGCGTCTATAACGTTGTTGACGATTCCCGAGTGTTGCGGACCCGCATCGTCAAACTCAAAGACCTCCGTCGTATATTCCATAACGCCGAAGCCTTCCTCCGAGGTGTAGCAAAATTCGCGTTCGTCGCCTTCCAGCCTCTTGAAGGTCAGGCGGTGCGGCTCATAGATGAGCGTTCCGCGCGTTCCCGTTATCTCAAAGCGATTTGTCCCAGGCATATCCGCCGTCGTCGTGATGAAAACGCCCGTCGCCCCGTTTTCGTATTCGCAATAGCAGGTAACGTCGTCCTCCACTTCTATATCGTGCCATTTTCCATAGTGGCAAAAGGCGCGTATGCGCGTTGGCATCATTCCCGTTATCCACTGAAAGAGGTCGAGCTGGTGAGGCGATTGGTTGTAGAGAACGCCGCCGCCCTCGCCCGCCCAGGTTGCGCGCCAGGAGCCGCTGTCGTAATAGTATTGTGTGCGATACCATGCGGTATTTATCCAATTCGTCCGTTTTATAGTGCCGATTTCGCCGTTCGCGATTAGTTCGCGCATCTTGATGAAGGCGGGATTTGTTCTCTGATTGAACATTATCCCGAGAACACCGTCGAAGCTCTCCGTGCGTTTTATCATTTCCTTGACCTGCAAGGCGTAGACACCTGCGGGCTTTTCAACGATGGCGCTCACCCCGTGATCCATCGCGAGAATTGCGAGCTCTGGGTGCGAGTAATGCGGCGTGCATATCAGAACGGCGTCGCATAGTCCCGAGGAAAGCATCGCCTCCGCGTTGTCGAAGTAGGATATCTCATCGCCGAAGCGCTCCTTGAAAAAGTCGAATTTTTTCGGAGCAATATCGCAAACGGCGCTTATGACTCCATCTTTTATTTTTCCGTCGAGAAAGTTCCTCGCGTGCCCCGTTCCCATGTTGCCGCAGCCGATAATGCCGAATCTCACTTTGTCCATGCGTTGTCATCTCCTTTTTTATAGCCGCGTGCCCCGAGAAGCGAGGTGAGGGCGTTCACGGCAAAATCAAAGGCCTCCGCATTGCTTGCAAAATAGCGTTTGCCTTTAAGCTCGCGCTCGTCTATGCCCGCGTAAGCGTCGAAAACGTGGAGATGAGGCTCCACGGTCAGGTAAACGTCGCCCGTCGCGTGCCCGTCGATAATGTCGAGAGCTTCGCCTATCCTTCCGTCGCCTTCTCCCGCGGGAACTATGGAGCCGTCTGCAAACAGCGCGTCCTTAACGTGCATATACTTGAATCTTTCAAGCGTTGCCGCCAGGGCGCGATTCGGCTCGTCGCCGCCGAGAATGTAGTTGGCAGGGTCAAAGACCGAGCAGAGCCTCGGCTCGTTTTTCAAAAGGTCTACAACGGCTGCGGGGTGCTCTCCGTATATCCGTGCCTCGTTCTCGTGGCAGAGCGTTATTCCACGCCTCTCCGCCTCGTCCGCCATGCGAGCGAGTCTTTCAAGCACCGCTTCGCGATATTTTGCATATTCGCCCCGAGGGATAAAAAAGCTGAACATCCTCATAAGCCGCGTATCAAATATCTCGCAAGCGTCGAGAGCCTTTTTGAATTTTTCAAAATGCGGCGCAAAATCGTCCTCTATCGGATATTTTCCTATCGGTGAGCCGAGGGATCCGACGCGTATTCCGTTTTCATCAAATTGTCGCTTCGCGGATTTGAGTTCTGCGAGGCTAAGCTCCAATATGCCCGTTCCGTCTATCGAGCGCGGCTCGATGAAGCCTATATCGTTTTTCTTTAAAGCCGCGAGCTGGTTTTCGAGGCGTGGCGCCGCCTCGTCGGCAAAAGCCGATATTATAAATCGTGCCATAAGCTGATAGCCTTTCCGTTCTGATTATTTGCGATTTTCTTTTATAGGAGGGAAGAGATAGTCGAAGCTCGCCTTCATCTCCGCAAAAGCGTCGTCGAAATCTGGTGCGTTATCCTGTTCGATCTGTGCCGTCACAACTCCGTATTCGTCGCATATTCGGATAAAGGGCAGGAAATCTATAACTCCGTCGCCGCAGTGGCATATCTCGCCCTTCGGCTCGCTCTTCATATCCTTGAAATGTATGTCGTGCATTCTGCCCTCGCGGCAAAGAAGAGTGACGTATTTCATCGTGTCAACTTCCGCGTAGCGTGACCAATAGACGTCGTGAATGAAGTCCATATCGGGCGCTTCCTCTAAAAGAACGTCGTAAACGCAGGTGCCTCCTATGTCGTCGAATTCAAAGGCATGGTTGTGATAAGAGAACGAAAGCCCCGCCGCGCGTATCTTTTTTATCGGCTCGCGCATTTCCGCAATGAAGGCGCGAACGCCGTCGAGCGTTCCGCGATATGCAACGGGCATTCCGCCGAGCCCTATAACGGGGCAGGCTATCGTTTTATGATATTCTATCAAAGCGCCCGTGTTTTTCGTTATTTCCTCAAAGGGGTTGTGCGTTGAGCTTATCGGCAAGGTGTATTCCTCCGAAAAGGCTTTGAGTCGATCTGCCTCTATTTTGCAGCAGCCCGAGATTTGAACGGCCTCGTAGCCAATATCCCGTATCCTTGCAAAAGAGCTTTTCAGCTTTTCTGGTGTGTCACATTCCGTTCTTATCGAGTAAAATTGCGCTCCAAGCTTCATAGCTATCTCCTTTCATCTCTGTAATCTTAGTATAACATAATAAATTTCGACTTGCAACGCTTTTTTTATTGTAACAATTGTAAAAACTATTGCAAAAATTGCTTACTTGTGATAGAATATAAGTACATTTTGCGAACTGTTGAGGGGGATGCCCTATGGACAGGAAAAAAACTTTTTCAATAGGTAAAAGCTCGTATTCCTACACGCGTAGCGAGGTCGCCGATACGAGTGTGCTCCGCCAAGCGCATTCTCACGATTTCTACGAGATACTTTACGTTATCGACGGGCGCGGCAGCTTCCTTTGCGAGGGGCGGGAATATCCGCTCGGCAAGCGCTCGCTCTTCGTCATTCCGCCCGATAGGGCGCACTGTGTCGATATCGACGCCGACGTGAGCTATGAGCGTTGTGTTACCCATTTCTTCGAGGCGGAGCTTTTCAACGAAAGCCGCGAGCTTTTGAGCGCCTTCAAGCTCGGTGACGGTATTTTTTATATTTCCGATATGAATTTGCAAGCCGTTTCCCGCCAGTTCGAGCAGCTTGAATTTTCCGATTCGCTTTCCGACCTCACTCGCGCCCCCCATTTCCGATTGGCGCTCTCGGAGCTCGTTCTGCTCATTGCCTCCGCCTCGTGTGACGCCACCCTGCGTGACGACGGGGAGCTCGGCGAGCGTATTGTTCGCTATCTCAACGAGAATATCGACAAGGATGTGAGCCTCGACGCGTTGGCGAAGCGCTTCTTCGTAAGCAAGTACTATCTGTGCCGCGCCTTCAAAACGTATACGGGAGTCTCGTTGCACGGCTACGTAAATCAAAAGCGCGTTATGTATGCAAAAAGCCTTATAGAGTCGGGAGAAACGGCTTCGGGCGCCGCGTATCGCGTCGGCTTCGGAGATTATTCGGCATTTTATCGCGCCTATATGAAAATAGTAGGTAAGTCGCCTACCTCATAAAGCTTTGAAAGGGCATTGTTATGCAATATGAATTTTTGGATAAGATCGATTCGCCGAAGGACTTAAAGAGCCTTCCCGAGCGCGATATCCCCGCCCTCTGCTCCGAAATCAGAAGCTTCCTCATCGAAAACGTTGAGCGCACGGGCGGGCACCTTGCGTCAAATCTCGGCGTCACCGAGCTTTCCGTCGCCATTCATCGAGTTTTTGACTCTCCGCGTGACCATATAATCTTCGACGTGGGGCATCAGTCCTACGTTCATAAACTCATAACGGGGAGAAGGGAAGCCTTTTCGGAATTGCGCCGCACGGGCGGGCTTTCGGGCTTCACCTCGATGAAAGAGAGCGAGCACGACGCCTTCGGTGCAGGGCATAGCTCCACCTCCGTTTCCGCCGCCCTCGGTTATGCCGAAGCAGATCGCCTCGTCGGCTCCTCCGCCATCACCGTCGCCGTCCTTGGAGACGGCGCTTTTACGGGCGGCATGGCGCACGAGGCGTTGAACAATTGCGATCCCGAGCTTCCCCTCGTCATCATTTTAAATGACAACGGTATGTCGATATCGGTCAACAAGGGGCGCTTCGCGGGCTATCTTTCGCGCTTCCGTGCCTCGCGCCGCTATATTCGTATGAAGCAGGGGCTCTCCGCCGCCATCGGTGCCGTTCCCCTCGTCGGAAAGCCCTTCCTTTCGCTCCTTCGCAAAACGAAGCGCCGCTTCCGCAACCTCTTCCTCTCGTCCAACTATTTCGAGGACCTTGGGCTCTACTATATTGGACCCATCGACGGTAACGACTATAAGAAAACGGAACGTGCCCTTCGCGTCGCCAAGGAGCTTGGCAAGTGCGTCATAGTTCACGTTAAGACGGTCAAGGGTAAGGGCTATGCGCCCGCCGAAAGGTTTCCAGACGATTTTCACAGCGTGTATACTCGCGCCTCCGAAGGGAAGCCGTTCAATAAGCTCTTCGGCGAAAAACTCGTTGAATTGGCTAAGCGCGATGAGAAAATCGTCGCCGTAACGGCGGCTATGGGGATAGGAACGGGGCTTTCCGAGTTTGAAAAGCAATATCCCGAGCGATATTTCGACGTCGGCATCGCAGAAGCTCACGCCGCCACCTTTGCCGCAGGGCTTGCCGCGAACGACTTGAAACCGTTTTTGGCTATATATTCCACTTTTCTTCAACGAGCCTACGACAATTTGATTCACGACATAGCCTTGCAGGGGCTCGCGGTGCGCATTATGATAGATAGGGCGGGCATAGCGCTTGGAGACGGAGCGACACATCACGGTATTTTTGACGTTGCCTTTATCTCCCATATCCCCGAATTTTCGCTCTACGCTCCCGTTTGCGCGGGCTCACTTAATGCCGCCATCGAGCTTGCCGCCGAAGCAAAAGCGCCCATCGCCGTGCGCTACGCCAATAAGTGCGAATGTGAGGGCGTTGCCTCGCGGTTTTATCCGCAGGGCGATTTTGAAAATTTCGGTGTGCGCGCCGATTTTGCGCGCGGCGCCGTCGAGAATATTTTCATTACCTACGGCTCTATCATTTCAAACGTTATGAAAGCCGAAGAGCTTCTCGCCTCGCGTGGCGTCTCCGTCGGTATAATTCTTCTTGAAAAATTGAAGCCGTATCGCGAGGTGGCTGGGCAGGTATTGGAGTATCTCCCAGCGAGCGGTAAGCTCGTTTTCGTCGAGGAGGGGATAAAAAGCGGCGGCGCGGCGCTTTGCCTCAAAGAGGCGCTTTCGGAGCTCGGTGTCGATTTCTCGCACCTCGGCTACGACGTAGTGGCGATCGACGATAATTTTGCGTCTCCCACCGCGCCATGCGATATATTTGATTATCTCGGAATGAGCCCCGAAAAGCTCGTCGCGCATTTTGAAGCTTGCGCCACGCACGAGATATAATTTGGAGTACCTATGAACGTTAATTTTTTGGATAAGGAGATAGCGGAAAGCGTTTCCGCCGTTCGCCGCGCTCTTGCGCCGCGTGAGCATTTTGCCTACGTCTATACCTTCGGCTGCCAGCAAAACGAGGCGGACAGCGAGAAGATACGCGGCATATTGAGCGCCCTGTCGTACACGATAGTCGATACGGCGGAACACGCCGATCTGATAATTCTCAACACCTGCGCCGTGCGTCGCCTCGCCGAATTGAAGGCGCTTTCCATGCTGGGCAATTTCAAGGAGCTCAAAAGGCAGAATCCCGAGCTCCTGATAGGCGTATGCGGTTGTATGGCGGCGGAGGTCGGAATGGTGGAGCAATTGAAGCGCTCGTTCCGCTATGTCAGCTTTACCGCCGAGCCTGGAATGCTGCACAAGCTTCCCGAGCTCATTCTTCGCGCCCTAAACAGTGAACGCACGTTCGTATTTAATACGAACAACGATAACGTATTGGAGGGCGATGAGCCCATTAGAAGCTCCGCTCATCGGGCGTGGGTCTCGGTCATGCACGGCTGTAACAATTTTTGCTCGTACTGCATCGTGCCCTACGTTCGCGGAAGGGAGCGTAGCCGCAAGGCGGCAGACGTCATCGCCGAATGTCGCGAGCTCGTGGCGCGCGGCTACAAGGAGATAACGCTTCTCGGGCAAAACGTCAATTCCTACAAGGCGGAGATGGACTTCGCTTCGCTTATGCGAGAAATCGCCGAGATAGACGGCGATTTCATCTTGCGGTTTATGACGAGCCACCCCAAGGACGTTTCCGACGCGCTCATCGAGGTGATGGCGGAGCACACGGACAAGATCGCCCCCCATTTCCATCTCCCCTTGCAATCGGGGAGCGACGCCATTCTTCGCGCCATGAACAGAACGTATAATATGGAAAAATATATGCAAACTGTGGATAAGCTAAGGCGTGCCGTCCGCGGAATAGCCATCACGAGCGACGTTATCGTGGGCTTCCCAGGGGAAAGCGACGACTATTTCCGCGCGACGATGGAGGCTATCAAAAATATCCGCTTCGATATGGTGTATTCCTTCAATTACTCTAAGCGAGACGGAACTCGCGCGGCGGAAATGCCGAATCAGGTGCCCGAGGAGCTTAAAACCTTGCGTATGAAGGAGCTTTTGGAGGTGCAGGCGGAGATCGCACACGAGATAAATGATGAGTACGTAGGCGGCGTATACAGAGTCCTTGTGGACGCTGTTTCCAAGCGAGGCGGCGACGATATGTACAGCGCGAGGACGGCGACGAATAAGCTCGTCCATTTTAAGTCGAGCTCTTCGCCGATAGGGCAATTTAAGCGCTTGAAGATAGAGCGCGCAGGTGCCTACGACCTCTTCGGAACGGAAACGAACGAATAGGCTTAGGAGCAAAGCGAAGCGTCGAAAGCAGAGCATATTAAAATGCAAAACGGGATGCAAATCATAATTGCAAATGATATGTACACAATAAAGCGGACAACTTTTCAAAATGAAATAATTCAAAAAATTTGTGCCGCCTCTCGGGCGGCGGAATGGAGATAAAAATGACGAAAATTATAGAGCTTGCACACGCCCTCGGTGAGGAGATAGCGAAAAGCGAGGAAATCAAAAATCTTGGCGCGGCGAAGAGCGCGTTTGATTCATCGGCGGAGCTTCAAGCTAAAATGAGCGAGTATGAAGCCGAGAGGGTATTACTCGGGCAGGAGTTTTCAAAGGACGCGAGCGAGGCGGACGAGATAGCGATTGCCAACCTTAAAGCGAGAATAGACGAGCTTTCGCGCGAGATATCGCAAGCTCCGCTTTATATAGCTTTTTCGGAGGCACAAAATGCGTTGAACGAGCTTATGGCGCAGGTGAACGCCGAAATAAAGTTTTGCATAACGGGCGAGCGCCCCACGTCGTGTACGCATGATTGCTCGACGTGCGGAGGCTGTTCTCATTGACGTTCTTGCGCGTTGCAATATAGTATGATCGCTTATTTTTCAAACCGTTAGGCAGAATGGAGATAAAAATGGCAGAAGTCATAGAAAGGCGAAGCGAGATAGCGACCGTTACGCCTATGATGAAGCAGTACCTCGAAGTTAAAGAGGAATATGAAGGATATATTCTTATGTACCGCCTCGGCGATTTTTATGAGTGCTTCTTTGACGATGCGCTTGTGGCTTCGCGCGAGCTTGAGCTGACCTTGACGGCTCGCGATTGCGGTGACGGAAAAAGAGCCGCGATGTGCGGAGTGCCGTTTCACAAGGCTGACGTTTACGTCGGAAAGCTTGTCGAAAAGGGGTACAAGGTAGCTATTTGTGAGCAAACCGAAGATCCGAAGGCGGCAGTCGGGCTCGTTAAGCGTGAGGTGACGCGCGTTGTCACCCCTGGTACGGTTACTGACGGCGCCCTCCTCTCCGAGAGCAAAAATAACTTCTTGGGCTCGCTGGCTTTCGGAAAAGGCGGAGTTGGGCTCGGCTTTGCGGACGTTTCCACGGGCGAGGTGTTCGTAACGTTTTTTGGCAATAGCGAAAGCGCCGCAACGCTTGAAAACGAGCTCGCGGCATATCAGCCCGCCGAAGCCATATTCAACGTTTCGGCAAATGAGCAGAGCGAAATAGCCTCGTTTATGAAGGAAAAGTTCCATACCCTGATAAACGATTCCGAAAGAAAGCTATTTGACTACGACAAGGCGCGCGAGCGCGTTAAGGCGGTATTCGGCGGTGAGGCGGATAAGCTGAATACCCCCGAAATGCTTATGGCGGTTGGCGCTCTTCTCGGATATATTAACGAAACGCAAAAGACGAACGTCACCTTCGTGAAAGAAATACACGCATATTCAAAGGGGCAGTACCTCGGTATAGATATAAATACGAGAAGAAACCTCGAGCTCGTTGAAGCTATGCGAACGAAGGAAAAGAAGGGCTCCTTGCTGTGGGTGCTCGATAAGACCAAAACGGCGATGGGTGCGCGGCTTTTGCGTGCATGGCTCTTAAAGCCGCTGGTAGATCCAGTTGAGATAGGGCACCGCCAAGATGCCGTTGGAAATTTTGTCAGCAATACGGCAATGCGCGCCGACCTTCGTGACGCTTTCGCGTCCATACTCGATTTGGAGCGCTTGACGGCGAAGGCGGTATACGGAACGGCAAACGCAAAGGATATGCGAGCTATATATTCAAGCATAGTCGGCCTTCCCAATATAAAGTCTTTGCTTGCTGACTCGAAAAGCAGGACGGTTGTCGACATTGCGAAGAAAATGGATACGCTTGAAGATATAGCGGCATTGCTTGATAATGCGATAGTGGACAACCCGCCCTTCACGGTGCGAGAGGGAGGAATGATAAAAGAGGGCTTCAATTCCGATGTAGATTACTATCGCAACGTGAAAAACAACGGCGCTGATATAATGCGATCGATAGAGGAGCGCGAAAAAGAGCTGACGGGAATCAAGACGTTGAAGGTGGGCTACAATAAGGTCTTCGGCTACTATATAGAGGTTTCCAAATCCTTCATTCCCGACGTGCCCGACCGATATATACGCAAGCAGACGTTGACAAATTGCGAGCGCTACATAACGCAAGAGCTTAAAGATATGGAGAGCACAATCCTCGGCGCCGAGGAAAAGCTCATTTCGCTGGAATTTGAGATATTTTCAAGTCTACGTAGCTTTATCGCCGATAATTGCGAACGTATACGCGGCAGTGCGGCTCTTATAGCCGAGCTTGACGTTTATTCCGCTCTGGCAGACGTTGCCGATAAAAATTCCTACGTTCGCCCCGAGGTCGATTCAACTTCCGAGATATTCATCAAGGATGGAAGGCACCCCGTGGTCGAAAAATTTGTCACCGACAGCTACTTCGTTCCCAACGATACGAAGCTGGATACGGGCGCCAATCGTATGATGATAATAACGGGCCCCAATATGGCGGGAAAGTCCACGTATATGCGGCAGGTCGCTATTATAACGATAATGGCGCAGATAGGCTCTTACGTTCCCGCACGCGAGGCACGCATAGGTATAGTCGATAAGGTGTTTACTCGCGTCGGCGCTTCGGACGATCTGGCGTCAGGACAGTCAACGTTTATGCTTGAAATGAACGAGGTCGCCGCAATATTAAAGAACGCCACTTCAAGGTCTCTGATAATTTACGACGAGGTCGGGCGCGGAACGAGTACGTTTGACGGTATGGCGATAGCACGCGCCGTGGTCGAGTACACCAATTCCAAGAAAATAGGCGCTAAAACGCTTTTTGCAACCCACTATCACGAGCTGACCGATATGGAGGGAGAGCTCGAAGGAGTTGTCAATTATAATATTGCCGCTAAGAAAAGGAACGACAGTATTATATTCCTTCGCAAGATAGTTCGCGGCGGAACGGACGACTCCTATGGAATCGAGGTCGCCAAGCTGGCGGGGGTTCCCGCCGAGGTCATAAAGCGCGCCAAAGAGGTTTTGAGCGATATTGAAAGCGAGGCCCAAAGCGCTCCCGCGAGAGGGAAGAGCTCCGAGAATACGCTCGATCTGTTTTCTTCCATCGTCGCCTCACAGGATAGCGAGGTCGCCGACAGGTTGCGCGCCGTGGATATCAATACCATCACGCCCATCGAAGCCATGAACTTGCTTTTTGAGCTCAAAAAAATTCTTTCCGAATAGTGCGAGAAAAGCCGCAAAGGAGCAGTATAAATGTCAAAAATCAACGTTTTAAGCTATGAGATAGCCAATCTCATAGCCGCAGGCGAGGTCGTTGAGCGTCCGTCGTCCGTTTTAAAGGAGCTCATCGAAAATTCCATCGACTCGGGCGCAACGCGCATAGTCGCCGAGATAAAGCACGGCGGAGTCGCCCTCATACGCGTTTCGGATAACGGCTGTGGCATAGAGCGCGACGACTTGCCCGTCGCCTTGAAGCGACACGCCACCAGCAAGCTTCACGATAAAGAGGACCTCGCCAAGATAATGACGCTCGGGTTTCGCGGAGAAGCCCTCGCGGCAATATCCTCCGTCTCCTCGATGACGATAATAAGCAAGCCGCATAGTGCTCCATCCGCCTGTATGATGACGGCGGAAGCGGGCAACGTTATAGATATATGCGAGGTCGGCGCGGCGGACGGAACCACCGTCGTCGTTGAAAATCTTTTTTACAACGTTCCCGCAAGGCGCAAGTTCTTAAAAAAAGACTCAACCGAGGCGATGAACGTTGCGGCGCTCGTTGAAAAAGTCGCGCTTTCGCGCCCCGATATATCCATTCAGCTCTTGATAGACGGAGAAGAGAAGTTTAAAACGCTCGGAAACGGTGAGCTCCTCGGCACCATTCGCTCCGTGCTCGGGAAGCCGTTCGCCGAAAAGCTCATCGCCGCCGACGGCGAAGCCAACGGTATTCGCGTTCACGGATATATCGGCAGAAGCGATAATGTTAAGAAAAACAGAAATTTGCAAAACGTATTTATAAACGGGCGCTACGTGAAAAGCTTAACGGTTATGGCGGCGATAGAGAAGGCGTACACGTCCTACATAGCGCCCGAATGCTTCCCCGCTTGCGTTCTCTTCTTGGATATGAATCCTTCGGTGGTGGACGTCAACGTTCATCCCGCTAAGCTCGAAGTTAAATTTTCAGATGAGCGCGTCGTTTTTGAATCGGTATATTACACGGTCAAGACCGCGCTCGAAGAGCACGAATATCGCCCCGAGTTGAAGCTTGGGGCAAGCAAGAAGCCGTATAATCCCCTCGGAGCTTTTGTTCCCGTCGGAGATACTACGCGCGCAGAACAAATATCGCTTCATCGCGATTTTTCGATAAGCGCCACGCAAAGCTCCAACAAAGAAACCATAGCAGGCGAAGCTAATATATCTACGAAGGCGATAAGCCTTTCAAGCGGTGTGGCAGCTTCTAAACCAGAGCGTGCGTTCGGTGCCGCTTCGTCCATGACGCCGAAAAATTCGATAGAGCTTCTTGAAAGATACAAAAACGCCGCTCCGCCGATGGACGTACAAAGCAGCCACCATGTACCGTCCGCTTCCTCGGAAACCGCCAAAGACGAAGAAATGGAAACGGAGTTTAAGCTTATAGGAGAAGCCTTCAATTGCTATGTCCTCGTTGAATACGATGGCGCGATGCTTATAATTGATAAGCACGCCGCGCACGAAAGAGTGATTTTTGAGGATTTGAAAAGGCGGCGCGAAGCCGATGGGCGCATAGCTTCACAGACATTGCTTCTTCCGATCACGGTGCTTTTGACTCCCGAGGAGCTTTCCGCCGCAACAGAATTTAAAGAAGATATAAGTGCAGTGGGGTTTGAATATCAGATCAACTCCTCCTCGGTGGATATTACCGTAATCCCCGAAGCGATAAGCGCATCAGATGCCGAGGGGCTTTTCGTCAAAATGACCGATGAGCTCGTGGAGGGGGCAGGAAATCCCGTCAACACAGAAAAAATAAGGCGCGAAAAAGCACTTTATCAGGTCGCCTGCAAGGCGGCAATAAAAGGCGGCAGAATTTACGATAGAAAGCTTATCGAATGGCTCGTCGCAAAGCTTTTGAAGCTTCCCGATATAACGGTATGCCCCCACGGTCGCCCCGTTGCATATCGCATGACGAAATCGGAGCTCGATAAGCAATTTGAAAGAATTAAATGAGGAAATATGGAAAAGTTCACTTTGATTAAAACCGAGGGGAAGGCGCGTCGCGCTCGATTTGAAACAGTTCACGGAACGATAGAAACCCCCGTGTTTATGAACGTGGGTACGTCGGCGGCAATAAAAGGCGGCATATCCACCATGGATTTGAAAGAGGTCAATTGTCAGGTCGAGCTATCGAATACGTATCATCTGCACGTTCGCCCGAGTGACGACGTGATTTATAAAATGGGCGGGCTTCACAAGTTTTTCAATTGGGATAGACCGATATTGACGGATTCGGGCGGGTTTCAGGTCTTTTCGCTCGCCAAGCTCAGAAAAATAACGGAAGAGGGCGTCGCCTTCAATTCTCACGTTGACGGCAAACGTATATTTATGGGCCCAGAGCAGTCCATGCGCATACAGTCTCATCTCGGCTCTACCATCGCTATGGCGTTTGATGAATGTATAGAAAATCCCGCTCCTTATCAATACGTTAAAAATTCCCACGAGAGAACAGTTCGCTGGCTGTCGCGTTGCCGCGCTGAGCTTGACCGATTAAATGCGGAGGAGGGAACAGTCAATAAGCAGCAATTGCTTTTCGGAATAAATCAAGGCGGAACGTATGACGATCTGCGCATTGAAAATATGAAAGCCATAGCTCAAATCCCGTGCGCGGGGTATGCCATTGGCGGACTCGCCGTCGGTGAGGACACCGAAACCATGTATCATATAATCGAAACCGTAGAGCCGTATATGCCGCCCGATAAGCCTCGCTACTTGATGGGCGTCGGAACTCCGCAAAACATAGTCGAGGCAGTCCATCGCGGGGTCGACTTTTTCGATTGCGTTATGCCGAGCCGAAATGCAAGGCACGGCAATCTCTTCACGTGGCGCGGCAAGATAAATATAAATAACGAGCGCTATATTGAAGATCCACGTCCGATAGATCCATCGTGCGCGTGTCCCGCTTGCCGTCACTATTCGCGTTCCTATATTCGTCATCTTTTTAAAGCCAAGGAAGCTCTCGGTATGCGTCTCGCCGTTCTGCATAATCTCTATTTCTACAACGAGCTTATGCAAAAGATACGCGACGCACTCGACGAAGGCCGATATGAAGAATTTTATCAAAAGTATCGTATATCTCTCGCCGAAAGATGCGCGGATTGACTTTGCCATTTGCATAACGATAAGTCGAGGCAAATAGCCGAAAAAATTGTGGCACTTAATGACTTTAATAATCAGAAGCTTGTTGTAAGAAACGGACCTTGTCGCGGCAGTCAATATTCTTGTGATAGTTAGGACTTGCCGAGATTGCCAATAATGTTTAATAGAAGTGATTGGATATTTTCTGCTGAATTGGTTTTTGTAACTTTATTCTAACAGAGTCCAATCACTTTTTTGCCTTTGGCTTCATCACAATAGTAACCATACAAATCAAAAAATCAAAAAATCAAAAAATATTCAAAAAGCTATTGACAAATGAAAAGCAGAGTGATATAATACAGTCAAACAGTTGAGCAATCGTTCAACTGACAAAATTAGCACGAGCGCTTGCGCAAGGCGGGATAAATCGCCGCGGCTCTGTGCGGAACGGAGAAAAAATGCATAGGGAAGAGAATGAAATAATACCGAGCTGTGAATGTGAGGAAACTCACGCCGCCGTTATAGCGGCAAAGCGCGCGGCTATGCCGAGCGAAGAAACACTTTATGAACTCGCGGATTTCTTTAAGATATTCGGAGATTCAACGCGTATGAACATCCTTTTCGCCATAGACGGTGAGCCGCTTTGCGTTTGCGATATTGCCGCGCTTCTCGGAATGACTAAATCGGCGGTTTCACACCAGTTGAAGATACTTAGGCAGAGCGACCTTGTGACGTATCGCAGGGCGGGCAAAAACGTTATCTATTCCCTCGCCGACGACCACGTGCGAGATATAATAGAAAAGGCACTCGAACATATTAACGAGCCCGATTGATGGCGTGCTCACAAATTGAAATTCAAATTAATAAAAATATAGTCGCGTAAGCGACGGAATGGAGTCTTTATGAAATTCAAGTATTCTATAACGGGTCTCGATTGCCCGAATTGTGCCGCAAAGCTTGCGAGTGCGATTTCCGATAAAGAGGGGATTGAAAGTGCCAAGATCAATTTTCTCACCGAAAAGATTACGGTCGAGTCCTCTTTGTCGGAAGCATCCGTTTTTGCAATTGTCACAAGCGTTGCCACGGCGTTTTCAGGATCGGTAAAGGTAACAAAATGAAAAGTGTCGTAAAATTTGCGAAAAACGAGCTTGCACGGATTTTTATCGGTTGCATTCTTTTTGCCGCGGCTTTTGTCGTTGAGCGCCTTGAAGTACGCACGGTGGCGCTCATTCTCTACGTTCTCGCCTTGCTCGTGGCGGGGATACCTGTCTTTTTCGACGCCGTGCGCGGAATACTTCGCCGCGATTTACTTGACGAAAAATTTCTAATGTCCATCGCTTCAATAGGTGCCATGATAGTCGGAGAATGGAGCGAGGGCGTCGCAGTTATGCTCTTTTTCCTCGTCGGCGAATTTTTCGAGCATAAAGCCGTTGCGCGCTCGCGCCGCTCCATAAGCTCTCTTATGGACATTTGCCCCGATACCGCCAACGTTTTGCGTGACGGCATTGAAGAACTGATGGATGCCGACGAGGTCGAGGTCGGCTCCGTCATAGTAGTTCGTGCTGGGGAGCGAGTTCCCATCGATTCCGTCGTCATCGACGGGTTTTCAGACCTCGACACTTCCGCGCTTACAGGCGAATCCGTTCCGCAAGCCGTTCGAGCTGGTGACGAGATAAAAAGCGGCTCCGTGCTCATAAACGGGGTTTTAAAGGCTCGCACTCTGCGCGCCGCTGATGAATCCGCCGCGGCTCGTATTCTCGAATTGGTCGAAAATGCAAATGACGCCAAATCCCGCGAAGAAAACTTTATAACGAAGTTTTCGAGGATATACACTCCCGTCGTCGTCGCCTGTGCCGTTTTGCTCGCGGTCATTCCGTCCCTACTCCACTTGACCGAATGGTCTGATTCGATATATCGCGCACTGATATTTCTCGTTATTTCCTGTCCCTGCGCTCTCGTTATCTCGGTTCCTCTTTCTTTTTTCGGAGGGATTGGCTGTGCCGCTTCCCAGGGAATACTTTTCAAGGGGGGAAACACCTTTTCTCCACTGGCAAAAGCCGAAACGGTGGCATTTGACAAGACGGGAACATTGACGACGGGAGAGTTTCGCGTTGATAAGGTGACGACCTACGGCATTTCAGAATCGGAGCTTTTAAATCTTGCCGCTTCCGCCGAATATCCTTCAAATCATCCCGTGTCGCTCGCCATTAAGCGTGCCGCCGCAAATTCTAAAACGCCGACCGTGGCGGAGGAGCTGGCGGGGCGTGGCGTCAAGGCGGAGCTCGACGGAGCACAGCTTCTCGTCGGCAACAAGACTCTAATGTCCGATTTCGATGTTATTATTCCCGCGGATTCCCATGGCGGAGTTTACGTTGCGAAAGACGGGAAGCTCATCGGCGTGATATCCGTTTCCGACACAGTTAAAGAGGAGGGAAGCACCGCCATTTCTGAGCTTCGCGCACTCGGAGTTCGCCGCTTCGCCATGATTTCGGGCGATAAAAAAGAAAACGCTCATCGCGTTTCCGAGGTGCTGGGTATTGACGAGGCCTACGCCGAGCTTTTGCCCGAGCAGAAGTACGCAAGGCTCGAAAAACTCATTTCCGAAGCTCAGGGTAGCGTTGTCTACGTTGGAGACGGCATTAATGATGCTCCCTCGCTCGCTCGCGCCGACGTTGGCGTTGCCATGGGAGGCATCGGCTCGGATAGTGCTATCTCAGCCGCCGATCTCGTCCTCATGTCGGACGATTTGAAAAAACTTCCGTGCGCCGTTAGGATCGCTCGAAAAACGCTTAGAATAGCGAAGCAAAATATCATTTTTGCTCTCGGCATCAAGCTGAGCATTCTTGTTCTTGGCGCTCTCGGCTATGCTAATATGTGGCTCGCCGTTTTTGCCGACGTCGGTGTAGCCGTGCTCGCCATTCTTAACGCCATGCGAACTCTTCATAAAATGAAATAACGAAAGGCTTAACCACTCAATGTATTTATTGACGGCGAGACTCTTTCGTATACCCCCGAATTTCGCGGGAATGCCGCAATAAATTTCAAGGCGAATATACTTGATTTTTTCTATTGAAGCTTCTTATTTTGCCCGTCGCAGTGCCCGTTGAACATTCCCGTCATATCGCAGAAAAATTCATCGCCCACTTTTTTGAAGCCCATCGCGAGCAAAAGCCGAGCGTCTGCCGCGTCATTTCCCGCCTTGCATTTATGAACGCCGCAAAGGTCGATGAAATTCATCGTTTGCCGCCCGAGAATGAACATCGCTTCAAAATCGTCAAGCGATGGGAGAGGCTTCAAATCGGCGATGTATCCGCATTCGCCGTCGATTTCAAATTGGGCTATGCCCATGAGCTCGTTCGTTGCGTAATCGCGCATCGCGTATGCCAATAGCTGGGGGCGGTATATTCCGCCGCAACTTTCGACGCAAAGCTTTTGCACATTCTTTTCTTCTATCGGAGAGATTTTAAACATATAGTTATCCGTTCCACCGCGCCGCGGCAAAGTTATGGTGTAGCTCCGTTTCCGCTTTGGAAACGGGGCTATTTCGTTGCCTTGTATAAATAATCGACTTCTTCTTTTTCGAGGTGCCGCCATTTGCCGACGGGCAGATTGTTAAGCTTTAAATTGCCTATTGAAACGCGCGAAAGCCTTTTGACCGTCAGCTCCGCCTTTTCGCACATTTTTCTTATCTGCCTGTTTCTGCCCTCGGTCAGCGTCATCTTCAATACCGTGCCGCTCTCGTCGGTCATTCCGATTTCTACGGCGACGGGGTTTATGGTGTATCCGTCGATTTCCAGCGGCGACGTGAGAATTTTATATTGTGCCTCGCTGACCGAGCCGCCAACCTTGACTCGATAGATTTTGGGCAGGGAATGAGAAGGATGCGTAAGGCGATTCTTTAATTCGCCGTCGTCCGTTAAAAGCAACATTCCCTCCGAGATGAGGTCCAGCCTTCCCACGGGATAAACTCGCGACTCAATCCCCTTTAATAGGTCTGTAACGCATTTCCGCCCGCGATCGTCCGAGGTGCTCGAAAGATAGCCGCGCGGCTTGTTCATCATTATGTACGTATAATTCCGTCGCTCGTATTTTACGCGCTCGCCACGGTAGGTAACTGTGTCCTTCGTTGTGTCTATCTTCATTCCGAGGCTGGCAACGTGCCCGTTCACCGCAACGTTGCCAAGCTCTATCTGCTCCTCCGCCGCGCGGCGTGACATAAGCCCCGCGTCCGATAAAAATTTTTGCAATCTCAAAATAGCCATATATGATAGTTCCTTCCTCGCTATGCGATGCTTCGCGCTTTTGTAAATGAGGCGCTGTTGAAGGTGCGAAGCTTATTTTGCATATTCCTTTTCAAAGAACGAAAAAAAGCCTTTTTTCGTTCTTTTTTTAACGGTTTCTTCCGCCGTAAGGTATATCTCTCCAACCTTTTTCTCGTTTTGAGTAAAAATAACCGTTCCCAAAATATCGCCGACCTTGACGGGCGCGGAGCAGTAGCGCGAAAGCTTTACGTGTGCGTCAAAGCCGCCTGCCCCTTTTTTGTTGATTATTTTAAGTTCCTTCGCGTTAGAAACGGTCACGGTATCTTTTTCGCCGTCCATAACGGGTATCGTGTATGAATATTGAGCTTTTGATGCCAAATAAGTAGCTTCCATAACGGAATAACCCGTGTCAAGAAGCGCTTTGTGGTCGCTCCAATCGCTCGGTGCATCAATGGTGACGGCGATGAGCGTAAGTCCGTTTCTTTCCGCAGCGCTTACCAGCGAACGTCCGCTTTTCTTTGTGTAGCCCGTTTTTAAGCCTATGCATCCGTCATAGCTTTTTAAAAGCTTGTTGTGATTAACGAGCTTTCTCGTTTTTAAAGAGCTTTCGATATCCTTTTTATATGTTGAGCTTATCGCCTTGAAGCTGTCGTTCTTTAACGCCTCGGCGGATATTATCGCAAGATCGTGCGCTGTCGTGTAATGTCCTTCCGCGTCGAGGCCGTGCGGGTTTTTAAAGCAGGTATCGTTAAGACCCAGTGAGCGTGCCCGCTCATTCATTAGCTCGGCGAAGGAGTCTATATCGCCCGATATTTTCAAAGCCAGAGCAACAGCGGCGTCGTTGGCGCTTTGCAGGAGCAGAGCGTAGACGAGATCTTTGGCGCTTAGCATCTCGCCGACTTCGAGATATATGGACGAGCCCTCTATTCCGACAGCCTCTTCATCGATGGTTATCATCTCGTCCTCGCGAAGCTTTTCGAGCGCGATGAGCCCCGTCATAATTTTAGTGGTGCTCGCCATTGCCAAGCGTTCGGTTTCATTTTTCGTATAGATGAAGGTTTCGCTTTCGGGCTCGTAGAGCGCGGCGGCTTTTGCACTTAGCGTGGGTGCACCTTCCGAATAAATAAATATCGTAAAGAAGGAAAATATTATCGCAACGAATATCAAAAGCGCGATGATCCCGTATTTATTGTCTAACATACTTTATCCTCCGAGCTTATTTTCCTCGGAAAATATCGTTGTATTCAATGAAAATTATGACAGCGCATTTTTTATCTTTTCAATGATTTCGGGCGAGTGCTCTATGAGCTCCGCTATTTTGGAAACGTCGGATTCCCTTTGTTCCGAAAGCGTTATCAGGTTTATCTGCGCCTCGGGATTTATCGTCAAAAAGCCCATCGGCGTGACTGATACTCCCGTTGTTCCGCCACCGCCAAAATTTTGCGTACCCATGAGCTTTTTTGCTCCGTAATCTATGCCGCCCGTCGCCATTCCAACAGATATTTTCGATATTGGAATGACGGTAACTCCGCTTGGCGTATTTATAACGTTGCCTATCCCCGTTTCAACGTCGGCAAAGCTTTTGATCCCGTCGAGCGAAGATTTTATTATATCGCTCATTTTGTTTTCTGACATATAGCACCGCCTTCGGCTTCTCAGCCATAATTTTAGGCGCGCTTCGTGCGCCTTGTTCGTCGATAGCTGTGAAAGCTTACCTCTGGTGAAAAGGACTTAGCGAGCTGTGATTTTTATTGCGCTTTGCGTCGGTAGCTTCAATGCCTTTTTTGTAAAAGCTTGCCTTTGATGAGAAAAACTAAAAACAGTGTTAATCCGTTTAAAAAATATATTAGGGGGCAGGTGAAGGAAGCCTCGGCAACGGCTTTTGCTTTTTCGTCCGCTCCCGATATGATAGCTATCGAGCTTTCGTTCACCGTCAGCTTTTTCGCATTATTTGAAAGGTAGGCGGTGAGTATTGAAAAAAGCGAAAAGATGTTCCTGTAATTGACGCTGAATTTGCTCGGAGAAGCGGTCGGTAGTTTCAAAACAAATTTATCGAGCTCTATCTCCGTATGCTTGACAACGTAATTCAAAAAATGCTTCGTCGGCTGTATCAGCAATAATACCAAGTTCTTCTTTTTACGCTTTTTACTTTTAACGTTAAGCGTGAGTTGCCAAAAAGAATAATCAAGCTTCGCTCTCGGCCATTCATCAAAGCACACGGTCAGCGTAAGGCTTTGAATAAGTAAAACAGGTACTATTAAAACCAAAGGAATCATCCACGCTATTTCCGACATTTTGCTCCTTACATATCAGGTATTACGTCGTCCTCCGCGCTCGGGTCGGTAGCTTCTGCCACATTTTCTTCACGAGCGCCGCGCTCCACGTCGTCTGTTGCCGCGGGGCTTTCGGTTTGTTCGGGCTGTGGCTCGATCGGTGCCCCCTCGCTGTCCAGCATGGAGAGCTGCTCGGCATTTTCACTTTCGTTTCCTTCTTCGGCGTCCTTCGCCTTTTTAAAGATTTGCATGAGCTCTTCGCTCGTGGCGGGAAGCGCCGCGAGGCTTTCAAGCCCAAAGGAGCGAAGGAAATCCGAGGTCGTTCCGTACAGCATAGGTCGTCCAGGGACGTCGAGCCGTCCCTTACATTCTATCAGCCCTCTGTCGATAAGGCTGTTCATGGCGTACGAGGAATCAACAGTTCTAAGGGTATCAACGAAAACTCTGGTAACGGGCTGGTTATATGCTACTATCGCCAAAACCTCCATGGCGGACGTTGAAAGCGTTCCGCTCTTTTTTATGCCGAGCGCGTCGCGTATCTCGTTGAGATAATACTGCTTTGTGCAGAGCTGGCAGGAGTCCGAGTACGTTAGCAAAATAACTCCGCGAGGTATTTTAACGTCGTTATATTTTTCCGCATATCTTAGAACTTTATTCTTGATAGCGCTCGGCGTATAATCAAAAACTCGCGAAAGCGTCTCATAGCTTATCGGATGCCCCGCCGCAAAAAGTATCGCTTCAAGCGCTTCTTCAAAGACGATCTCTCGCTTCGGCGCTTCTTCCGCCGAGTGTTTTTCCTCAGCGATAAGTTCTTTTTCGGTGTCGTTGGTAATATCCGTCATTCTTTTTCCTCGTCCTTTTGACTTTCATCTTCCGTCGGCGCGGTGTCAAATTCGCTTTCCAAATGCTCGGGCGGAACGTAATCGGGATTGAGCTTAAAGCGCATATTTAGCCCCAGCTCCTCGTATTCCGCAACGTCCTCGACAAAGTGCATCGTGGTTATCAGTATCCTGCCTATCTTAACGAGCTCCAATATTCCCATAAAGCGTGCAACGAGCTCGGCTCGCGACGTCGCGTCTTTCAACAAGAAGAACAGTGAAGCCTCGTCCCTATCTTCAAGCAGGAGGCACATTTCTTCGATCTTCTCTTCAACAGAAACGACGTGGTGGCTGATAAGCGGCGTTACCAGCTCGTGCGGATTCCGCTCACTTTCTGCAACTTTTATGCGCTTCATTATCGAGCTTAGTGCCTTGATAAGCAACTTCGGATCAAGATTTAGGGGTAGCCCCTTTTCGGGCGGAATATCGTCCATTCCTTTAACGAAGCGGCCTGAATATTCATCGTATAGCGGTCTTAGCTCCTTGGCGGCAAGCTTTGCTTGCTGATAGAGCAAAAGCGCGTCCGCAATCTGCCTTCGTGGGTCATTCTCCGTCCCTTCCTCGTGCGGCAATATCATTTTGCTTTTAATAAGCATAAGCTCGCTCGCCATAACGATAAATTCGCTCGCTATATCGAGATCCATTCGCTTCGCTTCCTCTATATACTCCATATATTGGTCGCAGATGATGGCGATGGGTATATCGGTTATGCTGACCTTGTTCTTGCTTATCAAGGTCAAAAGAAGATCCAAGGGACCCTCGAATTGATCCAGCTTATAGGTTAATTGTTCGGTCATACGTACCTCGTGAGTTGTTGAAAACTATATATTGAGAAACGGTATCAAGCGCCAAAACGCCATAAAGCCGTCTGAAACGGCGGAAATAACAACGTCGAGAATATGGGAAAGCGAAAGGCATCTTGCAATCGCGGATAATGGAGCGCTCGCGAAAACGAACGGGAGAGCGAGAAGCAGAGAAGACAAATAAGAGCCGAGAAACAGCCAAGCAATAAGCGCGATATATATTTGCCGCTCGTATTTCATAATTCCAAAGTATATGCGCGTCGGCAATATCACGTTCAAAAGGCGTGATCCGTCAAGAGGCGGCACGGGAATCAGATTGAATATACCGAGCCCCACGTTTACGCTGTGAAAAATATAAATGAAGAGAAGAAGGTTTGAGGCAAGAGAAAGCGAAAATGAAGAATCGAAGGTAAGCTTTGATAAGAGTGCTTTAACGAAAAGATAGAGAAAAGCCGAAATGAAGCCCATGATGAGATTTGAAAGTGGCCCCGCGAGCGCAACTATCGCAAAATCTCTTTTCGGTTTTTTAAAATTGCGCGGATTTATCGGAACGGGGCGCGCCCAGCCGAAGTGGAAGAATATCATACAAAGCGCGCCTATGGGATCGAGATGCTTTATCGGATTCAGCGTTAAGCGCCCGAGATCCTTTGCGGTATTGTCTCCGAGCTTATAAGCCGCGTAGCCGTGCGAATACTCGTGTATTGTAAGAATTACGAGCACCGCGATTATCGATAATATATAGTAAATTACGTTATCCATCGTTTTTAGTGCTTATGGCGGAGAGCATGCGTCGCCACAGTAGCTCTTTTCCTTCGCGAGTAACGGAAGAGAAGGGAATTATCTCCACGTCGCCGAGCTCGCTGAAATACTCCTGCTTTATTTTGTTTGTAGCTTGTATGCAAGCGGTTTTGGAAAGCTTGTCCGTCTTTGTCAAAACAACAGTAAACCGTATATCGTTTTCAAGAAGCCAGTTTATCATCATCACATCGTCTTCCGTCGGACCTGTTCGGATATCGATCAGCTGTATCACCAGCTTGATAGCATCGGAGGCGGGATTGTCGGTAAAAAAGCTTTCCGTGAGTGTGCTCCAGCTTTTCTTTGATTCAAGCGAACGCTTGGCATATCCGTATCCAGGAAGATCAACGATGTAAAATTTACCGTCAACGTCGTAATAATTTATCGTTATCGTTTTTCCAGGCGTCGAAGAAACTCTTGCGAGCGCTTTCCTGCCGAGCAGAGTATTGATGAGCGAGCTTTTTCCAACGTTTGAGCGCCCCGAAAGAGCTATTTCGGGGCGTGCGTCCTTGACGAATTGGCGCGGGCTTCCCACGGTCGTTGCTATAAATGCATTATTGACATTAATTTTCATTTTTATGACATCCTTTGAAAATTCAGGAGAGCAATGCGTTCTTTAAGACCTCGGTTGCCTTTTTGCAGGGGATAAAGTTGAGCGCTGACTTGGCTTCGGTATCGATTTCGTCCAAGTCTCGCATATTGTCGCAGGGGATGATAACGTCCTTGATTCCTGCGCGATAAGCCGCCAAGGTCTTTTCTCGGAGTCCGCCTATCGGCAAAACGCTGCCGCGCAAGGTTATCTCTCCCGTCATCGCCAAGTCGCGCCGAACGGGTCTGCTCGTGAGAGCACTCACGATGGCGGTCACCATGGTAACGCCCGCAGAAGGACCGTCCTTAGGAATGGCGCCCTCGGGAAAATGTATATGGATGTCGGAATTTTTATAAAACGCAGGATCTATTCCGTAGTCCTTTGCGATTGTGCGCACGTAGGAATGGGCAATTTTGGCGGACTCCTTCATAACGTCGCCAAGCGAGCCCGTAAGCTCGATCTTGCCTGTGCCCTCCATGGCGACGACCTCGACTTTGAGAAGGTCTCCGCCCGACTGGGTATAGGCGAGCCCATTGACTACACCTATCGGGTTCTCAGCTTCGGGCTTTTCGGGTATGTACTTGATTTTGCCCAAAAAATCGGCAACGTTCTTTTCGGTGACGGTGACAGATTTTACGTCGGTCTCAGCGATACGCTTCGCGCTCTTCCTTATGAGCGAGGCAAGCTCTCTTTCAAGGTTGCGGACTCCCGCCTCGCGCGTATAGCTTTTGATAAGAGCCAAGATGCCGTCGTCGGTAATTTTGAATTGCCGCTTCGTCATTCCGTTCCTTCTAAGTTGCTTCGGAAGTAGGTGGTTTTTCGCTATGGCGAGCTTTTCGGTATCGGTGTAGGTCGAAAGCTCGATTATTTCCATTCTGTCAAGCAGCGGTGCTGGAATGCCTTCGTAGCTGTTCGCCGTGGCAATAAAAAGCGTGTCCGAAAGGTCGATGGGAATTTCAAGGAAGTTGTCGCGGAAATACCTGTTCTGCTCGGGGTCAAGCACCTCCAAAAGCGCCGAAGTCGGATCGCCGCGAAAATCGTTCGCCATTTTATCTATCTCATCCAAAACGATGACGGGGTTTTCCACCTTTGAGTTGATAAGCGCTGTGACTATCCTGCCAGGCATCGCGCCAACGTAGGTCTTCCTGTGCCCGCGTATCTCCGCCTCATCGTGCATACCGCCGAGGGAGACTCTGGCATATTTGCGCTTTAAGGCTCTCGCAACGGAGGCGGCAACCGAGGTCTTTCCGACACCAGGAGGACCCACAAGGCAGATTATTTGATTTTTAATATTCGGTGAGAACTGCTTAACGGCAACGAATTCGAGAATACGCTCCTTTACCTTATCAAGCCCATCGTGGTCAGCATTAAGTATCTTGCGAGCCTCCGCAACGCTCACCTGATCGTTCGTTTTCTTTCCGAAGGGAAATTCAAGGCAAGTGTCAAGATACGTTCTGATAACGATGCCTTCGGCGGCGCCAAAGGGCGTTTTTGCGAGCTTCCCAAGCTCTTTGTAAAGCTTCTCCTTTATCTCATCTGGGATTTTCGCGGAGCTAATTTTTTCGTCGTATTCTTTTATTTCGTCGTCGTCCTCATCCTCGCCGAGCTCGGACTGGATAGCCTTGATCTGCTCTCTCAAATAATAGTCTTTTTGATTTCTGTCTATCTTTTCTCTTATTTGAAGCTGTATATCGCGCTCGCATTTTAAGAGCATACCTTCTTCTTCGAGAGCTACGAGCAGTCGTTCGAGCCGCGGTTTAATGTTGAAGGCTTCAAGCACCGCCTGCTTGTTTTTATAATCGACTAGGGCGGAGGAGGCAACGAAGTCTGCAAGATAGGCGGGATCGGTTATAGCGTCCGCCGCCAAGCGCATATCCTCCGTCAGTGTGGGGTGTATATCCTGTATCTCCGCGACGTGATTCTTTATTTCGTTCATTAGCGCTGTGAGCGCCGTCCCGACACGTTGCGCCTTTGTTTCGGGCTTTAAATACGCCGTTGCTATCATATATCCATCGCGTGCAAAGCAATCCGCGAGCCTGACTCTTGAAATGCCTTCAAAAATAACGTTGAGCGTACCTTGCGGGTTTTTAACGACGTGCTTGATCTCGGCGAGCACACCGATTTTGTAAAGCTCCGTAGCGCTCGGCATCTCCTTCGCCACGTCCTTTTGCGCCGTGAGAATGACGCGTGCATCACAAACGGTGGCGGCCTCCGTGAAAGCCTTCAAGGAAGCGGCTCGTGCGATATCTATATTGAGCTGTATATTGGGGAAGGCAACAAGCCCACGCAGGGGGATCAGGGGGAGCTTGAGCTCGGAGCAATTTTCGTAGGTTTCTGACATTTTTTCTCCGTTCCGCCGCTGTGCGGCATATAGTGAATTTGTCCGTCGCGCCATCGCGATCGCGATCGCGATCGGCAAGCCCGTGATTGAAGCACCGATATAAGGCGACAGTGGTTTTAAAAATACAAATTCATTATATTATATCATAATCCATTCTGAAAATCCATACTTTTAAAAAATTATTTACATATAATGATTCACGCTCGAAGCGCGCCCAGAAAAGAAATTCAAGAAACACTTCAAAAAAAGTTGCAAAAAGTATTGACAATCGAAAACAGCTGTGGTATAATATGCACAGTTAAATAAAAACAAAGCAGAATTTCCGTTCTCACCTTGCCGCAAGCGCGCGCAACGGTTAATAGCATTTTGTAACGCTCGGCGTGTGTGCATACGGATTTTCTGTATGCATTTTTTGTTTTCGGAGGTATGAAACGATTAGCGCAAACAACACGAAGGAGCTATTGATCAACGATGAGATCAAAGCGGCAGAGGTTAGAGTTATAGGCGCGGATAATGAGCAGCTCGGCATTATGAAACTCGATGCGGCGAAAAGTTATGCCTACGGCAAGGGTGTCGATCTCGTTTTAATAGTCCCAAATGCCACGCCGCCCGTATGCCGCGTGATCGACTACGGAAAGTTTTGCTTTGAGCGCGACAAGCGCGAGAAGGAAGCGAAGAAGAAGCAGGTCATCGTTAAGCTCAAAGAGGTTCAGCTTTCGTGCCGAATCGAGCAGCACGATTTTGAAACGCGAGTTAATCACGCTAAGCGCTTTTTGAACGAAGGAAACAAGGTGAAGGCGGTCGTGCGATTCAAGGGGCGTGAAATGTCTCACATGGATCTTGGGCGCGAGGTCATCGCAAAATTTCAAGAGGCGTGTGCGGGCGTTGGCGTTGCCGAGAAGAAGCCCGTGCTTGACGGTCGCTTTATGTCTATAATTTTATCGCCGATAAAGCAAGATAAAAAATAATTCGGCATTCAATTAAATACAAGGGGTTAACCCGAAAAGGAGATTTAAAATGGGCAAAATCAAGACACACAGAGCATCTTCCAAGAGATTTTCTCTCACAGGTAGTGGCAAGGTAAAGATGTCGCATAATAATCACCGCCACAACCTCGGACACAAAACGTCTAAGCGCAAGAGAGGTCTTCGCAAGGGCGCTATACTCAGCGAGTGCTTTGCACCGACGTACAGAACTCTTATCCAGAAGTGATAAGACACTAAGATAAATGGAGGATGATATAAGATGGCAAGAGTAAAGGGCGCGATTATGACGCGCAAAAGAAGAAAGAGCGTTCTCAAAGCCGCAAAGGGCTATTGGGGTGCAAAATCCAAGCATTTTAAGATGGCTAAGCAAGCCGTTCTCAAAAGCGGCAACTATGCTTTCGCGGGACGCAAGCTCAAAAAGAGAGATTTCCGTTCTCTTTGGATAACGAGAATTTCCGCACAGGCAAAGGTAAATGGAATGAATTATTCCACCTTGATGCACGGTCTTAAACTCGCTGGTATCGATCTCAACAGAAAAATGCTCAGCGAAATAGCAATTTCCGACAAGGAAGCGTTTGCGTCTATTTGTGAGAAGGCTAAGGCCGCTCTTTAATACAAACCCCGTTTTCCGCAATAGGTGAACGGGGTTTCTTATTTTAAAGCTTAAAACGTTGCGTATCGCCGTATCCGTGTTAAGAAAGGAAGGACTATGAAGATAAAAGCCGATATAATAACCGCCAGAGCGAATCCGCTTATAAAATGGGCGGCATCACTTTCCGAAAAGAAAAATCGCGACAGCTCGCGCTCCTTTATCGCCGAGGGAAGAAAGCTCACTCTTGAAGCCGCAGCATCGGCTCTCAATGTCTCTCATATCTTTTTAGCGGAAAGCAAGCGCGGGCAATACGAGGAGGAGCTTAAAGAGGCGTTTGGCGGAGCGGAGTATGCCGAAACGGAGCTCATAATCGTTTCCGACGCGGTTTTTGAAAAGATATCGACTGAAAAAGCGCCACAGGGCGTGATTAGTGTCATAAAATATCTTGACTTTTTTCGCAAGTTGGATATAATATATAAGGAAGACTTTTTGTTTTCGGACTCCGAGAGGCTTCTCGCGCTCTCATCGGTGCGTGATCCAAGCAACGTAGGTGCCGTTATCAGGAGCGCCGTTGCTTTCGGTGTAACGCATATCATAGTGTCGTCGGATACGGCGGACGTTTATAACCCAAAAACAATAAGGAGCGCTATGGGGAGCTTGTTTCGTGTCAAGCTCACCGCGGTCAGCAATATGGAAGCCGCCGTTCGCGCTTTGCGCGACAACGGAAGAAGAGTTCTTGCGGCGGAGCTCAGCGATAAAGCGATCTCGCTTTCGTCGCTTACTTTGAAAAAGAGCGACGTGGTTGTTATAGGGAACGAGGGGCACGGCATCGCGTCGGAGCTTTCGCAGTGCTGTGATCTCGGCGTCTATATTCCCATCTCCAAGAACACCGAGTCGCTGAACGCCGCCGTCGCGGCAGCCCTCTTTATGTGGGAGCAATCTAAAATTTAGGCGGAGAAGATGAACGATTTATTGTATTGGATATGGCTCTCGCTTTCGTGCACGCAGGGCTCTGAAAGCTTCATCAAGCTTTTTGAAAGATTTGGAGGAGCCGATAGGATATATGCGAGCGATGAAAATGATATCGCCGCTTGCATAGGAACTCGCTCACCCGACTATACTTCATTGACGGATAAAAAGCTTGATAAGGCGCGCGAAATACTCGATTTTTGCCGAAATAAGAACGTGGGCATTCTGCTATATAGCGATGAGCGCTTCCCGAGCTCTCTCAAAAAGATTCCAAACCCACCCGTGCTTTTGTATTATCGTGGTGTTTTGCCGAATTTTTCAGAGGCGACTTGCATATCCGTGGTAGGAACGCGGCGCGTTAGCGACTATGGAAGGCGAAACGCCTTTAAGACCGCGAGGGATCTTGCCAAAGCGGGTGCCGTTATAGTTTCGGGAATGGCGATAGGCATTGACGGCGTCGCCTTGGCGGCGGCGCTTTCGGAGGGGGCAACGACCGTTGCGGTTATAGGAAGTGGGATCGACGTTTGCTATCCAGAGCAGCATAAGCGTTTGGCGCGTGAGATAGTTAAAACGGGTTGCGTTTTCACCGAGTATCCGCCTGGCACTCCGCCATACGGCCCTAATTTTCCAATACGAAACAGACTTATAAGCGGTCTCTCGGTCGCAACCGTCGTTATAGAAGGCCGCGAAAGGAGCGGCGCTTTAATTACCGCGGCTTGCGCCAGAAAGCAGGAGCGCCTTGTTTATGCTTTGCCAGGCAACGTAGGAAATGCTCACAGTGAAGCGACTAATCTTTTAATAAAGAACGGTGCGAGGTCCTTTACCTGTGCCGACGATATCGTGCGCGATTTTGACTCAATGCTTCCTGGAAAGCTTAATCCGTTTAAAATGCTGTCGCCCTCGGCTCGCGATATGAACGCGGTTTTACGCGAATTTTCCGTTGCCGCCGTCGCTCCGAGCGATAATATATTCCGTGCACCTCGTTCATCAAACGTAAAACCGAAAAGTTCGGAGCCAAAAGAAGCGAAGGCTCAGGAGAGAGATAGCGGTGTCGCGCGGCAAGCTTTCGAAGGCGCGGGCGCCTCGGCTCTCATCGGCTTCGACAAAGCCGCCGTTGCACTATATAAAAGAATACCGCTCGATGCGCCTTGCGCTATCGAGACGCTCGTGGACGAAAATAATTCGCTGCGGGACGTTATGCGACTTTTGCTTAAATTGGAGATGGCTCGTTTCGTGGTCATGCTCCCAGGCGAGCAGGTACGTCGCAATTCCCATTAAGAAAGGATGCGGAATCGCCGCATAAGTTATGTCAAATTTAGTCATTGTTGAATCGCCATCGAAGGCGAATACCATAAAAGGATATTTAGGCTCGAATTACAAGGTCATCGCCACCGTCGGGCATATACGCGATCTTCCCAAAAGTACCCTCGGTATAGACGTGGAAAACGGCTTCGAGCCACATTATATAAATATTCGCGGAAAAGGCGACGTTATAAAAGAGCTGAAAAAGGAAGCGAAATCGGCAAAAAAGATATTTTTAGCCACCGACCCTGACCGCGAGGGCGAGGCCATCTCGTGGCATATCGCCAATCAGCTCGGCATTCCCAAGGATAGCGCCTGCCGTGTTACCTTTAATGAGATAACCAAAAACGCCGTCAAGGAATCCATCAAAAAGCCGCGTAAGATAAACGAGGAGCTTGTAAATTCACAGCAGGCGCGGCGAATACTCGATAGGCTCGTTGGATTTAATTTAAGCGAGCTGCTTTGGAAGGGCGTTAAAAGCGGACTTTCGGGTGGAAGAGTTCAATCGGTCGCAACACGTATAATCACGGAGCGCGAGGAAGAAATACGTAATTTTAAGCCGCAGGAATATTGGATCATCACGGCGGAGCTCGTAACGAGTGACGGCGAGACGGTCGCCGCGCACTTCTTTGGTGATGAAAACGGCAAAATTAAAATTTCATCTAAGGATGAGGCTTTTGCAATAGCGGATAAGCTCTCTTCGGGAAGCTTCCGCGTTCTTTCGGTCAAGCACAGCGAAAAGCACAAGCAACCCGCTCCGCCTTTCACGACCTCGACGTTGCAGCAGGAGGCGTCGAAGAAGCTTGGCTTCCAAACTCAAAAAATAATGAAGCTGGCGCAGGAACTGTACGACGGCTTGGATATAGGAGCGGAGCTTGGCGGTGTTCAAGGTCTTATAACCTATATGCGTACCGATTCGATACGAATTGCTTCGACGGCGCAGGAGGCGGCGGCAAGCTTCATCGAGGAAAATTACGGAGTGGCGGCACTTCCCGAAGCGCCTCGCAATTATAAGAGCAATGCGCATTCGCAGGATGCCCACGAGGCGATAAGGCCCTCGAACGTAAACGTTAAGCCAAGTATGATACGCAAAATGCTCACGAACGATCAATATAAGCTGTATAAGCTTATCTGGGAGCGCTTTATCGCGAGCCAGATGGCGGCGGCTGTTCTCGACACCGTTGCGGTCGATATAGAAAATTCGGGCTACGTTTTTAAAACGGGAGGCTACATCATAAAATCGCGCGGCTATATGGCGATATACGATAACAGCGGCGAAGAAGGCGACGAAAACAACGTCAGCCTTTCCAAGCTTCCTTCCGTGAAAGAAAATGAAATACTTGAAAATTGCGAAATAAAGAAAGAACAGCATTTTACGGAACCACCTCCTCGTTATACGGAAGCATCCCTCATCAAGTTCTTTGAAGAAAATGGAATTGCAAGGCCTTCCACCTACGTGCCGATAATCACCATAATAATTTCAAGAAATTACGTGCGCCGTGAGGGAAAATCGTTGGTGGCAACGCCTCTCGGTGAGCTCATTACGAAATTTATGCGGATGTATTTCCCGAACATCATCGACTACGAGTTTACCGCAACGATGGAGTCCAAGCTTGATTCCATCGAGAACGGAGAAAATACGCTTCAAACCGTGATAGCGGATTTTTACGAGGACTTTGAAAGAGCGATGAAAAGCGCGGAAAGCTCCATCGCCGCCTCGGAAAGATTGATTCCCGCCAACGAAGAGAGCGACGTTGTTTGTGAGAAGTGCGGCGCAAAGATGATATACAAAAGCGGGCGCTTCGGTAGATTCTTAGCTTGCTCCTCGTATCCAAATTGCAAAAATACCAAAACGCTCGACAAGAACGGAAACGTGGTTGAGCCACGCGAAGAAGCGCCAAAGCTTGCGGGCTTCAAGTGTGAGGTGTGCGGCGGAGAAATGGTCATACGCAAGGGGCGCTACGGAGAATTTTACGCTTGCGCCAATTATCCCACATGTAGATTTACCAAGCAGAAGATAGAGGAGATCGGCGTCCCGTGCCCGAAGTGCTCCGCACGCATATTGGCGAGGCACGGTAAGGGGAGCTCCCTCTTTTACAGTTGTGAAAGATACCCCGAGTGCGATTTTTCAACATGGGATTTGCCGCTCGCGGAGCGTTGCCCCGAGTGTGGTGAAATGCTCTATTATAAAAAAAGCAGAAAGAGCGTTGTTTGCAAAAACAGAGCGTGCGGATATAAGCGCGAGGAAGCCGTTGCAGACGATGCGATAAATTGAAATGAACGACAACGTGACCATAAAGGTGGTGGGGGCGGGGCTTGCGGGTTGTGAAGCCGCCTGGCAGGCGGCGAAGCTCGGCGTTAACGTGGAGCTTTATGAAATGAAGCCATTAAAGCTTTCGCCCGCGCATCACAGCACCGATTTTGCAGAGCTCGTGTGCTCCAATTCCTTGCGCTCCAACGATCCCACCAACGCGGTGGGGCTGTTGAAGTGCGAGCTTATGAAGCTCGGCTCCCTCGTTATGGAAGCCGCTTATGCAACGCGCGTTCCAGCGGGAAGCGCACTGGCGGTCAACCGTAACGATTTCAGCCGCTATATAACTGATAAAATAAAGCAGAATCCGCGCATACGCGTTATTGAGCGCGAGATAACGGAGATAGAAGCGGACAACGTCACCGTGATTGCGACGGGTCCCTTGACGTCTCCCGACTTGGCGCGCTCGATAGCGGAGCTTACGGGCGGAACGGAGCTTCATTTTTTTGACGCGGCGGCACCCATCGTGGATTTTTCTGGCGTTGATATGAGCCGTGCGTTTTTCGCTTCGCGATACGGGAAGGGCGACCCACAGGACTATTTGAATTGCCCGATGACGAAGGAGGAGTACGACGCCTTCTATCAGGCTCTCGTCTTCGCCAACGTCGCCGAGCTGAAAGCTTTTGATAGGGATGAGCAAAAGGAGCTTTCGGTTTTTGAAGGCTGTATGCCAATCGAGGTGATGGCGAAGCGCGGGTATGATACGCTTCGTTTTGGACCCTTGAAGCCCGTCGGGCTTCCGCTACCTGAAACGGGAACAGAAGCATACGCCGTCGTCCAATTGCGGCGCGAAAACAAAGAAGGAACGATGTATAATCTCGTCGGATTTCAGACGCATCTTACGTTTCCCGAGCAAAAGCGCGTTTTCGGAATGATACCTGGACTTCAAAACGTAGACTTTTTCAGATACGGAGTCATGCACAGAAATACTTATATAAATTCGCCGTGCTTCCTCACGAGCACCTATTCCGTAGCGCGCATACCTAAGCTCTTCTTTGCAGGGCAGATGACGGGAGTTGAAGGCTATGTCGAGTCTGCCTCTTCTGGTTTCGTGGCGGGTATAAATGCAGCGATGCTCGCTCTCGGGAAAAGCTCCGTCGTGTTTCCAAAGACGACAGAGATAGGTGCACTCGCGCATTATGTGAGCGAGGGCGGTATATCCTCCGTATTCCAGCCTATGAATGCGAATTTCGGGATAATCGCACCGCTTGAAAAGAAAGTAAAGGGAGGAAAAAAGAACAGAAATATCGCGTATTCCGAGCGTTCGCTCGAAGTTATAGAGCGTGACTTTTCTTTTCTTGTAAACTCAAATGAAAATATTGATTGACGCTATGAGCGGCGACAACGCTCCTCTTGAAATAATCAAGGGCGTTTCGTGGGCACATAAGGAATATAGTGACGAGCTGGTGCTTATAGGAGACGAGAACGTTATTTCCGACGTGGCGGTGAAAAATGATATAAATTTAACGGGCATAGATATAGTTAACGCCGCCTCCGTCATAACCATGGAAGATAAGCCTATGTGTGTCGTGCGTGAAAAACGCGATTCTTCGATGAGCAAGGGCTTGAAAATGCTCGCCAACGGCGAGGTCGATGCATTCGTCAGCGCGGGTAATACGGGCGCGCTCATAACGGGTGCAACGCTCATCGTAAAGCGTATCGTCGGAATCAACAGACCTGGCATTGCTTCTGTCCTACCTCTTGCAAACCCCGTCCTGCTTATGGATTCTGGCGCAAATCTGACGGTGACCTCGGATAATATCGTTCAGTTCGCTTTTATGGGCGCTAAGTATATGGAAAAGATCTACGGGATAGAGCGCCCGAGAGTTGGACAGCTCAATAACGGAGCAGAGTACAACAAGGGAAACGCGCTTCAAGTGGAATCGTATCAAATGCTGAGCGAGAGCGGCTTGAATTTTGTCGGTAACGTTGAATCAAAGGACGTGCCGTTCAATACCTGCGATGTTCTTGTGACGGACGGCTATACGGGCAATATATTTCTTAAAAGCGTCGAAGGCATGGGGAAATTTATGCTCGGGCTTTTGAAGGATATTCTAACGACCAATATAGCGACCAAGGTATCCACGCTCACGATGAAGGATAAGATAAAGGAAGTAAAGCATAAATTCGATTCGGCGGAGCACGGAGGAGCGCCGCTTCTCGGCATTTCAAAGCCCGTCATCAAGGCGCACGGCTCATCGGACGCTAAGGCGATAATGAATGCGATACGGCAGGCTATAAATTTTGTTAAGACGGGTATTAACAACGATATAGCCAAGTTCGCAGAGGACTACGACGAAAAAAAGCTATTAGCCGACGCGGAGCGCCTGTACGGGAAAGCCGATATTTGATTTTGTTTTTATGTATAAAGCAGAAAATGCTTTGAGGACGAGTCGTATCGCCGTTTTACGTAAACACGGTTAACGGAATTTTGAAGGGAGGAATGTCGATGTCCATCGGCAAAGATGTAGTAGAGCTACAAGCTTCGATAGATTATCGCTTTCGTGAGTTCGCCTATCTTGAACGGGCGATGACACATTCGTCGTTTTCCAACGAGAAGCGAGCTCGCGGGATCAATCTCCCTTCCAACGAGCGCCTTGAATTTCTCGGCGACGCAATCCTGGAAATGGTCATATCCGAATATCTCTATAACGCCTATTCCGATAATTCCGAGGGCGCGCTTACAAAAATGAGGCAATACCTCGTTTGCGAAAAAACGCTTTCCAAGGTAGCCGAACGCTTGAATCTCGGTGCATATTTAAACCTCGGGCGCGGCGAGGAATCAGCTGGGCACCGTCAAAGGCCCAAGGTGTTAGCCGACGCCTTGGAAGCGCTTATCGCGGCGATATATCTTGATGCGGGTGCTAATGGCTATGAGCTGATAAAAGAGCTTATCGTTTCTTTGTTCGATGAAGAAATTCATCGCGCCCGCGATATGCAACGCGGAGATTATAAAACGATTTTGCAGCAGCTCGTTGAAAAGGACGGCTCGTCGGTGCTCGAATACCTGACCGTTTCCGAGACAGGTCCCGAACACGACAAGCGCTTTTCGGTGGTTGCAAAAATAAACAATAACGTTGTCGGTCGCGGTACGGCGAGCACGAGAAAGGATGCCGAGATGATTGCCGCCAAGGAGGCACTTGCTCTTTTCGGTATCGCGCCGTAGAGTGAGGTTTTCGAGCAACACGGCGACGTCAGAACGCGAGAATTAAAAAATGAAAAAACACGCAAACATACCCGTCTTTATTCCTCACCTCGGTTGCTCCAATCAATGCGTTTTTTGCAATCAGAGAACGATATCGGGCGTTTCCGAGTTTCATCTTGAACAAGTGCGCGGGATCATCGAAGCGGCGCTCGCCACGATAGGCGACGGCGTTGAAGCGGAAATAGCTTTCTTCGGTGGCTCCTTTACGGGCATTGACCGCGAGCTTATGCTATCCCTGCTTGAAATAGCGCATTTCTATGTCAGTACAGGTCGCGTGACCTCTATACGGTGCTCGACGCGCCCCGATTACATAGACGAGGAAATCATAGGCATTTTAAAAAAATACGACGTTAAAACAGTGGAGCTGGGCTTGCAAAGCACGTCCGAGGCAGTGCTATCATCTTCAAAAAGAGGGCACGGGTTTGATGCCGAAAGGCGCGCTTGCAAATTGATAGTCGACGCTGGAATAGAGCTCGTCGGGCAGATGATGATAGGCTTACCGAGCTCATCGCTTGAAAGTGAGCTTGAAACTGCTGATTTTATTATAGAAAGCGGCGCAAGCGCGGCACGAATATATCCCACCGTGGTATTCCGCGAAACAGAGCTGTGCGAGATGGCGAAGGCAGGGGCATATTTGCCGCTGTCGCTCGAAGACGCTTGCGCAAGAAGCGCCGCCGTTCTCGATAAATTTGTAAATGCGGGCGTCGAGGTGATAAGAATAGGTCTTTGTGCCTCGGAAAATCTAAGTAGCGAAGCGGAATATTTTGCAGGTCCTAATCATTCGGCGCTCGGCGAGCTCGTTGAAAACGAGCTTTTCTATGCGAAGCTTGCGAAGTCCTTGCAAGAAAACGATTGCGGATTAAATGCCAAGGTCAAGATAGCGGTTGCAAAGGGATGCTTATCGAAGGCGATAGGTCAGCAAAGAAAAAACAAGGAAAAGCTTAAAAAAGAATTTAATTTGTCCAAAATTTCATTTAGCGAAAGCGAGGAGCTTTCAGGATATGATCTTCGGATCGAGATAGATAACGGAAAGGAATAAACGATGTATTTAAAAACGCTCGAGCTTCATGGATTTAAATCATTCCCCAATAAAACCGTTCTTACCTTTGAGCGCGGCGCAACCGTAATTGTCGGTCCCAACGGAAGCGGAAAGTCAAATATATCTGACGCTATGCGCTGGGTGCTTGGAGAATTATCGAGCAGAAACCTTCGCGGAACGAAAATGGAAGACGTTATATTCGGCGGAACGGATGATCGCCGCCCTATGGGCTTTGCCGAGGTCTCTGTAACGTTTGATAATACCGATCCCGATAATAAGCTCGATTCTGAATACGACGAGGTGACGGTTACGAGGCGCTATTTCCGCACGGGGGAAAGCGAATACCTCATAAACAGACAGCCGAAGCGCCTGCGCGATATTTACGAGCTTTTTATGAATACGGGTGTCGGGCGCGAAGGCTATTCTATAATAGGTCAGGGCAAGGTCGCCGAAATCGTTTCAAAAAAGAGTGAGGAGCGCAGAACGATTTTTGAGGAGGCGGCTGGAATATCGAAATATCGCCACAGAAAAGAAGAGGCGGAGAGAAAGCTAAAACAGACTCAAGAGAACTTGGATAGGGTAAAGGATATTCTCGACGTTTTGGAAAGCCGCGTTATACCTCTTGAAAAAGAGGCGGAAAAGGCGAAAAAGGGACTTGCGATCTACGAGGAAAAGAAAAAAGCGGACGTTTCACTGTGGCTTTTTGATACGAAGAAGATAAGGAGCGATATAGAAGAAGCAGAGAACGCTACCAAGCTTTCCAAGAATGAGCTCGATATCATAGATCAGATAAGGGCGGATCTTGAAGCACAGCAAAACGATCTTTTTAACAAATCGCAAAGCAACAGGCTGGTCTCCGAGGAGCTAATGAACAAGATACGAGAGACCGATTCTAAGCTCCATATTTTGGACAACAAGCTGAGGCTGGCGGAGCAGGATTTCGCACATTCAGCAGAGCTGATAGAGCAATGCAAGGCGCGTATCGCGGAAATAGAGAAAAGCAGAACGGCGCTCGAAGCCTCTAAGGGCGAGTATTTCGGTAAAAAGGAAGAGCTTGCTTCTCGCCTCAAAGCCTTACTTGATGAGCGTCTCGAATATCTCGCCGAGCAACAGGCTCTTACGGGCGAGATAGAAAAAGCCGACAAGGAGCTTGATGCCGCACTCGGCGACTTGACGATTGAGGAAAACGCCGCTACGGATCTTAAAATCAGAATAGACGTTCTTAAAAACGCCGTGGAGAGCGATACGACAAAGTCTGTTGACGTTGAAAAGGAAATTCAAAAGTACGAGTCCGAGGGCGAGGCGTTGAGCGCGGAAGCGGAAAGGTGCGAAAAAAACGCCGCTGGCTTTAAAGCGCGCATTTCCGAAAAAGAAGAGATAATCGCCCGTTCTGCGGAGAAGGTGGCTTCGCTTTCCGAGGAGAAGGAGCAGATTACCGAAACGCTCAATTCGCTTTCTCTCGAATACGATACCCTGATGCATAGAGCCGATACCTTACAGCGCATGAACGATCATTTTGAAGGCTATGCCGAGAGTGTAAAGTTCGTTATGCGCGAATATAATATGGGTAACATAAGCGGCGGCGGCAAGATACACGGTCCTCTTTCTTCGCTTATCACGGTCGACAAACGCTATATTACCGCGATAGAAACGGCGCTGGGGGCAAGCCTTCAAAATATAGTCGTGGACAACGAGGATATGGCGAAGGCGGCGATAAACGCGCTGAAACGCGCCAATGCGGGGCGCGCAACCTTTTATCCGATAAGCGCCATTCGCCCGATGAGCGAGACCGATGAAATAAGGGCGGCAAAGAAATTTCAAGGCTTCATAGGTCGCGCCGACACTCTCGTTGCGTCGCGGAGCGAATATCGTTCGATAATTGAATGGTTGCTTTTGCGAACGCTCGTGTTTGAAAATATAGACGATGCTTCGAGAGCCGCCAAGCAGCTTGCCTACAAGGTGAAGATAGTTACTCTTGACGGGCAGGTCATAAATGCGGGCGGAGCTTTTACGGGTGGAAGCGCGAAGCGCGATAGCGGCATTTTGTCGCGATTGACGGAGATAGCTTCCTTGAAGGAGCGTGCCGCAAAGGCGGAAGAAAAGATAGAAGAGACGAAGAAGGCGATAGGCGAGATAACGGAAGAGCTTCACGCGGTGCAGGACGAGCAAAAGGACGCCGAGCAGGAGAAGGAGCTTTTGCTTACGCTTTCAAGGTCTCAGTTCGCGGCGCTCGACAATGCCAATGCAAAGCTCGACGCCAATCGCAACATTCTGGAAAAGCTTAAAACCGATTTCGATAGTCTAAGCGGCAGACAAAGCGAAGCGCGCGAGGAAATAAGTAAGTTGAGCTTTGAATACGACGCCAATTTGGAGCGAATTGCCGCGCTAAAAGAATTTAGAGCTAAAAGGAGTGAGGCGCGCGGCGTTATCGATGAGCGGCGCGATGAGTTCGGGCAGAAGGCGAACGACGCTTTCATAAAAATAACCGAAATCCGCAAGGACATTGAAAGCTATGACCGTATGTCGAGCGATACCGACGCGAGAATAGAGGGCTTAAATTCGGAGATAAAGGTTCAAAACGAAAGGATAGGCGATCTCGCGTCAAAGCGAGATACCATCGATGAATTAAAGCATAACAGCAAAGAAGAGTGCCATAGACTGGAAGCCGAGCTGGAACGCTTGAATGCGGAGCGGCGCGAGGTCGAAAGCGGAAGTGATGAATTTGATCGCGAGATATCCTTGTTGCGAGAAAAGCTGAAAGAGAAAAATTCGAGCCGCGAGACGTTTTTCGAGGCAATGATACATAATGAATCAAAGCTGGAACAAATGAAGGAAAAACAGGATAAGCTCGGTTCTCAGCTTTGGGACGACTACGAGATAACCTACGAGGACGCGGTGGCTCTCAATTATCCGCCCGTCACAGACGAGAACAGAAGCGAGATAGCCTCCGTTCAGAGCTCGTGCCGCGCACGCTTGCGTTCGCTCGGAAGCTATAACCCTGGCGCCATCGAGGAATACGCCGAGGTCAAAACGCAGTATGATGAAAAGAATACGCAATACGTGGATTTGACAAATTCGTATAACGAGCTCATCGGCATTATTGCAAAATACGAGGACGAGATGCGCGTCAACTTCGTTTCCGCCTTTGAGGATATAAACAGGAACTTCGGTATCACCTTTAAGGAGCTTTTCGGCGGAGGAAACGCGGAGCTGTCGCTCACGGAGCCCGAAGACGTTTTGACCTCGGGCATCGAGATAAAAGCCGCACCTCCTGGAAAGATAATAAAGTCCATGTCGCTCCTTTCGGGCGGCGAGCAATCGTTCGTTGCAATAGCTCTCCTTTTTGCAATATTGAAGGTAAACCCGACGCCCTTCTGTATTTTGGACGAGATTGAGGCGGCTCTCGACGAGGTCAACGTATTCCGCTTCGGCGAGTACATTAAGCGAATGAGTGACGAAACGCAGTTTATCCTGATAACGCATAGGCGCGGTACGATGGAGGTCGGCGATAGGCTCTACGGCGTCACAATGCCGCAACGTGGCATTTCTCAGGCGATAGAGCTCAACGTTAATGAAATAGAAGGAAAGCAGAAGGAGCTGTTAGATGGGGTTCTTTGATAAACTGAAAAAGGGACTTTTTAAGACCAAGGACGCGATAGTGGGAAAGATCGACGAGCTGTTTAAAAAATTCCGAAAGGTTGACGATGAGCTTTTCGACGAGCTCGAGGAGCTTTTGATAACGGCGGACATCGGCGTTGCGACCACCGAGGAGATTTTGGACGAGCTTAGAGACTACGTTTTGGACAACAAGATAAAGGAGCCCGAGCTTATACGAAAGCGGCTTCTCGAAATACTTCGCGATATGATAGGTGGCGAAGAGCCGCTTCTGCTTGAAACCAAGCCGTCCGTTATTCTCGTGATAGGAGTCAACGGAGTTGGAAAGACAACTTCGATAGGAAAAATCGCGGCAGAATTAAAGCATGAAGGAAATAAGGTTGTTGTAGCGGCAGCGGATACGTTCCGCGCCGCCGCCGCCGAGCAACTTGCCGTCTGGTGTGAAAGCGCGGACGTTGATATCATCAAGCAGGGGCAGGGCGCAGATCCCGCGGCCGTGGTTTTTGACGCGATCAGCGCCGCAAGAAGCCGCAAGGCGGACGTGCTTATAATAGACACTGCGGGGAGACTTCACAATAAAAAGAATTTGATGGATGAGCTCGCCAAGATAGATCGCGTTATCGAACGCGAGCTTCCCGACGCGTCCAAGGAAACGCTTCTCGTGCTCGACGCCACGACGGGGCAGAACGCGGTCCTCCAAGCGAAGGAATTTAAAGAGGTCTCAAAGATAACTGGTCTCGTTCTGACCAAGCTTGATGGTACCGCGAAGGGCGGAATAGTTCTTTCAATTAAAAAGGAACTCGGTATCCCCGTCAAATTCATAGGCGTCGGTGAAGGTATCGGCGATATGAAGCGCTTTAATGCCGAGGAATTTTCAAACGCCCTGTTTGAGCGCTAAAAGAGGAGAAACGAATGCTTACAAGTAAACAACGTGCACATTTGAGATCGCTCGCTTCGGAGTACGATACCATTTTCCAAATAGGGAAGGGCGGAATCACCGACGAGATCTGCACCCAAATTGCCAATGCCTTAGAGGCACGCGAGCTGATAAAGGCGCGCGTCCTCGATAGTAGCGGATATAGCGCGCGCGAAGCGGCGGAAGAGATAGCGCAGAAAATAGACTGTGATGTGGTCTCCTGTGTGGGAACAAAATTCATCCTGTATAAGCCCTCTTCAAAAAAGCGGCGGATAGAGCTCAACGTATGAATTTTAGCGAAAACGAAATAGATGAATTGCGGTGCTTAGTTTCAAAGCGCCTCTCGGAAAAACGTTTTCTTCACACCATGGGCGTCGAGAAAGCGGCTTCGCACCTCGGAGTTCTTCTTTTGCCCAAGCAAGAGAGCGAGCTGCGCGTTGCCGCGCTTTTGCACGATATTGCAAAGGAATGTGGTACCGATGAGCAACTGCGGTATATAGAGCTTGGAAATATAAGCTTATCGGAAAGCGAGCGAAAGGCTTTGCCCGTTTTGCATTCCTTTGCGGCTCCCTACGTTATAAAACGCGATTTTCCGCATTTTGCAACGGACAACGTTCTTTCGGCTTGTAAAAATCATACCGTCGGCGCCCCCGATATGTCGCTCTTCGATGAAATAATTTTTGTTTCCGACTACGTGGAAGAAGGACGCACCTACGATTCCTGCAAGCTTGTCCGAAAAGCACTTTGGGATTCATTGAAAACGAATGACAGAGAAGCCATAGAAAAAGCGTTGCACAGAGCCGTTGTCGAATCAATGAATTTCACTATGGCAAAGCTTTTGGAAGAGCGCAAGCACTTTGACGAAAAAATGTTGTTGACAATAAATGCTTTTGCGAGTAAAATATAATTAAAATTTTTTTCGTGCTTCGGTACAAGCTAATTAAAATCAAGGAGCACCGAATCATGAAAAAAATAATAAAAGCCTTCGCCATCATCCCTTGTTGCATTGTTCTGCTTGGAGCGCTTCGCGCGGACGCGCCTCGCTCGAACACAAGCGCGCAAATATATCTTTTCGTCGGCTTTGACGAGGCGGCGGAAAATACCGACTCTTTGGTATTGCTTTCTTATGATCCCGCAGAAGCTTTTTGTTGCGCTATGCAGATCCCGCGTGACACCTATTGTAGCTTTGAGGGCTCTTACGGCAGGATAAACCGCATATATTCATCGGCGCGTTGCAAGGGAGAAGATGAGAAGACCTCAATGGCAATGCTTTCTTCGGCAGTAGAAAAATATTTGGGAATAAAGCTTGATGGATATTTTGGTATTTCAGTTCACGGCTTCAAAAAATGCGTGAACTCCTTGGGCGGTGTCTACGTGACTATCCAACCCGATTTTAAAGGCAATCCGTTGAATGGAAAAAGCGGCGAGCTGCTTTTATCGGGAGAAGACGCCTTGCGCCTTGTTCGCCACAGAGCAAGCTATCCCGCAGGTGATATCGGCAGACTCAATGCGCAAAAGCTTTTCATTGACGGCGCGTTCAATACCGTTTTTAAACGTGCGAGCCTAAAACAGCTTTCGCGCTTTGTAAATTCAGTTGCCTCGGAGGCGGTCTCATCTTTTTCTCTCGCTAAGCTTTTGAGCCTCACTGGATCACTTCGTAAGGAATTAAGCGCTACCACCCCCACGCTTCTAACCTTGCCAGGTAAAGCTGTTTGCTTAGAAAACAAATGGTATTACGTCGTAAATCGCGAAGCCGCCTCGCATGCAACCGAGGTATTTCTTCATCGCAAGACCATCGCCTTTGACAAGGAACATTTGCTGACGAATTTCGGTATCGCAGAGATAAATGACGTTTATTGCGAAAAAGGTTTTTTATACAATGTGTATCACGGCGGTATATACGAAGAGCAAGCCGTCGGATAGTGGAAAGGAAACTACGTTGGAAATATCAGATCTTTCAAACTGTGAAGCGCTCCTCTTGGCGCGCACCGTCGCTTCCGTGCTCGTGGAAAAGAATGCGCTCGATATTCGCATCTATTCCGTGAAGAACGAAAGCGCGGTAACGGATTATTACGTTAATGCAACGGGGCGTTCTTCGGCGCACGTTTCTTCCTTGGCAGATGACGTGGCGGAAAAAACGGAGTTAGCACTGCGTTCTCCGCTTCGCATAGAGGGGCGCGGCGGAAACTCGTGGCTTCTCGTCGATTATGGTGACGTGATAGTTAATATTTTCGATAAGCAATCGAGAGAATTTTATAATTTTGACAGATTGATGCCCGAAAGCGGCAGAATCGATATGCTCGATATAATAAAGTCTGTTGACGAAAAATTAGGAATACGCTCGGAGAGCTAACGTGAAAGCTACTTTTCCGACAGGGAAAGTAGCTGTTCACGCAACGAAATTCAAATTAAAACGGACCTCCGCTTTTGTTCGCGAAGCGAACACATTTGAATTTCAAAAATATTTGTGCCGCCGCTATGGCGGCGGAATGGAGAGTAGAATGAATTACGATTACAAGGCAATTGAGAAAAAGTGGCAAAGCGTATGGGATGAAAAAAATGCTTTTGCGGCGAAGCAGGATTTTTCTCTTCCGAAGTATTATGCTCTCGTTGAGTTTCCGTATCCTTCGGGGCAAGGGCTTCACGTGGGGCATCCGAGACCGTACACGGCGCTCGATATAGTTTCGAGAAAGAAAAGGATGCAGGGCTACAACGTTCTTTTTCCCATGGGGTGGGACGCCTTTGGACTACCGACGGAAAATTACGCAATCAAAAACAAGATTCATCCCAAGCTCGTGACTGAGAGAAACGTTGCCCGCTTCAAATCGCAGCTTCGCTCGCTCGGGCTTTCCTTTGATTGGTCGCGCGAGATAAACACGACGGATCCGCAGTACTACAAGTGGACGCAGTGGATATTTATTCAGCTCTTCAAAAAAGGGCTTGCGTATAAAAAAGAGGTGGCGGTCAACTTCTGTACTTCCTGTAAGGTGGTGCTTGCCAACGAAGAGGTGGTTAACGGCGTTTGCGAAAGATGTCAGTCTGAGGTCATCAGAAAGGTGAAGAGCCAGTGGATGCTTAAAATCACGGAATATGCGGACAGGCTCGTTTCGGATCTTGATGGGCTCGATTACATAGAGCGCGTCAAGACTCAACAGATAAATTGGATAGGCAAATCACACGGCGCCGAAATTGATTTCCAAACGACGGCGGGAGACAAGCTGCGCGTTTACACGACGAGGTGTGACACCCTGTTCGGCGCAACCTATATGGTCATCGCGCCCGAGCACGTGTGCGTTGAAAAATGGCGCTCCATCATATCGAATTATGCCGAGGTGGAGAAATACAAGCTCGAGGCGGCTAAGAAATCGGAATTTGAAAGAACGGAGCTCGTCAAGGATAAAACGGGCGTCGAATTGAAGGGCGTTCGTGCTATAAACCCCGTAACGGGAAGGGAAATACCCATCTTCATCTCGGATTACGTTCTTGCAGGCTACGGAACGGGTGCCATCATGGCAGTCCCAGCGCACGACGAGCGCGACTGGGCTTTCGCAAAAAAATTCGGGCTTCCCATAATAGAAGTCGTTGAAGGCGGCGACGTGGATAAAGCAGCTTATACCGACGTTGAAACGGGTAAGCTCGTAAATTCGGGCTTCCTTAATGGTATGGAGGTCGAGGACGCCAAAGCGGCGATGATAAAGCACCTCGAAGAGAAGGGAATAGGTACGGCGCGCACCAATTTCAAACTTCGCGACTGGGTATTTTCCCGCCAGCGCTATTGGGGTGAGCCCATTCCTCTCGTCGAGTGCCCCGAATGTGGCTGGGTTCCCATTCCCGAACCCGAGCTCCCCTTGGAGCTTCCCGAGGTCGAATCCTATGAGCCAACCGAAACGGGTGAGTCTCCTCTTTCTTCGATGAGCGATTGGGTCAACTGTAAGTGCCCGAAATGTGGCAGGGCGGCAAAACGCGAAACGGACACCATGCCGCAATGGGCAGGCTCCTCGTGGTACTTCCTTCGCTATTGTGACCCTCACAATGAAAACGAGCTCGCCTCCAAGGAGGCTCTTCAATATTGGATGCCTGTCGATTGGTATAACGGCGGTATGGAGCATACGACGCTCCACCTGCTCTATTCTCGCTTCTGGTCTAAATTCCTCTATGATATAGATATAGTTCCTTATAAAGAGCCGTATCTTAAAAGAACGAGCCACGGTATGATACTCGGCGAAAACGGAGAAAAAATGTCCAAATCCCGTGGTAACGTCGTCAACCCAGACGATATAGTTCGTGATTACGGCGCGGATACCATGCGTCTCTACGAAATGTTCATAGGTGATTTTGAGCAGTCTGCCCCGTGGAATACTCAATCCATCAAGGGCTGTAAACGCTTTTTGGAGCGCTTTTACAATATTCTCGAGCTTGTAACGGAAGCCGATGTTCCTGAGCTCGATAAGCACGTTCACAAGCTTATCAAAAAGGTGAGCGACGATATTGACTCCATGAAGTTCAACACAGCAATAGCCGCCCTGATGAGCGTCGTCAACGTCGTCTACGAGCGAGGCTCCATAGGAAAAACTCAATTTTCCATAATGACTAAGCTCCTCTCTCCTTTCGCACCGCACCTTGCCGAGGAAATATATTCTACGCTTGGAAACGGCGAGCTCGTTTCGCTCGCTCGTTGGCCAGAGTACGATGCCTCGAAGGCGGCCGACGATACGCTTGAAATCCCCGTCCAGATAAACGGTCGCGTTCGCTCCGTTGTGACGGTATCTGCAACCGCAGATAAGGACGAGGTTTTGAAAGCGGCAAAGAACGATGAAAAAGTGGCTGCCGCTCTCGAAGGCGCGGCTATCGTGAAAGAAATAGTTGTTCCCAAAAAAATAGTCAATATCGTAATCAAGTAACCGTATTGCGATATCCTGAAAACAAAAACTAAATGTGACTTAAAAATGCGGCGAGAATATTTTTCGCCGCATTTTTAATAAGCATTTAAAAAGTAGAGGACTAAGCATTTTAAAAAATATTTTCAAAAATACTTTGAAAAATAAGAAAAAACTATTGACAAAGCGTATAATTTGTGATATGATATTAGGGATGTTAAAAAACAGACGCGAGTGTAGTTCAATGGTAGAATTCCAGCCTTCCAAGCTGGTCGCGTGGGTTCGATTCCCATCACTCGCTCCATACGCGCCCATAGCTCAGTGGATAGAGTGCTCGGCTACGAACCGATAGGTCGAAGGTTCGAATCCTCCTGGGCGCGCCAAGAAAAGCACTTGCAATAGCGAGTGCTTTTTGTATTTTAGTTATGAAATTAAAGCGGCGCTAATGCGATGTTAGTATTCGGAGAGTAGTATGCCTTTTTTCCTGTTGCCCGATTACAGATTTGAACGATTTGATGAAATAACGCCTTCGTTTTTAAGCTCGATAGGCGTTAGGGGCGTTTTGCTTGACATAGATAACACTTTGGAACCGTATGAAAATGCTGTCCCTGGCGAGAGCGTCGTCCTTTGGCTCAAAGCGCTTGAAGGTTTGGGGATAAAAGCAGGCTTCGTATCCAATAACGACCAAGAACGAGTTGAGCTTTTCAATAAAGACCTTCGACTTACTGCATTCTGGAAGGCGCGGAAGCCTTTTTCAAAAAATGTATTGCTGGCAATGAAGCAAATGGGGGTGACCCCAGAGGAAACTATCTTTATAGGCGACCAAATATTCACCGATGTTTGGGCGGCGAAAAATGCGCATATACGTTCCATTTTGTTGCCACCAATTAACGATAAGCGAGATATTTTCACTAAATTCAAAAGAGCTCTGGAAAAAATAATCCTTTTAGGTTACGATAAGAAAAAGCAACGTTAGTACAATAACGCTTTTATATGATATGAATTAAGGAGAGAACAGATGAATAAGCTTGAAAAATTAAGAGCCGCGATGAAGGAAAGCGGCGTGGACGCGGTGATGATACTCGATGAGCTCAATCAGAAGTATTTATCTGATTTTGCTTTTACGGACGGGCTCCTGCTTATAACGCAACGCTCCGCCTGCCTTATTACCGATTTCCGATATTACGAAATGGCTGAAAAAAGCGCCGACAAAGCTTTTGAGATCACTATGTCGGAAAAGCGAAGCGAATACATCGAGAGTGTCCTCGTTCGCGATGAATGCAAGATAGTTGGCATGGAAGGGAGCTTCGTTCCTTTCGCCACGTATGCTGCGTATAAAAGCAAATATTCCTTTGTTGAATTTGTCGATATCGGCAATATGATAGAGCTGATACGCGAGATAAAAACTCCCGAGGAAATTCAAAAAATGCAAAAGGCGCAGGATATAACTGATAAGGCGTTTTTGCACATTTTGAATACCTTGACTCCGAATATGACGGAGCAGGACGTAGCCTCCGAGCTCGAATACGCAATGCGTAAAAACGGAGCTTCGGCGTTCGCCTTTGAGACGATAGCGGTCTCGGGTGACGGATCGGCACTCCCGCACGGAACGCCGCGTCCGATAAAGCTCCGCCGTGGGTTTCTCACTATGGATTACGGTGCCAAATTTGACGGCTATTGCTCGGATATGACGCGTACCGTGGTCATCGGGCGAGCAGACGAGGCGATGAAGAAGCTCTATAATACGGTCTTAAAAGCGCAAAGTGAGGCTTTACAATACCTCAAAGAGGGGGCGGACGCAGGGGAAGCCGACAAGATAGCGAGAGATATTATAGACTCAAACGAAGAATATCGCGGCGCCTTCGGGCATTCGCTGGGGCATTCCGTCGGGCTTTTCATTCATGAGAGTCCGCGCGTTTCAAAAGCATCCTTTGGAAGGAAGCTGCGCGAGAACGAAATAGTAACGGTTGAGCCAGGTATTTATTTGTTCGGAAAATACGGTTGCCGAATTGAGGATATGGTCGCCATAAAGCACGACGGAGTATACAATTTTACCCATTCTACCAAGGAACTTATAGAAATTATTTGATTTTTTTCAAAAAAATCGATTTACCTATTGCAAATTTGCTTAATTTATAGTACAATATATGCGTATGTTGGGAGCGTTAGCTCTTGGGCTTGACCGTGGCTGGTCTGTGTCTAATCAAATGTGCCAGAAAAAGGAAATGATATGTTAACAGCGGGCGATTTTAAAAACGGTGTTACCTTTGAAATGGAAGGTAAGGTCTATCAGGTTATTGAGTTCCAGCACGTTAAGCCTGGAAAGGGCGCGGCTTTTGTAAGAACGAAGTATAAGGACGTTGTTACGGGTGCTATCAGAGAAGATTCTTTTAACCCGACAGCAAAATTCGAAAACGCGGTCATTGAACGGCGCGACCTCGAATATATTTATAACGACGGTGAGTTGTACTATTTTATGGATCCCGAATCCTACGAGCAAATCCCTCTCAATGCGGATAAGCTCGGCGATAACTTTAAATTCGTTAAAGAAAATACGGTGTGTCGCATCTCGTCCTTCAAGGGCAACGTTTTTGCGGTAGAGCCTCCTACGTTCGTGGAGTTGAAGGTTGTTGAAACCGAGCCTGGTGTGCGCGGCAATACGGCGACCAACGTTACGAAGCCTGCCACGCTTGAAACGGGCGCTGTCATAAAGGTTCCGATCTTTATCAACGAAGGCGATACTCTTAAAATCGATACGAGAACAGGCGAGTATCTCGAAAGAGCGTAATCGCTGAAAAGGGCGCACAATAGTGCCCTTTTTAACTATATGCCACTAGTGCTTTTTGCGGTGTGCGTTGTCACCGAGAGCCTTCGGGGCTTTCAATCACTTTCGCAGCCGCTTACACGCTACAAAAATATTAAGGTTTAGCCGCCAATGGCGGCAGGAGGGAAAAGTATGAATATAAATGAAAATGCCGCATATCTCAAAGGTCTTTGCGAGGGCTATGAGCTCGATAAAAATTCCAAGGAAGGGAAGCTCATTTCCGAGATGCTGGAGCTCATCTCGAAAATGTCGACTCGCATAGCCAAGCTTGAAGCCGAGTGCTCCGAGCTTCGCGATTACGTGGAGGAGATAGATCAAGATCTTGGCGAAGTCGAGGAAGAACTGTATTTCACCGACGAGGATGATATAACGGAAGATGATGACGTAACGGAAGAAAACGAGGATTATGACGATTTGAACGACGATGAAGAGTACGAGCCCGACGATTCCTCGGACTACTATGAGCTCGAATGCCCCTCTTGCGGCGAAACCATCTGCTTTGATGATTCTCTCGACCCCGCAACGCTTGTATGCCCCGCGTGTGGCGAACGAATCAGTGACGTTCAGCTGTGCGACGGTGAGTGCGATACTTGCGATAATAAGATATGTGATGGCGACGAGGAGCAGTAACCTTGACGTATAGATTTGACAATGAAGCTTGGATGTCCGATTTCTTCTATTGCTATTCTCCCGCCGCCAAGTCGCGGACGCGCTTTTTGAATTCACGGGAGCATGTGAACAATTCATATAACGCTACAATAGGCGATTATGATTACGTGAGCGTTTTATATAAGGACAAGCTTTCGGATGGAGCAAAGCTACGCGCCGTAGCGTCGTTTAAAGCTTCGGGAGCTCCGTGTATAGTCGTTAGCGATGATATCACCACCGATGAAGGAGGGCATTTTCAATACGGAGTTCATTTTGAGCTCGTTGCCTACGAAGGCGGTTTCAACGTGTGGCATATAGCTCCGTGGCCTGAAAGGGTAGAGCGCCCTATAAAATCAACGCTTCTGCTATCGCTTCCGTTCAAAATAGAGAGTGATAGCAAGGTGGATATGGAGCTCGCAGTTCAAGGAGGCCGCTTTATTGTCAGCGTTAACGGTCATTCGGGTGTCGTTGAGCACGAAGATATACCGCAAAGCTTCTATGCTGGTATTACTGCCTGCGAGGGCGTTACTCATTTTTATGAGTTGTGCATCGAATAGCCCTACGTCCAGTTGTTTACCAACGTGTCTTTTCGCATTGGACGGATAAGTAAATTTTTGTAGTTGCTTTCGTGGTTGATATTGTCGTCTGTTCCTAATATGCTACTATTATAAACTAAATATGCTGTCGCATTTAGACAAAGTCGAACGAAAAACGGTAGAAGTAAAGAAAAATCTCTGCTTCTACCGTAATTTTATATTGAAAACCTTGTTTTAAGTGAGCTTTTAATGAGATGTCCCATTTAGCTACTATGCCTTTTTGTGTTTTTCAATTTTATCCATCAAATATCTGCCCGTCTTTTCCAAAAGCGCAAAGCATTCGGGCATAAGCTCATTTGGATAATTCTTTAAAAAATTATCAGCTTCAAAAGTAAAATTGCCTGTGTAATTTATATCGGCGAGTGCTTTGCATACGTTTTCCCAATTTATCTTGCCTGTAAACGGAAATGTATGATCGTCGTGCCAGCAATCGTTGTCGTGCACGTGGAGAGCTTTGAGCCTGTCGTGTCCCAGGGCGCGTATTATTTTCGGAGCTCCTTCGCAGTTGACCATTTCCGAGTGACCTATGTCGAAGCAAGCCGTGAAGCTCTCGTCGTTGACGTAATCGATATATTTAATGAAGTCATCTGCCGTGCCGCAAGCCGAGGGCACGGTTTCGATCTCCTTCTCGTCTTTCCAAGAAAACATATTTTCGGTAGCTATTTTTACACCGAGAGACTTTGCAAGAGGAAGCAACTTGGAATAAAGCATATCCCAGTTTCCCTCGGCATTCGTGATCGAGGCGGGATGAATAACAACTATCTCGGCGCCAAGAATAGCACTTATTTCAATGGCTCTCTTAGTTTCTTCTATTGAAGCATAAATATCTTCTTTTGTCCTGAGTGCGGGATCAGGAGCATGGGTTTGAAAGCAGGGGAGCTCTATCAAGTCGGCAAAATCGCGAATTTCTTTGGCGCGCTCTATGTAATCGGCGCCTGAAAATTCATATCCCGATGCCATGGCGACGAAAAGCGAGCAATCATATCCGTCAAAGCCCGAGTCTTTTATTCTTTTTATCGCTTCTTTGAGTCCAAATCTTTTGTTTAAAGCTCCCGTTAAAGTAACAAGCTTCATGGTTGGTGGATCTCCTTTATAATCAGTTGATATTTTTGAGCTACTATGTGTATATTGTACCACAGCATTTCAAAAAAGTAAAGATAAATTCGATTTTATATTCGTTTTTTGTGTGTACATTTGTCAATGATGTGAGACCAAAAAGATAAAAAAGAATTGGTTAGTTA
>CAYSUO010000011.1:0-34058 GCA_964434325.1 uncultured Ruminococcus sp.
CAATCATAGTGCCGTCTGAGAACTTCAGCTCCACGCAGACCGTATCAAAGTTAAACTCGCATGATAATAGATGTTTCATGGTAAATCCTCCGTGTTTTCAAGTTTTTTGAGATAAAAAAAGAACGATGTTAAGTCTTTCGACTCGACATCGTTCTTTTCGTACCGGTTTTCCAATCCTGTAAGACAGATGCCGTAAAATTATGATTTTACGGAATTACTGTCTTATCGGCACACGGGAAAGGTGATCGCGTTGTTTTTTATCGTCGCTTTGATGAAAAGAAGTTGTGCTTTCATATTCCTCCAAAAAGAGTGCGCGGCAAAATCGGAGCAGAGGCACGGGGTACCTCTGCTCGCTTCGCCGCTCGGGGTCATTTTTCGACCGTGTCGGCTTTTTTATTGAATGTCTTGATGTGGTGAACGCGGTTTTCTTTGCCGTTCAGCTCGGGGACGAGAATTACATTGTAGCAGATGACAACGAGCAGGTAGATGAAAGCCGCCAAGGCGGAAAGCACCTGCTGCGCATAGACGGTGGAGCCGAAAAGCTGATTGCCGCGCGCTTGCATAAAATCGATGAAGGGGCTGACCGCGAGCGTTACTAAAAAGCCGAGCGTTCCCGTTATTATCATTTTCAGCGAGAGCGCCGCCGTTTGCTCCTCGCGTGGAATTATTTCAAGCACGATGTTCGTGTCGCTGACGGCGTTTGCCGCCGTGCCCACGTTCAAGATAACGCTGTAAACGATGAACATAACAACGCCGTTGCTCGGCGCCGTGAAAATGTTCACAATGTAAGCCACGAGGAATATCGGGTACGCTATGCGCAAAATGGTCTTGTGCTGGAAATTGCGCGAGAGCATACCGAATATCAAAATGGTGACCATATAGACGAGGTTGAAAATTATCGTGGTGACGGAGACGAGCTTCATCGAGAAGCCGAGCTCGTTTATCTGATAGGTGCCGAGGAACGGGGTGATAACGTTGTTCGCTATCGAAACGAGGAGAAAAACGAGTAGGCACTTCTTGTATTTCCTGTCGTGCGCGAGAAACCTTATGCTGCTTATAATGGAATGTTCCTCGGTGCTCGCGGGCTTCTCGGCGGGCTTTTCCCGCGAGAATATCAACGTCGAAACGTCGACGAGCGCAAAGAAGAGTATCATCACGGTTATGGTGAGAAAAGCGCCGTTGATGTCGCCATTCGCTTCAAATCTATCAATGACGACTCCCGCCACGTAGGAAACGATGGCGCCGCCTATGAGCGAAAACGCCGTCAGCACCGATTGATAGAAGCCGCGCTTTCGCATGGGCACCAGATTCATAAACCACGTCGTCTTCAACGGGTTGGCGACGTTGTAGAGGACACGCGCCAGGAGCATTATCACAAAGAAGATAGCGGGCATCGCCGAGCGCCGTATCGAGAGAAACGGAATAAGGAAGAGCGAGGCGAAGAGAAGCTGTGAGGCGAGCTTGATGGGGAGCACCCAGCGCTTCGTCGGCGGCTTGTGCGAAAGATATATCGAAACGACCTGCGCCGCTCCCGCGAGCGAGGTCAAAGCAGTCAAAACCGCGGTCATCGAGTCCGAGATCCCTATCGCGCTCGTCAGCTTGGCGAGGTAGGCGCCGCTCGCCAGAACGACGGTGAAGTATTCAAAAGCGGCTTCAAAAATGTAGAGGAAGCGGCTCCTCTTGTAAATATCTTCGGAGTTGTCCGTTGCCATATCCGCGGATAGCTCTTTTTTCATGTTTTCCTTTCCACCGCCGAGGGCGGTCGCGCAAGATGAAGTTTGGGCGCCGCAGCGTGCGGCAGGGAAGGACTCAAAGTGAAGCCTCAATGTGAGAAATTCGTAGGAATATGAGCGGGTGGCTTTCCTAACTTCGTCGGTTTCCGCGGTGTGCCTCATTAAAATTCGCTTTATTATTTCTAATGAGTCACACCATATTTTAACGCGACACCCATTGCGGGTAAAGCACGTTTCGCGTAATGCCATAATATCATTTTGCGTGGCAATTGTCAATAGGTTTTCGCAATTTAGTTCAATCTAAAAAGTTTATAATATTATTTGCAAGGTGTTTTGTTGAATTTCTACTAATGTAGATTTAATTCAATTAAAAAACGGCGGCAAAAAATGGAGGGAAAACGCGCTGTTATCTCTAAGCTTTTCCGAAAAAGCACGCGGCGGTGCATTTAGGCAAAGCCGAACGAAAAACGGCAGAAGGCGAGAAAGAGCCCTACTTCTACCGCTTTTTTCGGGAAAATCGAGGTTAAAGCCTACGGTTTTTCGTTTAATTTGTTTTTTCGTTTTGTTGTCGTTCCCTCGCTCGGCGTAGCCTTGTACGCCTCTTGCTCGTTCGCCGTCGATTTCTGTTTTAAAACCGTCAAGCTCCGCGTGTGTCCCATCAAAATCTGCTTTATTGATTTATCGTGCTTTTGCCTTAAAAGCCTGTTTTGTTGAATTTCAAATGAGCCCATCTTCCGCCTGCTTATGCCTAAATCGAAGGCTCTGCTCGTTTATCGCGTCGTCTGCGGGGCTCCGCATCACGTGCCTGCCGTGAGCTTTATTAAAAGCTCCACGTCGTCGGGCTGTATTTTCGCCTCGTGCGCCGCCCTGTTGCGCACCACGGCGCCGCAACGCTCACAGCGATGAACGATGATATAGCCGCGCCGCGCGTCGGGAAGCACCTGAATGGGGCGCAGGATGCCGCCACATTCGTTCGCCCTGTCACCAGGGTTTACGTCGACGTGGAGGGAGCAGAGGCAGAAGGGGCAGTGGTTGCGCGAGCTGTACCCCAAAGGAAGGACATCTCTGCCGCAAGCGGCGCAAACGAAGCCGCTGTCATTTTTGGAAAAGCGTTTAGTCTCCATAGTCCCCCTCATTTGCCGACGCAGAATTTTGAAAATATATCTGCCACCACCTCTTCGGAGACGGCGCGCCCGTCGAGCTCCGCGAGCTCGCCGAGGGCTCTTTCCACGTCCGATGCCGCCGCATCCTGCCAGAGCCCCGCGCGAAGCGCGGAAATGGCGGTGGTCAGGTGCTCGTGCGCCCGTTCGAGGCGCGCGTTCTGGCGCGCGTTCGCGATGACCGCGTCGTAGCCTATCCGTATCTTCTCGTCCGTGAAGAGCACGTCTATAAGCTTCGCGAGCCGAAGGCGCGCCTCCTCGGGTGCCTCCGTCACCGATATTTCAACGACGTGCTCAAAGGCTTCCGCGAGGGGCGCCATATCGAGGGCTTGCTCTACGTCGCACTTGTTGACGACGGCGACTCGCGTCGCCCGCACGCCGTTCAGCGCCGCGATGAGCTCGCGATCCTCCTCGGAGAGCGGGCGCGAGGCGTCAAACAGCGCGAGCACGAGCTCCGCCTCGGCAATCCTTCTCTTGGTGCGCTCTATCCCGATGCGCTCCACCTCGTCGCTCGCCGAGGCGCGGACTCCCGCCGTGTCGGAGAGCCTGAGAAGCACGCGCCCTAAGGAGAGCTCCGCCGAAAGCACGTCGCGCGTCGTGCCCGCCACGTCGGTAACGATGGCGGCGTCCTCGCCCAAAAGCAGATTGTAGAGCGAGCTCTTGCCAACGTTCGGCTTGCCCACGATAACGGTGTCTATCCCCTCGCAAACGGCGCGCCCCGTTGCATAGCTGTCAAGCAGCCTCCTCATTCCGTCCTCCGCGAGGCACAGCCGCTCAATGAGCATATCCGTGTCAAATTCTCCAAGGTCCTCGTCGGGATAATCTATGCGCGCATACATCGATGAAAGCGCGTCCGTAAGCAGGAGGCGAAGCTCTTCGAGCCTCTTCGCGAGGAGCCCTCGCGCCCCCTCCGTGCATAGAGAAAGCTGGGTGTGGCTCTTCGCGTCGAGCAAGGTTCCCACGGCTTCCGCCTCCGTCAGCGTCAGCTTGCCGTTCAAAAACGCGCGGCGCGTAAATTCGCCCGCCTCCGCAGGGCGCGCTCCCGCCGCGAAAACGGCTTCGAGCACCGTCCTCGTGACGAGGGCACCCCCGTGGCAGCTTATCTCCACCACGTCCTCGCCCGTGTACGAGGCGGGTGCCTTGAAATAGCAGAGCAAGCCGTCGTCCACGGGGGCACCCGCATAAGAAATCGTGCCGAAGACCTGCATTCGCGGCTTTATCTCGGCGAGCGCCCTTCCGCTTTTCGGCGCGAAAACGCGCTCGGCAACACCGAGCGCGTCATCACCGCTGACTCTGATGACGGCAACTCCGCCCTTACCTGGCGGGGTCGAAACTGCCGCAATGACAGATGAGAGCTTCATTATTTTTCTCCGTCCTCAACGGGGTCCTCGTTCGTGTCGGGAATGGTCGGCGCCACCGCTATCTCCCCGTCCTCGGAGCTCATCTCCGTCACCGTCTCGTCAACGGGCGCATATTCGCCGTTCGCGTCGTCCGCAAAGTCGTCCGCTATCGGCGTTCCCTCGTTCTCAAAAAGCCCCTTCGGCTTCTTGTCCGTGAGGTAGATAACTATCTTCCTGTTGTTGTCCGTGCCCACCGAGTTCGTCGAAACGCCCTCAATGCTCTGCACCTCGGAGTGAATTATCCTTCTCTCGTAAGGATTCATCGGTTCCAGCATCACGCTGCGTTTGTTTTTCAGTGCCTTTTGCGCCATTCTGCGCGCCAGCGCACGGAGCGTTTCCTCTCTCTTCGCGCGATAGCCCTCGATATCTATCGTAACGCGGCTCTTGTCTCTCTCTCCGTTCGCATTCTTGCGCGCCGAAGCGAGATTGGCAAGATACTGTATCGCGTCCAAGGTGTCCCCGTGGTGCCCTATCAGCGTCGAGGCGTCCTTCCCGTCAACCACTATTCTTCTCGTTCCGTCCTCGCACGCGTAAAGCGTCGCTTCCGCTTCAAGCCCTATATCCGCGATCAGGGTGCTAACGAAGTCGAACGACATGTCCTCACCGCGCTTAACGTCGCGGCGCTCCAGCTTCAATTCCGCCTCGGGAATAACGCGCTCGCGCTCCACGGGAGCGGCGGGCTTCTCCTCTTCGCGGCGGCGCGGCTTTTCCGCCTCGGGGCTTCTCTTCGGCTTGTTCTCGCGGCGCTCGCGCTCCTGCTGCGGCTTCTTCGGCTTCTCAAAGCGCTTTCTTCTCGGCTCCGCCTGATCGGGAAGCTCTATGTAGGCGCGCACCTGCGCGGGCTTCACGCCTATAATGCCGAAAATACCTTTGCTTCCCAGGTGGATTATCTCAAAATTAACATCGTCAAGAGGGCCCGCACCGAGTGCGGCTCTTGCATTTTCCTTTGCCTCGTCAACGTTTTTTCCCGTTGCAACTATTTCTTTTATCATTTTTCTCCTTTTCGCGCTCAGCGCGGACCTTAGTCCTTTATCTGCGGCAGATCCGATATCGCTCCGCCGCCCTTGTTGTTATTGTCCTGTGTTTGTGATTTTTTGACCGTGGGAAGCTCCTCGTAGTCGTCCTCGTCGATATAGTGGAGCGAGCGGTGCTTCGGTTGCGATTTGAGAGCCGCGCGCTGTGCCTTTTCCTGCTCGCGCTGTGCCTTCCTCATCGCTTTAAGCTCTTCCTCCGTGTACTTCGGCATCGGCATCGCCTTGGCGAGTATCACGGTCTGAACGAGCGAGATGATGGACTGGAATATCCAGTAAAGTCCCAGCATTCCCGAGAAATTGAAGGCGATGAATAGCGTCATCAGCGGCATCACCATATCCATGATGCGCATCGACATTTGCGTTTGCGAGTCGGGCGTGGAAAGCGTCGTCGCTGGGTTGGCGTTTATCTTGCGCGTCAACCACATGGTGAACCACTGGAAGGCGGCGGCGAGCACGGGAATGAGGACGAGCAAGGAAATGTTGGCTATGCTCGGCGTTTCCGCAAGGTTTAGCCCCCAAAGCTTGAAGTTGGGTATCTTGGAGATATCGAAGCCCTCGATCCCCGCGAAAACGTTCGGGTCGGCGTCCTTTATCTTTGAGATGAGCCCTATTTGGTCTATCGACGAATATTTTGCGTCTTCGGCGAGCCCGTTCATCAGCGTGTTGAGCCTAACGATGGTCTCCTCCGAAAACTTGCTGAGGTAGGAAAGTGGCTTACGAATAACGTTATAGAGCATTATGATGAGCGGAAGCTGAATGAGCATGGGTAGGCAGCCCGAAAAGGCGCTGTGCCCCTCCTTCTGTTGCAGCTCCATTATCTCCTGCTGCATCTTCTGCATCGTAACGCGGTCGTTGCGCCCCCTGTATTTCGCCTTTATCAGCTCAATCTTCGGGGTGAGCTTCGCCATCGCCACCTGATTTTTCTGTTGCTTTATCGAAAAGGGCAGAAAAACCACTTTAAATATGAGTGCGTAAAACAAAAGTGCTATTGCATAGCTGCCCGACCAGGAGCTGAACCAAGCCAGCATCGAGCCGAGAGCGTTGTAAAGCCAATTGAACATCTTGATCTCCATTCTGCCGCCGTGGCGACAGCTAAGTGAAGAGGCGCGCGCCGCGCGTCACTCCTCCGTTGTTTCTTCGTTTTTTTCGTTTGTGTCGGCAGTAGCATCGACGTCGGCCGCAAATCTCCTGTTTCGTATTTCGGGGGGATTCCTCAGCCCTCTTTCGGGAACGGGATCGTACCCGCCCTTTGAAAAGGGGTTGCACCGCAGTATTCGCCACACTGTCAGTAGAGTTCCCACGAAAAAGCCACGTTTCTTATATGCCTCGGCGGCATAGGCGGAGCAGGTCGGCGTAAACCTGCAACAGGGCGGTTTTAGGGGTGAAATATATTTGCGGTAGAGCCCGATGAGCCATATCATAAAATGCTTCATGGGTTTCGGTACATGTCGAGCTTCGTGAAAGCAACGTTCAGCCAGCGCTTAACGTCGCCCGTTTTCATCTTGGTCATGGCGCTTCGCGCGGCGATGACGACGAGAAAGCCGACCTTGACCTCGCGCTCGCGCTCTATCTCGCGCAGAGCCTCGCGCATGATGCGGCGGCATCTCGACCTCACAACGGCACAGCCGAGCTTTGTCGACGTTGTGAGCCCTATTCGGTTGGAGACCCTTTTCAGCGGGTCTGCTTTCGCAAGTCGCTTTGCCTGATAGTCGGGCAAAACGTAGACGGCGAGAGCGGGCGTCACCGCTCTTTTGCCTTTGTTGTACGCTTTGGAATATAGATGATTTTCGCAAATGGCGCGAAATTTCATATTAGCTCCGTACAAACAAAAACCCCGATAAAGGCAGAGCGCGTTTATCGGAGGTTTGTACGTCACACAATGTGACCTTGATCAATAGGTGAGTCTTGCTCTACCCTTGGCGCGTCTTCTTTTAAGAACTTTTCTGCCGTTCGCGGTAGCCATTCTTTTTCTGAAACCGTGTTCCTTTTTTCTCTGTCTCTTCTTGGGCTGATATGTTCTCTTCATCGTAGCACCTCCTTTAATGTTATTGACGTAAAAGCGCGCCGCCTGCGGCGCGTCCTCCGCGTATTCATACGAAAGCAATTTATATTATATCGCAGAGCTCGTCTTTTGTCAAGAGGAAAACGAAATATTTTATTTCGTAAAAGTAATATAATGTTGCACAGGCGAAACCGAGCACCGCCAAATTAGGGGTATAAAGCGCGTTTCGGCGCCGCTTTCGGAAAATATTCGGAGACTTTGCGTGCGCTTTGAGAAATTAAAAGCAAAATATCGCAAATCTCGTCGCTTTGTATTGACTTTGCGCGCTTTTTCTGCTAAAATATGCATATACCGTCGGCGCCGCCGACGAAACGAACGGAGATGCGGTATGAACAAGGATATAAAAAGCGTTCTGGTGAGCGAAAAAGAGCTCGATGAAATAACGACGCGCCTCGCCGAGGAGATATCGCGAGACTATGCGGGGGACAAGCGCCTGCTCATGGTTTGCATTTTGAAGGGCTCGCTCGTCTTTATGGGCGACCTGATGAAGAAGTTGACGATTCCCGTGGAGATAGACTGTATGAAGGTCTCGTCCTACGGGGCGGGAACGGTGACGACGGGGTCTATCAATATCTACCTCGACCTCATTCGCGCTGATCTTGACAAGTGCGATATCCTCATCATCGAGGACATCATTGACAGCGGAACGACGCTCGCCTATCTAACGAAGTATCTTCTCCACAAGGGCGCGCGCAGTGTGAAAACGTGCACGCTCCTCGATAAGCCCTCGCGCCGCAAGGTGGACTATACGCCAGACTATTGCGGGAGGGAGATCCCCGACGAGTTCGTCGTCGGCTACGGTCTTGATTATGACGAGAAGTATAGGGCTCTCCCCTTCGTCGGCATTTTGAAGCCCGAGGTGTACGCGCATTGAAATATACGGTGGGGCTCTACACGCTCGGTTGCAAGGTTTCGCAGTATGAGACGGAGGCAGTGGCGGAGCGCTTCGCGGAGCGCGGCTTCGAGGTGCGCTCGTTTGATGAGTTGTGTGACGCCTACGTGATAAATACCTGTACGGTGACGGCGGAAAGCGATAGAAAATCGCGCCAGATGATACGCCGCGCGATAAAGAGGAATCCGAGCGCCGTGGTCGCGGTCATCGGCTGTTACAGCCAGCGCGCGCCGCACGAGGTGGCGCGGATAGACGGAGCGAGCATCGTTTTCGGAACGGAGAATAAGCTGGGCGTTGTCGCCGCCGTGGAGGAGCGCCTTGCAGAGCGCCGCGCGGAGCCCTTCGTCGCGGTGGGGACGCTCGTTGGAGCGAAATTTGAGCCTATGCGTATCGAGCACGCCCCGCGCGCTCGCGCCTATATCAAAATAGAAGACGGGTGTGACTCCAAGTGCAGCTATTGCGCCATCGCCGCGGCGCGCGGGCGCGTGCGCTCTAAGCCCCCCGCCGACGTTATCGCGGAGGTGGAGGCCTTGTATGCGGGCGGAGCTCGCGAGGTGGTGCTCACGGGGATCGAGACGGCGGCGTACGGCAAGGATTTTGACGGCGAATATGACCTTGGCGATCTCATTCGCGAGCTGGACCGCCGCAAAAGCTGTGAGCGCCTTCGCCTCGGCTCTCTCGCCCCCGAGCTTATGGGGGAGCGCTTTTGCGAGAAGGTGGCGGGCGTAGCGATACTTGCTCCGCATTTTCATCTCTCGGTGCAAAGCGGGTCCGACAAGATACTCGCCGCCATGAAGCGGCGCTATACCGCCGAGGGTGCGCTCACCAATTTGGAGCGCTTGCGCTCGTTCTTTCCCTGTGCCGAATTTACCACGGATATGATGGTGGGCTTCCCTGGGGAGAGTTTCGCCGATTTTCGCGCAAGCCTTGAATTTATAAGAGCCGCCGCGTTTCTCGACGTTCACGTTTTCGCCTATTCAAAGCGTGCGGGAACTCCCGCCGCCACCTACCCGTGTCAGCTTTCCGAAGCGGAGAAGCACGAGCGAAGCCGCATTATGATAGAGGAAAAAAATCGCGTGCGCGACGCGCGCCTCGCGGCACTCGTGGCGGCGGGGAAGCCCCTCTCCGCCATAGCGGAAACGCGCATCGCGAGCGGCTACACGGCGCACGCGGATAACTTCGCGGAGCTGAGCTTCGAGGCTCGCTCCGAAAAGGATTTGCGCGGCTCCCTCGTCTACGTCATACCCGTGTCGCATAAAGACGGGATGATTTACGGAAAATACGTAGACTGAATATAAATAATTATTTACATATTGTCGTGGTGTGCTTGCCGCGGCGCAAGGAGAACAAAATGGAAAACAGCAAAAAGACAATGGAAAAGATAGTCGCCCTCTGCAAAACGCGCGGCTTCATCTTCCCAGGCTCCGAGATCTACGGCGGCTTGGCGAACTCTTGGGACTACGGACCTCTCGGCGTCGAGTTTAAAAACAACGTCAAGAGCGCTTGGTGGAAGAGATTCGTCCGCGAATCGCGCTACAACGTGGGGCTTGACTCCGCCATCATAATGAATCCCGAGACCTGGGTTGCCTCGGGGCACGTCGGCGGCTTCTCGGATCCGCTGATGGACTGCAAGCAATGCAAGGCGCGCCACCGTGCCGATAAGCTCATCGAGGACTACGCCTTCCAAAACGGAACGGACGACAACCCCGCGGCGTGGAGCTTCGAGGAGATGGCGAGCTTCATCAAGGAGAAGGGCATCGCCTGCCCCCTGTGCGGCGGCAAGCAATTTACCGACATCAAGAAATTCAACCTCATGTTCAAGACCTTCATCGGCGTCACCGAAGATTCAACGAGCACCGTCTACCTTCGCCCCGAAACGGCGCAGGGGATATTCGTCAATTTTCCCTCCGTTCAGCGCTCTATGAGGAAAAAGCTCCCCTTCGGCGTCGCGCAGATAGGCAAGGCTTTCAGAAACGAGATAACCCCTGGCAATTTCACCTTCCGCACGCGCGAGTTTGAGCAGATGGAGCTTGAATTTTTCTGTAAGCCAGGAACCGACCTCGAATGGTTTGCCTACTGGAAGGACTATTGCCACAAGTTCCTGCTTGACCTCGGTATGCGGGACGAAAATCTTCGCCTTCGTGACCACGACCCCGAGGAGCTTTGCTTCTATTCCAAGGCGACGACAGACTTTGAATTTTTGTTCCCGTTCGGCTGGGGCGAGCTGTGGGGCATTGCTGACCGAACAAACTACGACGTGACTCAGCACCAGGAGCACTCGGGCAAGGATATGACTTACTTCGACCCCGAAACGAACGAGCACTACGTGCCCTACGTCGTCGAGCCCTCCCTCGGCGCCGATCGCGTGGCTCTCGCCTTCCTCGTTGACGCCTACGACGAGGAGGAGCTTGCGGAGGGCGACGTTCGCGTCGTGCTCCACCTGCACCCCGCGCTGGCGCCCGTCAAGGTGGCGGTGCTTCCCCTTTCCAAAAAGCTCTCCGAAAAGGCGCTCGGGCTCTACGACGAGCTCGCTCGCGAATTTGCGACGGACTTCGATGAAACGGGCTCGATAGGTAAGAGATACCGCCGTCAGGACGAGATAGGAACGCCCTTCTGCGTGACCTACGACTTCGAGACGGAAAACGACGGGTGCGTTACCGTTCGTGAGCGCGACAGCATGGAGCAGGTACGTATACCTCTTTCCGAGGTAAAAGCCTACGTCGCCGAGAGAATAAAATTCTGATGGGCGACGTTAGAAGAATAGCCTCGTTTTCCGTGGATCACGATAAGCTGACCGCGGGGATCTACGTTTCGCGTATCGACGGCGACGTAACGACCTATGACCTGAGGACGCGCGTTCCCAACGGCGGTGACTATATGGACAACGTGACCATGCATTCGGTGGAGCACATGTTCGCCACCTATATTCGCAATTCGGCGATGGGCGAGCGCGTCGTCTATTTTGGACCCATGGGTTGCCGCACAGGCTTCTATCTGCTCGTCAGAGACGCGAGAAATGCGGAAACCCTCGCCGCCGTCATCGAGGTGCTTGAAAAGATAATCGCCCACGAGGGCGACGTGTTTGGGAAGATCCGCAAGGAGTGCGGCAATTGGCGCGAGCTCGATATCGAGGCGGCGAAGCGTGAGTGCCGTCGCTATCTCGCGGTGCTCTCCGTCGGTGAGCACGATTTTAAATACAAGGAATGAAAGCTTTGTCGATGAGGCTGTCGCATTTAGGCAGAAACAAACGAAAAACGGTAGAAGTAAGAAAGAGCTTTGCTTCTACCGTGTGTTTTTCGAAAAAATAAGGTTAAAACCTACGGTTTTTCCATTTTGATTTGTTTTTTCGTTTTATCGACGTTTCCTCACTTGACGTACCCTTGTACGTCTATCGCTCGTCAGCCGTCGATTTCTGCTCTAAATCCGCCAAGCCTCCGTGTAGGTGTCTCATTAAAAATTCGCTTTTTATTTTTACCGTGGTTTTAGCTCCAAAAACCTTGTTTTTATTGAATTTTTAATGAGACACCCCCACAGTACAGATGTAGATGAAAAAATGAAAGGAAGTAAAATGATTGACGTCGGTATTATAGGAGCCATGGATATAGAGGTGCAGGGAATTGTCGCGGAGCTTGAAGCGTGCCGCACGGAGCGGGTCGGTGGAATCGAGTTCCACGTCGGCGGCTTGCGCGGGAAAAGCGTCGCCGTCGCCAAATGCGGGATCGGCAAGGTCTTTGCCGCGCTTTGCACCGAGGCGATGATAGTGAAGTACGCGCCGCGCCTCATCGTCAATACGGGGGTCGCGGGCGCAATAGGTGACGGCGTTGCACAGGGCGACGTCGTCGTGGCGAAAAGCCTCGTTCAGCACGATATGGACACCAGCATTTTCGGCGATCCTCTCGGTTTCATCTCGGGGCTCGGGCGCGTCTTCTTCGAGTCGGACGAGCGCGCCGCGGGGATATTGCTCTCCGCCGCCGATGAGCTCGGGATAAAAGCCGTGGGCGGCACCGTTGCCACGGGCGATCGCTTCATCTCGTCGCCCGCCGATAAGCTCCGCTTGCGCGAGCTCTTCGCGGCTTCCGCTTGCGAGATGGAGGGCGGCGCGGTGGCGCAGGTCGCCTTCGCCAATCAAACGCCCTTCGCCGTGATACGCGCCATCTCCGACGGTGCCGACGAGGGGAGCGCGATGAGCTACGAGAATTTTCTCCCCGTCGCCGCGGCGCGCTCCCGCGCGCTGACGCTCGCCCTCGTCGAGCGCTTCTAAGGACTTAAACGCCACTTCGTCGGCGTCGGATTTTGGCGCCACGTTTCTGGTTTGTTCACTTATCACGCATTGGCATTTCAAGCATGGCTCCGTCCGCGTCTTGTCGAGCACTTCTAACGGCTTAAAACTTTGCTTCATATTTTTCCATCGCACGGCATAAGCTTTTGTGGGTGAAATCGGCTTGTGCCTCTCGCGCCAACAGCGGAAAATTTCGATAAAGAAACGCATAAGCTTTCAGCGCCCAAATTGAAAGTGCGGGATAATATGAAGATTGCAGAGCTGACGCTCGTTGATAAAAGCACGGCGAAGCCCATTTTTGCGGGCGGTAGGCTGTGCTCCATTTTGAAGCTCTCCGTGCCGTGCGCCGAAGGGGCGGGAGCCGCCGCCGAGCACTTTAACGGCTTCTATTCGGCGCTTCTTTCGAGCTACGAGGAGGCGGCGCGCAGCGCCGCGAAAAAGCCGCGCAACTTCCCCGTCCTCGTGTCTGTCACCTGGTCGCTTGTGGATAGAGGCGCAGGCGTGATACGCATTTTGCGGTGCACCTCGTTGCGTTGCGGCTCACATAGACTCGTTCGCGAAAGCTGTGACGCTTTCGATGAAAATAGCGGAATGATTATCGAAACGAAGCGAAAAAGAAAATAAAAGTTTACAAAAAGTGGCGATTTGCGAAAAAATACGTCAAAATTCAACAATTTAGTTAAAGCTTTTCGTGGAAACAAGCGCCAAAGCAAGATAAAGCTGGGCATTGAAGGCGCTTCGTCAAAATAAAATCAAACTTGCGTGGCTTGACAATACGTTTATACGAAAAGAGGCTGTCTCATTTAGGCAAAGCTGAACGAAAAACGGTAGAAGTAGAGAAAGAGCTCTGCTTCTACCGTGCTTTTTTAGGGAAAATCAAGGTTAAAACATACGTTTTTCCATTTTAATTTTGTTTTTCGTTTGTTTCCGCCTAAATCCGCCAAGCCTCCGTGTATGTGTCTCATTAAAATTCGCTTTTTATTGATTTTACCGTAGTTTTATAACAAAGCCTTATTTTTATTGAATTTTAATGAGACACCCTCTTTCCTCGTTATGGCGTGACTTACTCTTTGTTGTTCTCTTTCCAAAATTCGTCGAGCCTTTGGCGGAGCTCCGTCGCGCTACCGACGTAGCTCATCTCGCTCCACAGCTTGGGAATGAGCTTTTTGTAGATGGGATCGGCGAAGCGATCGTCGATGAGCACTATCGCCCCGCGATCGTCCTCGCGCCGTATAACGCGCCCCGCCGCTTGCAGAACGCGGTTTATTCCAGGGTAAACGTAGGCGAATTCCTTGCCCTCCTCGTATTTTTCCTGATAGTAGGCGGCGATGGCTTCGCGCTCGTAGGAGAGCGAGGGAAGCCCTATCCCGACGATGACGGCGCCTATCAGTCGGTCTCCCGCCAGATCGACCCCTTCGGAATATATCCCGCCCATCACGCAGAAGCCGATGAGGTAGCCTTTGGCTTCGTTCGCGAAGGCGTCGAGAAAGGCGGCGCGTTCCGCGGCGCTCATCCCCTTGCGCTGAACGAGCGTTTTTATTTTGGGGTACTTTGTGCGAAAGGCGCTCGCAAGCGCCTCGGCGTAGGCGAAGGAGGGGGTGAACACCATATAGTTGCCGCGCTTCGCCGAGACCGTTGCCGCGATTATGCGCGAAACGGCTTGAAGCGTGTCCTCGCGTTCCGAGAAGCGGGTGCTCACCTTGTCCATTATCGTCACGGAGAGCTGACCCGTGTCGAAGGGGGAGTCGACCTCTAAGCACGCCGAGGAGCGCGTACCGCCGAGGGTGGACCTGTAATAGTGCAGGGGAGAAAGCGTCCCCGAGAAGAATACGGCGGATGAGCCCTTGGCGAGCCTTTCGGCGATGCGCCCGTGCGGATCGATGCAGAAGAGCTTCGCCTTTATTTTGTCGTTCTCGTAGAAGATGAAGAGCTCGTAGCCGTCGTCGAAGGCGTTCAAAGCGTTGAGGAAGGCGCGTAGCTTTGCGTGATAGTCGCGCAGGTATTTGAGGCGGACGCTTTTTTCTTCGTCGCGCGCCCCGTGATTTAGTAGTATCTCTTTTTCCGCCGTTGCACAAGCCTTTTCAAAGGCTCCGAAGAGCTCGCTCGGGACGTTGCCGAGGTGCGCCGCCGCAACGCGATTGCCCTTGTCGTCGAGGCGTATCTCGTCCTTGACGTAGGGGAAAAGCACGTCGTAGAAGAGCTTCGTCAGCTCCTTTGCCTCTGCCGCGGTCTCCGAGAAGACGCCGAGAGCTCCGTCGAGCGCGGGGGCGATGAGCTCTTCCTCACCTATCTGTGCCGAATAGATCTCGCGCGCCCTGTCGGGCAGGTTGTGCGCCTCGTCCACGAGGAAGGCGTAGTTGCCGCCCACGGTGAAAAAGCGCCGCAAGTAGACGTCGGGGTTGAAAAGGTAGTTGACGTCGCATATAACGACGTCGGCGAGCTCGGCGTAGGAGAGGGCGAGCTCGTGCGGGCATATTCCGTAGCGCGCCGCCGTCGCACGTAGCGCCTCCGCCGTAACGACGGGGGCTGCCTCATCGTAGAGGGCGAGGACGGCTTCCGCCATTTTGTTGCGCCGTGCCGCCGCGCAGAGCTCGCGCCCCTCGCGGCAGACCACGCCCGACGGGCAAAGCCGCTCCTTGGAATAGAGGCAGACGGCGCGAAGGAGCGCGCCGCGCTTCGCGAAAAGCTCAATGCAGTCGGCGGCGGCTTTCGCGGTCGTGCTTTTCGGCGTAAAATAGAATATCTTATCGCATTTGCCGCGCCCGAGGGCGAGGAGAGCTGGGAAGAGGACGGAAACGGTCTTTCCCGTCCCCGTCGGGGCTTGCGCAAAGAGCGTTCCGCCGCACGCCACGTTGCGGTAGACGGCGTGAATAAATTCGTTTTGCCCCGCGCGAACGTGCGGGTAGGGAAATTTCAAGGCTTTCAGCGAGGGGAGCCGCCGCGTGACGCGCTCTATCTCGGGGCGCGCAAAAACGCGTATCGCCTCGCGGCACTTGTCGAAAAAGCTTGAAAGCTTTTTGTAGGAGACCGTTTCGAGTGCTTCACAGCTCTCGCCGCGCGCTCCGTTGACGTAGACGGTCTTTAAGCTGACGCCCTCTTGATTGCCGAGGACTTCGAGAAGAATGAAGGCGGCAACGTAGGCTTCGCCGCGCGCCTCGGCACGTGCCTCGGCGTTCGGCTTTTTCGGGTCGCCGTCCAATTCGTATATCGCGGTGAGCCGACGGTGCGCCTCTTCGTAGTAGGCATAGCCCGTGAGCTCAAAGCGATATTCGCCCGCTTCAAAGCGGAGGGAGAGCTCCTTCTTGTCGGCGGAGGAGAGCCCCGCCGCGCGGAGCGCCGTGCGTGACGCTTCGCAAAGCTCGGGCTCGTCCTCGTCGCGCGGGGGGATCGCGGCGATGGCGCGCCGCGCCGTGGCAACAAATTCGCGTATTCCAATGCCGATGATGCCAAGCTTCTCGTCGTATCTCATCTCGCTCCCCCTTCATATCATTTGTACATAGTATTTTAACACAGCCAAAAGCCAAAGTCAAGGAGTGGGCTCATTGAAAGGTTTAGAATGTATTTGCAAGGCGTTTTGTTGAAATTATTGAGACTGTTGTAGATTAAATTCACGGCTTCGCCGCGTCGCCGACCTCGGCGAGAAAGGCTTCAAAGAGTCGCGCTTTCGTTTCGAGCCATGCGGTTCCGTCGCGCTTCTTTTGGAGGTAGCCGCCGCAATAGCCGCGAAAGCCGACGACGGGAAGCCCCGAGAGCTTTATTATGCCTTCGATGATGGCGGCTGTCCCCATGTTTTCCTTGACGCTGGGAATTATGCTGACCGTCAGGAGCATTCCCAGCGTTGTCGGTATCAGGCGGAGCGCAAGGCGCAGGAGCTTGTAGCTCTCGGGATTGGAGAGCTCGCTCCTTGCTCGCAAGCGCTCGCGGGAGAGTAGCTTCGTCGGCGTGAGCTCCACGGTACGCATACGGCGCGCCTTTTTGAAAATGCGTTTCTCGCGCCCACGCGCCTCGTAGCGCCCCTCGTCGAAAAGCGCGAAGGCTTCCGCCTCGAAGCCGTAGCTCGCTATCAGCGTTTCGCGCCTGAAACGAAGCTCGGCGCGCGCGTATTCCGCGCAAAAATCGCGTAGCCGCCCCATCTTGTCCGCTCCGATGGCGTCGCGGAGCTTTAAGTAGCGCTCCATGGCGCCGCGGTATTCCTCGCTTTCTTCGCCCGCCTTCTCGCCCGCGTCCGCCATGGAAAAATAGATGAGGTAGGAGGCGATGAGCATGACGGCGAGCATCGCGGTAAAGCTCTTGGTGCCGAAGTCGGCGAGGCTCACGTCGGTGAAGGTCACCAGTGCCGCGACGGTGAGGGTTATCAGGGCGATGGCGCGCCCCGCGTTGTTTATCAGGGCGGTGCCCGCCCGCCTCATGAGCTCGCCCGAGCCGAGAAGCGTTGCGTCAAACCGATCGCTCATCGTCGTACCTCTTTGCCAAGGCGTAAAGCCCCGCCGATATACAGTTGCCGACGAAGCCGACAAAGGCGATGACGGTCACCTCGTTCGCGATCTGCCGAGCGATGAAGAAGAAGGCGAAAATGGAAAGCCAGACGAGGGGCGCGGAGGGCGATTTGAATTTCTCCCTCAGCGTGCGCAAGAGCGGTAGCGCCGCAACGAGGAGGAGCAGAAGCGAGAAGCCCGAAACGAGGGCGACGGAGCCGCGCTCGCGCCAAAGAGGAAAATAGGAAAAGATGGCGGCGGTCGGCGGCGCTGTTCCAAAGAGGAGGGCGGCGGCGCGCAAGGCGTTGCGCTTAGCTCGCGGCTTCATCCTTCGCCTCCGTGAGCTTCGCCGCCATTTGCGCAAAGCTCTCCCCCGCCTTGTCCTTCATGTATTGCGGCAAGGAGCTCGTCATGATTATATCGCGAAGGAGCTCCGCTTGCGTCCGCATTATCGCGCGCAAAAGCTCCGCTTCGTCAGCACTTCGTTCCGCTTTTTCAAGGTCGGCGTGAAGCAGGTCAAGCTCCTTTTGCGTTTTCTCCAGCGCCCCCGCGCCCGCGTCGAGCTTTTTCGCAAGCGCGGTGAGAAAGGCTTCGCCTTCTTCGGCGCTTTTTTGCGCCCCCTCGTTTATTAAGCGAACGCTATCGCTAAGCTTTCCGAGCGCTCCTTCCAGCGTAGGAAGCAGTCCCTTTTTGTAGGCGAAGCCGACGAGGAGCGTCCCGCAGAAGGCGAGCGCCGAAAGTATTTTGTCGAGATTTTCACAGGCGAGCTCGTAGGCGGCTTCAAAGAGATTCTTGCTGTGCCCCTCGCCCGCCCCCGTGTCACCGATTTCAGCGTTTTCGTCGGCACCGCCGCCATCGCCGCCATCGTTTGCCGCCGAGGCGGTAAAGCCGAGGGCAAATGCCGCGACGCATAGCGACGCAATAAAAATTATTGCTTTTTTCTTCTTTTTCATTCTGTTCTCCATTCTGTTGTTTGATGAGTTTTGCCCGTTTGAGCCGAGCACGCTGACTTAAAAAACGCCGTGCCCCTTAATTGCCTCCTCCGCCGTGGCGAGGCGCTTTTCCACCTCGCAAAGGCGCAACCTTAGCTCCTCTGTGCGCGCCGAGAGCTCGCGAACGAAATTGCCGCCGCGCTCTGTGCGGCGCGGCACCGCGCCGAAAAGCTCAAAGCCCTCGGCGCGGAGCATGCCGTTCTTCGTGTAGAGCAGGGGCTCGTAGCTCCCGTCGCTAAGCCCCGTGTCAAAATAACAGCTTGCGCCGTCACAGGCTCGTATCTGATTTCCAAGGCGTATCGAGCGCGGGGCGCAGTCCTTGAAAACGAGTAGGAGGCCGCCCGCCTCGCCGTCCTTGTGGATGGCTTCAAGCTCGGGCTTGCCGAAGCGAGAAATGTAAACTATTTTATACATTGTTTATCGCCTTCAATTTTTCAACGTCGCTTTTCAGCTCCGCAATTAGCTCGGAAAGCGCATACCCGTGCACCGTTAAATAGGAAGCAAAATTCCCGTTCGCCACGTCGGCGAAAAGCTTCGCCAGACTATGCCCCTCGGAGAGCCCCGTCGGTATCGCAGAAGCGAGCCCCGCCTCCCCCGTGGCTTCCGCCGCCGCCACGAGCGCATTGAAGCGCTCCGCTATCAGCTTCGGCAAAAGGTCGAAGGCTTCCTTCATCTCGTGCGCCGTGTAGCCGCGCCCGCCGAAAGCGGCGGCGGCGGTGGGGCGCGTCGGCAGAGCGGCGATGCTTCGCTCCTCGATCTCTTTGTCGGTTATTTGTAGGTTATCCATCGTCATCCTTCTTTCGTTATGTTTTGTTTTTTAAGTGTAGGTGTCAAAGCTTTGCTTCAAGGCACGGGGGATTCAAGCTTTGAATTAAACCGTTTTCCTCTTTATTTTTCCCTTCACGGTGAAGCGATAGCTTATCGAATATAGCCCGAAGGGGGCTCCGTATCCGTCGCTATATACGCTTATCTGCTTTTCGAGCCAGCCCTTTTCGCGCTCCCCGACGGGGAGCGTAAATCGGCTTTCGCCGAAAAAGGCGAAGGAGGAAAAATCGAGATCGGAAAAATCGAGCTTCGCGTCGCCGAGGCGCGCGGCTTCCTTGTAGCCGCGCCCGTTAGTCGCCACCTCGCAGCTCAGCTCCCCTTTTCCGAAAGCCTTGAATTTCAAGGCGAGGGAGCCCTTCACCGTGCTCTTCGTCATCGCGGGGATTCCGCAATCGTCGTTGACGGTCGATAGGGCGTAGCGCGGCGCGTGCCCGTTGAAACTGTAATAGTCGCGGTGTATTGCCTTTCCCATAAGGCTTTCGTAGGAGCGCGTGTCAAAGTCATCGGAAAGGGTTAGCCTCTCGGGCGCGACTCCGCGCATATCGTTGTTGAAAACGCAAACGTCGCCCGACGGTGTTCCGAAGAACAAGAGCTCGCTCCCCGCCGCCGCCAGCACGGTGGCGGGGCTGAAATCGCCGCCCGCTCTCTCCTCGGTCTTGTAGACCTCGTAGCGTATCCCGTTTTCCAGCGTGTAATAAACGACGTCGCCCCCCTCGCCTGTGGCGCTGTAAACGGTCGCTTCGGCGCGCTCGTCGTCTCGCTCCGCCGCCTCGTAGCCGCTTCTCGCGCGGCTCGCATAGCGGTACACGTAGTCGTCATTTTTGTACGTTCCCACGCCCTTCATAATGTACCACTCGTATTCGTAAGCCCCCGTCGCGTGCGTGAAGAGTGCGCGCGAATCCGCTAAATATATCGTTCCCGCCGTTGCCACGGCGAGATAGCCGCACCACTTGGCGAGCGAGGCTTCCGCGAGCTTTTCCGTCAATAGCCCCGCGTTCACGTTGTGTGAGCGGCACACCACGCTCCTTTCAAGGTTTATCGCTTTTTTGTCGAGCGCGAGGAGCCCGTTTTCGGAAATGAAGAGCGGGTCGTCGAAGAAGGAGATGGAGGCGCCGAGGGCGGGGGTACCCGCGTGAACGTAGGATACGGGATATATTTTGGGAAGCACGTCGAGCTCCGTCTCCTTGGGGACGTGATAGAATATGCTTCCACCGCCGTCGTCTCCCGCCTTGAAGACCGCGAGCGCGTCGCCCGCCGCTAAAAGGGAGGTGACGGGGAAGGCGCCGACGCCGTCGTTGAAATAATTCATAACGCCGAAGTAGGTCGGGTTGTTGTTGCCCGTTTCGTCTCGCGAGGAATAAAACACCGTGTTTGGAAAGAGCGGGTTCCCCGCGAGAAAAACTCTTCCGTCGAAGCATTCCGCAACGCGGCAGCCGAGTATCGCGTCGGCGGCGGAGCAGTCGCCAAGTTCCGTGAAAAAATTCATCCCTTGCGAGTTGAATTTAAATTTCTTCGGGTGCATATAGCCGCGTATCACGATACTTGCACCGACGAGCGCGCTTTCCTTCACCTCGTAGACGTTAAGCGCCGTCACCGTCTCGTCGTCGAACTCGGGGAAGAAATCGTATTCCGTTCCACCGATCGTGAGGCTTTCAATGACGACGGCGGGGGTGGATAGCGGTATTCGTATTTTGATGGCGGCGTACTCCGCCGAGTATACAAAGCTCCGCTCTCCCACCTCGTCGGCGCCGCTTATCTCGGCGAAGCTCTCCGCGTCGAGCGCGTACTCTATCTCGGTGAGCGCAACGCAGCCGAGGAGCGCCGAGGCTCCTATCGATTTCAAGGCGGCGCCAAGCCGCAAGCGTGCAAGCGAGGTGCAGGCGCTGAAAGCCTCGCCCCCTATCTCGGTGACGCTGTCGGGTAGAAGCACTTCGCATATTGCGGTGTCGCGGTAGAAGGCGAAGGCTCCTATGCGCTTCACGCCCTCCGCCACGTAGACGCGCTCTATCCACGCGTTTTGAGCGAAGGCGAAGTCGGAAACCTCGCTAACGGAGTAGCGCGTGCCCCCTATCTCGGCGAAGGCGGGAATGAAGAGGTCGCCGTCGTCTGGCGCCTCACTGATCCCGACGACGGAGCAGACGAGATTTTCCGTATCCGTTATCCGATATTTCAGGGAGGGCGTCGCGTAGGCGAGCTCTTCGGGATAGGTCACGTAGCGCTCCTCGCGAAACATATCCGTCAATAGATTTCTCTGCTCGTGCTCCACGCCGTTCACGTACGTCGTTGGCACGTAGGGCGGCATCGCCGAGCCCTCCATGACGTAGGCGGCATTGCCGTCTCCGTCGATCCGCGTCATTCGCCGCCCGTCGAGCAGGTAAAACGCGGAGCCGAAGGCGAAGCTGCAACTTTTGGTGTTTTCCACCCGCTTCAACGAGGAGAGCTGACCGACGGCGTTGCGATCGGCAACGTTGAAGCGATAGAGCTTCGTGCCCGCGTGAACGAGCATAAATTCGCCGCCGTTCGATTTTTGGATGAAAAGCCCGTTTATCGGGTCTCCGAACGAGGCGACGGCGCGAAAGCCAGGGACGCTTTCAACGGCGCAGGTCCCGTCTCCGTTGTAGTCGCGATACATGTTTTCCAAATAGGCGAAGCGATCGCGCCCGTGTGCGGCGGTCTCAGCGGAGAGGTCGACGCCGCGCATCGAGGAATAGCTTATCGAGTATTCGGTCTTTTCCGAAAAGCTTCTTCGTATCTTCGCCATTATGCCCACCCGAGCACGTCGCGGTATTCGCCCGACGTCGTGCGCCTGTTGTAGAGCTTGACCGCTGCCATTCCGTCGCGGTAGAGGGAGACGTAGTATTCCGCCAGCTTCTCGTCGCCGTCGAGCAGAAGATATGCCGCCGCGAGAGGCGCTATCAGGTGCTCGCATTCGCGCGCCACGTCGACGCTTTGAGTGCGGTCGCCTTTGAGGGGAGAAAAGCCGCGCTTGTATTTAACGCGCACCGCTCCCGAAAAGGAGCGCGGCAACTTTAAGAGCTTACCCTCGGCGATGGCGGCGGGTATCGCATCGCCACAGCTCGTGAGCGGGGGAGCGGCGAAGGCGATGAAGTGCGGGTCGAGGTCCGTCATATCGTATTCGCGGGCTTCGCCGAAAAGCTCCACGTCGGCGGCGCGCGGGGAATAGAGCCGCGCGAAAACAGCAAAGCCGTACACGTCGTAGTCGTAGTCGCCGCCGAAGATGAGCGTTGCCCCCTCGGGGTGAATGATCTCGCGCACCGCAGTCAGGCTGCCCGAAAAGGCGCGCCGCCTTTCGCCGTCGCCGTCTCTTATGATGAGCTCGCCCTGCCCCGAGGCGCTTAGGCTGAATGCACGTCCCACAATCTTTTTTTCAAGCTCCGTGCCTCCCTCGTGGTGCAGATGTTCCTCAAAAAGGACGGGCTCGTTCTTCGGCTGAAACAGCGTCAGCTCTTCTATGCGGTCGCGCTCCGTGTGTATCGTCGCGAGTGCTCTGTTTATTGCCGCGACGAGCGCGGCATCGTCCTCGGGCTCTTCCTCAAAGCTTAGCGCGAGGACTTCACTTTCGAGTTCTTTCAGTGTCATATCGATCTCCATTCCGCCGCCATAGCGGCGGCACAAACGTTTTGAAAATTTTACGTGCTTACAAAATGCGCTTTACGGCAATGGAAGAGGTTGTCGCATTTAGGCAAAGCCGAACGAAAAACGTTAGAAATGAAGAAAGAGCTTTGCTTCTACCGTGTGTTTTTTAGGGAAAATCAAGGTTGAAGCCTATGGTTTTCTCGTTTTAATTTTCGTTTGTTTCTACCTAAATCCGTCAAGTCTCCGCGTGTGTGCCTCATTAAAAATTCGCTTTTTATTGATTTTACCGTGGTTTTACCCCCGAAAAACTTGTTTTTATTGAATTTTTAATGAGACCCCCTTTGCTCCGTTTAAGCCTCGGCGTGCCGTGATAAATACTGTCCGCCGAGGCTTTTGCGTATTATGCCAGCTTCGTGCACATATCAACGGACTCGCCTGAATCGACGGCGAGCAGAATGTGCTTGTAGGAGCCGAAGCCGATGCCGAAGCGGCAGCGTCCGTTCCACACGTAGTTGCCCGTGTGATGGTCCACCCAGCTTGTGACCGTGAGCGGAACGCGATTGAAGAACATATTACCCGAAAGGCTTCTGTTCGCCTCGCTCGACATCACCATAATGCGGTCGTCCGTCGGAGTCCAGTTTGGAAGAACGATAACGTTCCAGTTGCCGTAATGCAGGTTGATATCGTTGTAGCCGTTCCCGAGCGCGCCCTCCGAGCCGCACACCTTTTTGACGATGGTTTCGAGCTTCGGCTTATTTCCTGGAATGATGAGCGTGTCCGCCGTGTAGCCGAGGGGATCGCCCTTATCGTCCTTCATATTTCTGAGTCGCACGGAAAGCTTGGCGAGCGCTTCCTCGAAAACGTCCGTCGCACTGACGCGCGCCTCGCCCACCGTGGAGGAAAATATATCGCCCCAGAAGTAGTTGGACTGTGTCGCGTTCGTCTTGTATACGTGCGTCGCCGAGAAGAGGGGCGCACCGTCGGGGGAGGTCAGATCCACGTTCGCGCCCGAAAAACGCGTGGAGGTCGAGGTCGCATTTACGAGCGCCTGCTCGCAAAGCTTATTCATCGTTTTATAGTAGGAGCGTGTAAAGTTTTCCGCCCTTCTCTTCGCGTCCGCGGCAACGCCCCACGCCGCGTCCTCCATCATTTCCGCCGAAATGATGAACTCCTTCATGAACTGTATGTGTTCGATGAATTTTCGGCTCGTTTCCGCAATCTCGTCGCTCTCCGCGCCGCCGCCCTCGGGCGCCGCCTTGAACACGTCAAATTCGCTCTCGGCGATTATCGTCTCGCCGAAGCGCGAGCTCTTTTCCACGTTGAAGAGCCAGTCGCATATTCCGCCCCTCTTTGTCATAAGGTCGCTCTCGTGCTCGATTATCATCTTGATGGGCGTGTCTATCTTACCGTAGGCGCCGAGATTTTCCGAGCTTTTGCTGTAAATTATCATTTTTTCTCCTTTCGTTATACGTCGAAGCGTACCAGAATGTTTTTCGTTTTTGCGTAGTTTTCCGTGCCGACGGCGATGACCTCGCCCTCTCCCGCCGAGTAGGTCAAGGCGTTGTAGCCGCCCGTCGAGGTTCCGCTAAGCTGGAAGCGCATTCCCTCCGTCGGGGTAACGCCCGAGGCAAAGAAGCGCACGCTGATGAGCATATCCGAGGTTATTCGGTAGCAGGAAACGTACCTTTCCTTGTCGCTCGCGCTCACCGCGTCGAGCACCACGTAGAGCGCGCCGCTCTTCGCGCTGTCCTCGCTCTCGTTGGTGAGATTGCCGTTGTAGAGGCGGAAGATGGTCTCCTTCTCCGCCGCGAGCCCCAGCTTCACCTTTCTCTTTTCTATCTCGGGTGCGTTGTGGCGGTTGTATTGAATCTGTTTGAGCTTAAACATTTTTTCTCCTTTTTGCCGCGAGGCGGCAGATGTTGATTTTCTTTTTGTCGGAGTGTCGCTTCATCGCGTCACCCGCTTGTAGAGGCGTTGAAGCTCCGCGTCCGATACGCCGAGAAGCTCGCGCGCCGCTTGAAGCTCCGCATAAGGGAGGCTTCCGCTCGGCGCGGCGGCGTGGCGTGGAGCCGAGCTCTTCAAATGCGCTCTGTTGTCGCTTCTCCTCGTGTGCCGCGCCGTTGCGCGGTAGGCTTCCTCGGGCGTCAGCCCGAGGTCACGCAGGGCGCCGTAGCGCAAAGGGTCGTCGAGCTCCGTTATATCGCCGATGTCGGCGAGCTCGGGAAAGCTCGCTTTGAGCTCGGCCATGTCCTTTGCAATAAGCTCCTCGTAGTCGAAGTCCCCCCGTGCGTCATTTTCGGGGGTGGCTTGCGCCTCATCGAGCCGAGGCGTGAGGCTGGCTTCCGCTACATCCGCGCCGTCGCACTCGGGAAAGACCGCTTCGGTCTCTTTTGTTAGCACTTCGTTTTCCGTCATTTTTCTCTCCTTGAACGCAGGTCGCCGTTACCCTCTATCTTGGTGCTTCGAGGCTCGCCCGTGGGCTTTCCCTTCGGCGCGTTTATTTTTTCAAGCCCGAAGCTCCCGTAGGGCGAATAATTTTTTTCATTCATCGTATCTCCCTTCCGCCGCCATAGCGGCGGCATAAATGTTTTTGAAATTCAAATGCGTTCGCTTGCGAACAAAAATGAGGTGAGCCCCATTTTTAGTTTGAATTTGGTTACGTTAGCGACGAATTTTAACACAAGTAAATAAAGATTTACATTATTTTCGCCGCTGTCGGCGCGCGATATCGCGCGCCTTAATCTCGCAAATGTAGGCGCGAGCTTCCCGCAGCTTGCCCCGTGCTTCGCTCGCTTTCGCCGACGCTCTCGTTCATCTTGTAGGCGAGTTTCGCGAGCTCGCGTGCGTCCGCCTCATCGAGGTCTAAGCTTAACGCGTATTCGTAAGCCTGATTGCTCGTCAGTCGCTTCGAGATTATCGTGCTCTGCACCTTGGCGAAGGCTTTTTTGCGAACGCTCTCCTTTACCGCCGAGAAGGCGCCCTCCGCCGCCGTGCGCGCGTCGTCCTCGGAGAGACCCGCGTCGGTCGCGTAGTTGAAGAGGACGTCGTAGTCCGTTATTCCTTCCGCGAGAGCGTAGTAGAGCACCTTGTTTTTTAGGCTGTTCGTCTTTTCACGAAGCGCGGCTTCGAGCTTTTCTTCTTCGAGCCTTTGCGTCGCGCTCGCTGTCAGCTTATCCGCTTCGGCAGTAGTCAGGCTCTCCGAAAGCTTGCGCCCCGCGCGCCTTTCCAAGTGTGCCGCGTAGCCGCTGTGCGAAAGCCCTGCCCCTGCAAGGCGCTCCGCCGTTGCTCCGAAGTCAGCGCCGCTTTGCCGTCTCGCGGTTATCGCGTGCGTCACCGCGTCCGCAAAGCTCCGCTTCACCACGGCACTTTCATCGCCGTCCGTGTTCGTGGCGCTTTCGATTCGCCGCCGAACGTAGTCTTCAATTCCTTTTTTCATTTGACCAACCTTTCATCTAAATTGTGGGCTCCGAAAGCTTGCGCCGCCTCCGCCATAGCTCCACGTCTCATAGCTCGTCCGCCGCGTTGAGCGCTAAGTCGCCACCTTGTTCCGCGCTCCGCCTTCGCTCCTCGTCGGACGCCGCAATGAGAAAGTATTCCACGTTCTCCCTCGCGAAGGGGTAGTGCGCCCGCTCCTGGCTCTGCCAATAGCGCAAAAGCGTCGTCGGATCGCTCGGGTCGCCGAGGGTCCCCGCTTTCAGGTTTTCGAGATTCCTTTCCCAAAGCGCCTCGCGCCGATATTCCTCGCCCGCATTCTGGTCTGCGGAAAAGAGGTACGCGTCGTCATAGTAGAACTCCCCGTATTCTCCGTCGTATTCGAGAAAATCGTAGCGGCAAAATTCGGTGTTGTGTATCCTTCCGAAGGCGTCCTTATAGACCAAGGCGCGCGGCTCGTCCGCAAATGCCAAATAGTGCTCAAAGATGAGTCGGTCGAGCGCCGCGTATGCCCCGTGCTTCATTCTTCGCTTCGATTCCAGCCTTCCCGTCGCCTGATTTATCCGTAGCTGGCGCGCGTAGCCCGATTCGTTTTTCGGCGTGTCGAGCCCTTGGAGCGCGTCCGATATGCCGAGAACACGCTTCGAGTGGTCGTAAAGGCGCTCCGCTTCGGCGATATCCTGGCTTATGTCGGGGGTCGTGTCAACTTTTCCGTACTGTGCCGCGCTCTCCCCAGGGCGTATCTTTATCAGCTGCCCGAACACCGAATTATTGAGCGTTATGCTCGCGTCTTCGGGGACGATGGGCGTGACCCCCGCGCGCAAAAGCTTCTTCAAAATGCGAGACTCTATCTTGTTTATCGCCTGCTGCTCGGGGCGAATGTATTCGCAATCCGATTGCCCAAACAGGCGTCCGTCCGCCGAGGTGTTCTTTCTGATAACGATGGGAAAGCTCTTCGGCACGTAGTAGGGAACAACGTCGTTTTCGCCGACGAAGCGCGTGTTCGCGGCGAGCTCGGGGAAGAGCCTAAACATCGCCTTCGTCGCGCTCGCCGTGTTCTCGTAGAGCTGATCCTCGCTTATCCACGCGTTGGCGTCACAGCGGCAAAGCTCTTCCGCCTTTCCGCAGCGCTCGCAGGTGCGCCGCTTTCTGTGATAGTATTTTTCGATGTCGTCGAGCAGGAGCTCCCCCGAGAAAACGAACTTTCCCACGTCCTTGTCCTCGTCCTTGTAGAATGCCACCGTCACCGCCACCGTGTCGTATTCTCCGCCATCTTCCCCCTCCTCGTAGTCACATTCCGCAAGCGTGAGCTCTTCCTCGCGAGCCCCATATTTGTCGCGCAATTCGTCGCGCGTCGTCGTGAAGCGCAGAAAGCAGTACTCCATATCGCCGACGCTCATAACGTTCGGCTGGGGAATGAAATCACGTGGCGGAAGGCAGAAGAGCCTGACGGCGCCCACCTCTTTTCCGAGGCGCGCCGTGTTGTCCCATTCCAGATACCAAACGCTTCCGCCGTAAATGTAGGTGAAGCGCTCGTCCATATCGTTTAGCGTCTCGTAGTCTACCTTGTTTCTCAGCGAGCAGAGCAGGCGCTCCGTCGATTTCGCGTTCCTGTCGCGCTTCTCGCTGTAACAGGCGGCGTCCACCTTGGGGAAAGGGATATCGGACGAGACTTGGCTCTCTATCATCTCGTAGGTTATGTTGCGCACCGTCACCGCTTGTTCCGTCGAGCCGTCTATCTCCGTGCTTCCGCGATATTGGCGCATATTTCGCTCGTAGCCCGCCAAGGACTCCGCATAGGCGCTTTTCGCGCCCTCGTAAAGCGTTCTGAAAAAATTCAGCCGCGCTTCCTTGTTCTTCTTTTCAGTTCTCATCAGTTCTCACATTGGTTCTCCGTATTTGCTTTTTAAATAGCGCCGCTCGCTCTCTCCCGCCGCCTCGTAGTCCTCCCACATGTCGCGCGTCCATGGCGCGCGCCTCGCGCTTCTCTCTTGCTCCGCGGGGCGCGTATGAAAAACGGCGAAGCCGCGCAAAGCGTCGGGGGCGTGCGTTATTTCGTGGGGCTCCGTCTTGCAGTCGCTCGGGCGCTGGGGGTCGATTTGAAGGGCGGGTAGGCAGCGTATCAGCTCGCGGCAGTGCTCAAATATTTTGAGCCGCCCCGAGCATAAAAGCTCTTTGAGGGCGAGCCAGCCTGCCTCCCTTTCGTTCGACGTTCGCGTGAGATTAACGCCAAATTCCGAGAAGATGGACGCCTTCGTCTTTCCCGTCTCTTGTGTGCGCGCCCACAAGTCGGGCGGGGCGAGGCTCGCGTATATCTCCTCACTTTGCGGCGTCCTCGCCGTCATTTTTTCGGCGGCGACGCTTATCGGAAGGTCGGACTCACACAGCTCACGATAAACGTAGACCTCGCGCTCGGGCGAGAGCGCTATCCAGAGGCAGGCTAAGCGATCGAGGCCGTAGTCGATGGTGCGATACCTTCGCCACGAGCGCGGGATTTCAAACGCTCGCACCACGTGCCGCGCGGCGCAAAATTCCGAGAAATATTGCCCCTCAAATATATCCCAGTCGCCATAGAGGAGCGCCTTGCGCTCGCGCTCGGGAAGCGCCAAGAGGCGCTTCTTGTAGTCGGGGTCGCTTTTCATCAGAAACGCATTGTCGTCGAGGCGCGAGGGAATGAAGATGCGCCTCATTCCGTCGCTCCCCGTGAAGGCGCGGCAGGGCGCGGCGGGCTCAATGAAGCGCGCCTTCACCCAGCTATGACCGACGCCCCCAGGATTCGTCGACGATTTTATTTGCTTCGGGTACGGGTTTGCCCCACGGACGCGCGATATGAGGTAGACGTACTGCGCCTCCGTGAAATGCGTCAGCTCGTCGAAGCGAACAACGTCGTATTCCGCGCTCTGGTATTGATACACGTCGTTTTCATTCGCACAATAGCCGAAGTCTATCACGGAGCCGTTCGTGAAGCGCCCGACGTGCGCCGAGGCGTTGAAGCGGTAGAGCGCCGCGGGGTAGAGCTCTAAGCTCGTCCTTATCAGCGACTTATCGAGCTCCGAAAAGCTCCTCCTCAAAATGAGCTGCTTCGAGCGCGGGTATCTGAGTGCGAAGAGGAGGGCGTCGGCTATTTGCCCGTAAGACTTGCCGCCGCCCGCCGCTCCGCCGAAAAGCACCTCGGCTTCGCTCGCGTCGATGAAGGACTTCTGCTTCCTTGTGACGGTGAGATCAAGCTCCATTGCCAGCGTCTCCGACGACACGCAGGGTGAGGGCGAGTTCTTCGCCGCCCGCGTCGCGCTCCGCCTCGTATTCCGAGATGAGGAACTTGACGAGGGAGGAGTCGAATCTCTTCGAGAGTGCGTTATCTATAAGGTAGTCCCTTCTGATCTCCCTACATTCCTTGTAGGCTCTTTCAAATTCTTTGTGCACCCTGAATGCTTCAACGTCATCGCTCGTCGCCCCTATGCTCCTTGCAAACTTGGCAAAGCTCGGCGCGCCGACCTCCTCGGAAAACGAGGTAAAATAGATATACATTCTGTGCGGATAGTCTTTTTGGTATTCCGCGTTCGTTTTCGCCACGCCACACCTCCGAGAATTTTCGAGAAGCGCCTCGCGAGCTCGCCTCTCGTAAGCCTATTTTATCACTTTGCCGCCGCACTGTAAGTATAGCGAGCTTACAAAAATGTGCCTTGTTTTTCTTGAAAATTAGTGAGTTTTTCACAAAGCGTGTCACGAGACAATGGCGCACCACGCGAAAACTTGTGAGGGCAGTGCTCCAAAGCTCATAGGCTTTTGAAAGAGCGGTGGGCAGGACGACGGCGCACCACGCGAAAGCTGGGGATTTCACCCCCCGAAGCTTGTAAGCTTTTTGAAGAAGCGAGAAATAAGACGACAGCATGCGAAAGAATCGTAGCCTTTCGCGTCGGCTCTTACGTTGCGTACACTTTCAATTTATATTCTAATATTTTGAAATTTTATATTTTAATATTTTTTAAAAGCTCTTGCGCCTCCGCGCGATTTATGCTATACTTATAGTGTATGGTGTTAAAATTGGCTCTCGATAGAGCGCACGCTCCACGCGGCGAGCCACCAAAGAAGCGAAAAGGAAATCAAAATCAAATGGAAGATAGATTTATCAGCCTACTTTACCCCGATGAAGAGAGCGCGACGGCTCACTCGGATAGAAGTCGGCTTCCCAAAATATCCGACGCGGTGTGCGACGAGCTCGGGCTCACGGAGCTTTTCGATTTGAAAAGCAGCATCCTTTCGGACTATTTCACGACCGACCCCGAGGTGATAAAATATCGCCAGAGCACGATAGCCGATATGCTAGAAATCGCCGAGCTCCGAAAAATGCTCTCCGAGGTCTACCCCGTGCTCGACGATATCGTTCAGCTTCGCCACCTTGATAGCGAGAGCGCCAATTCGGGAGAATCCTATCTTTATAGCATAACCGAGATAGAGCTTTACGTCTCCTGCATAGAATCCCTGCGGGACGGTTTTTTGCCGATACGTGACCGAATAAAGGGAGCCGCCTTTCGCCGCCTCGCCGATTTCATCTTTGAGCTCTCGGAGTCCGACTTCTACAAGGAGCTCAACAGGCGCCTCGAAGCTCTCGCCGCCCGCGTCCGCGAGGTGAAGAGCATCACCATCGGCGTAAATCTGGACCGCGACTTGCGCCCCTCGTCGGCGGGCGTCATCTCCATCAATTCGGAGCCCTTCAAGTCGGGGAAGCTGCTCGACAAGATACTTAGGCTCTCGTTCAAAAACGACGCTTTCACCTGTATCGCCGAGCTTTCCCCCTTCGGCAAGGGGCAGAGCGAGAACAAGCAGGAGGCGCTCGTGGGCGCGTTCAACAGCGCGATAGAGGACGTTTTTCGCTCCTCGGTCAAGGGCTGGCGCGCCATCGTCGGCGAATACGTGATAGACAGCACCGACTTTCTCTTGAAGCTCCTTCCCGAGATAGAGTTTGTGAGTCGGGCGACCGAGCTCGTTGCCGAGATAGCCTCGCGCGAAGGCTGCACCGTGGTAATGCCGACGGTGCTCCCCGCCGAGAAAAAGGCGTTTTCGGCGCGCGGACTTTATAACCCGCGAGTCGCGCTCGCGATAAGCGATAAAATAGTTACCAACGACGTGGAATTTGACGATGATGCCGCCATCTACGTTTTGACGGGACCTAATCGCGGCGGCAAATCCGTTGTGACCGTCGCCGTCGGCGCGGCGCAAGCAATGTGCCAGCTGGGGCTTCCCGTTCCCGCCGAGGCGGCGGAAATATCCCCCGTGGACGGGATATTCACGCATTTCCCCGAGGGGGCGGACGATACGATAGATAAGGGGCGCCTCGGCGAGGAATGTGCCCGCCTTCGCGAGATATTCGACAGCGTGACGGAAAACAGCATGATATTGCTCGACGAGTCCCTATCGTCAACGGGGGCGTTTGAAGCCTCCTATATCGCGGCGGAAATACTTGCGGGCTTCGCCGCCATTCGCGTGCGCGGAATATTTTCCACCCACCTGCACGAGCTCGCGGCACAGGTGCCCGAAATAAACGCGCGCTCCGTCTCCATGGGCGGTGTTCGGCTCGATACGCTCGTTGCGGGCATGGAGGAGGGCGAGCGCTCGTTCAAGATATATCGCGCAAAGCCAGACGGAAAGTCATACGCGCGCGACATTGCGGATAAATACGGGCTCTCCTTTGAGAGCCTTATGAAGGGCAGAAGGGAGACGGCGAAGGAATGAGCGTTACCGTTGGAATAGATGTCGGCGGGAGCACGACGAAGATAGTTGGCATACGGCACGGTGATGGCGAGGTGCGCCTGATAGCCCCCGAGCTCGTTCGCGCCAATGACCCCGTTACTGCGACGTACGGTGCCTTTGGCAAATTTACGGACGAGAACTCCCTCGCCATTTCCGATATAGACAGAATCTATATGACGGGCGTTGGCTCCTCCTCGGTGAAGCGCCGCCTCTACGGGCTCGAATGTATCCACGTTCCCGAGTTCAACAGCATAGGTCTTGGTGGGCTCTACCTGTCGGGGCTTAAAGAAGCGCTCGTCGTCAGTATGGGGACGGGCACCGCGCTTGTGCACGCCAAGGGCACCGAGATGAAATACCTCGGCGGAACAGGCGTCGGCGGCGGAACCATTATGGGGCTCTCTCATCTTTTGCTCCAAGCGGACAGCATTGATCACATCGTTGAGTACGCCGCGGGTGGCAACATTGCCAATATCGATCTCCGTATTCGCGACGTGACGTCGGACGACAATCTCACAGCACTCTCGCGAGACCTGACCGCGGCTAACTTCGGCAACGTCTCCGACGTTGCCACCAAGGAGGACGTCGCCCTCGGAATACTCAATCTCGTTTTTGAAACGGTCGGCATGGTTTCCGTTTTCGCCGCACACCAGGCAGGCGTCGAGAACATTGTTTTAACGGGAAATCTGACGCGCTTCCCCCACTGCGCGAAAAAGTTCAAGGAGCTCAACGCCTTGAAGGCAAATTACGGCGTCAATTTCATAATTCCGAGCGACTCGCGCTTTGCCACCGTTATAGGAGCCGCCCTGCACGGGCTCCAATAGTTTTTAAAACACTAAGGCTTGCCCAGCACAAGCCACGCGCGCACTCGCGCAAAACAAACGCGCCCAAGGCGCTGAATGGAGACGGGAAACGATATGAATATTTTGCGCTTCATAATTCCAAAAAGCTCCGTCGAATTTATCTACGATACGAGCACCGTGCGTCAGGCTCTTGAAAAAATGCGCTATCATCACTACGTCGCCATCCCCGTTTTGACGGGGGAGGGCGTCTACGTCGGCACTTTGCGTAATGACGACGTTTTTCGCTACTTCATCGACAACGAGGTGTTCGACGCACGGGCGGCGGAGCGCGACTCCGTCATGGCGATACTCGACAAGAACTATTCGCGCCCCCTGCGGCACGACGCCCCCGTCGACGAGCTATTTGAAAACGTCAAGGAGCATAACTTTGTTCCCGTTGTCGACGATAGAAACTGCTTCATTGGATTGATACTACGTAGAGACGTTCTTGACTTTTTGCACAACTTTTATAAAACGCACAAGGCGTAATACGCCTTAATCAGCGGAGAAGGGAGGCGGTACCGTGGCAGAGATTGAAATCGAGAAATATGGCGGCGAGGTGCGCGACGGTGCCGCGAGCACGCGAACGGCGCAAGCTCAAAGAAGAATAGAGCGGCGTGGCGAAGCCTTCGCCGCGGAGCGTGACGCACGAGTCAAGGCGAATGAGAAGGAGCTGGCGGCTGAGCGCGCGCGTATAGAGCTCCGTAGGCAGGAGACCGACAGGCTTATTGCCCAAATGCGCGAGGGCGCTACAAAAGCGCAACCCGCCGCAGAAACAAGTACCGTGACGGAAGCAATTACCGTGGCAAAAGCAAGTGTTGCGACGGAAGTAAATAGTGCGGCAAAGGCAAGCTTCGCGAAAGTAACAGAACAGAGATCCCACGACGCAAAGGCGGAGCGCTCGGAGGGGGAAAGAGCTGAACGGCGTGGCTTCGATTTAAGTATCGCCGTGAGCACCTTGCCTCCCGAGGCGCTATACAGAAATGCGCGGCACTTTGAGCCGCCCCTTGGCTTCGAGCGTGGCGACGCGGCAGGTGTCGCACAAACGGGCTTCGAGAGGGAGAGCAGTCCGCTCGCGGATAGCGCGAAAGCGGGGGCAGGGCACTGCGCCCGCGCGGAGCAAAGCGAGGAGCTTGGCACTGCGGAAGCGTGCGGCGCACGGCGCGCGGGCTTCGTTGCGGCTCCGACGCTCACGATAAACGAGCGCTTCCAAGAAAAGACGTGCGCCGTGTCACAAAATCCTCCCTTTTCGGAAGACGACGTGCTTTACGGCGAATATCACGACCACGACTTGAACGATGAGCTCTACGACGATTATAATTATGCCCACGCGTCAACGGAAGCGACGCGCTACGACGAGTACACCGAGGCAGACTTAAACGCCGAGCACTGTGATGAGTATAACTACGCCCCCACGCCAACAGAAGCGACGCGCTACGACGAGTACACCGAGGCAGACTTAAACGCCGAGCACTACGATGAATATAACTACGCGCCCGCGCCAACGGAAGCGACGCGCTACGACGAGTACCCCGAGGCAGACTTAAACGCCGAGCACTACGATGAATATAACTACGCGCCCGCGCC
>CAYSUO010000011.1:34158-50177 GCA_964434325.1 uncultured Ruminococcus sp.
AACGGAAGCGACGCGCTACGACGAGTACCCCGAGGCAGACTTAAACACCGAGCCCTACGATGAGTATAACTATACCCCCGTGTCAACGGAAACGGGACGCTACGGCGAATACCAGGAGCCTACCTTAACGGGCGAGCCTTATGCCGACTACGCCGTTGAGCCTCTATCTGCGGAAGCCGTCCATTACGGTGAATATCCCGCGGTGGACGCGACGGAAGCTTCGCGTTATGCCGAATTTCAGACCGAAGCCGACTATGCGGCGGCTTTGGAGCGCGAGATAAACTGCTTCAAAAATGCAAATAATGTAAATATAGATTTACATAATTCCTTCGGCGACGATTACGGCGTGAACGGCGGGCTTGACGCGAGCTCTACGCTTGATTGTGAAGCCTTCGACTACGGGGAACACGCGCTCCTTGACGAGCAAGGCGCCCCTTTCATCGACGAGCACCTTGAAGTCGATGGGGCATATTCGGCGGACGACGCGAGCATAGCGGAATACGAGGCGTATCTTGCTACGAGGCGAAACGTGAGCGCTCGCTCGTATCCCAGAGAATTTAGTGAAAACGCCGCCGAGCTTGCGCCTCCCTACGCCGACGGTGCCTACGTTGACGGTCTTCACCCCGACAATGAAAGCGATATCCTCACTCTCGACGTCAACGGTGACGCACAGTACGCGGACGACTACGCACCTCGAAGTGGCTACGACTTGCCCATGACGAAGAGCGAGCGCCGAGCCGCGGCTCGCGAAAAACTTCGCTTAGCACGTGAAGCGGAGCAAGAGGAGCGCCGCATTGCAAGGATGAGCGCGGGACGTGGACGCGTGCCACAAGGTGCCGCCATCGCCGAGATACGAAGCCTCGTTGACGGTAGCGTTGCCGCGGTGCGTGCGCGCATTGAGGGGCAAATTGCCGAGTGTGAGGCGGAACGCGATTTCGCGGAAAATTCGTTCAGCGTGAGCGAGGCGGAAAAGAAAAGACTCGTCAAGAGGCTCGCGGCGGAGGCGGCGCGGCTTCGCCGCACGAAGAAAAAAGCCTTGAAATATGAAAGGCGCGACGCGGAGCGCCACTATTCCGCATTGCTCGTCACGCCGACGAGCCTGTCCCTCTCGTCACGGCGGAAGCGCGAGCGCGCGGAGTCGATATATACGCGCCTCGACGCTCTTCTCAAAGAAAAAACGCGGATCAACGAGCGCCTTGCGAAGCTTTATACGGGTGACGCGGCGGCGCATGGCGACGAAAAGACGGGGAAGCGTGCGCGCGATATACGTCGACGCACCGCGAAGCGCGTCAAGCGCCGCTATAAGCGCGATATGCGGATACTTGAAAAGCGCATTCCCCTCGATATAAAAGAAAAGCTCGTTGCCTCCGTCAACAAGCTAATAGACGCGGAGGCACGCCTCAGCGCCCTCGAATACCAGTTGAAGCGCCAGAAGCCGCGCGGCGCGTTGCGGCGCGATATTAAGAATGAAATGCGCGACGCGCGCGTGGTGATAAAATATGCCTATTCGGACTACAAGCATTTCTTGAAGAAGGCGCGACGCTACCTTGATAGGCAGGATAATTATAAGCACCAGCTCGCGTGGCTCGCCTTAGCCCTTCTGCTCGTGGCGGTCGGCGCGGTGACGTACCTCGTCTTTCGCACGGAGATAAACGCTTTTTTCGGGGCGTAGCTCGCGCAGAGGCGGAGCCCATACTCGATAAAGCAATTTCGGCGTGCGCGGCGCAAGGGGCGACGAATAAAAAGGAGCGGCGAATAACGAAATGAAAAGAAAATTATACGACGACGTTGCCCCCGAGGAGATAAAGCTCTCCGAGCGCGAGGCGGCGATAAATTCGCTCGGAGCCTCGCGCGCCGAGGTCGATCGCGAGATTGAGGAGCTTTTGCGCTCCTACGCGAGGCTCGCGAAAAAGTCGACTCTCGCAAGGCGCAAAGGAAGGCACGGCGAAAGACCGAACGCGTGGAAGCCACGCGAAAAGAGCTGATCTGGTGGTGCCGCATAAAAATTCAATAAAACAAGTTTTTTGGGGCTAAAACCACGGTGAAATCAATAAAGCGAATTTTTAATGAGCCACACACATGGAGGCTTGACGGACTTAGAGCAGAAATCGACGGCTGGCGAGCGATTGACGTACAAAGGTACGTCGAGTAAGGAAATGTCGATAAAACGAAAAAACAAATAAAAGAGAAAACCATAGGTTTTAACCTTGATTTTCCCTAAAAAACACGGTAGAAGCAAAGCTCTTTCTTTGTTTCTACCGTTTTTCATTCGGCTTTGCCTAAATGCGACAGCCTCTTGCGCACAATTTCTTCCTCTTTTTTTGCGAAACCCCTTGATTTTTTAAAAAAGTATGATATAATGTATATATCAATAGTATAGAGGAGAGTGGCTTGCGGGTCACTCTCCGTTCGTTGTAAGCCGATTTTCGGAGCTCCGCCGCCCCGCGCGGCGAGCGCCTTGTGCCTCTCGGCGGAAAGGAGAAAAATGAAAAAGCCTATACGCGAAGCAGTCCGCGAAGCGATAGAGCCGACGGTTGCCGCCCTCGGATATCGCATATGGGACGTTACCTATTCCAAGATAGGTGCCGACTATCATCTTGAAATAACCATCGACAGTGACGACGGGGTTGGCATTGACGATTGCGAGAAGGTACACCGCGCGATAGACCCCATTCTCGACGAGTGCGATCCCATCGAAGGCTTCTACTACCTTGAAGTCTCGTCCCCTGGGATTGAGCGCGAGCTCAGGACTGACGAGCACGTTGCCGCCTTCGTCGGAGAAAAGGTCGAAGCCAAGCTCTTTTCGGCTATAAACGGCGCAAAAAGCTTGACGGGGATTCTTCGCTCCTTTGAGAACGGAGAGCTGACCATCGAAAGTGGCGATTCTGCGGTCACTCTGCCGCGCTCCGAGATATCGAAGCTCACCACGGTGTTTTTTGAAGAAGAGGGCGAGTAGTGCCTTGGCTTGAAGGCACCTACCTTGCCGTCGCCGCACACGCGGCGAAGCTAAATAATTTGTGCCGCCCGAGGGCGGCGGAATGGAGACTAATATGAACGCAGATTTCTTTAATGCCCTTGACCTTCTCGAAAAGGAGAAAGGCATATCGAAGGAGTATATGACGGAAAAGATCGAAGCGGCTCTCGCCAACGCGTGCCGCAAGGAGATAGGCGCGAGCGCGATAGTTCGCGTTCAGCTCGATCCCGCCAAGCAGGATTTCAGGGTCTATCAGCAGCGCGTCGTCGTTCCCGACGAGGAGCTGGAAGACGAAAATTCACAGATCTCTCTCAGCGACGCAAAGGCGCTCAGCCGCCGCAACAAGCTCGGCGGCACGGTGGAGACCGAGCTGAAAACGAAGAATTTCAGAAGGCTCTCCGCCGTCGCGGGCAAGCAGATGATAATTCAGGCGATACGTGACCACGAGCGCGAAAGACAGACGCGCGAGTACGAGGAGAAGAAGGAAGAGATAATAACCGCCATCGTCGACAAGGTGGATACCCAGTCGGGAAGTCTCGTTCTCGATACGGGAACGGGTTATGCAACGCTGCTTAAAGAAGAGCAGCTTCCAGGCGAGAAGCACGAGGTTGGAGACCGCATCAAGGTCTTCGTCTCCGAGGTGAGGAGCGGCGAGGCTCGCGGCCCGATAGTCACCCTCTCGCGCGTGCACCCCAACTTCGTTAAGCGCCTCTTTGAGCTTGAAATTCCCGAGATAGCGGACGGAACGATAGTTATAAAGGGCGTTTCCCGCGAGGCGGGAAGCCGCACCAAAATATCCGTCGCCTCGCGTGACGAGAATGTTGACGCGGTGGGCTCCTGCATAGGAAAGAACGGCATTCGTATCAACACTATCCTTGCGGAGCTCGGCGGCGAGAAGGTGGACATCATCAAGTATAGCGATGAGCTCCCCGAGTACGTGGCGGCGGCTCTTTCGCCCGCCTCGGTTCTCTCGGCGGAAATGGACGGGGAGCGCACCTGCCGCGTCACCGTTGCGCCCGAGCAGCTTTCCCTTGCGATAGGCAAGGAGGGGCAGAACGCCAAGCTCGTTGCAAGGCTCACGGGCTGCAAGATAGATATAAAAGCGTGACCGAAGGCGTTTCGTAAATATCAAAGTAGTTTGAAGGTAACATATAAAATAAATCGTCGCTCACCGCACAAAGCGCACGAGCGAGGGGAGGGCAAATGGCAAACAACGCATTGAAGCCGCGCAAGCTGCCGACCAGGCGATGCACCGCCTGCGGCGAGCATTTTCCGAAAAACGAGCTCGTTCGCGTGATAAGGACGCCGACGGGCGAGATCACTCTCGACGTGACGGGGAAGGCGGCGGGGCGCGGCGCCTACATCTGCCGCCGCCGCGAATGCTTCGCCAAGGCGCGCAAGCAGAAGCGTCTCGAAGCCTCTCTTGAATGTAGGATCCCCGACTCGGTGTACGACGAGCTCGAAAAGGAGCTCGACGGCGGTGAAGGATAGCGAGACTCGTTTGCGCGGAATGCTCGGCTTCGCCATGAGGGCAGGAAGGCTGATTATAGGTACAGAATCGGTCTGTCGTGCCATGGCGAAAGGTGGCCCGAGGCTCGTCGCCATAGCGGGCGACGCTTCAAGCGCAACGAAAAAGAAATTGACCGTGAAGAGCGATTTTTACGGTGTTCCGTACCGCGTCCTGCCCCTCGGCGGCGCGGCTCTCGGCGAGCTGCTCGGGAAAGAGTACGCCCCCATGGCGCTCGCGATAACGGACGAAGGCTTTGCCCGCGAGATCGCAAAGGCGGCAGACAGCAATAACTTATGAAAGGAAGCTTTCACCTCGGTGGAAGACGGTGGCATTTATGGCTCAAAGAAAAATAACCGATGTATCAAAGGATTTCAATATGAAGTCCAAGGACGTTATAGACGTTTTCGGTCAGCTCGATATAAAAAAGAACAGCGGTGCAACGGTCGAAAAGGAAGAGCTTGAAGCTTTTATCAACGTGCTTACCGTGACGCACTCTATGAAGGGCATAGAGAAGTATTTGAAGGGCGAGGTGAAGATATCCGCGCCACAGCGCAAGAGCACGAGGAGCGCGAAGAGCGAGGCTCCCGCGGCGGCGGAAAAGTCGCCAGCGGCGCCCGAGAAGAAGCCCGCGGCACCCGCACCCGCGGAGCCCGCAAAGAGAAATGCCGAGGCGGCGAAGCCGAAGGAGCGGGACGGCGCGCACGGCGCACAGCAGGCGCCGAGCCGAGGCCGCGAGCAGAGGCCGACGGAGGCGCGCACACAGCAACAGCGCGGAGCCGACGCGGGCAGAGAGAGAAGACGCGAGAGCACCTATAAGAAGTACAACGAGCGCCCGCAGGAGAATCCTTTTGCGAAGAAGCTGAGCAATATGAATCGCGCCGCGGAGGGCTATCGCGGCATAGCGGGGCTTGCGAAGAAGCCGACGGCGGATAAGCCGCAGGGACAGGGGCAGACGAAGCCTCAGCCGCAGGTGCAGCAGCAGACGGTGAAGCCGCTTGAAGATAGGCAGATGCCGAACGTGGCGAACACGGTGAGACCCGCACAGCAGGCGCAGCTGGAAAAACAGCAGAAGCAGCTGAGCCAGCAGCAGGCGGAGCAGAAGAAGCCCGAGCCGAAGAAGGAGAAGAAGGAAGAGAAGAGGGCACAGAAGCAGCAGTTTAAGACCTTGACGCCGACGATAGATATGAAGAACGTCAAGGGCGGCGTAAACCTCAACGTGGAATATACCGAGACGCGGCAGAAGACTCGTATTGTCGATACAAGGAGCTCCGACGTCAACCTCTCAAAGTACGACGATCGCTATAACGACAGGTATTTTTCGATAGTTAACGGCACCGACTCCAAGGCGGCGAAGCAGAAGCTCAAAAAGCAGGACAACAGAAATCAGAATACCAAGACGGCGAAGGACAAGGAGCGCGCGGCGCGCGAGAAGATGAAGCGCCTCGAAGCGGAGCGCGCGAGAAGCAAGCAACTGGAAATAACCGTGCCCGACGAAATAACCGTCGCCGAGCTCGCCTCGCGCCTGAAAAAGACCTCCGCCGAGGTCATCAAGAAGCTGATGCTGATGGGCGAGATGAAGGGGCTCAACGACGTGGTCGATTTCGGAACGGCGGAGCTCATCGCCGACGAGTTCGGCGCCAAGGTGACGCGCGAAGTGGTCGTCACCATCGAGGAGCGCCTGTTCACGGAGACCGAGGATAGCGACGAGGATCTTGTCGAGCGTGCCCCCGTCGTTTGCGTTATGGGACACGTTGACCACGGTAAGACCTCCATTCTGGACGCGATACGGCACACGAGCGTCACCAAGGGAGAAGCTGGCGGTATAACCCAGGCGATAGGCGCCTATCGCGTCAAGGCGAACGGCAAGGATATCACCTTCCTCGATACCCCTGGGCACGAGGCGTTCACGGCGATGCGTATGCGCGGCGCCAAATCGACGGACATCGCGATACTCGTCGTCGCCGCGGATGACGGCGTTATGCCGCAAACGGTGGAGGCGATAAGCCACGCCAAGGCGGCGGGCATCGACATCATCGTGGCGATAAACAAGATGGATAAGCCGCACGCCAACCCCGACAACGTTTTAAATCAGCTCACCCAGTACGAGCTCGTCCCCGAGGAATGGGGTGGCGACGTGATATGCGTTCCCGTTTCCGCTCTCACGGGGATGGGGATAGACTCCCTGCTTGAAAGCGTCCTCCTCGTCGCCGAGGTCAAGGAGCTGAAAGCGAATCCGACGAAGCGCGCACGCGGCCTCGTCATCGAGTCCAAGCTGGATAAGGGGCGCGGCCCCGTCGCCACGGTGCTCATTCAGAACGGAACGCTTCACCAGGGCGACTACGTCATCGTGGGTAACGCGGTCGGCCGCGTGAGAGCGATGGTGGACGACAATGGAAGAACGGTTAAGTCGGCGGGACCCTCCGTCCCCGTCGAGATAGTCGGCTTGGACGATGTGCCCCAGGCGGGTGACGAGCTCAACGCCGTCGAGGACGAGAGAATGGCGAAGAGCCTCGCGGAGCAGCGCCGCGAGAAGCAGCGCCAGGAGATACTTGCGGCGAACGCGCGCGTCAATCTTGACGATCTCTTCAATCAGATAGCGGACGGCGTTAAGACCTTGAACATCATCGTCAAGGCGGACGTGGCGGGCTCCGCCGAGGCGGTCAAGTCGTCGCTCTTGAAGCTGTCGAACGACGAGGTCAAGGTCGCCGTCATTCACAGCGCCGTCGGCGGAATAACCGAGTCCGACGTTATGCTCGCGGCGGCTTCCAACGCGATAATAACGGGCTTCAACGTGCGCCCCGATAAGAGCGCGCTCGATTCGGCGGAGCGCAACGGCGTCGATATAAGAACGCACCGCATCATCTACGAGATAATCGAAGAGGTCGAGGCGGCGATGAAGGGAATGCTCGCCCCCACCTACAAGGAGGTCCTTCTCGGGCACGCCGAGGTGCGCCAGACGATACGCGTTCCCAACGTGGGGACCATTGCGGGCTCCTACGTGCAGGACGGCAAAATCACGCGCCAGTCGCAGATACGCATAGTGCGTGACGGTATCGTCATCTTCGAGGATAAGATATCGTCCTTGAAGCGCTTTAAGGACGACGTTCGCGAGGTGGCTTCGGGCTACGAGTGCGGCGTGGGACTTGAAAAATTCAACGACATAAAAGAAGGCGATATTCTCGAAGCCTTCATCATGGAAGAGGTCGCCCGCTGACGCGGGCACGAGAGCGGCACGGTTGCAAAGCGGCACCCGTGTCGCTTTTTTGTGTCAAAATCTCGCAAAGCTTCGCCGAAATTCGCGGCGCTCGCCGCTTGCACGGGGGCGGAGCGCTAATTTTCAAAAAGTCAAAATATTTCAATTTTTCCACAATATAATTCTTGCAAAATGCGAAATATCTGCTATAATGGAATTGATAACAGTCGGGGTGCCGACTTTAAAAAGGAGTTTATTATGTCCGACAAAACACTTGATGCCTTCAAGGAAGTGCACGAAACGAAAGAGGTGGACGCCTCGAAGAAAATTCGCGTCGGTATTATAGGAACGGGCTGGATCGCAGAAGCCCACATTCAGAGTTATTTGAAGCAGCCCGACGTCGAGATCGTCGCGGGAGCCGATCTCATTCCTGGAAAAGCCGAAGCCTTCTTCAAGAGATTCGGGGTTGAAAACGTTAAATGCTACGAGAGCGGCGAAGCCATGGTCAACGATAAGTCGTTGAAGCTGGACGCGGTCTCCGTCTGCACCTACAACCGTCAGCACGCCCCCTGTGCCATTCAGGCGTTGAACGCGGGGCTTCACGTTCTTCTTGAAAAGCCCTTCACCGTAACCACCGAGGAGGCAATCGAGGTAATGCGTGCCGAGAAGAAGAGCGGCAAGGTCCTCTCCATCGGCTTCCAGCCCCGCCTCGACGATAATATGAAGCTCGTTAAGCGTATCGTTGAATCGGGCGCTCTCGGCAAGGTCTACTACGTTCAAACGGGCGGCGGCCGTCGCCGCGGTATTCCCACCCCCTTCGGCACCAGCTTCATCGAGGATAAAACGGCAGGTCTTGGCGCTCTCGCCGACATCGGTTGCTATTCGCTCGATATGGTGCTCAACGCTCTCGGCTATCCGAAGCCCCTCACCGTCTCGGGCTATAAGTCCGCCTTCTTCGGAACGGACCCCAACTATTGCAACTACGTTGCGACGGGTCACCCCGAGTACGCTAAAAAGTTTGAGGTTGACGATTTCGCGGCGGCGTTCATTCGCCTTGAAGGCGGCCTCGTCATCGACTTCCGTATCTCGTGGGCGATGAACTGTGACACGGCGGGAGACACCATTCTCCTCGGCACCAAGGGCGGGCTTCGTATCCCCTCCACCGAGTGCTGGAACGGCTCCGTCGGCGGCGATCTCACGATATATCACGAGGTTGCGGGCGAGCAGGTCGAGACCAAGATCCCGCGCTACATCGAAAAGCCTGGCGCTCCCACCAACTTCGATAAGAAGATACGCACCTTCCTTGACGCTTGCAAGAACGGCGGCACCGCTCCCGTTCCTTCGAGCCAGATAATCTACAACCAGGCGATCCTCGATTCCATCGCCAAGTCGTCCAACGCGGGCAAAGAGGTCGAGGTCGTTATCCCCGAGCTCTAATAATTAAAGCCTTGCGACTGCCGCAAGCGGTGCGCCGCTCGCGGCAGTCCTTATCAAAACCATCACACGCGAGTGCTCGCACTCGCGCCGCACCTCGCGGCAGAAGGAAGGAAAAATGAAAAAATTCAATCTGGGGCTTCAACTCTACGGGGTTAGAAACGCCCTCAAAGAAGACTACTACGGCACCCTGCGCGCCGTCCGCGATATGGGCTACAAATATGTGGAGCTCGTCGATTACAGCGGCAAAAAGAGCGCCGAGGAGGTCAAAGCTATTCTTGACGAGCTGGGGCTCGTCTGCGAGTCCGTCCACCTCGGGATCAAAGCCTACGAGGCAGACCCCGAAGCCGAGATTCGCTTCCTCAAAACCGTCGGCGTGAAGTACGCCGTCATTCCGTGGTACGAGAGAAGCGCCCTTGCGGGCACGGATAAATGGGAGGAGACCGTTGCCAAATTCCGCAAGATGGCGGAGCACTTCGCGGCGAACGGCATTCTCCTCGGCTACCATAATCACGATTTCGAGTTCCAGCGCTTCGAGGGCAAGTTCCTCCACGACCTCATCTTCGAGGCGGTCCCCGCCGATAAGATATTCCCCGAGATAGATACCTGCTGGGTGCGCTATGCGGGGCTTTCCCCCGAGGATAAGATACGCGAGTTCGCGGGGCGCGTTCCCGTCGTCCACTTGAAGGACTTCACGTGCAATAAGCTCGCGGCGGGCCCCGTCTACGACCTGGTGGGAGCGGATGCGGTCCCCGATAAGCGCGAGGACAACGCCTTCGAGTTCCGCCCCGTCGGCTATGGAATGCAGAATTTTGACGCCATTCTCGAGGCTTGCGAGGAGGCGGGAACAGAGACGGTCATCGTGGAGCAGGACTCCCCGAGCATGGGCAAGTCGGAGCTGGAATGTGCCCGACTCGCCGCGGAATATCTCCATTCGCGCTACGGGCTTTGATCCAATTTAAATAGACTCAAAAGAGGCTGTCGCATTTAGGCATTAACAAACGAAAACATACGGTTTTCCGTTTTATCGCCGTTTCCTCGCTTGACGTACCCTTGTACGTCTGTCGCTCGTCAGCCGTCGATTTCTGCTCTAAATTCGCCAAGCCTCCCGAAGCTGTCGCATTTAGGCAAAGCCAAACGAAAAACGGTAGAAGTAAAGAAAAACTTTGCTTCTACCGTATTTTTTTGGGAAAATCAAGGTTAAAACCTACGGTTTTTCCGTTTTAATTATGTTTTTCGTTTTATCGACGTTTCCTTACTCGACGTACCTTTGTACGTCTATCGCTCGTCAGCCGTCGATTTCTCTAAGTCCGCCAAGCCTCCGTGTATGTGTCTCGTTAAAAATTCGCTTTTTATTGATTTTGCCGTAGTTTTACCACAAAACCTTGTTTTTATTGAATTTTTAACGAGACACCCTTTTTGCTTTGGCTTTAACTCCTCTCACGTGCCGCGATGAGCGGAGCCACTGGAAAGTTTACAAAAAATTTAAAAATAAGTGCCCGCACGCCTCAAAGAGCAAAAAATTGTATAAGTTCAACAAAAAAATACTTAAAAATTCTGTGCATTTGCCAATATGCATTTTGTGCTCTTATATGATATAATATAATAAAAATAAAACGCAAAGGAAAAGTTTTATGAAAAAGCTCACAAAAATACTTCTGGTGGCGCTTGCACTCGTGCTGGCGGTGAGTGCTTTCGTCTTCTCCGCCTCGGCGGACGACGCGCCCTTCCTCGTTGAAGGTCTCTCCCGCTATACCTGGGCGGAAGCGCTGGATAATGCCGACGCGGAGCATCCCATCAAGCTCCTCGGCAATTATACCGTCGCCGAAGACGAGATCATCGAGATCTCCGAGACCGTCACCATCGATCTTAACGGCAATAGCATAACGAGCAACCGCTCCGACGGAGCTCTCTTCGCCGTCACGGGCGAGGGCGTCGAGCTCAACCTCGTTGGCCCTGGCTCCATCACCGTCGGCGGGACGCTTCTCAGCTGCGATAGCTTCGGCGCCAAGATCAACATCGCGGGCGGTGACGACGGGATTTCCGTCGTTTCGAGATCCGCCGATCCCCTCTTCGTCATCGGCGGCGAAAACAAGGTGGCTCTTACGTTGAGCGGCAAGCTGAGCTTTAAGCTCTTCACGCCCGTCACCGTCTTCGACATGAGCTCCGCCTCCACCCTGACGGCGGAGAAGGCGAGCCTCTCGCTCACGGTCAGCGCGGCCACCACCCCCGCCACCCTCGCCGCCATCTCCGAGAACGTCTACGTTAAAATACGTTACTCCGACGTGGCGATAAGCGGTGCCACCATGTTCCGCGCCAAAGGGGAAACGACGGCGATAACTCCCGCCATCGTTCTTTGCGAATATTCCACCCTCGCCTCCGAGGGTCAAGCGTTCGGAACGGTGCTTAACGCGGGTGACCAGTACGTCGAGATGAACGTCCGCATTTCCACCGTCACCGCGGCGGGCGAAGCCTTCACGGCTGCCGACACGGTGAACAACTATACCACGGTGGGCGAAGGCGAAGCCGCCGTCAAGGAGTACGCGAAGCCCAAGGCGATAGTCTACCTGACGGGAAGCACCTACACCTTCGGTAGCGCCCCCGCCGAGGCCGCCTGCCTCTTCGCGGGCAATATCTCGGGCGTCGTCACCAATTCCACCGTGACGATAAATGAGAGCCACACCGCCATAGCGCGCGGAACGCGCCTCTGGGACGGTGAGTGTGGCATCCTCTTCAAGGTGGGCGTTCGTTGCCTCGGCATCGAGGAAAAGGCGGACGGAACTAAAAGGTTTGACCTCGTCTCCGAGCTCGCCGCTCCCATTACCGATGGCGGCGTTACCCTCTATCATAATCCCGAAAGCGAAACCAATATAAACTTTACCTTTGAAGATATAGACGGTGCGGCAACCGAGTTCTACAAGATTGTCCGTATCAACGATGAGCACAAGGAGGAGACCTACTACGCCCTCGGCGTTCCCAAGGACTCCTACACGATAGATTCGAGCTTCACCACGAATTTCGAGGATATCTCCGCCTTTTGGGACAAGTCGAACGGCAACCTCACGGGTAGCTTCCCGTCGGGGTCGGTCATCTCCAAGGGCTGGGGAGACCGCTACGGTGCGGGCGGCGTCGTCGCCAGTGCCGACGGAAATAGCTACTATAAGTTCGAGTATACCGCGGCCGATAAGGATGAATACCCGATGCAGGGCATTTCCTATTGCGGCATCTTCATCGGTCAGGGAACTAAGAGCGCAACCCCGAAAAACCCGACCCACGAGTCCGACTACATAACGATAGACTTCGATATCGCGTGTGACACCGTGGTGGACGGAAAGCTCAACTACGGATATCATGGCATAAACCTGATGCAGAGAAACGGAACGGGAACTCAGCTTCAAAACTTTTCGGGCGTCTATATCAAAGACAACACCTTCTATGCGGGTAAGGGTAGCTATTCGCTCCCCTCGGACGCTTCCGACGCGGGTAAATGGACGCACATCACCTTCGTCCTTGAAGTCAATAATGTTTTCGATTACGACGAGGAGGGCAACTTCATAAAGAACCATCTCGACGAGTCGAAAACTCACGTCTACGTCAACGGCGAATATCTCGGCTCTGCGGGTATGTTTTCAAGCACCATAACGAGCTGGTCTCCCGCGGCTCTCAAAGCCGTCTCCATGGACGAGATAAGATTTAACCAGACATCGCTTTCCAGCATAGTCAACGAAAAGGACTATTCGATATGCTTCGACAACGTCGCCGTCATTCACTATAAGAACGGCTACGTGGGTGATATCTGCAAGCTCTTCGAGAGCGACGAAATAGATACTTCGATAAATCTCGCAGACCTCTCCGACGTCGTCTACAACTACAACTACAATTTCCCGAGCCCCAACGAGTCGGTGGAGCCCATCATCGTTGTTGACGATACGGGTTACTACACCGTGAGCGAGGCGCTCGCCGCGATAAGCGAGGGCTCCTACGTCGAACTCTTCACCGACGTTACCGAGACCTACAACGCAAGCGTCGCCTTCACCGTCTACACGAATGGGCACAGCTTCGCGGTCAGCTCGCTGACGCACTTCATCGCTCCCATCTGGGGCGAGGAGGGCGCCTACAAGATTTCCAAATCCGCAAGAGCCGTCACCGCCTATTGGGCATTTAACGGTGACTACTTGGAAAGCGCCGTGCCCATCGGTATGATACCGAGCTATGACGGCGAGCTCTCCTTCGTCGCCGACGGTAAGCTCTACGAGATACGCGGCTGGGCGTACGATAAGAACGCCACCAAGCCCGAAGCTCTCAAAGCCGTCGAAAAAGCCGACGTGGATCGCGGCTACATCATTCTCTATCCCATCTGCGAAGTAACCGCGGTCGAGGTCAGCTTCATCGACGCCAAGACGGGCACCACCGAAACCAAGCTCGTTCCCCTCGGCGACGTTCCCGCCTTTGAAGGCGAAAACGCGGCTGGCGAATGGGTGGACGGCAAATACATCGAGTTTGTCGGCTGGTCTAAAACCGAGGGCGGCACGGAACCCGTTGTGCTTCCCGCCGTCACCGAGGAGAATGCGAACGACACGTTCTACGCGGTCTATAAGGCAACTCAAATTAGGATAAAGATAAAAGGTGAGACCAACGAGAGAGCCGTCGCCGTCGGTGAGCTCTTCCGTGACGCCGAAGAGCCCGTCAAGGACGAGGCGGCAGGTATCGCCACAGGGCGTATCGGCTATGCCCCCGTCGAGGGAGCAACGGAGCTCTACCGCGTGAAGGAGGAGGATGTCGGCAAGACCTTCTATCCCGTCGTAAGCGTCAGCCGTGTGCGCGTCACCTTCCTTGACGCAAAGGGAGAAGTCCTCGCGACGGAGTGGGTTGACGCACGCTCCACGCTCTCCGAGCTCAAATCGATTCAGAGCGGCGCGAGCTTCGCGGTACAGCCCGACGACGCAACGGATGGCTTCATGGCGAAAGCCTTCTCGGGCTGGAAGATAAAGGACTCGGATGATGAGGCGATAGGCGACGTGCCCGTCACCGTGGAGCCCGTCTTCAATGAGCTCGTCGTCAACGCGATAAAGTACAACGTCTCCTTCGTTCGCCTCAATACGCTTAAAACGAGCGTCTACGTCAAGGTGCCCACGGCGGCGAACGTAAGCTCGGTCAGACTCTTCAAGGACGCAAAGCTTAAAAACGCCTACGAGCTTTCGGATAAGGTGAAGATAGAGGGCGAAGAGTATTACCGCGTCACATTTGACGAAAAGAAGCTAAGCGAGCTGACGAGCGTTTTGGTCTACTTGCAGTATACCTATAACGGCGAAACCAAGACCGCCTCTTACGACGTGGGCATAGACTCCTACTTCGAGTCGCTTCTCACGAATCCCGCCTCCTCGGATACGTATAAGAAGATGGCGATGGAGCTTATGCGCTATTGCGACACCTACATCAGGCAGGATGGCGGCGATGGTCTCGCGGCTTATGGAAAGTATAGCAACGACGAGGCGTACTCCCAGTACCTCCGTGACCTGGAAACGGTGAGCACCCTCTTCGGCGACGACCTCACCAAGAACGATATCTCCAAGACCGCTCCTTATATCGAAAAGGTCAAAATGGACTTCAAGAATAACCGCTTCCTCGTTTACACCGTGGATAGCATTAAGCAACTGAACGGCGGCTGGAATGCTGGCGCGGATAATGGGCACTGGTTTGCACAGGCTTTCGTTGTGCTATCGGACGGAACTACGAAGAATGACTACGCCGTTAGCCGTATAGCGGTAGGCGCCGTTAATGGCAAGGATGATATCTACTTCACCTGCCCCTTCGACACTAATGGTAGCGGGAATGTCGATGCTACTTGCATAAAGTACTTCGACGCATTTTCGGCAATGCAACTCAATCTTTGCGAGCCTTATGAGGGCGGCGATACGAGCGGCAAACATCAGTATAAGGATAACTACGTAGGTAAATACACCCTTGCGCACAGTATTACGCAGTACGAGGCGCTTTATGAGCAGGACAAGGACAACAGCGAGGTGAATGACTATCTTGCAATCGCGAGAGCCTACTATTCCGCTTGCTATGCAATGCGCGAAGCAATGGGCACCGTGGAGGGAGCTTACGCTTCCTGATTTCCGAACGCTCGGTCGAGTTTGAGGAGCTTTGCTTGCCGTTGCGAGAGAAAAGTCGGCATTCCGTCAAGGAGCTTATGCTTCCCGACTTTCACTTGTACTCTCGGCCGATTTTGAGGAGCTTTGATTGCAGCAGTTTTGTTCGATCTCCGACTACCGCTTCAAGGAAGGCAGAGCTTGCGTTAAAACTCCGTTATGATCTCTAAATAAAATTCACGAGGCTGTCGCATTTAGGCAGAAACAAACGAAAAACGGTAGAAGTAAAGAAAAATCTCTGCTTCTACCGTATTTTTTTCGGGAAAATCCAGGTTAAAACCTACGGTTTTCCCATTTTAATTTTATTTTTCGTTTTATCGACGTTTCCTCATTCGATGTACCAAGACTTGGGGTTAACGGATATATCGTTTCGCTTTGTCGACGTTCCCTCGCTTGATATACCCTTGTACGTCTATCGCTCGTCAGCCGTCGATTTCTGCTCTAAATCCGCCAAGCCTCCGTGTGTGTCTCATTGAAAATTCGCTTTTTATTGATTTTACCGTGGTTTTAGCCCAAAAACCTTGTTTTTATTGAATTTTTAATGAGACACCCCTTTTTGCGCGCCGAAAGCACATTTGCTTTTCCATCGATATGCGCGGCTATTGTGTGCACCGAAAATGCGCCGACTCTTTTGCACCTACGGAGCGCCGATCCTTTTTCGCCGTTTGTGCCAATGAAACGTAAATTTTGCGAAAAAACGCAAAAAGCTGAAAAAAGAGTTGACAAAGCAACTCCTCCGTGATATAATAATAA
>CAYSUO010000012.1:0-43616 GCA_964434325.1 uncultured Ruminococcus sp.
TTTCGTTCGGCTTTGCCTAAATGCGACAGCCTTTTTTAATCAAGGAGTCTCACTCCGTCGTGTAGTTGTCAAAGTAGCCTTGAATGTAAACTATCGGCGTGCCCTTGTCGCCCGAGCCCGAGGTCAAGTCGCAAAGCGAGCCGATGAGATCGGTCAAGCGGCGCGGCGTCGTCCCCTCCGAGATCATCTGCCCCACGAGGTCTGCGTCCTTCTCGTGTATCTTCGCCTTTATCGCCTCTTTGAGCGCGTCTCCCGAGAGCTCCGCAAAATCGTTGTCCGCCAAATATTTGAGCTTCAATTCGTTCGGCGTCCCTTCAAGCCCCGCCGTGTAAGCGGGGGAAACGACGGGGTCCGCCAGCTCCCATATCTTTCCGACGGGGTCCTTGAAGGCTCCGTCGCCGTACACCATGACCTCAACGTTTTTGCCCGTCGCCTCGTAAAGCTTCTCGTGTATCGCGTCCACTATTGGCTGGCAGTCGCGCGGGAAGAGCTTTATCTTGTCATCCGTCGCCTTGTTTGAGCCCAAAAGACCGTAATTCTCGTTGTAGCCGCTTCCATTGATGGGCGCGTTCATTATCTCGTCGAGCCCAAAGACTCTCTCGGCGCCCGCCGCTTTGAGTATCCTCTTCGTTCTCGCCCTCGTGTGTATATCGCAGTTGATAACGTTCTTCGTGTAGGGAAGAACGGCGCGCGCGTCGTTCGCAAAGATTATCTCAACGTCGGCGCCCGCTTCGCGAATAAGCTCCTCGTAGTATTCAACGTAGTCAACGCCCGTGAAGCGGTGTTTCCCGTAGCCGAAGAGCTCGCGGTATCTTTCCAGCGTCAAAACGTCGCTGTACGGGTTGACCCCCGCCTCGTCAAGCGCATCGAGCGAAACGAGATGATTTCCGACCTCGTCGGAGGGATAGGAGAGCATAAGCACTACCTTCTTCGCGCCTCTTGCGATTCCTCGCAAGCAAACGGAAAAACGGTTGCGGCTAAGTATCGGGAAGATAACGGCAAGCGTCTCTCCGCCGAGCTTCGCGCGAACGTCCTTCGCAATGTCATCCGTCGTCGCATAATTTCCCTGAGCTCGCGCCACTATCGCCTCCGTCATTGCAACAACGTCGCGATCGCGTATTGTAAAACCGTCGTCCTTCGACGCTTCCAGCACCGAGTCGGTAACGATTTTAACTATATCGTCGCCCTCTCTTATTATCGGCGCTCTGAGACCACGTGAAACGGTACCTACTGTACGGCTCATAATCAACACTCCTTTTGCCCGAAGCGGGCATTAAATTTATTACCCGAATAGTATAGCAGAAAACGCGATAAATGTAAAGTAATTTTTTGAAAAAAATCGTGAATTTCCCGAAAAAAATATTGGCGCCGCTCCGCCCCACTTTTTGTGATATTTGATAATTACTTTACGATTATCCAAAAAAAGTTTACGATTTTGCAAATACAAAACGTGCGTGAAAAATTATAATTAAAATGAGCTTTCTTACAAAGCGCTAAGGCGCTTGTAGCTCGCGCCCCGCGCAAGCTTTGCGGAAAACCCGAGAAGAATTTACAAGCGATGCCTCGCAGGGAAGATAGCAGCCCAAAAATCGAGCGGCGAAAACGCGCACCCCCTTGCAAGCTTACGTCGCCGTTTGCTTGAAAAATAGGCAGAGCACGTTTGCGCGAAAACCAACAAATACTCAAAAGAGAGGAATTTTAAATGTACGATATTTCGAGAGCCGTCCATATTGATTTTCACACCGTTTCGGGGATCTACGATTTCGGCGAGCGCTTCGACGCCGCCGAGTGCGCCGAGCGCCTTAGCGCGGCACACGTCAATTACGTCAATATTTTCGCCAAGTGCAATCTCGGCTTCGCCTATTATCCCACCGAGCTCGGCATCCCCTACCCGAGCTTAAAGGGCGATATGTTCGGCGAGCTCCTTCGCGAGTGCCATAAGCGCGGGATCGGCGTCTCCGCCTATCTCAACGTCGGCTACGACTACGAGATGGCAATCCGCCATCGCGAATGGCGCGTATGGAGCAAGGAGATAAACAAGAGCAATGACTATATATTGGACTATTTCCCCGATATGTGCTACTATCATTCCGATTATCGCCGCTATCTCCTTTCTCTCGTTGCCGAGATAAACAGAAAATACGACGTCGACGGCTTCTTCCTTGACTGTATGGGCCTCAACGCTTGCTACGGCAGCGAGTGCCACGAGGCAATGGTGAAGGCGGGCGTCGATCCTTCGGATAAGGAAGCCGCCCTCCGCTTTGCCGACGAGGGTCGAACGGACTTTTGCCACGAGGTGCGCGCCCTCGTCGGAAAAGATAAGTACCTTTTCTTTAACGGAACGCCCTATTGCAATGCGCACGGTGCCAATTCGCACATCGAGATAGAAGGGCTCCCTGGCGGGCAGGGCTATGACTATTTCCGCCCCCAGGCGGCTTACGCAAGAAATATCGAGGATAAGGTCGTCTATATGACGGCTCGCTTCCAGAAGAGCTGGGCGGACTTCGGCGGGCTTCGCGCTAAGGCTTCGCTTGAATACGACGTGTGGGACGCCTACATGAACGCCGTCGACATTTCGGTGGGAGACCATCAGCACCCCGCCGAAAGTCTGGATAAAAACGTCTACGGGCTCGTCGGCTCCGTCTATGCCGACGTTATGAAATACGAAAAATACACCAAGGGCGCACGCTACGTTCCCGAAGTGGGAATACTCACCGCTTCGCGCGGAATTATCGAAAAGGACGGGCGCGGCGCCTGCCGTATCCTCGCCGAGCTTCGCTATAACTTCGATATCGTCAACGAGGATATGGATCTTTCGCGCTTCGCGCTCCTCGTTTTGCCCGACGATATCCGCATAACCGAAAAGCTCGCCGAAAAGCTCCGCCGCCACCTCGCGGCAGGGCGGGGCATTATTTCAAGCGGTATGAGCGGAATAGACCCCGAGGGCAAGGGCTTCGCCATGGAGGAATGGGGCTGCCGCTTCGACGGGGCGGATAAGTCCAACTATTCCTATTTCAAAATGCGCGACGTGAGCGATGAAACGCTTTCCGATATGCGCTGGTCGATGTATTGCCACGGCTCCCTCGTCTATCCCGAAGGCGGCGCCGAGGTCATAGCCGACTACTATCCCCCCTATATGAATAGGCACCACGACGGCTATCGGGCATTTTGGTATACGCCCCCGAAGCAGACCACGGACGGGCACGCGGCAGTCGTTCGCCACGGCAACGTCGCCCACGTCTGCTTCAAAGTGTTCGAGGCGTACTACGTCAGCGGAATGTACGCCTTGAAGCGCCTCGTCGCAAAGCTTATCGAAGACCTGCTCCCCGAGCCGCTGGTGAGAGCGCCCGAGCTCCCAGATAGCACGGGAACGGCGCTGACGCGAAACGGCGAAATCTTGCTTTTGCACGTTAGAGCCACCTATCCCGAGCTCCGCGGCGAAGCCCCTGTTATCGACGGGCATAATTCGCTCCCCGCGGGAAGGCACGTCCTCGTTCGGGGAAGATTCTCCTCCGTTCGCCTCGTCCCCGAGGAGAGGGAGCTCTCCTTCCGTCAGAGCGGCGCCTATACCGAAATAACGCTCCCCGAGATAAACGGGTACGCAATGCTCGCGCTTGAAAAGTGACCGAGTCCGTATAGATAGCGAGGAGCCCGTTCGCCTCGCACGCATAAAGGAATAGCTATGAACAAATGTAAACCTTACGAGTCGCGCGGGAGCTCAATGCTTTGGTCGCGCGAATACGCCGCCGCCGATTGGCGGAATGGCGCCCTGATGGGAAACGGCTCTATGGCCGCCATCGCTTATGCCCCAGGCGGTATCGAGTGGGTGATAAATAAAAACACCGTCTACGACGCGCGCCGCAATACCGCCGATATGATACCGCATAAGGAGCTTTTGAAGCTTATGCGGGAGCGCGGGGATTATACAACGAACGTGCTCGACGAGCTTGAACCGACGAAGGGGAGCGTCACCGTTCGCTCCGTCAGCGCGGCGGTCCTCCGCTTCGCCTTCGGAAATGGCGAAATGGGCTGGAACGTTCCCGCCTTCCCGAGAATAGGCGAGGAGCTTGATATATCGCGCGGCGTCCTCACCCAGCGCCTCGACGCGCACCATCTCCATTCTCGCGTCAAAAGCCTCGTTCCGCGCCAAAGGGATGTCTTGGCGCTCCGCGTCGAGGGAACGACGGTCTGTGACCGCGATTATAGAATAGAGCTCTATCGCCCGTATAACGACGATATGGAAGGCGTCGCGTGGCATAACGGAGAGGGCGCGGAGCTCGCCTTCGTTCAAGACCTTCCCGATGGAACGAGCTACGCCCTCGCCCTCGCCATAGTACCGCTCGCCCCCGACAGCTCTCGCGTCTCCTACGAGCTCCCGCACGATTATCGCTATCCCACGGAGCGCGGAAGCGTCTCCGAGCCTCGCGTGGCGAAGCTCACCTCGTCCGTCGCTGTCGCGGGAGACGCCGAGCTCTTTCTCTCCGTCGTCTCCTCGCGCGAGAGTGCCGAGCCCCTGCGTAGCGCCGTTGCCGCCGTGCGCTCCGCCGCCGCGTCGGGTTTTTCCGCGCTTGAAATGGAGTGCGCCGATTGGTGGCACTCCTATTGGGATAAAGCCTCCGTCGATTTCGGCGAATACGCCGAGATAGAGCGCTATTGGTATTTCTCCGCCTACGAGCTGGCAGTCGCCTTCGGTAAAGCACCGATGCCCGCCCTCGCGGGTATGCTCTACGGTCCCCTGAGCGCCACCGTCTCGGGGCTATCGCCGCATAACTATAACACCGACCAGAATACCCAGATCCCCGTGATGCCGATGCCGCTCATAAACCATTCCGAGCTCATTCTCTCCTTCGTCGAAACCCATCTCGCCGTCATCGACGTCTTGCGGGCGCACACCAAGGAGCTATTCGGCGCGTCGGCGCGCGGTGTATTCATTCCCCTCGTTATGAATCAGGAGGGGCACGAGGTCCCCTCGGGCTCGTATCGCTATACGATGTGCGGCAGCGCCTACACCGCCCTCGTCCTCGCCCGCACCTACGACTTCACGAAGGACGCGGCGCTCATGCGCGAAAAGCTCTTTCCATTGCTCTCCGAGCTTATAAATTTCTATGCTTATAATATGCTCAACAAAGACGCGAACGGAATTTATCACCTCGATTACACCGTTCCGCCCGAGATATTTTTAATGACGCGCGATGAGACCGCCACCCTCGCCATGCTTCGCGCCTCGTTGTGCTCCGCCTTGAATTTTGCAAGCGCAGAGGGAATAGAAAGCTCCGACGTCGCCCTCTGGCGCGATATCTACGAGCACTACCCGAGCTTCGCAAGACGTTCGGACGGCGCCCTCTGGGTGGGGTGCGACGTACCCGAGGAGCACTTCGCCTTCGGAACGCATATCCTTTATCCCGTCTTTCCCGCCGAGCTCCCCCTTTCCGCCGCCGAGTTGGACTCGGCGCGCAAAACGCTCGCCTACATCGACGAGAACGCCATCGAGCGCTCCTTTGCGAGCCCCGACGGCTGGCACTTCGTGCACGGGTGGAGCTGGTTTCTCTATAATTCCGTCCGCGCCCGCCTCGGCGATAACGCCGCCGTCTGGCAGGAGCTCTCGCGCTTCATCGAGTATTTCGCCAAGTCGAACGGCACCTTCGTCCACAATTCCATCGTCGTCGCGCCGCCGAGTGCCACCGAGAGAAATCACAATGCGAAAAAGAGCCCCGAGGCGATCACCGCGGATAAAACGACTGCCCCCGATTGGTACGGCGTCGCCTGTGCAACGCAGAATGAGCGAAGCAAGGATATGACCGCGCCCGTCGTCGAGGGAAATTCTATTTTTCTGATGAGAGCCACTGAGGCGTTGCTCCAAAGCTTCGGCGGCGTCGTGCGCCTCTTTCCGAGCGTGCCCGAGGGCTTCTCGGGCGGATTCGCGGGGCTCGTCGCTCGCGGCGGCTTCATCGTGAGCGCAAAAATGCAAAGCGGTAAAGTCACCTTCGCCGAGGTTGAAGCGACCGTCGGTGGAGCGCTGAAAATTTTGCCCTTCGCGGGTATCGAGCCGCCAAAAGGCGCGCGCCTCGTGCGAGAGGGAAGCGAAGAGTTCGTCGCCCTCGATATGAAGGCGGGCGAGACAGTCGTGTTTAAATGCGCCGTCGACGATGAATAGAACAACAGCGATTAATCGCTCGTTCCGTATTCAACATATGAAATACTGCCGAAGGTCGTAATAAATTATGCGGTGGGTGAGATATCGCAGAAAGCTCGTTGTGCGTCGAAAGCCTTCATATATATATACCAAATTGTATGAATATAAACATACATTAAGCTACACGAAGCCTTTGACAGCCGACCTAAAAGTGCAAACCGAAATTTTCAACCTCTTCAAAAGCGAATGAAGCAAACCGTGCCGTACCCAATTTTTCGGGTGCGGCACGGTTTATTTTTTATTTGCCACGCCAACCTTCACCGAGGCGCGCCGCTCTATCCCGAAAGCGAATTTGTGACCAAAGCTTTAAAAGACGATTAAATTTGTAAATTCGCACCGCTTACGCTTGACTTTTACCGAAAAGACGGTATAATAATAGACAGTCTAAAATTAGAACGTTTTTAATGAGGTGACACTATGAATCCGAGCTTCAAAGTGCCCGCAATGTACGAGCACGCCAATAAGCTGATAGAAGCCTATCATTCGCTCTTGACTCCGCTCTCCAAGGAAACGGGGCTCTCGCCCCTCGCGCTGGACATTCTTTTGTTCATCGCCAATAATCCCGAAAGTGCAACCGCGCGCGACGTGTGCAGTATGCGCGGCTTTAAATCAGGCATAGTCTCCGTTCACGTCGAGCGCCTTGTCGTAGAAGGTCTGCTCCTTCGCGCCGCCGATCCCGCAGACCGCCGAAAAACGCGCCTTATTCCGACCGATGGTGCGCGCGGCATCATCGAGCGCGGGCTCGCGATACAGGCGGAGTTCGCCGTCGCACTTATGGCGGGGATAAGCGCCGAGGAGCTTCGCGCTTTCTCGTCCGTCATGGACGCGATAGGGAAGAATATCGATGCCATTCGCAAAGGAGCGGCGCACGCGGGGAGGTGCGGTAATGAAAAATAAAGCCTACGCGCTCCCCGAGCATAAGCGCGACGCGGACGGGCGCGTCATAATAAATATGCGCGTTTCCGACGACACGGACTTTCTCTCTCCGTTTTCAAGCGGCGAGGTTCCCGTGATAAGCGGCGGCGTTGCCGAGTTCCTCGATTTCGGCGCGCGCTATATCCCGCCCAAGGAGCGCCTCGCGCTCCACGTTGAGAGCGATTGCATAGACGAGCGCGAAAAGCGCCTCTACGCTTCCGCCATCTCGGAATACTATAAGCAGCGCCTCGCGGCAACGAACGGTCAGCTCCTTCGTTACAGGACGATAGCCGTCGCCCTCGCCGTTTTGGGGCTGCTGACGCTCGCCCTCGTCACCGTCCTTTCGTTCCGCAGCGTCATCTGGTCGGAAGCGCTCGACATCGTCGCTTGGGTATTCCTCTGGGAGGCGGTCGATATCAAAATGTTCAGAATGCGCGAAGCTTCCCTCGAAAGAAAACGGTGTGAAGCGTTCTGCGATATGAAAGTAATATATAAGGAGTCGTAAATGATTAAGCTTTTAAAAAATATGCGTCTGCCCGAAGTGCTCATGGCGGCGCTCTGTGCCGCGCTCGTCGTCGCCCAGGTCTACTTTGACCTGCTCCTGCCCGATTGCATGACGGAGCTGACGGCACTCATCCAGACAGCGGGAACTCAAACCTCACAGATCGTCTCCGTCGGTCTCAAAATGCTCGCCTATGCGCTCGCAAGCGCCGCGCTCGCGATAACGTGCGGCTACCTCTCGGCGCGCGTCGCCTCTGGATTCAGCTACGCCGTTCGCGAAAAGCTCTTCGGCCACGTTATGGCGCTCGACGCGGCGGGAATGCAAGCCTTTTCCGTCCCCGCTCTCATCACTCGCACCACCAACGATATAACGCAAATACAAATGATAGTTTCAATGGGGCTTCAAATGCTCATCAAAGCCCCCGTCATGGCGGTCTGGGCAATAATAAAGATACTCGGAAAAAGTTACGAGCTTTCGGCGGTAACGGCGGGCTTCGTCATCGCCGTCTCCGTCAGCGTCTTTCTCATCATGTCGTCCTGCCTCCCGCGCTTCCGCCTCGTCCAGCGTATGACGGATAAGATAAATCGCGTCGCCCGCGAAAATCTGACGGGTATCAACGTTGTTCACGCCTTTAATGCAGAGGAGTACCAAAACGAAAAGTTTGACGAGCCGAGCTCCGAAATGCTTCGTCTCCAAATCAAAAACCAGCGCCTCTTCGCCCTCATAAACCCGATACTTTCGCTTGCAATGAACGGACTTACGCTCGTCGTCTTTTGGCTCGGCGCCGCCCTCGTCGAAGGTATAAGCGGCATTCCCGAGCGCGTCGCCCTGTTCAGCGAGATAGTCGCTTTCAGCACCTACGCCACCTACATCGTCATGTCCTTTATGATGCTTGTCATGATATTTATGATGCTTCCGCAGGCGCAGGTCTCCGCCGAGCGCATAAACGAGGTGCTTGCCGCAAAGTCCGCCATCGTCGAAGGCTCTCGCACCGAAGGAACGGAGAAGGGAAGCGTCGAGTTCCGCGGAGTTAGCTTTGCTTACCCTGGTTCCGCCGAGCCCGAGCTCACCGATGTCAGCTTCCGTGTTTCCAAAGGGGAAACGCTCGCCGTCATCGGCGCGACGGGAAGCGGAAAAACAACGCTCGTCTCCCTTATCCCGCGCCTTTTCGACGTAAGCTGTGGCGAGGTGCTTGTGGACGGCGTGAACGTCAAGGAGTATAAAAGCTCCGCTTTATACGATAAGATAGGCTTCGTTACCCAGCGCGCCACCCTCTTTTCGGGAACGATAACGGAAAACGTCGCCTTCGGCGAAGGCGCGCGCGATTTCTCCGAAGAAGCCGTCTCCGAGGCGCTATCCGTCTCGCAGGCGAGCGAGTTCGTCGATAAGCTGCCCGACGGAGCCGAGTATAAGCTCGCCCAGCTCGGGCGCAACGTCTCGGGCGGGCAAAAGCAAAGGATTTCGATAGCCCGTGCCCTCGCGCGCCGCCCCGAAATACTGATATTCGACGATTCGTTCTCCGCCCTCGATTATCGCACCGATTCGCGCCTCCGCGCGGAGCTCGATAAATCCTTCCGCGGCGTAACCAAGATAATCGTCGCCCAGCGTATCGGAACGATACGGCACGCGGATAATATCCTCGTCCTCGATCGCGGCGAGCTCGTCGGCGCGGGAACGCACGAGGAGCTTATGCAAAGCTGTTCCGTCTATCGCGAGATAGCAAGCTCCCAGCTTGACGCGGAAGAGCTTGCGTAAATTGTAAAAACGTCTTCTGCCGAAGCCCACTTCGCACGCTTCAAGCCCCTTGTATTTAATTGAAGTAAACAGTTTTGCCGAAGTCCACTTCGCACGCATCAAGCACCCTACGTTTGATTGAAGCAAACGGCTTTGCCGAAGCCCAACTTAGCATATTTATACGTAATACGTAAAGCGCGGCACGGTAAGTATTATTTCCCTCGCGCCGCTATATTCAAGTAAAGTCGCCTTCGGCGACGGATTGGAATCTTATGAAAAAACAAAACGATCTTTATTCCGCGATGAAAAAGAGCGCGTCCTATATGCGCTCGCGGCTCCCTCTCGTCGCCCTCGCTCTCGTTCTCGCCGCGGCAAGCGCGGTCATAACCATCATAGGCCCCGATAAAATAGGCGAGATAACAACCCTGATCTCCGAAGGCATCGTCGGCGGTATCGACCTCGCCGCGATCGCCAAGCTCGGCATCCTCCTCGTCGCCCTCTATTGCCTCAGCTCCGTCTTCGGCTTCGTTCAGCAGTACATTATGGCGAGCGTGACTCTCGATATGTCCTATCGTCTGCGCTCCGAGCTCTCCGCCAAAATAAACAGGCTCCCGCAAAAGTATTTCAACGCGAGCTCCCAGGGCGACGTTTTGAGCCGCATCACCAACGACGTTTCAACCCTTCAACAAGGGCTGACGAATAGCCTCCCCACCATAATCTCCGCCGCCACCCAGTTCATTGGTTGCCTCGTCATGATGCTCGTGACGGAATGGCGCCTCGCCTTGATCTCTCTCGGCGTAACGCTCGTCGGCATGCTTTTGACGGTCGTTATCGTCAGCCGCTCACAGCGCTATTTCGTTGAGCGCCAGCGCTCGCTCGGCGAGCTTAACGGATTCATCGAGGAAAACTATTCGGGGCACACCGTCATAAAGCTAAGCCGTGCCGACGGGCGCGTCGTCTCCGATTTCTCGCGCTTGAATAAGTGCGTCTATTCGGCAAATTGGCGCTCCCAGTTCCTCTCGGGCATTATGCAGCCCCTAATGAGCGTCATAAGCAACCTCGCCTACGTCGCGGTGTGCGTTTTCGGCTCCGTTTTCGCCCTTCGCGGCGATATCGAGTTCGGCGTCATCGTCTCGTTTATTCTCTACGTCCGCCTCTTCACCTCGCCCCTGACGCAAATAGCCCAAGGGCTCACCAATTTGCAGACCGCCTCCGCCTCCGCGCACCGCGTCTTCGATATGCTTGGCGGCGAGGAGCTTGAAGCCGAGGACGAAAAGCTCGCAATGCTTCCCGATGTTAAAGGTAACGTAAGCTTCGACCACGTTCGCTTCGCCTATCCCGATGCCCCCGAAAAAACGATAATCAAAGACTTCACCGTCGAGGTCGCGGCAGGGCAAAAGGTCGCGATAGTCGGTCCGACTGGCGCTGGTAAAACAACGATGGTAAACCTCCTTATGCGCTTCTTCGAGCTCTCGGGGGGAAGCATAAGGATAGACGGCGTTCCCATCTCAGATATTAAAAGAGAAGGCGTCCACGCCCTCTTTTCCATGGTCTTGCAGGACACTTGGCTCTTCGAGGGCACCGTCCGCGAAAACCTCGTCTATAATATGCAGGGTATCACGGACTCCGATATAGAGCGCGTCCTGCACGCGTGCGGTATCGATAAATTCGTCCATTCGCTCCCAGCGGGGCTTGATACGGTGCTAAGTGAGGAAACGAGCGTGTCCGCTGGGCAAAAGCAGCTTATGACGATAGCGCGCGCTATGCTCCAAAACGCACCGATGCTCATTCTCGATGAGGCGACTTCCTCTGTCGATACGAGGACGGAGCTCATAATCCAAAAAGCTATGGATGAATTGACTCGCGGCAGGACCAGCTTCGTTATCGCCCATCGGCTCTCAACGATAAAAAATGCCGACCTGATCCTCGTGATGAAGGACGGCGACGTTATCGAAAGCGGCTCGCACGCCGAGCTCATGGCGCGCGGCGGATTCTATTCCGAGCTCTATAACAGTCAGTTTGAAAAAAGCGCCTGAACTTTCCACAAACTTCGGATTCCCGCGTGCGGCTCGCAACGAAGCGCGCGGCGCTTCCGCTCCAAGCTCGTAACGGCGCTTTGAAAAAGCGCCCGAGTTCTCGTAAAGCTCAGACTCGCGCGCCTCGCCCTAAATAAAGCCCGCCGCGAGGCCGAAAGGCATCGCGGCGGGCTTCGCTTTGTTATTACAGGTTTCGCCTTTTAGATTTTTAATTATGAAAGCTTTTTGTTTTTTCACATTTTTGTTCACCGCTACTGAAAGATTTTCGCTTTTTTAAAAAATCTTTCAGTAGCATGCACTTTGTATCGCCCGCAAAACCGACGCTCGGATTCGGCGGGGAATCGACGCCCGCCGAGCAATCGGCGTACAATGGTACGTCGAACGAGAAAACGTCGATAAAACGAAAGCTTAAATAAAAACGGAGAAAACCGTAGGTTGTAACCCTGATTTCCCCGAAAAAATCACGGTAGAAGCAAAGCCTTTTTCTTTGCTTCTACCGTTTCCGTTTGTTTCTGCCTAAATGCGCAGCTTCTACCGCTTTTTTCGTCTAAATGCGATAGAATTTTTGCCTTAATCGAGGTCTATGACTCGGAGCTCCAAATTGTTACGTTGCCGCTCTCGTCATAGTGCCAATAGTTGCCTTCCTCCGTCGGCGCGCTTTCGGAGTAATAATAGAGCGTCGCATTAGTCAAATAATAATTGTAATTTCCAATTGAAATTTTTGACCACTCCTCGGAGCTTCCCTTGTAATAAACGCTTGTAAGCCCCAAACAACCATCGAACGCATTTTCGCCAATGCTCGTGACGCTGTTCGATATCGTTATGCGTGTAATACTAGCATTATTGAAGAAAGCATATCGATATATCTCATAGCCTTCGCCATTGTAGCTTTCAGGAAGCGTCAGCTCCGTATCTGTGCCTATGTAACTCAAAAGATGCTTTGTTCCGCCAACGGTATAGAAAAGATAGTCGTTAACGTTCTTAATCTTGCTTTCGCCCGAGTGTACCTCTTTTGCATAGTATCCAACGTAGCCGTAGGCGGTGGAGCCCGCTGTAATATTGCACGACGACTTGTTTATTACTTCGACGAGGCTAAAACAGTAATAAAACGATGAATCTCCGAATGTAACTCCGTTACCTATCGTGACGCTTTTTAGACCATAGCAAGAATTGAATGCTGTTATACCGATTTTCACATTGTTCGGAATGACTATGCTTGTCAATCCATAGCAATTCACAAATGCAGACTTACCAATGCTTTCGAGTCCATCTACCAGCGTGACACTCGTAAGAGCTTTGCAACCGCTGAATGCATAATCGCCAATAGCCTTAACACTGTTCGGTATATTTATACTCGCAAGTTTCTGGCAATATTCAAATGCATTGTTTCCAATGCTTGTAACGGCGTTTGGCATAGTTATGCTTGTAAGAGTGGCGCTTTGGTAGAAAGCGTATTGATAAATTGCATAATTTTCTCCGTTAAAACTTTTGGGAAGCGTAAGCTCTGCGTTAGCACCTGCGTAACCAATGAGATAATTTGTGCCGTTAAAGGTGTAGAAAAGATAATCGTTAACTTCTTTGAATTTACTAGGACACGTATGGACTTCCATTGCCTTATATGCAATATAACCATTAGTTTTGTCGCCGCACTTGATATCAAGAGAAGATTTGTTTATTATCTCAACAAGCTTATTACAATCTTTAAATGCTTCATTGGCGATATTTTTAACATTGGCGCCTAATGTAACACTCGCAAGATTTGTGCAACCCTTGAACGTATAAGATCCAATGCTCGTAACGCCGTTGCCAATTGTAACGCTTGTAAGCCTAGTGCAACCCGAAAACGCCGAATCTCCAATGCTCGTAACGCTGTCGGGTATTGTTATGCTTGTAAGGCCTGTGCAGTTATAGAACGCTAAACCGACAATGGTAGTAACGCCATCACAAATTGTGACACTTGTAAGCCCTTTGCAACTATTGAACGCCCGAGCGCCAATGCTCGTAACGCTGCCTGGTATCGTTATGCTTGTAAGCCCAGTGCACCCGTAGAATACATCATTGCCAATGCTCGTAACGCCGTTGCCAATTGTGACGCTCGTAAGCCACGCGCAATCGTAGAACGCATTTTCGCCAATGTCGGAGTCTCCCATTATTATCACGGATTTTAAATTTGAAGGTAGTTCGTTTTTGCCGCCGAATATATAATTGAAATATGTGTTCTTACTTCCGTCCTTTGTAGCTCCCACAAAAGGTATCGTTATGCTCGTAAGCTCGGAGCAACCGTAGAATGCACCTTCGCCAATGCTTGTAACGCTGTTAGGTACTGTAATGTTTATAAGACTAGTGCAACGATTGAACGCCCCATTGCCAATACTCGTAACGCCGTCGGGTATCGTTACGCTTGTAAGCCCCGAGCAACCCGAGAACGCAAAAGAACCAATGCTCGTTACGTTGTTCGGTATCATTATACTTGTAAGTCCTGTGCAACCCGAGAACGCAGAAGAACCAATGCTCGTTACGTTGTTTGGTATCGTTATACTTGTGAGCCCCGAGCAACCATAGAACGCACTTTCGTCAATGCTTGTAAAATTGTCGGGTATAGTTATGCTTGTAAGCCCCGAGCAATTCTTGAACGCAGAAGAGCCAATGCTCGTCGTGCTTTCGGGTATGGTTATACTTGTAAGTCCTGTGCAACCCGAGAACGCAAAAGAACCAATGCTCGTTACGTTGTTCGGTATCATTATACTTGTAAGTCCTGTGCAACCCGAGAACGCAGAAGAACCAATGCTCGTTACGTTGTTTGGTATCGTTATACTTGTGAGCCCTGAGCAACCGTAGAACGCATTCCAGCCAATGCTCGTACCGTCGGTTATTATTACGGCCTTTAAGCTTAAAGGAACGCAGCTATCGTTATCGTAAAACGCAGACGCGCCGAATATATAACCGAAATGAGCATTTTCGCTTCCGTCCTTGGTAGCTCCCGCAAAAGGTATCGTTATACTCGTAAGCCCAGTGCAACCCGAGAACGCACCTTTGCTAATACTCGTAACGCTGTCGGGGATGACAATGCTGGTAAGCCCTGAGCACCCAGAGCTTGTGAACGCCGAAGAGTCTATAATCGTACCGCCTGTGATTATTACCGTTTTTAAGCTTGAAGGAATAGTTCCAAATATGTAACCGAAATGAGCGTTCTCACTTCCGTCCTTTGTAGCTCCCACAAAAGGTATCGTTATGCTCGTAAGCTCGGAGCAACCGTAGAATGCACCTCCGCCAATGCTCGTAACGCTGTCGGGTATACTCATGCTCGTAAACTCGCTACAATATCCGAACGCTAAATTGCCAATGCTTGTAATGCTGTCAGGTATGGTTATGCTTGTAAGCCCATTACAATTATAAAACGCCGAATCGCCAATGTTCGTTACGCTGTCGCCTAATGTGACGTTAATAAGATTCTTGCAGTTGTAAAATGCACCGTAAAGAATATTCCCGCCAGTTATTGTTACGCTTTTTAACGTCGAGGGGATATAGTAGGTTGTTTTCTCGTACGATGAGCTATAATACTGTGTCGTTGCTGTACTTCCTGTATAACTTGATGTACCAAAGATATAACCAAATAACGTAGATGAACTTGCAGTAGTTGCTGTTGCGTAATTCCCAACAAACGGCAGAGTAATGCTTTCGAGACTACCGCAACTCGAGAACGCAGAACGGCCAATGCTCGTAACGCTGTTGGGTATCGTTATGCTTGTAAGCCCCGAGCAACCCGAGAATGCAAGAGAGCCAATGCTCGTAACGCCGTTAGGTATCGTGACGCTTGTAAGCTCCGAGCAACCCGAGAATGCACTTTCTCCAATACTCGTAACGCCGTTCGGTATATTGACGTTCGTAATGCTTGCGTTCTTATGGAAAGTATATTGGTAAATTTCATAGCTTTTACCGCTATAGCTTTCAGGAAGCGTAAGCTCCGTATCTGTTCCCACGTAAGCTACGAGATAATTGGTATCGTCTGAGGGATAGAAAAGATAATCGTTAACGTTCTTTATCTTGCTTTCGCCCGTGTGCACTTCTTTTGCATAGTAAGCAACGTAGCCGTAGTCGCTTGAGCTTGGCGTGATTTTAAGCGAAGACTTATTTATCACCTCAACAAGTTTATAGCAATACCTAAACGCCTCAGAGCCAATGCTCGTCACGCTGTTTCCTATTGTGACGCTTGTAAGTCCCGAGCAAGCCGAGAACGCAGAAGATCTAATGCTCGTAACTTTCTTATTGTTGTATATATCTATGACTATCGCTGTATCCGTGCACGTGCCAATGCCAACGACGGCGTAGGTTTCGCCATCACCGTTGAGCTCAAATTTCAAGCCTGCGCTACTTTCCAGTGCGCCGCAATGCGTGCACGTGCCGTCTTGCATGTTGTGCGTCGTTCTCGCTATTGTTATTCCTGTTATGCGAAAAAGCTCTGCTTCACAAACGGAGCAATAAACAACGCTGTCATAGTGCCCGACGGCAATGCAAGTTGAGTCTTGCACGTTCTCCATGACCGCCTTCGCAGGGGTGTGCGTATCTTTCTTTTCTATCTCCTTTTGCTCACGCGAGATTTCCTCGTGGCAAACGGAGCAATAAATAACGCTGTCATAATGACCTACCGCCGCGCAGGTGGAGTCATGTACGTTTTCGCTGACCGCTTCGGCGGGTGTGTGCGTTGTTTTTTTTGCTATCTCCTTTTGTTCGCGTGAAACTTCTTCGTGGCAAACGGAGCAATAAATAACGCTGTCATAATGACCTACCGCCGCGCAGGTGGAGTCATGTACGTTTTCGCTGACCGCTTCGGCGGGTGTGTGCGTTGTTTTTTTTGCTATCTCCTTTTGTTCGCGTGAAACTTCTTCGTGGCAAACGGAGCAATAAATAACGCTGTCATAATGACCTACCGCCGCGCAGGTGGAGTCATGTACGTTTTCGCTGACCGCTTCGGCGGGGGTGTGCGTTGTCTTCTTAGTAATCTCTTTTTGTTCGCGAGAAATTTCCTCGTGGCAAACGGAGCAGTAAACAACGCTGTCGTAGTGACCAACCGTCGTGCAAGTGGCGTCTTGCTCATTTTCCCTGACTGCCTCGTCGTTCGAGTGCGCGAGCTTTTCAATCTTCGCGCTTTCAAGTAGCGCGCCACATTCGGTGCACTCTTTGTGCTTCGCGCCCTCTTTCGAGCAGCTGGCTTCAACGTCCGTTATCCAAGCGGAAGCGGTATGAGTATGAGAGGCATCGCCTTCCGTCCATTTTGCATAGACGGACACATTGTCCGTGAGCTTTACGTCCGTTAAGCTTCCTCCGTAGAACTCACGTTTAAACTCCTCGTCGAGGAACCATCCCGCGAAGGTGAAGCCCTCCTTCGTCGGCTCGCGCGGGAGCTCTACCTCGCCGCTACTTTGCGGCGTGAATGTCGCATAGACCTCGCCGTCGACTATGAAATTGACGGAAAAGCTCGTCTCGTCGCCGCATGCGGCAAGCCCGAGGAGGGCAAACGCCGCGATGATACAAACGAATAATGCGCAGATCGTTCTTTTCATTTTATCTTTATTCCTTTCGTAGAAAAATATTTGCATGTCCTTTCGCACAACTCCTTTTGCCGAGAGGGTACAAGCCTTGCAAAAGCTATAATGCTTCGTGTAATATTTTAACACAACAAATATTCTGTTTCAAGACTTTTTTGAAAAAAACTTAAAGAGAGAGCGTTATTTTGCAAAAAACGGTAGAAGCAGAGAATTTTCTACTTCCACCGTTTTTTATTTTTTAATGCGACAGCCGCATCATCTATTGAGTATCAGCTTCGTGAGCTCAACGGGCTCCACGATGGCTCCGTCCTTGTAAACTCTCATATTGCCCGACGCTATCTCATCTATGAGTATGACCTCGCCGTCGTTGTAGCCGAACTCAAACTTTATATCCCACAGGTCGAGCCCTATCGATTTGAGATCGTCCGCCACTATCTTTGTGATTTTAAGCGTCTGCTCCTTCATGCTGTTGAACATTTCCTGCGTCATAATGCCGAGAGCCGCCAAGCCCTCCGAGGTAACGAGCGGATCTCCCTTCGCGTCATTCTTGAAGGTGCATTCGACGTAGCCGCCTTCGAGTGGCGTTCCGTCCTCTATGTATTCGCCGTATCTGCGAATGAAGCTTCCCGTCGCAACGAGTCTGCATATAACTTCAAGCCCGTGCCCGAAGACCTTCCCTGGGAGGACCTCCATCGTCGCGTCGGCAACGTTGGCGCCCACGTAGTGCGTCTTAATCCCCGCCTTTTTGAGAAGCTCAAAATAATGTATCGAGGTTTCCAGATTTGCGCGCCCTATCCCCTCAATGGTGAGCCCCACGCTGTTTTCGCCAGGATCGAAAACTCCGTCCTTGCCCGTGCAGTCGTCCTTGAATTTGAGCATAACGTTGCCGTTGTCAAGAGCATAAACGTCTTTGGTTTTTCCCGTGTAAATCTTTTTCATTTCAGCACCCTTTTTTATCGCTTCCGCGGTTTTAAAAAATAACGTAGATATTGTAGCACATTTTTTTTCGTTTGTACAGATTTTTTTTGAAAAAAATCAAAATTTTTTCATTCTTTTAAGCGTTTCTTTAAAGATTGAGAAAATATCCGTCGTATGCGACCGTGAAGCCGTCTTCGGCGGCATTGGCGTTCAGCTCCTCGTGAACGCTTCGTTTCCTCGGTGAGGGAATGTGGGAGAGTATAAAGCGCGTCTTTTCCGTCGCCGCCTTTGCCGATATAAATATGCCGCGTATCGTCTTGTTCATCTCGTAGCCGCTGTGCCCGAGTAGCTTGACGTTCGGCGCTTCCAGCTCCGCCGCGCAGTCCATTATAACGGCGTCAAGCTTTGCCGCCGCAAGCTTGTGCCAGGCGCCCGAATTGATAAAGCCGCCGTCCAAAGCATAGAACAAGGTTTTTTCGCCTTCAAAAAGAAAATTATAGCACTGCTCCGTAGGCTCCTCCGTCTCGTGGTTGGCGGGGAGCGGGGTAATGACGTAGCCCCCCAGTTCAACGGGAACAAAGGGCGAGAGCGCCGTTTTTATTATCGTCGGCGCGTCGGGTATCGCCTCCAAAACGTTGTCGTCAGCGAAAACGAAAAGCTCGCGCCGCCGCGCCAGCCGCTCTATCGCCGCGGGCGAAAAATGCCCCTTATGCGAGTGCGAGATGAAAACGGCGCCAACGCCTTCGAGTATATCCGAGAGCCCAAGCTCGTCCGCCAGATCGAAAATATCCTCGGGCGCGTCTATCAGTATCCTTGAATCCAATATAACGCCGCCGCGCCTTCTGAAATCCTTCGATGCAAATTTCTTTATCTTGCATTCTCCGTATCCCGTCCCCAGCATACGAATTTTCATATATGAGATTTCCTTTCATAGAGTCTTTGAGAGAGGCGGCTTTGCTTGAATTTAGCCTCAAATGCCGCCTTCAAGGGTGAGCGGCGGGATAGCCGCATCCGCCTCAAAGCTCGCGCCACTTGCGCGTCGAGTCAAGGCTCGTGGCAAAGCGCGAATCCCGCTTCGTCGCCGCGTGTAGGAACACGGGATTTTACGCCCATTCGGTGTAAAAAGTAATAAACTAATGCTTATTCTCCCGTCGCGTATGCGTAAGCGCTTGTGGGTGATTCGCCGCAAAACCTTGTCTTAAAGCTTTTCTATCTTGTAAACCGTCGTTTGTACGTATTCCTCGCCCGCCTCGTAGAAGCCGACTCCGTGGTTTATGCAGTTGGGCTCCGTTTGTGCTTCGAGGCAGAATGCACCGTGGCGCACCTGTTTAACGCCTCCCTTGAAGGGAATATCGGCACCGAGAAAATTACCCGTATAAAACTGTATTCCAGGCTGATCGGTATAAACGCTCATTTTCAGCCCCCCGCCGCAAACAACGGCGCCAAGCCCGAGCCTCCTTCCCGCAAAGACTTCAAAGTAAGTCGGAGCGAGAATAAAATTATGATCGTAGCCGTCGCCCGTTTCGTCGATACGCTCGCCTATCTTGTGCGGCTCCGTAAAGTCCATCGCCGTTCCGCGAACGAACGGGCGCGCCCCCGTCGGGATCAGCTTGTCGTTCACCGCGGAATAGCTTTCCGCATATATCGTCACCCTATGCTCCATAACGTCGCCGCCGAAGCCTTCGAGGTTGAAGTAAGAGTGATTTGTTAGAGCGATGGGAGTTTTGCCCGTCGGCGTTGCGCGGTAGTCTATAACGAGCTCCGTGCCATTCAAGCTGTACGTAACGGCGACCGCGAGCGCGGCAGGGAAGCCCTCCTCTCCGTCCGCAGAAAGGTACTCAAAGCGCACCGAGCCTTCGTCAAAGTGGGTGACGCTCCAAAGCCTGTGGTCAAAGCCGTCGCCGCCGTGAAGGCAGTTCCCACCGTCGTTGTCGGGGAGCAGGTACGTTTTTCCGTCCATCTCAAAGTGCGCGCCTTCTATCCTGTTGGCAACTCTGCCTATCGTCGCCCCTTGATGCGAAGTGTCCGCTAAATAATCGGCGAGCGTATCGAAGCCGCCCACCACGTCGGTATCGCCTATCTTCCAAGAAACGATGGTTGCGCCGCGATCCATAAGAACGAGCTTGCATTCCTCGTTTTCAAGCGTGTATTTATGAACGGCACAGCCGTTTTCAAGCGTGCCGAAAAATTCTTTTTTCATTATTATCTCCCTTCCGCCGCCACGGCGGCACACGCGCGTGAACAGCATTCACGACGTATGCAAAACAAATTTGCGTTGCTCTCTCTTCCTCCGCTACGGCGGCACAAATATTTTGAAAATGATATGCGTTCGTCTTTCTCTTAATAGTTTAACATATTTTTCGATAAAAGTAAATAGAAAACGGTTTAAGTTATTGACTTTTATTTTTTTATGTGATAAACTTGAAGCAAACCGTAAGCAAAGCTTGATGGTGAACGCTATCTGGTCAAGCGCGGAGGGGGGAGACGGAAGAAAATGAAGAAAACCGCCATTGTCATAAACGGAAAGGGCGGCGTTGGTAAAGACACGCTGTGCGAGCTCGCCGCAAAGCATTTCGGCGTCTACAACGTCTCGTCGATAGAGCCCATTAAAACGCTTGCCGCTCAGTGCGGCTGGGACGGCTCGAAGGATGATCGCTCCCGTAAATTTCTCTCCGACTTGAAGCGCCTAACGATAGATTACAACGATTATCCCACCCTCTGGGCGGCGGCTCGCTACGATGACTTTCTCTCCTCGTCAGCCGATTTTATGTTCATTCACATAAGAGAGCCCGAGGAGATTGCCAAATTCGTCGCCAAAACAGGCGGCGCGGCAAAAACGCTTCTCGTTCGCGGCGGCGAGCGCGTTAGCAAAACGGAGTACGGCAACGTCTCCGACGATCTCGTTGAAAACTACGCTTACGATTACTATTTTTTGAATGATAAAACGTTGCCCGAAGCCGAGGCAGAGTTCGTCGCTCTCCTTGAAAAAATAGCTTCGGGCAGGTGATAAGCTCCGAAAAAACAAAAGCGCGGAAAGCGCCTCTTCGGAGCGGAGGCTTTCGCCTCGTCGCCGAGCCGTTAAACGGCGGAAAGGGTTTTATATGATAGGCTATGTCACAGGCTGGACGCCCGAGAAAATTGAAGAGATACGCAGGGATCCCTACTTTGCGCCGCACCTCGCCGCAGTTAGAAAAACTGCCGAAGAAATGCTCGCCACAGAGCCGAAGCGCTTGAAGTTCAGCGATATGCACCTCTATGTAACGACGGGTAACCGCTCCACCTACGAAAAGGTGTATAACGATTACACCCATCGCTTAACCACATATCTGTTTATGTACATCGTCGATAATGACGATAAGTACGTAGAACCCCTCGCGGATATCATCTGGAATATATGCGATATTGAAACGTGGGGGCTCCCCGCGCACGTTATGGAGTATTACGACATTCAGCAGCGCCGCACCTTTTTGGAGCTCTGCTCCTGCAACGTCGGAAGGCTTTTCGGCGAGGTGCTCGCTTGCATGGAGGATAAGCTCCCCGAGCTCGTCGTGAGAAGAATGAAGCAGCAGGTCAGAGAGCGTATCATAGAAAGCTATAAAAACGATCACTTCGGCTGGATGGACGGAACGAATAACTGGGGCGCTGTATGCACCGCGGGCGTTTTCGCCTCCTACGTCTATTTCGCAACCGAGGAGGAGATAAACGATCAGCTCCCCAAAATGCTCAAAACCATGGATCTCTATCTCTCGGGCTTCGACAGCGAGGGCTGCTGTATGGAAGGCTACGCATATTGGGACTACGGTTTTTCCTACTTCTGCTACTTCGCGGATATGCTCCGCAACTACACGAAGGGGAAAATTAATTACTTCGATAACGAGCGTGTTCACGCCGTTGCAAAATTCCAGGAGAATTGCGTTATAAACGACCACCAGAGCATAAGCTTCTCCGATTGCGGCGGCGGCTATAACCCCTCGGCAACGCTTCTGCACTTCCTTAAAAACGAGTATCCCGACGTTCAGATACCGTCGATCGCACCCGCAACGGGGAATGAATCTGGTATTCGTTCCTTCGTTTGGGTGAAACCCGAGCTTGCCGTTTCAGAAATGCGCCCCGAGAGCAAGATATATCACGACGCGCAGTGGTTTATTTACAGGAGCGACAAATATAATTTCGCCTGCAAGGCGGGGCATAATAACGAGCCCCATAACCATAACGACGTCGGCTCATTCCTCATCTCCAAGGACGGAAAGGTTACATTTACCGACGCGGGCACGGGCGAATATACGCGGCAGTATTTCAGCAATGAAAGATATTCCATTCTCGTTACCTCGGGAAGAGGGCATAGCCTCCCGATAATCAACGGCGAGTATCAGGATTGCACAAAGACCAAATCGACGATATACACCGAAAATGAGCACGAGTACGAGTTTTCAATGGAAAATGCGTACACCGTCGAGTCGCTTTCTTCGTTGAAGCGCCACTTCGTTTGCGAGGCGGACGGGATCTCCTTGACGGATACGTATACCTTCGCCGAGGAGCCGACGAGCGTCGTCGAGCGCTTCGTCACCCTCGTTGAGCCGACGCTTGATAATAACGGAAAAGTCTTTTGCGGTGCGACCATCCTTGAATATGACTCGAAGCAGTTTACCGCCTCCGTGAGCTCTGAGCTCTGCCACCGCCACGGCGGAAGGACGGAGCCCCTCTACCTCGTCGACCTTACGCCGAAGTCGCTTGGCAAAAATATGACTCTTTCGTTTAAGTTCGTTTAAGCCCGAGCAGATAAAGTCGGTAATTAAAAACGTCTCTGCCTCAAATCGAATTTTTGAGGTGATGCCAATGCAAAGCACCTTTGGCGCTCACCCCCCGATTTAGGCATAAACGAAAAAACTTATAAATCGGAAGAAATTCAAAGAATTTCACCCTTAAAATTAAAAAACTCAAAAGTTAGAGCGAAGCTACCGCCATTTTTCGGTATCTTCGCTCTTTTTTATTTATGCCTAAATGAAGCAGTCCGTTTCCCTTATAATAATATGCAGATGAGCCCGTTTGCCCCTTCGTTGACGACGCGCTCAATGGTTTCTCCCAGCTTCTCGCGCGATTCGTCGGGAAGATTTAAGAGCTTCGCGTTCATTCCGTCGCGCACCATATCGTAGATGGACCTGCCGAACATGTTGGACTCCCAAAGCTTATCCTTGTCGTTTTCGTATTCGCCGACCAAGTATTTAACGACTTCCTCGGTCTGCTCCTCGGTGCCGACGACGGGGCAGAGCTCCGTTTTCAGCTCCGTGCGTATCATGTGTATCGAGCTCGCTTGCGCCGCCACCTTGACGCCCCAGCCACCCGCTTGCTTTGCGAGGCGCGGCTCTTCGAGCTCCATATCATCGGGCTCGGGCATAACGATGCCGTAGCCCTTCTCGTGAACGTCGTTGAGCGCCTTTTCTATCTTGCGATATTCGCGCCCGACCGCCGCCAGCTCACAAACAGCCTTGAAAAGGTCCTTCTCGCTTTGGATATCCAATTCGCAGCATTCGCGTAGAGCCGCGTAGTATTCGCCCTCCGCTAAGCAGACGGAAAATTCCCCTGTTCCGTCCCCCGCGTTGAGTGAAACGCGGCGAAGCTCGGGAAAAGCTGCCGCCTGTTTTTCCAAATCTCCGAGCTTTCGTACCCCGTCGGTAAACTGCGCTATTTTTTCTATGGTCTCACGGTGTATGCGATGCTCGCGCGGAAGCGCCTCGCACCATTCGGGCAGGGAAAATTCAAGCTCCTTGACGGGAAATTCGCCAAGCACGAGCCCGAGTATCTCCCGAACGTCGTCGGCGTTCAGCTCCGTGCAGTTGACGAGTGCCACGGGTGCGGAATATTTTTCTTCGAGCTGCTTTGCCAGCTCGCGCGCCTCCTCGTTTTCTGGAAATTTTGAGTTGAGCACGACGGCGAAGGGCTTCCCGAGGCTCGTCAGCTCGCGTGCGGCGCGCTCCTCCGCGCGAACGTAGCTTTCCCGCGGTATATCGGTTATGCTTCCGTCGGTGGTAACGAGTATGCCTATCGTTGAATGTTCCGAAATGACCTTCTTCGTTCCAAGCTCTGCGGCGCGCTCAAAGGGCATGGGCTCCTCGCTCCACGGCGTCGTCACCATGCGCGCTTCGCCGCCCTCGTCGCCGCCGAGAGCCCCGTCAACGACGTAGCCGACGCAGTCGATGAGCTTAACGTTGAGCTTCGTGCCGCCGTCTATCTCAATGCGCACCGCCTCGTCGGGGACGAATTTTGGCTCCGTCGTCATTATCGTTCGCCCCGTGGCGCTGAGCGGCGCCTCGTCGGCGGCTCTCGTTCGGTCATATTCGTTTTCAATGTTCGGGATTACCGCCGCCTCCAAAAATTTGTGTATGAACGTGGATTTACCCGTCCTGACGGGACCGACAACGCCGATGTATATATCGCCGTCCGTCCTTTTGGCAATATCGCCGTATATGGAACTCTTAGCCATCTTGACCCCCACCATAAAAAAATTTCATTTAATATTATGCGTAGGACTTATGGAATATTCGCCAAAGGCTCCGAGGGAAAACAAAAAGAGGCTGTCGCATTTAGGCAAAGCCGAACGAAAAACGGTAGAAGTAAAGAATAATCATCTCTGCTTCTACCGTGTTTTTAGGGAAAATCAAGGTTAAAACCTACGGTTTTCTCTTTTTTATTTGTTTTTTGTTTGTTTTTGCTCTAAACCCGCCAAGCCTTCGCGTGTGCGTCTCATTAAAAATTTGCTTTTTATTGATTTTACTGTGGTTTTATCCACAAAAACCTTGTTTTTATTGAATTTTTAATGAGACACCATTTTTATATCTTTATGCTTTTGCTCAGCCGCTCGCCGATACCTTGACATTCTTCGGCAAAACAATGCTCTTGGGAGAAGCTATCGTCGTAACGCCGCCGTCCCTGTCCTCAACGAGAAGTGAGCAGTCCTTTTTATCTATCCCGAGCACCTTGTAGACCTTGCGTTTCCCGTCCTTCTCGTAGCGTATGCGCTTCCCGCGCAAAACGAACTTCTTGCGATACGTGTCCATAAATTTCGCCGTGTTCTTCATATTGGAATAGAGCGGAAAGAACTTCGCGAGGATATTCTTCGCGATTATCATCGCCACCGAGTTGTTGTCCTTCTCAAAGACCTTTTTGATTATGTCCGTTATTCGCGGCGGAAAGGCGGACGCGCTGAGCTTTAACGAAATGGTAACTATTATATATTCGTAGGCAGTGTAATTGTCGAGCTTTCCCTCAATGCTAACGCCGCCGATGAGCTCTCCGCCGCAATAGATACTGCTGACCCAGCCGATGCCGAGCGCCTTCGTCGTGTGCTCCTCCAATGCGGAGGTGACCGCAACCGCGGTCAGCGCGTTCAAAAACGTCGCCTGTGACGGAAATATGGAGGGGCGGAGAAGGCAGGATATATAAACCCCAGGGACTCCCTCGCCGCGCCCGTCGGGCGGAAGCTTCTTTTCGGCAAAAACAACGTAGCGGTCGGGGTACCCCATCTTCGCGTAAATCTTCGCCAGCTTTTGCGTCGAGGGCAGAGCGTCATGCGCTTCAAGCTTAACGATACTGCCGTCGGGCTCGCGAATATTTAAAATATTGCTCGTCATAACGCTCTCCTTTCGTTGTGTCTTAGTACGCCTTCCCCCAGTAGACCAGCTTGTGCGCCGCTCTACCGCAGCAAACGCATTTGTCGTCTATCGCCTCGGCGCCGAAGGGCATACAGCGCGAGGTCACGTCCGCCGTCTCTTTGAGCTTTAATTCGCATTCGAGATCGCCGCACCACATCGCCTTTATGTAGCCCGCCTTCTCGTTCGCGGTCCTCGTGAGCTCGTCGAGCGTGAGTGCCTCGTAGGTGCGCTCCTCGCGGTGCGCGAGCGCCTTTTCGTATATCGCGACTCTCAAAGCTTCAAGCCCGTCCTTCACGGCGGAAGCTATCCCGTCGAGCGGGGCAAAGCTCTTTTCTCTGTTGTCGCGGCGAACGATAACGCATTTGCCCTCCGCGATGTCGCGCGGCCCCAGCTCAACGCGCAGGGGAACGCCCTTCATCTCGTATTCGGCAAATTTCCAGCCAGGCGATTGCTCCGAGTCGTCAAGCTTAACGCGTATTCCCGCCTCGGTGAGCGCGTCTTTAAGCTTCGTCGCCGCTTCGAGAACGCCTTCTTTCTGTTGCTGTATGGGAATTATAACGACCTGCACGGGTGCCACCGAGGGCGGGAGCACAAGCCCCGAATCGTCTCCATGCGTCATTATTATTCCGCCGATTATCCTCGTCGAAACGCCCCACGAGGTCTGATAGCAGGGCTTCAAAACGTTGTCCTTGTCAAGATACTGTATTCCGAATGCCTTGGCGAAATCACAGCCGAAGTTGTGAGAAGTGCCGCCCTGCAATGCCTTTCCGTCGTGCATAAGCGCTTCCACGGTGTAGGTGGACTTAGCCCCCGCAAACTTTTCCTTCTCGGTCTTTTCGCCTCTTATAACGGGCATCGAAAGCTCGTTCTCAAAGAAGTCGGCATAGAGGTTGAGCATCTGCACCGTCCGTGCCTCGGCTTCCTCCGCCGTCCTGTGCATCGTGTGTCCCTCCTGCCAGAGAAATTCGCGCGAGCGCAAAAACGGGCGCGTCGTCTTCTCCCAGCGAACAACGGAGCACCACTGGTTGTAGACCTTGGGCAGGTCGCGGTAGGACTTAATTATGTTCGCATAGTGCTCGCAAAAAAGCGTCTCCGAGGTGGGGCGAACGCAAAGGCGCTCCGTGAGCCTTTCGCTTCCCCCGTGCGTGACCCAGGCAACCTCGGGGGCAAAGCCCTCAACGTGCTCCTTCTCCTTCGTCAAAAGCGATTCGGGGATAAACATCGGCATATAAACGTTCTCAACGCCCGTCTCCTTGAACTTCGCGTCAAGTATCCTTTGAATGTTCTCCCATATCGCATAGCCGTAGGGTCTGATTATCATGCAGCCCTTAACGCTCGAATAGTCTATCAGGTCCGCCTTCTTAACTATATCGGTGTACCATTTTGCAAAATCCTCGTCCATCGAGGTTATCTGTTCAACAAATTTCTTTCCTTTTTCCGCCATTTTCCGCGTGGTCCTTTCGCCCGAATTGATTATACGTAGATTATATAATAAAATTATTATTTTGTCAAGCTCGTATGCAAAAAAGTGTGATTTTTCGCCGTTTTCGCGCTTTCGTCGCCACACCTCATTCATCTCGCAGAGCATTATTCTAACCAATCAATATTTTTATCTTTTTGGTCTCACATCATTGGCAAATGTACGGTATGCAAAAAGTGCGATTTTCCGTTGTAGCGTTACAATTGTTGTAAAATCGAAAGTAAATGTATATAAATGGCGCTCGGCACACTGTAAATAGATAGCGATTTTGAAAGTAAATCTGGTTTTCGTCGAAGCGCTTTAACGCCCGCGTGTAAAAGCGGCGGCTTTAACGCTCGCTTTTTGTACAAAACGCGGAATTATGCGCTCGCAATGATGAATTTTGCAAAATCACTTGAAATAAAATTCAAAATATACTATAATATAGAGGAATTTAGGCTCAAAAACGCACATTTTTGAATTTTTTATCTTCAAATTATGCAAAATCGCTTTTAAGCCTTGAAGCGCACCCCTTTTTCTCATAAATTGAGAGCATTTGAATTTTCAAAAGTATTTGTGCCGCCGCTATGGCGGCGCAATGGAGAATGATATGAAAAACAAGAAAAAATATACCGAAATGAAAAACGAAGAGCTACGCTCCGAATATTCCGCCCTCTTTAAAGAGTACGAGGGCTATCGCGCTCGCGGGCTCTCGCTGGACCTCTCGCGCGGCAAGCCGAACGCGGAGCAGCTTGATGTCAGTCAAGCGCTCCTGTCCGTTCCCCTCACCCGCGATAAATGCTTTTCGGAGGACGGAATAGATTGCCGCAATTACGGTGGGCTTGACGGGCTCCCCGAGATGAAGCGTATCTTCTCTCGTCTCCTTGGAATAAAAGAGGAGTATATCATCGTAGGTGGTAATTCCTCGCTTCAACTGATGTACGATACGCTTGCGCGCGCTATGCTTTTCGGCGTGCACGGCTCCGAGCGCCCCTGGTGCAGGGAGGAGCACCCCAAGTGGATATGCGTCACCCCAGGCTACGATCGCCATTTCAAAATAACCGAGCTGCTTGGTTTTGAGCTCCTGTCCGTTAAAATGACCGCGGAGGGCCCCGATATGGACGAGGTGGAGCGCCTTGTCAAGGACCCGTCGGTCAAAGGTATCTGGTGCGTTCCAAAGTATTCTAACCCGACGGGGAATACCTATTCGGACGAAACGGTGCGCCGCCTCGCCGCAATGAAGTGCGCCGCCCCCGATTTTCGCATAATGTGGGACAACGCCTACGCGGTGCACGATTTTTCGGAGAACGGCGATAAGCTCTTGAATATCTTCGCCGAGGCGGAAAGGTGCGGAACGCTCGATAGAGTATTCTATTACTCGTCAACCTCGAAGATAACCTTCCCAGGCGGCGGAGTTGCCTTTATGGCGGCGAGCCCCGCCAACCTTCGGCAGATAAAGCCCTATCTCTCCGCGCAAACGATAGGCTACGATAAGCTGAATCAGCTTCGCCACGTGCGCTATTTTGAAAACGCCGAAAGGGTGCACGAGCACATGATGAAGCTTGCGGCAGTGATAAAAACGAAATTCGATATAAGCTTGTCCGCGCTCTCCAAGCTCGACGGATTGGGGATCGCCGAATGGACGAAGCCGAACGGCGGGTATTTTATCTCGCTCGACGTCGTTGTGGGCTCCGCCAAGCGCGTTTTCGAGCTGATGAAGGAGGCGGGTGTCACCCTGACCGCGGTTGGAGCAACGCACCCCTACGGGATCGACCCCGAGGATAAGAATTTGCGCCTCGCCCCCACCTACCCGAGCGATTCCGAACTCTCCCTCGCGCTCAATATCCTCGTCGTCGCCGTGAAGCTTGCCGCCCTCGAAGCGCTCATCAAATAGAGCGCCCGCGAGAAGTTTGCTTTCGCAAGGCGGCTTGCCGCTTGCGCGAGAGGAAGAATGTAGACGAATAAAACCCCAAACCCAGAGACCTAACCTTTCAAGCTGAAATGTAACTTTAAAGCAAAAGCAATGCGTTCCAATAAAACAAAATCTTCGCTTTACCTTGAATGATAAAATAATAAAACGGAGGCGCCGTGTTCGCCTCCGTTTGCTTTCTTATTAGTTTAAGTGTAAGGTTTTTGCCTTTCGGGCTTCACGCCTCATCGCGAGCTCGCTTAGTCCCTTTTGAAAATGGCAGAAACGATACTCGGAACGATTGGAGCGAGAGGCCAGATTATCCAGCTTATGTCCCATCTGTTCGTCAAGAAGCTGATGAGTAAGTAAGCGGCGGAAACGAGGTACCAGTAAACGCTCGTCAGCGTACTTAAAATCCTGCTTCTCCGCGTCTCTCTCTCGGGAGCTAATAGCTTCTTTTGCGCCTCGTCGCGTATCGCGGCATAAGTCAAGAAGAAGACCCCGACGGCAACGAGCGCGAGCAAAAGCGCGGTCATCAGCACCAGAAGTAGCTCTTGCGCCCGTCCTTCCGCGCCGTCGAAGTGCTGCTCCGTCCAAATCGCGGTCACTATCAGCGGCAGAGGCGAGATAATGCATAGCGCCGTGCCGATAATATAAAACAGCGTGAAAAGGGGAGAGGAGCTTTCTCGCTCCGCCTTGACGAGAGCGGCGGCTTCCGTATCGAGTGTTACTTTCCCGTCGCCGAGGGGCGAGTCCTTCGTGGCGTAGCCCGCCGCAATGCATAGGGCAACGCCCGAGGCGATGGCGGAAAACAGCCAGGCAAGACCGATGATGAGCGCCGAATATTCGGGCACGCTTCCGTTTTCGCTAAGTCCGCCCGCGATTATCAAAAGCACGGGCGACAATATGAATAGAAGGACTGCAATGCCGATCAGAAGTGCCGCCTTGCGCTTTGCGTTTAAAAAATCGCGCACCTCGTCGCACCCCACGATCGGTGCGTCACGCTCCTCGGCAAGCTCATTCGTATCACCCGCATTAGACTTTTGGGCGCTCACGTCTTGCTCGCGCGGCGCCCCCTCCTCAGAGCCCTTTAAAAGATAATCCGTGCTAACGCCGAAGAGCTCCGAGAGCATTACTATTTTGTCCACGTCGGGCGTGGCATAGCCCGCTTCCCATTTTGAAACGGCTTGCCGTGAAACGCCGAGCCGATCTGCCAGCTCCTCTTGCGAAAGCGCGGCGGCGCGCCGCAGCTTAACGAGCTTTTCTTGAAAATTCATCGTTTTCCTCCTCCGCCTCGCGGCGGTATGCCTTGTTGATTAAGTCTTATAATGTATTATACACCGCCGCCGCAAATTTTTCAAGCCACGGAGGCTTGAAATTTGGCAACCGACGGTTGCTAAATTTAAATTTAAAGTGATTAAGACTCGTTTTTTCAAAAAGTCAAGCTTGAAAAAGTAAAGCACTGTTTACATTAAGAAATGAGTTGACAAATCGAAAGCTTAGTGCTAAAATATACTTATAAATCTATCCGCCGTAAAGGAGAAGGAAATGACGCGAGAAGAAGCAAGCGCTAAGATAAAGCTCCTCAGAAAGAAAATAGAATACAACTCAAAGCTCTATTATGAAAAGGACGCGCCCGAAATATCGGACTACGAGTATGACGCAATGTTCCGCGAGCTCACGGAGCTCGAAGCCGAGTTTCCCGAGCTCGATTCTCCCACCTCACCGACAAAGCGTGTGGGCGGCAAGGCGCTGGACCGCTTTGAAAAGGTCACGCACGCGGTGAAGATGGGAAGCTTGACGGACGTTTTTTCCTATGACGAGCTCGAAACCTTTATGCGCGGTGTGGATAGCACCCTCGGTGATGGTAGGGAATACTCCGTTGAGCCGAAAATAGACGGGCTCTCCGTCTCCCTCGTCTACCGTGACGGCGTTTTCGTTCAGGGCGCCACCCGTGGTGACGGCGTCGTCGGTGAGGACGTTACGGAAAATTTGCGCACCGTCCGCTCCATTCCGCTCGCCTTGAAGGAAAAGCTCCCTTACCTCAACGTGCGCGGCGAGGTCTATATGCCGCGTAGCGTTTTCGCCGAGCTCAACGAGGAGCGCGAGGCGGCGGGGCTTCCGCTTTTTGCAAATCCGCGTAACGCCGCTGCGGGCTCCCTTCGTCAGCTCGATTCCAAGGTGGCGGCGGCGCGCCGCCTCGAAATATTCGTTTTCAACCTGCAAGAGGGCTCGCTCTATATGGACGGGAGCGAGGTGCGCACTCATTCCGAGGCGCTTTCGCGGCTCGAAGAGCTGGGATTCACCTGCCTCCCCGAGCGCGTCACCGCAAAGGGCTTCGCCGCCGTCGCGGAGCGCGTGAAGTGTCTGGGCGAGGCGCGCCCCGAGCTCTCCTTCGATATGGACGGCGCCGTAATAAAGCTGAATGACCTCGCGGAGCGCGTCAGAATGGGGGAGGGAACGAGCACCCCGAAATGGGCGGTGGCGTATAAATATCCGCCCGAGGAGAAAAAGACCAAGCTTCTCTCCATCGACCTTCAAGTCGGCAGAACGGGCGTCCTAACGCCGACAGCAAATCTTGCCCCCGTGCGCCTGGCGGGCACCACGGTATCGCGCGCAACGCTCCATAATTTTAATTTCATAAATGAGCGCGATATAAGAATAGGAGATAGCGTCATCGTCCGCAAGGCGGGCGAGATAATTCCCGAGATAGTCGAAAGCGTTAAGTCGGAGCGAGACGGCACGGAGCTCGAATTTGAAATGCCGAGCGTTTGCCCCTCGTGCGGGCACCGAGTCTTTCGTGACGATTGCGGTGAGGGCGCCGCGGTGCGTTGTGTCAACTACGCCTGCCCCGCGCAAATATCCCGCAGTATCGTTCATTTTGCCTCCAAGGGCGCGATGAATATAGACGGGCTCGGACCTCAGCTCACAGAGCTCCTGCTTCGCGAAAAGAAGATTGCCGATATCGCCGACCTCTATACCCTCACTGTCTCCGACATCGAGGGGCTTGAAAGAATGGGCAGAAAAAGCGCCGAAAACCTCGTGAGCGCCATTCAGGCGTCGAAGGGCGTCGGGCTCGAAAGGCTCCTCTTCGCTCTCGGCGTTCGCGGCGTCGGCGAGGTTGCCGCCGAAGAAGTCGCCGCAAAAATGCGAACGCTTGATGCCTGCTTCGCGGCAAGCGCCGAAGACTTCGCGTCCATTGACGATATCGGCGATATAACCGCCGCCGCCCTCGTCGAATTTTTCGCCGATAGTGCAACGCGAGCCCTCTGCTCGCGCCTCAAAGAGCTCGGCGTTAAAACGGAAGCGACTGCCGCCCCCAAGGCGGAAACGCTCGTCGGTCTCACCTTCGTCCTGACGGGGACTCTCCCGAATATGACGCGTGATGAGGCGAGCGAGCTCATAAAGCGCGCGGGCGGCAAGGTGAGCTCGTCGGTATCTAAAAAAACGTCCTACGTCGTCGCGGGTGACGAGGCGGGCTCTAAGCTCACCAAGGCGAACGCCCTCGGCGTTCCCGTCATCGACGAAGATGGTCTGAAAGCCTTGCTTGGCACGGCGGAATGAGTTTGCTCCGCGATGATTGAGAGTTGTTTCAAAAAAAATAAGAAAATCGCCTTGCGTCATCAAAATGATCTTGCAAGGCGATTTTGTTTGTGTTGGTTTAACGTCCGATGCAAAATTCCGTATTTCGGCGCATCGATCTTTTACGCTTTCTTCTTTTTCTTCTTCTTTTTCGGAATGAAAACGATGCCGAGCGCTATCAGGGCGGCGCCGAGCGCCATAAAGCCTATCGCAAGTATCCAAGCTATCGTCTCGTCGCTGAAAAAGGGCGCGGCAAACATATAAGTGCCTAGGGTGACAAGTGCAATGTGAAGCGCGAAAAGATACGGAGGACAGCGCTTTCCGTCCTTAACGGCGACCGTGAAGTATTCTCCGAGAAGCGAGCATACCCCGTGAAGCCAGATGCAAGCTCCGACTATTTTACAAACGCCGCTGATGTTGATGACCTTGAATTGTTGAAGCACGAGCCCCACCGCGATAACGGTGATGACGACGAACTCAACGAGAATGACAACAAACCTGATCCCGCGCCGCCTCGTCAGCTTCCCGAATAGGAAAATAACAACGTAGGCGAGAAGCCCCACTGCGAGTATAACGTTGATTATCTCGTTGCCGAAAAGCACGGGCAGCATAAGCACGCCGAGCGCGATAAGCAGTGCCGCCAAAATAAAATCAACTATATAGTTTTTAAAGAGCTTTTGCATAAAACCTCTCCCTTCTTATATCTCTTTGAAAAATATCGTTTTGAAGATGCCGCCAAGTGGTGGCACAAGTGCGTGAACGAAGAATTTCACGTATACTAAATAAAAGCTCACGCTGTCATTAAAGAACGAATTTTGCGTAGCTCTTTTTGCCGCGCTTTATAAGTATTCCGTTCTTCAAAGCTTCGCGCGTGACCGTCGCGCGAACGTCGTTTATCTTTTCGCCGTCCACGGAAACGCCGCCTTGCTCTATGGCGCGCCGCCCCTCGGATCTCGAAGGCACGAGCTTGCCGAGAACGAGCAGGGAATTAACGTCTATCGCACCGTTCGTCAGCATATCCTCAGTGACAGTGAATGACGGCGTGAGCGCGCTGTCTCCCGCGCCGAACAGCGCGTGTGAGGCCTCGCGAGCCTTTGCAGCTTCCTCCTCACCGTGAACGAGCTTTGTAAGCTCGTAGGCGAGAATTTCCTTTGCCTCGTTGAGCTTTGCGCCTTCCCATTTGTCCATCTTATCTATCTCTTCAAGCGGCAGGAAGGTCAGCATTCTTATGCATTTCAAAACGTCGCCGTCGCCGACGTTTCTCCAATATTGGAAAAAGTCGTAGGGGCTCGTTTTTTTCGGATCGAGCCAAACGGCGCCGTTCGCCGTCTTGCCCATCTTCTTTCCCTCGGAGTTGAGCAAAAGCGTTATCGTCATCGCGTAAGCGTCTTTTCCGAGCTTCTTTCTTATGAGCTCCGTGCCGTAGAGCATATTGGACCACTGGTCGTCGCCGCCAAACTGCATATTGCAGCCGTAGTTTTCAAAGAGATGATAGAAATCATAGGACTGCATTATCATATAGTTAAATTCGAGGAAGGAGAGCCCCTTCTCCATTCTTTGCTTGTAGCATTCGGCGGTCAACATTCTGTTAACGGAGAAGCAGGCGCCAACGTCGCGAAGCATATCTATGTAGTTCAGCTTCAAGAGCCAGTCCGCATTGTTGACCATTATCGCCTTGTCGTCTCCAAATTCAATGAAGCGTTCCATCTGCTTCTTGAAGCAGTCGCAGTTGTGGCGTATGGTCTCGGGTGTCATCATGGAGCGCATATCCGTCCTGCCCGAGGGATCGCCGATATATCCCGTTCCGCCGCCTATCAAAACTATCGGTCGGTTCCCCGCCATCTGTAAGCGCTTCATAAGGCAAAGCGCCATAAAGTGCCCAACGTGGAGGCTGTCCGCCGTCGGGTCAAAGCCGATATAGAAGGTCGCGCGCCCTTCGTTGATAAGCTCCCTTATCTCCTCCTCGTCCGTCACCTGTGCGATAAGACCGCGTGCAACAAGCTCCTCGTAAATTTTCATAACGTCTCCCTTTCGCCGCCATAGCGGCATAAATATTTTTAAAAATCAATGTGCATCATGTAAGCAAAATGGATGGCGCACTATTTGCATTTCGGTGCGTGAAGGTGAATTTTGCTATGAGCAGAATAAACCTTCTCCCTGTTTTCTGCTTTGCTTTCACCGCCGTAAGGCTCCAAAAGCTCTTCATCGCCCAAGACAAAAATAAATAAAAAAGCCCTCGGACGTGCCGAAGGACGCTTTCGCGTGTTACCACCTTGCTTCGCCATCGGCTCGCGCCGCTGACCTTGTTCGCTCTCTTCAAGAGCCAAAGCTGTAACGGGCTTTCCCGTCGTAGCCTACTCACCTTGGGCTTCGGTACGCGCTCGAAGAGGTATTCGATAAAGTGCTCCGCCGCGCCTCTCATCAAACGGCAACTTTCTGTGGCAAGCTTCTCCATCTACTCTTTCTTCTCATCGCTTTACGAAGGTATTATACAACCTTTTTCGCTAAAAGTCAATACTCGGAGCGAAAATTTTGAGCGGCAAAAATTTATAGTAAATTCTCAAAGTAAATGCAACAGTGCAATTTAAAGTTGCGTTTAGTTTGAGAAATGTTTAGCGGGTGCATTTAGTGTGAGAAATTATGTGGAAAAATTTACAATACATCGTAAGATATTTTGCTGAATTTCTACTATCTCCAAGATATGTGCGCTGTGATGAAAATAAATATTCTTATGCAAAAAGTGCCCAAAGCCTTGACTTTGAAGCCGATAAGCATTATAATTTTAATATCCGCGCTTTGCCGCTTTCCCGTCGCGCGGGGCATTATGAGCGTCGCTTTTGGAGGCTCGCGTGTCCAAAGCGTGTAGCGCTTGAATTAAGGCGATTTAAAAGTTAGCTTTTAAAGCCAGCTTCAAGTATTGGTGAAGCGCTACTAAAACATTTTTTGAAAATACATATAAACTTAATAAATACATATAAACTTAAAACGAAAGGAATATCGAAATGGTGCTTGAAAGAAAAGACGTGGATCCAAAGTATAAATGGGATTTGACCGTCATCTATAAGGATGAGGAGGCTTTCTTTGCTGACTACGCTTTGGCGGAAGCAAAAGTAAAGGACTTCCCCAAGTATGAGAAAACAATGACGCAGGGACCCGAAGAGCTCTACGAAATGTTAACGGCAATAACGGAGCTGTCCTCGCTATTTGAAAAGCTTTGGCAGTATGCCTCGCTCAATTTTGCCATTGATAGCTCGAATAACGCATACCAGGCGTTGACGACGAAGATGAGAAATCTCTCCGTGAGCTTCGGAACGGCGTCGTATTTTGTAACGCCCAAGATTTTGAAGCTCGAAAAGGCGACCGTGGATAAATGGTTTGCGGAGTGCCCCAAGCTTGAAACATATCGCAGAATGTTGGAGAAAACTATGCGTGAGAAGCCCCACGTCCTCTCGGACGAAAGCGAAATGCTTCTCTCGAAAATGCAGAATGCTCTCGGAGCGCCCTCCGAGGTCCATTCGATATTTACCGATTCCGACCTTCGCTTCGGTAAAATAAGAGACGAGGCGGGCAAGCTCGTTGAGCTTACCGATACCAACTACGTTATGTATCTTATGAGCAGCAACCGCGACGTGCGCCGCGCCGCATTCAGAACGCTCTATAAAACGTATGAGCAGTTTGGAAACACCTTTGCAACGCTCTATGCGGCGCGCGTCAAGGAGTCGGTAACGAACGCGGCCGTCCGTAATTATAAAAATTCAATAACCGCCTCCACCTTCTACGACGAAGTTACACCCGAAATATATAATAACCTCATCGCATCCGTCCGCAAGGGGCTTCCCGCGCTCTATGATTATTATGCTTTGAAGCGTGAAGTTCTCGGGCTTGATCACCTTCATCTCTACGATATCTATGCTCCGCTTATAGGTGAGCTCGACGTGAATTACACCTACGAGGAGGCGGTGAACGAAGTGCTTGATACCGTTAAGATATACGGTAGCGAGTATGCGGACGCTCTTCGAGCAGGTCTTACCGAAAAAGGCTGGGTAGACGTTTTCCCGTCTCGCGGCAAGCGCGGCGGCGCCTTCTCCTCGGGCGTTCCTGGAACAGAGCCCTATATTCTTCTCAATTTCACGAATAAGTATGACGACGTTTCCACCCTCGCACACGAGGCGGGGCACTCTATGCATACCTATTTCTCAACGAAGTATAACGAGCCCCACAATTCGAGCTACACCATCTTCGTCGCCGAGGTCGCATCCACGGTCAACGAGCTTCTTCTTGCGCATAAAAAACTTCGCGAGTGCAAGACCGATGCAGAAAAGCTCTATATACTCAATCAGCTCATGGAGACGTATAAGGGAACTCTCTACCGTCAGACCATGTTTGCCGAATTCGAGCGCGATATGCACGCGCTTTGCGAAAAGGGCGAGCCCCTCACCGCCGACGTTATCAAAAAGAATTACTATAAGCTCATTCGCCGCTACTTCGGTAAGGACGTAAGCTGCGATAAGCAGATCGCTTGCGAATGGATGCGTATCCCCCATTTCTATAACTGCTTCTACGTCTATAAGTACGCAACCTGTATCTCCGCCGCCTCCGCCATCGTTAAGCGCATAGAAACGGAAGGCGAAGCCTATATCGGTAAGTATATCGACTTCCTTAAATGCGGTGACTCTAAGTCTCCTCTCGATAGTCTGCTCGTCGCGGGAATAGATATGAAGGATCCCAGCGTCGTGGACGGCGCCATTGAGGACTTCGCATCCGCCGTAGCTCAGTTCAGAGAAATATATTCTAAAAATAAGGCTTAACCCCAAAATATATAGAAGCTGTCGCATTTAGGCAAAGCCAAACAAAAACGAGACAGCTTCATTTAAGCATAAACAAAAAGAGCGAAGAGACCGTAAAAAACGGAAGCTTCGCTCTGATTTTTGCTATTTTTAATAACTCGGCACCGCGCTTTGTTTTTATTGGTTTTAATGAAAGACCACGATGTTCATAAAACGCAAAAAATCTAAAAAGCTTAATAGCTATTTCTCGCACAAAGCAAGCCTCACGGCTCCCCATCGAAAAAAACGCGTAAATCTGAAAAACGCAAGCTTGTCAGTGTGCCTCGCGTAAAGCAAACTTCAAGGCTTCTTCGTCGGCCAGCCCCTTCGCAAAGCTCGGTATAGAGATAAACTCAATGGGCTCGTCCGTCGTCGGGTGAGTAAAACGGAGCAGGGAACAGTGTAGCGCATAGCCCCCATCCGTCGCCGTCCCGTATAAAGGGTCTCCAACCAGGGGGTGCCCCACGTGAGCGAGGTGAACTCTTATCTGGTGCGTCCTGCCCGTAAGAAGCGTGAGCATACAGAGCGCGTTTCCGCTCGGCAAAGGCTCTATCACCTTGTATTCCGTTTGCGACGGCTTACCGTCCGCGCGCACCGTGCGCCGCACGGAATCCTCGCTCTCGCGCTCTATCGGCGCGTCTATCAGCCCGTAGCTCGGCTCGGGGCAGCCTTCAACTATCGCGAGATACTTTTTCGTAAAGTCGCCGCGCTTCATCGCCGCCGAAAGGCGCGACGCCGTGTATTGGTCCTTCGCAATGAGCACAATGCCCGACGTGTCTTTGTCAAGGCGCGTTATCGCGCGAAAGATGAAGCCGTCGCCAAAGTACGCCTTTAACCCGTTGGCAAGCGTCGGCAGGTGATTTCCTTTCGACGGGTGCGTCGGCATATTTGTCGGCTTGTTCACCGCAACAACGTAGTCGTCCTCGTAAATTATATCGAGCGTCATCGCGTCGGCGGTCAGCTCCTCGTTGCGCTCATCGGGAAAGCATACTCGCACCGCGTCGCCGTTTTTCACCGTCGCCCGCATGTGTACGTTCTCGCCGTTGATGAAAACGCCCCCGTGTTTCACGCGCTTTATCATCGCGCTTGAAAACAGAAGCTCCCGCTTCAAAAATATCGAAATGCGCACGGGCTCGCCAAGCCCCTCCGCGATAATGTTCATCTCTCGCATTTGTCTTTCTCCGATTTCCGCGCGGCGAAAGCCTTTCTCAATGTCTTGCCGCGCGTTTGTCATGTCAAAAAGTATTCTGCCGTCACTATTGGTAAAATCATTTTGTCCACCACGTCGCCGCGTGGCGCTTTTGCAAGCTTGCAAAAACTATTCCACAAGCTTGCATTTCTTTATCACGTGCGAATTTTTGTAATATTCCACCTCGTAGATCTTCCCAAGCTCTAAATCTTTTGGCGGCGACATACATTCTGTTTCGATCTTTCTGCCCGCAATAGCGCTCTTGTCCTCGAATGTCACTTTAGAATAGCCCAAGTGGCGATAACCAGGTTTTCTTATATATATTTCAATACACTCGCCAGTTACGGTTGCTGTTTCTTGCGTGATAAAATCAGCGTAATAATCAAACATACCTATAAAAGAGAAAATGAAAAACGCGATACATACAACAACGGTACCAAACCATAATTTTTTTCTCTTACGAATGGTATCTACTAGAGCCCAAATCATCCATATATATAATATCAGGGCAATAGCGACCAAAAAGCTAAGGTAACGCATTTTCTATCTCCTCGCTTCCGTAGTTAACGCCGATAGAAATCAAAAACTCATATAAATTTTTCAAAGCATAGTCGGTTACCGTTTTTTGATTGCTGTGCTTCATCATTATTTTGTATATCTCTTGTCTGCTGTAATCATACCCCCTGCTTCTGTAATAATGCTGGTATTGTGAGTAATTCGGCGCTCTGTTAAAGATTTTCGAGGTAAGCTTAGAAGTGCCGCGAGAGACGACGGAAGTTAAACCGCTAATAATAGCAGAGCCTATGGCGTTTATTATAACTTTTTCTATATTGAACTCTTCGCCAAGCCAAATGCTCTCCAAACCGTTTGTGATAAGAGACGAAGCTGTCGCTTGTATTATTGTCGTACCGAATCCGCTACCTGGAATTAAGCCTACAACAAAGCCCGATATTCCTGCGATTGCAACTTTTCTCCAATCAAATGACTCGCCATTGTTAATAACTAATTGAGTTACCGCTTCCGTCCCCGCCGCGATAGCTCCGCATATAGCGGCTGTGACCAAGAGTGAAAGTATCGCGCCATTCCCCGTCGGATCAAAGTAATGTACTGGATCATTCCCACAATAAGCATAAAGATTAAGCCCATTGACCGAGTCGGGATCGAGGTATTGCGAGGCGTCGGGCGAGATAAATCTACGCCAAGCGGGGTTGTAGTACCTCGCTTCGAGGTAGTAGAGCTCCGTCTCCACGTCGTAGTAGTAGCTTCTGTACCTTATGGGGTTTATATCTGCAATCTCACTGTTTGCCGAATAAGAGCACGAGCAATTACCGAAGGCGTCGTACTTGTATTTTACCACGACGGAGCCCGTCGAGTCAAGTATCCCCACCACGTCGCCGCGCGGGTTTTTGTCGTAGTAGTAGATATCTGCATCGCTCGAATTGAAATAAATAAAGCCCACCACGTCAGATTCCTCGTAAAGGAAATACAAAACCTTTTGCGTCGACTCTCCATCGCCATACGTATATGTGTGGTTTTCCGTTACAAGCCTTCCGCGCATATCGTAGTAATAGTTCGTCACGGAGCTCTTCAAGTAGTCTATTTCGGTTTGAGCCAAGCCCGCAAAATACGTGTATTCCTTCTTTGTCCTCTGCCCGAAAGCGATATGTTCTCCAAGTTCATTCATAAACTTTTTAGCGCGGCATATTTCGCTTCATGCTCTGTAATCAATTAATCAACTTGAAATACGCCGCATTTACCGTGCTCCTTTTAGTTGCTACAATTAGCTTGCAAAGAATGTGAAAGTTATTTGGCAGAGTTGTTTTGAAATAATAGCGAAGAGTTAAGTTTGTGCAATTGCTTTTTGATTCTTCTGTACTGTGATTTCTCCACGGTCGAAATTCTATAAAATCGATACTCTATTTTTTCCTTACAATTGTATTTGTAATTTATAATAAAGTTCATACCTATTCCATCGAGTTCTACGTCGATAAAAACGATATTACTCAATACACGTTCTGCTTTTCCTTTTTTGGAAAAATCGGTAACGATTTTTAATGAATCTTTTTTCTTGTTAATGAATATCCCCATAGAATAAATCCAGATGATATTAAAAATCGCCACAACGATGATAAAGAGCAGTAAAAATAGGTTTTTGATATCAAAGTTGCTTTCTATATACAGATAGACAAAAGCATAAATTGCCAAAGCAAACGTTATTAAGAATGAAAATCTTACAATTCTTCCGAAAAAAAGTATTCGTTTCATTTAAGAAAACCATTCCTTTTTTGCTTTCTCCCACAAATTGTCGAGTGCCTCTGATAGCACGGCAATAAGAATAGTACCTGCTATAACTCCAACAACTACCACTGCCGCACCTATTGCAATCGATCCTACAATACCAATGGTAACACCGCCGATCGTAGTTCCTAAAACGGCTCCCGCAACAGCCGTCCCCAAAGATACTGAGGCTTTTGTTACTAATTTACCAATACCATACGATAGGGCAGAAGTTAAACCAATATAGCCTATATCAGCACCAAAACTTGCCCATTTTTGAGCTGTCGACAGATTTTGATTGTGGTAATTGGTATAAGCACTTTCCGCTATATCTAAACCTATTCCAATTCCAAGTAAACATTTTGAATAATTAGATAGCTGGGATTGAAATCCTTTTAAATTTGCGATACCTGCGTAATCCAACAATCCATCAATCGAACCTACTAAGTAAGACGATAATTTATCCACAACTCCATGCGCAGAAGACAAGCCTGAAATTATAGACTCCAAGCCTCCACTTCGGCTTGACAATGTTTTTTCAGCCGAATTAACAAAGCTTGCCGAGCTAATACCTCCTTTGGCAGTGCTCATAAATGAGGTGTTGTACCGAGAATTTATAGGATCGTTATTTGCGTAAGCATATAAGTTAAGACCATTTACACTATTAATACTTAACGTTTCTGTCATTAACGGCGAGATAAATCTACGCCAAGCTGGGTTGTAGTACCTCGCTTCGAGATAGTAGAGCTCCGTCTCCACGTCGTAGTAGTAGCTTCTGTACCTTATGGGGTTTATATCTGCAATCTCACTGTTTGCCGAATAAGAGCACGAGCAATTACCGAAGGCGTCGTACTTGTATTTTACCACGACGGAGCCCGTCGAGTCAAGTATCCCCACCACGTCGCCGCGCGGGTTTTTGTCGTAGTAGTAGATATCTGCATCGCTCGAATTGAAATAAATAAAGCCCACCACGTCAGATTCCTCGTAAAGGAAATACAAAACCTTTTGCGTCGACTCTCCATCGCCATACGTATATGTGTGGTTTTCCGTTACAAGCCTTCCGCGCATATCGTAGTAATAGTTCGTCACGGAGCTCTTCAAGTAGTCTATTTCGGTTTGAGCCAAGCCAGCAAAATATGTGTACTCCTTCTTCGTCCTCTGCCCGAAAGCATTATACGTGAAGCTATACTCCTTGTAGCGCGTGGTCGGCAAAATGGCTTGCGTTTCCGCGCCGCTTTGCTCCGCGGTACTTTGTTCCGCGGAACTTGCTTCCGCCACGGCACTTGCTTCCGTATTCAGTGTGGTGCTTCCGAACTCCTGCCTTATCGAGAAGAGCTTTCCTCGCGTCCAGCTGTACGTCCTGCCGTCATACGTCTTTACGCACCCGTTCGCGTCGTAGCTTATGGTCTTCCCGTTGAAGCTCGTGAGCCTGTCGGGGTAGCTCGTGTCATACACGTAGGTGCTCGTGGTCGGCGTTCCGCTCGGAGTCCCCGTCGTGTAGGCATAGCTCTGGCTCTTCGTTATATTTCCGTTCACGTCATACGTATAGAGTATCGTGCTTCCGTAGTGCCCGTTGTTCTCCCGCGTCAGCTGCCCGTGTGCGTCGTACACGTAATAATTGGAATATCCCTCGTCCGCATCCGCCTCTGCCGTCGTCCTCATAAGCGCGTCGTGATTTTGAGAATAGTAATGCTTACGGAGCCCGCCTCTGGTATGCGTCATTGGGCATGGTTATTTAATGCTTTTTCAAGCTCCTCTTTATACCTTGTATTAATCAATATTTTTTTACCATTAACGAATAACTTAAATTGATAAAACACAGATTTTTTATATCTGTTGCAGGTATATTTTTCAACATCACATATATTAAGTTTGATTTCTTTAAATAAAGTTTTTAAATGAATTTTTTCGCTGTCAAACATTACTCTATATTTAACAGCATATAGCCATCCATATAGACTAAATGTTCCGAAAATAAAATATAGAATGGAAATGAGTATATCACTATTGCTATATTTTCCATTGTTAGCTAAATAAATATATAGAGTATTTAACAGAGCAAATAAATAACCTACAACCGCAACATTTAGTGCTTTTCGTGATTCATTCTTCATCCCATCGATTATTTGGTTATTCATAATTGACCTCACATTAAATCAAATGAATCAATTATGAATATGATACAAGCAGCAGTCGCAGCCACCGCTCTTGCTCCAGGTGCAGGAAGAGTAGCTAACCATCCGCAAACGGCGTAAGCTAACAACGCCCCATTTCCTACCGAAATAGTAACTTCATGCGTTATATCTCCAATTATTACTCCTCCACTAATTGAAAGTCCATTTTCAAGACTCCATCCAGAACTTCCAGTTAACCAAGGCGTTAATTGCCAGCTGGAGCCAAAACCAAAATCACTGCTAATATATGCACTTGAACCACACCAATTACTAAAATTAAATCCAACGCCAACGCTATAACCATCATTACCGATGTTACTAAATGAATAAATAGTCTCGGCAGGATTTAATTGAGCAGTGGCAGTATATGAAATGTTTCCCATCAGCCGAGAAATAATCGGATCTTTAATTAAAGAGACCGTACTATGCGTCATAACAACAGAATTTGCTTTGGGTAGATTAATGCTATGATAACTCAATCCGCCTGATTCACTTTTAATATTATTGAATGTTCCACTTGTTGAATTAATTATTGCCCCGTCAGTTGTTCTTTCAAAATTAGAACTACTGCAAGCAAAATCAATTGGATTGTTATTAGCATAAGCATAAAGATTAAGCCCATTGACCGAGTCTGGATCAAGAAATTGCGAGTCGTCGGGCGAGATAAATCTACGCCAAGCGGGGTTGTAGTACCTCGCTTCGAGGTA
>CAYSUO010000013.1:0-11787 GCA_964434325.1 uncultured Ruminococcus sp.
GTAGCGAAAAGCTTACACGGGCACCGACTTATATCCTTCGTTCTTCATTATTCATTATTCATCATTCACCGTTCATTATTATTCACCAAGACCTCCTTAACACGCATTACATGCAAGCGCTTCGCGCTTGCTGTGATATAATGTGAAGCTTCCATCCAATGAAGTGAGGATAAACCATGAAAAAAGACTTTGGCGCAAAGGATTGGCGCGAAAAAGTTCCCGTTCCCGTTTGCGGCGAACACCCCGAATACCTCGATTTTTATTACACGGCTTGGGGGCTCGCCTTCAAGCACATCAAGAGCGTTCACGGAATGCCACAGGACCCGTACATGGACGAGGCGTTTTGCGCCACGCAGGTGTGGATATGGGACAGCTGCTTCATGTCACTCTTTTGCAAGTTTTCGCAGAGCGTTTTCCCTGGGGTCGAAACGCTGACCAATTTTTACGAGGTGCTTCACGGCACCCGCCGACTGCCGAGCGTTCTCCCGCCGAAGGATGAGCCCGAATGGACGGGCGCTGTTTACGGGGTCCCCTACGAGATAAAGGTGCACATTGCCGACAACCCGCCGCTCTTCGCGTGGGCGGAATACGAGAACGCCCTTATGAGCGGCGACGCGGAGCACGTTCGCGAGCTCCTGTACGGAAGCCGCGTTTTGCAGAAGCACTACTTTTGGCTTGAATCGCTCCGCGAGGAGCAATGCCCCGACGGCGTTCTCGCCCCCACCTGCCTCATCGCGGAGCCGAATGGCTATCGCTGGGAGGGCGGCAGATCGGGAATGGACAACACGCCGCGCGGAAGGTGCGGGGAACACGCGACGCGCCCGCGCCCCAATAACCCGAATATGCTGTGGATAGACGCGATATGCCAGCAGGCGCTCTCCGCGCTTATGATGGCGCGGCTCTTCGAGCTGGTGGGTGACGAAGGCGAGGCGCTGAAATGGCGCAAACGTCATACCGAAAAGAGCGCCATCATCAACGAGCTCTATTGGTGCGAAGATGACGGCTTCTTCTACGATATTGACCGCACGACGCACGAGCCCTACAAGGTGCGCACCATTGCCTCGTTTTGGACGCTGACTGCGGAATGTGCCCCTCGCGAGCGCGCGAAGCGGCTCGCCGAACTTATCGACGATCCCGCCGAGTTCGGCGGAGACTTCCCCCTCGTCTCTTTATCGCGCTCCGATGCGGATTTCGCCGAAAACGGCAAATATTGGCGCGGCTCCGTTTGGCTTCCAACCGCCTACGCGGCGCTGAAAGGGCTCGCGGCTTACGGCTTCTACGAGACGGCGCGCCGCGCCGCCGAAAAGCTCCTCGCACAAATGTACGCGACGTACACCGACGTACTGCCGCACACGATATGGGAATGTTATTCGCCCTCGGAGCCGAAGCCAGGCGTCGACCCCTACGACGGCGACGAAAGGGTGCGCGGCGACTTTTGCGGCTGGTCTGCCCTCGGCCCCATCTCGATATACATAGAGTTCGTTCTCGGATTTCACACGATAAACGCCTTTGAAAGGCTCGTCCGCTGGGCGAGGCCCGAGAGCCGCGAGAAGCTGGGCATCAGGCGGCTTTGCTTCGGCGACGTCGTTACCGACATCGTTGCCGAAGGCGAACGTTGCACGGTCAGCTCAAACGCCCCCTACACGCTTGAAATAGACGGCGTGCGCTACGCGATAGCGAAGGGCGAAAACGAGCTCACGCTTCATGCCGCCGAATAACGAACGGCAAGCGCGATGACCGCGAGCTCGCGCCGCAGAAGAGGCGAGCTACGACACAAAACAAAAAGCGACGCTTTACCGAAAGGTGCGAGCCGTCGCTTTTCTTTTTACGGGGGCACACCGCGTGCCGAACACAATTCGTATTGCATGGCACGAAAAAGGGAAGCGAAGCCGAATCATTTATTATAGAGTTCTTTTCTCAACTTTCTTCGCACGCGATTGATATGCCTTTCAAAATCACCGCTATTTAAAAGCTCCGCTAAAACGAACTGCTCAAACGTCGGAACGGTACAAGAATAAAAGCCGAGCTTTTCTTCAAACGCCTTTATCAGCTTCCGCGGAAGGACCATATAACCCACGCGCATCGAAGACGATATCGTTTTGGAAAAAGTGTTTAAATAGATAACGTTGTCGGAGCGCGAAAGCTTAAAGAGCGTTTCCGTCGGCTGTGAAGAAACGGAGAACTCGGAGCCATAATCCGACTCCACGATGAAGCGCTCTCCCCGCTCCGCCCAATTCACGTATTCGTGCCGCTTGGAAGCCGAAGCAGTCACCCCGCTCGGATAGCTTTGATACGGTGTGGTATGCAAAACGTCGGCACGTGACGCCGAAAGAGCACCACTCTCAATCCCGTCTTCCGCCAGAGGCAGGAGCTCGCAGCTCACCCCCGCGGCGCGATATATCTTTTCAATCTTCTCGTAAGCGGGATCCTCAATCGCGAAAGTTTTGTCTCTGCCCAGAAGCTCGACGATGAGCGAGTATAAATATTCCGCGCCCGAACCGATGACAATTTGATCGAGCTCAACCTGCATCGCCCTATTGCGCAAAAGATAGCGCTGTATCGCAGCTCGCAGCTCGCGCCGCCCCGTGTTCGGCGATCTTTCCAATATCACATCGTAGTACTCGGCGAGAACTTTTCTCATCGTTTTACTTAAAACGGAAACCGAAAAACTCGGGTACGACGGCGCGGAAGCCTTGCGCCTCACCGTTGGCGCCGCCTCGCCCGAAGAAGCGAAGCTGTCCGCCTGCCTGAATATAACGAAATATCCGCTCCGCTCGCGCGCCTCGGCATACCCCTCGTCGCACAAGAGAGAATATGCGTGCTCCGCCGTCACCGTGCTCACGCCCATCTCATCGGCAAGCACTCTTTTTGACGGAAGCCTGCCGCCATACGGGAAAGCCCCCGCCACAATATCGTCTCTCAGCCGCCTGTATACCTGTAAATATATCGGCCGTTCTTCTTTTTTTATCGCGTAGTTCATCTGGTTATATTATTTTTCTCCGTTCTGGTCATTTTATATCGTCAGTTGATATTATATAATATTTTCAACCGAAATGCAAGGAGAAAATGAAAATGCAAAGAAAAAGAACAACGCTGTGGCTGTGCACCACCGCCATGTTTATGGCGCTCAACATCGCCATGAGCTCGTTTAGCATTCCCGTTCCTGGCGGGCATCTCTATATGAACGATATCGTTATATGCACGGCTTCGATCTTATTGGATCCGTTCGCGGCGTTTATGGTGGGCGGAGTGGGCGCCTTCCTCGGCGACCTTTTCTTCTATCCCGCGCCGATGTTCGTTTCCTTGGTGACGCACGGGTTGCAAGCCGTCGTCATCTCCCTCTTCTCGCACCACGTTTTGAAAAAGCACCCCGCGATAGCTTCGGGGCTCGGCGTCGCGCTCGGCGCCGTCATCATGGTCATCGGCTATTCCCTCGGCAGAGCTTTCATTTATAGCACGCCCGAATACGCCGTCCTGAAATTGCCCTACCAGATCCTTCAAGCGGCCGTGGGCGCCGTTTTCGGCATGCTGCTGTGCTGGAAATGCGGCATACGCAAGCTGTATCGCAAAGAGATTGAAAAGCCGCAGTGAGCTTCGGCGCGCGCTATCCTCTCTCGCAAAGCTCCGAGAGGAAAATAAAACAAAAGCACCGCTTTCGTTTTGAAGGCGGTGCTTTTGTTTAGAAAAGGGGCACTGTGCGAAATCACAGTGCCCCGCGAAAAATATCCAGCTTCGAGAAAAGTTCGATCAACCGACGAAATCCTTCGCCGCGCTCGCGTAGGCGTAGAGCGCCTTAGCAACGTCGACGTACTGTGCGTACTCATCGTAGTTCGCGCCATTGTCGGCATCGCGCAAGGCTATCATGCCGTTGATGTAGCCCGCCAAGCTGTACGTCACCTGCGGTTTGTCGCTCCATTTTGTGTCGCTACCTTCTTTATACATGTAATAGCACGTCACGGTCACAGGCTCCAACAGGTCGTAGACCTTCGAGAACGAGGTCTTGCCTTCGAGCTTACCTTCCTCGTCGACCTTCTGCTGATAGCGATAGCTATCCAAGAAGGCATAATACTTAACGTCGCCCACTCCGTTTATCGTAGCGACTTTGAGAGCGCTCTCCTCGCCCGTGTATTCGGCTCCGCCATCCGCGTAGAAATACTTGCCCTGCGCGAAGTCGAACGCAACTTCTTTTCCTTCCGCGTCAACAACTTGGGCGCTGTTCGTGCCCCAAACGTTGCCCGAAGTGATAAGAGTACCGCCCTTGTACACGTCTCCCACGAACGCATAATGCTTCGCAGGCGTTCCGCGGTCGCTCGCGTAATTGAAGTAGACACCAGAGCCCAAGTTGCCCCAGCCGTAAGTATTGTTGTTGTTCGGCGCCTTTATGCCGTTCGCCGCCGAGATGGCGCGCGGCCCGTATTCGAGAACGAAGGTCGGCGTTCCCGTCGTGAAGAGCATGGAAGCTCCCGCAATGTAGCCCGCCGCGTCTTTGTACGTCAGGGTGGCAACGTCATTCGTGTAAATGTCTCCGCTCGTGAACGCCGCGTCCGTAAGGCTCGTGAACGCTTCGAGATACTTCCGCGCGTCTTCGCCTTCGCCCTCGCCCGTGTCCTTATAACGCCTCATGATCTCCGCATACAGCTCGCCGCCCTTGTCGCGCTTTTCGCCCGAAAGCGTCAGGACGCGATCAACGTAGTTCACCATGTTCATAACGAGCGCCCGCGCCTCGAACGTCATATTGTCTACGTCGCTCGTCATCGCCTGCACCGCGTAAAAGGGAACGCCGTACTCTATCTCCTGAACGAGCGTTTCGCCCTCCGTCGTGGTAACGACGAGATAGTACTTCGTTATCGTGGTGTCCGCCGTCGCGTAGCGGTCGACGTATTTCATATACGTGCCCGTCATTCCCGTAATGGTAACCTCGTGCGGCGCGTAATATTCGTTGCTATCATTTAATCCTACGTCCGTCGGTTTTACCAGCGTCGTTCCCGCCGCGTTTCTCGCGAGCACCGCGCTCTGAACTCCCGCGGGGAGCGTGTTCGGAATGTAGACGTTGAGCTCGAAATCGGTGTAGACCGAGAGGTTGAGCTTTATCCCCTGAACGTCGAGAATGAGTGCGGACTTCGCCGTGTAGACGTATTCCTTCGCCTCGCCGACGGTGGTAAGCACCTCGTTCCAGCCGCCAAAGCCCCGATCGTACCAGCCTTCGCCGCCATCGACCGTCTCGTGCGCTATCGTCTCGCCGTCATAAACAACGGGGAGCTTCGCATCGTTCGGCACGTAGTAGTCTTTGTGAACTTCGTTGCCGTTCCAATCCTTCCAGATAACGGTGGCAACCTCGTTCGACGTTGCGACAAGCGCGTAAACCGTCGCCGCGCCGCTCGTCACGTACTTTTCATCGAGAACGAGAGTGACGGCATTTCCGTCGGCGTCAAAGCTCCAAGCGTCCACGCTGTAAATCACGTTGCCAACGAGCTTACCCGTCAGATTTTCAGGCAAGTATACTTCGGGTATTACAACACGGGTGCCTATCGCCGCCGTCATCGTGCCCGATATCTCCGTGAATTGATCGCCGCCGTTAAGAGCAACGCTTATCTTCTCGTAGCTCATGGCGGGTACCGCGTCGTGGCGAGCCCCGTCCGCAAGCTCCGTCTTGAAAACGCGGTGCGTTTCCGAAACGATACCGCCGAACTCGTGCCCGTTCGTCAAAACCGTTATATTCTTTCCGCCGCAAACGATGGGCGCCGCCAAATCGGCTTTCAGCTCAACCAGCGAGCCGTTATCTATTGCCGCGCAAAGCGCCTCGGCGCTCGTAAACGACCTTCCGTCCACCGTGCCGACGCTCGCCTTCGGCGTGTCGTCCGTGTTATAAAGCGCATTGTTGTCGGGCATTTGCATAAAGAGCGAATTGCCCTCTATATTCGCGGGGAGTTTATCGCCCGCGAAAAGCTCATCAAGCTCCTTGACGTCGGCGGAAGAGGTCGGATAAACGACGCGCGTGTTGTCCACGCATATCGTTCGCGTTTCGCCTTCATTCACCGTGTTGGCAAACCAAAGTCTCAAAGCGTCAAGCCCGAAGGTGCCCGAATACTCTTTGTCTATGTCTTTAAAGCCTATGTAGCCATCAACTATCCACTCGCCGTCAAGATATATATGCGCCGTTCCATTGTACTTGTAGCACGCGCGCGCCTTCGTGCAGCCGCTCGGCACGTAGGTTTCCTCGGTGCGGCTCAGCTCGTAGACCACGGTGAAGCGCGCCCAGCTTCCGTCCGTCGGCAGCTTCACCGTCTCGTCGGTATACTTGTTTTTGCTGTTAAACGAGAGCGTTCCGTCCTTCGCTATCTGGAAGAACGAATAAACGCTTTGCACTTGATAATTGGCAGTGTATGAAGTACCACCTACATAAGTTCCGCTCGCGTTCTTCTTAACGCTCTGCGTCACCGTCCCATCCTCGGCGGTCGTCTCCTCGAATATCGGCGCCTGGTAGCGCGCTATGAAGGCAGCGCCGCTTGACGTTGATTCTGGGTAAATGCCCGTCGCCGTCTTCACGTCGAACTCCTGAACAACGTAGCGATAGTCGTTCGCCGCCACGGAAACGCTGTTCGCCTCCGCACCCCAGCCGAGATAGCCGCCGAGATTAAGGTCGAGATACATCTGCCCTGACTCTTTATAGTTGCTCTTGTCGAGCGTCAGCTTAATATAGCCATTCGAGCCGTTCGTGCTCGTCACCACCTCGGAAGCGCCATACGTCGTCGATTTTGAAAAGCACTTTCCGTTGTAATTGCTCGTCGTCGGGTTATAGACGTCGGTCAAGCGACTTAGTAACGCGTTGTCGCCGTTTCGCATGGCGTCGCCATACTCGCTGCCGCCTACCATGGTGCCCGTAATGAGCTCGCCGTTCGCACCGAGTACGCCCTGATTGGTGAGTTGACTGCCGAGCGCCTCGTAGTTATTCTTAGATGCCCCCATCGTGTTCACGCTGGGGCTTATGCCGTTAACAAAGAGAACGTTACGGAAACCGAGGCCAAACCAATCGTTCACCGTCTCGCCGTTCACCGTGTAGCTGACTTCGGAATAGCGGTACGCATCGCCGCTCACCTGATAGAAAGCTTTCGAGCCGTGTGTCAGGTAATACTCGTAGCGGGTATACTTCTGCGTCTCATCTATCGTTGTTCCCTTTTTCGTCGCTTCCGCCGCACTGCCGTAATAATTTCCGTCCGCCCCGAGATATTTCGTGGCGGTTGCCAAAACCGTGTCGTTGGTAAAGTTTATCGTTTGGTCGTTATTGGCGTCACGCAAAAGCCCCAACGCCGTCTCGCCGAAGCAGTACTCGTTGACCTTTCCGTCCGCCAAAGTATTCGTCGCTTCGTCGAGCACGGTATCCGCTTTTATCGTCATAACCTTTTGATTGCTGTAATTCGCGGTCTTCAAAGTGATAACGCCGCCGTCCCACAAAAGGTTGATTCGCTCCGCCGTGAGCCACGGTGAGTTGTACTGAACGTTGTCCGATGTCGTGTAATTAACGTTTTTGAAATAGAGCTTAGCGGCGGGAAGCGCTTCGACGCCGCGATTCGTCCAGCCGTATATGGCGCGCACCGCGCCGACGAGATCGCAATCCTCGGCGCGTATCTCAACGGCGGAATTACCGACGGTAAAAAGTCTGCCCGCACCGAGTCCTTCCTTGGTCCGCGTAAGTTGTGTTTCGGCTGCAAACGTCGAGTCCTTCAAATTTACCCACTTGTTTATCGCGGTAACGGAAGAAACTTCTGCGATTCCCGTGACCTTCGCGCTCTCGCTCGTCACCGTGCCGTTAGTGTCATTGCCGCTTTTGCCGATATAGCCCGCCGCACCTATGAAGTCAAAGCCGTTGCCGTGCTCCATATTGATAACGCTGTGATCCTTGATATTAACAGTGGTATTATCGCCTACTCTGATAAAGCAGTTGATGTAAGTGTTATACTTATAATTCTTCGGCGGTTTAACCGTTATGCGCGCACCCAAAAAATTGTGCGTCGTCGCGGCGCCGTTTGTGGCTCCTACGGCAAAAAGATAACCGCTATTATTGGTCGCCTCTGGCGTGACCGTTATGTCGCCGCTTATCTCGGAGCTTGCCTTGTCGTCAAATTTAAAGGTGCCCGCCGCGTTGATATTTTGCAACGAAACGCGAATGCCGTTGCCGATGCCGCGGATCTTGACCGTGAGCGGCGAAGGCGAAGCGTTACCGCTCTTTGCCGTCACGTAAACCACCTGAGTGACACCAGACTCCAACACGATCTCGCCGTCGCCAACGAGCTCGAAAGAGTAGCCGCGCGCATCGAGAAAGAAGGCGCCGTACTTGCAGTCGCTCGTCGCCGTGAGCTTGTGCCCGTTAAGATCGAAGCGAATATCGAGATATCCGTTCGTTTCTTTAACCTCGGTGAGCGAGTTTGTCAGAGTGTGGTCCTTGTTTAAGTAGACCGTGCCGCCGACTGCCGCCCTGACCGCGTCTGCCCACGTGTTCGTATAGGTGGCTGTACCCTCCGCGTCCACCGCCTTGAACGCCTCGGAGTGTTCGCCCTCGTCGCTCGCGGAGACCGCGAAAGCGAAAACGCATACGGCGCATATCAGCACCGCGAGTATCGCGAAAAGCTTGCCGAGTTTTTTCATAATGTTCTCCATTCCGCCGCTTGCGCGGCATAGTTTTAGTGCGCCAGCCGAAGGCTACACTATTATAAATAGTATTTTAACATAAGATAAGATATAAATCAATTGACAAAATATACAAAGTTTTTCAAGAAATTAGGTGTTTTTCCACAAATCAAGCAATTTTTTCCGTTTTTTTACTCCGAAGCTACCGAAGTGTTTCGTTAAAAATTCAATACTTGCAGAGAAAAGCGTAGGCTTTATCCTTGATTTCCCTGAAAAAGTTACGGAGATGCAGAGGCTTTCTTTACCTTCACCATTTCGTTTCATATCGTCTTCTTGGCTCTTTATCTAAAAAACGATTTTCGTGTTTCCGCGTTTCGGCGCTTGCGCATTGACAAAGTGCGCGAATTGTGGTAAAATCATAGCGAACTATATACTTCGTGTTTTCTGCGCCGCGGCGTCGGCGTGCTACAAAAGCAATGTGCGCCGAGCGCGTTGCGGAGCCAAAGCGCATTGGAACACCACTCCGCGAAGCTTTGGCAAGGCTTTTCCGTAAAAGGGCAGTAAACCACGGCGTTTTCGTGCGGCGGAAGCAGAATAAAAAGCTGCATAAATCGCGATAATGCATATTAAATCGAACATACCTTAATATATTATATTAAAATAAGTTGATAATTTTGAACACACTTTGAATATATAATGTGCCAGACCAATGAATAAATATCAATACATATCTTCGATTTCAAGGAAGAACAGCAAGGAGGGGCGCTTTGCGCCGAAAACCATGGAAGAAGCAAAAATAGCAGTCATCGGCGCGGGGCACGCGGGCATCGAGGCGGCGCTCGCGGCGGCGCGTATCGGCGTTCCCACCCTGCTTTTCACGATGAATCTCGACGCGGTGGGCAATATGCCGTGCAACCCCTCCATCGGGGGTAGCGCCAAGGGGCACCTCGTTTTTGAGATCGACGCCCTCGGCGGCGAGATGGGCTACGCGGCAGACCGTGCCACCATCCAATCGCGCACCCTCAACCTCGGCAAGGGGGCGGCGGTGCACTCGAAGCGCGTTCAGGCAGATCGTACCCGATATCGAGAGCTGATGAAGCGAACGCTCGAAGAAGAGCCCCGCCTCTCCCTCGTTCAAGCCGAGGTCGCCGAGATATTGACCGAGGAGCGCGACGGCTTGACCCGTGTCACGGGAATTAAAACCCGCCTCGGCGAGGTCTTTTCCGTTTCACGCGTCATCATCGCTTGCGGCACCTATCTCGCCTCGCGCGTTTTCGTCGGCGACGTGAGCTACGAGGCGGGGCCCGACGGTATGCTCCCCGCCACTGGGCTCTCCGCCTCGCTTCGCGCCTTGGGCATTGAGCTTATGCGCTTCAAAACGGGAACTCCCGCGCGCGTCCATCGCCGTTCCGTTGACACGGGGCGCCTCGAAGAACAGCGCGGCGAAGAAAACCCCGTCCCCTTTTCCGCGCGCACCACGAGCTATGAGGGCACGGACGCGCTCCCCTGCCACATCGTCTACACCAATGAAGAAACGCACAAGCTTATCCTCGATAATCTCACACGCTCCGCCATGTACTCGGGCAACATAACGGGTGAGGGCCCGCGCTACTGCCCCTCGATAGAAACCAAGCTCGTCCGCTTTCAGGACAAGCCGCGCCATCAGCTCTTCGTTGAGCCCTGCGGCGCGGAGACCGAGGAGCTCTATATACAGGGCTTCTCCACCTCGATGCCCACCGACGTTCAGCGCGCCATGCTCCGCTCACTCGAAGGCTTTGAAAACGCCGAAATAATGCGCTACGCCTACGCCATAGAGTACGACTGCGCCGAGCCGACACAAATGCTCCCCACCCTCGAATTTAAAAGCGTCGCGGGGCTCTACGGTGCGGGGCAGTTCAACGGCACCTCGGGCTACGAGGAGGCGGCGGCACAGGGGCTCGTGGCTGGGATCAACGCGGCGCTCGCCGAGCGAGGCGAGGAGCCGATGATTTTGACGCGTGACTCGTCCTATATCGGAACGCTCATCGACGACCTGGTGACGAAGGGGACGCGCGAGCCCTACCGCGTGATGACCTCGCGAAGCGAATACCGCCTTCTTTTGCGGCAGGACAACGCGGACGCGCGCCTGACTCCGACGGGGCGGCGCGTCGGGCTGATAGGCGACGAGCGCTACGCGCGCTTCGTGGAGAAGCAGGAGCTCATCGCGCGCGAGATAGCGAGAATTGGCGAGCGCGTCATTCCCCCGAGCGAGGCGGTCAACGCCTTTTTGCGCGCGCACGGCTCGTCGGAAATTCACACGGGGGCGCGCCTCGCGGAGCTTTTGCGCCGCCCCGAGCTCAGCTACGCGGAGCTCGCCGAATTAGACGAAGAGCGCCCCGAGCTCCCGCGCGCGGTGCGCGAAAGCGTGGAGATTGCCGTCAAGTACGAGGGCTATATCGCGCGCGAAAAAGCCGAAGCGGCGCGGCAAAAGAAGCTCGAAGATAAGCTCTTGCCCCAAAACCTCGACTACCGCGCAATACGCGGCTTGCGGCTCGAAGCCGCCGAAAAGCTCGAAAAAATACGCCCCGTGAGCGTCGGTCAGGCGGCACGCATAAGCGGCGTGAGCCCCGCCGACGTGGGCGTACTGCTCATCGCCCTCGCGGAGCGCAAGCCGAAAGCGAGCTCCGAAGCTTGACCTCGACCGCGGAGCGCGCCTTGCCGCCTCCGAAAATTAGCCGCTCCGCGCGGAAGCTCTCCTCGCGACCTCAAACGCAAGCCGAAAGCGAGCTCCAAAGCTTGACCACGACCGAGAGGCGTCTCATTAAATTAAATTAAAACGTGAAAATCGTAGGCTTTGACCTTGATTTTCCCCAAAAAATCACGGTATAAGCAGAGCTCTCTCTTTACTTCTACCGTTTTTCATTCGTTTTGCCTAATGCGACAGTCTCTTCTGCCGCCGCGACTCTTTGATTTTCATTTTGGCGCGTTCGATTTGAGCGCGCCAAAAATCATAAAATAGTAAATTTCTCGAAAAACTCGCTCATTTTTTAGCGATTTTCCAGAAAAACTCGCTCATTTTTTTGCAAAGCACTTGTTTTTCACTTGATTTGGTGGTATAATAAATGCGATAATGCTTGCGTTGCAAGCCTTTGCGGCTTCGCCGCTTGCGCGCGGTCCGCGCAC
>CAYSUO010000013.1:11887-43286 GCA_964434325.1 uncultured Ruminococcus sp.
GTCGCAAAAATCTCCGTGCAAGCACACATTTTTGCTTCCTGGTATAATAAATGCGGTAATGCTTGCGTTGCAAGCCTTTGCGGCTTCGCCGCTTGCGCGCGGTCCGCGCACGCATACCTTGACGGCGTCGCAAAAATCTCCGTGCAAGCACACATTTTTGCTTCCTGGTATAATAAATGCGATAATGCTTGCGTTGCAAGCATTATGTAGAGTGAGGTGCAACTTTGAACGAATATTTAAAACGTAAGATCGACTTTTTCCTTTCCGATTGGAAAGCAAACCCTGAGCACAAGCCAATCATAATTAAGGGTGCGCGCCAAGTGGGAAAAACCAGATCGATACGAAACTTTGCCGAGAAAAACTACGAGAGCGTGGTAGAAATAAACTTCGTCGAATCCCCCATTTACAAGCAGATCGTCGAAAACGGATATTCGGCGGAGGCGATTATTAAAAACATTTCGCGCATTAACCCGCAAGCGAGATTCATAAAAAATAAAACGCTTATTTTCTTTGATGAAATTCAAGAATTTCCCGACATTGCAACCTCGTTGAAATTCTTTTCGCTGGACGGAAAATACGACGTTATTTGTAGCGGCTCTCTGCTCGGGATCCATTACAACGAAATATCGAGCATCAGCGTCGGCTATAAAACCGAGATAGAAATGCGCTCGCTTGACTTTGAAGAATTTTTGTGGGCGCTCGGCTACGACGATGCAATAAAAGAAGACATCTTGTCTCACATGCTGTCGTTTACGCCGTTTTCCGCCCCCGTTCTTAAAATTTACAACGATCTCTTCTTAGACTACTGTATAGTGGGCGGAATGCCGAGCTCCGTTAAAGATTTCATCGATAAAAAAACCTTTGAAAACACCCTTGAAATTCAGCGGCAAATCGTCATCGGCTATGAAGCGGACATTCGCAAATATGCCATCGGGCTCGATAAATCGCGCATAGCCAACGTGTTTCGCTCCGTTCCGTTTCAGCTGGGGAAAGAAAATAAAAAGTTTCAGATTTCAAAGATACGCTCTGGCGCAAAATTCGCCGATTACCGAGGCTCGCTCGAATGGCTTGAAGACGCAGGCATTGTAAACGTCAGCCGCGCCCTGCAAACGCCGAATCTTCCGCTGAGGGGCAACGTTATTGAAGACTGCTGCATTGTTTATTATGCCGACAACGGCTTGCTCCTCTCACAGCTCGACGATGAAGCGCAAGCGGATTTCCGCCAAAACAAAAATCTCGACGTCTATAAAGGCGGGCTCTTTGAAAGCATCATCGGGGAAGCTCTTGTCAAAGCTGGCTACGAGCTTCGCTATTTCAAAAAAAGCAACTCCACCTTGCAAGAAGAATTTTTTATCCGCTATAAAGATTGCCTTGTACCCATCGAGGTTAAGGCGGGCAACAACAATTCAAAATCGCTTTCTGCTTTGATAAAGAGCGCCGATTATAAAGAGATACGCTTCGGTATCAAAATCGTTAAGGGCAACGTCGGCTTCAATTCAAGCATTTGCACGTTCCCGCACTTCTGCGCCTTCCTCATAAAAGATTTCCTCGCCGCATTCGATTTTGAAAGCTAAGCGCTCGGCACCGCCTCGGTTAGGCAAAGCCGAACGAAGTCCTGAATTAAAACTCGAAAACCGTAGGTTTTAACCTTTATTTTCCCTAAAAACACACGGTAGAAGCAGAGATTTTCTTTGCTTCTACCGTTTTTTGTTTGTTTATGCTGTTTGTTTATGCTTGGTTGTGTTTGTGCTTAGTTAGCTTGCTTTTGCTGCTTGCGTTGGGTTTTTCCCGCTTTTGCTTGGTTACGTTGGTTATGCTCGGGGCATGCTGGCTATACCCAGACGGCAAGCTTGCGCTTTGGCGAGTCGGCTTCGTCAGCCGTCGATGAGCCCAACGGGCACGTACTCCTGAGCCGCGAGGCTGTACGCGTAGAGCGCCATCGCCGCGTTGTAGGCGTCGGAATCCTTATCAAGTGCGTTGATATAGACCGCGAGGCTGTACGTTCCGCGAACAACCGTTCCGTCAGGCGCGTAAATGACGACGTTCATAACCTCCGTCATATCGTAGACGAAAACGTTGTTGCTCATCGCATACACGGAGCTCGCCCCCGTGAAGTCCTTCGCGCCGACAAAGCTCTCCGTCACGTCGTTGCCATTCTCGTCATAGACCACGTGGTCTGCCAAATGGTCGCTGCTGAAATTCTCGTAGTCGTTATAATAGATATGGGAGAAAACTCCGCGGTTTCCGCGCGGCCACGAGCCGATGTCGCCGTCCGCATTCTTCGGGAGCTTCGCCGTTTTCAGCGCCTCATCGTTGTACTCGAAGGCGAAGCGCGGCTGATAGCTGCCGAAGAGGAAGCTTGCCGATTTAATGTATTTGCCTATCTTGGAATAATCGACCGCAAGCTCCTCGGCGGAGAACGTGATATCCTCGTAGTCGATGAGGTCGTCACCGTAATTCGCCAAAAGCTCGTCGTATCTCGTGCTCGTCGTGCCCGCAACCATCTTGTAGCACGCGTTCGCATATCTCACCATGTTGGAAACGAGCGTCACGTGCTCCTTGTCAAACTGTCCGTCCGCGCTCTTCATCACCGCCTCCGCATAAGTGGGAATGCCGTAATCGAACGCCTGAACGAAGCGATTTCCGTCCACCGTATAAACGATGTACCTCGTCTCCTCCTTGGGGTTTGCCGCCCCAGGGTAAACGCTGTATCTCAAATACTGAACGCCGTCCACCGTAACGAGCTCGCCCGTCAGCGGCTTTTTCCCTTCCGCGTCCTCAAAGATACCTTGAAGCACCACGCGCTCCTCTGTCTCCGCGGGGAGATAGAAGTTCAGGCGGAAGTAGGTATACACCGTCAAATTCGTCTTCAAGCACTTCACGCTCGCCGTCGGCGTTTCGCAAACGGGGTACGCAACAAGCTCGCCTACCGCAAGCTCGGGGAGCTCCCAGCGCGTGAACGTCAAATCGTACCACTCGTTGCCGTATATCGGCGCCACCTTGCCTTGAAGCACCGCGTCAATAACGATCTCGCCTATCGGCGCATTGAGCGTCGTGCCGAGAACGCTCTCTCTGTCCGTGTCATACCAGGTGATGACCGCGAGCTTGTCGCGCGTTGCCGCATACGCAAGAACGGGAAGCGTAAGCTCTTTCACATTCAGCTTGTATTCTCCATCCGTCAGCTTCGCCGCCGTCACGTTCGACGTCAAGGTTTTGAGCCCGCTGCACTCGGCAAGCGTCAAGACGCTCTCGCCGTCCGCCGTCGTGTAAGCGAACGAATATTCGGGCGCCTTCGTCAGTGCCTCGGCATCGTATTTCGCATTCGCCGCGACAACGCCTTCTGCAAACGAAACCTTCTTGTTGCCGTTCGTCGGCACGTTCGTCATGGCAACGCCGCTTCCTATCGTAACGGTGCCGTCGCCGTCCAGCTCCCAGCCGCCGCAGAACGTCGAGTTCGTTATATCAACGTGCGAAGCTCCGTAAAGGGTGCCGAAAACTCTGCCGCTCGTGCTGATATTCTCCATGGCGGCGCCAGTCAAAACCACGGTCGAGCCGTCAATGCTAATCTTCATAACGGGCTCGTGGAATCTTGCGTCGCAATTGAAGAATCTGCCCTCGCCGAAGAGTGTCGCATTCTTGATATCGAGCTTCATTTGTGCGCGTGCGGCAAAGAGCCCCATCGCGTCGCTCGTCAGGCGCACATAATTGCCGCCGTCTACCTTGACGTCAACGTAGCCCGCATAGTCAACCACACCGTCGCCGTCTCTGTCAACGTAGTCGGAAGTTATTTTGTCCTTCATAACTCCGTAAACGTCGACGATGGTGGCGCCTATAACGGTGAGGTTGTCGCCCTTGGCGTCCAGCCCGAGCTCATCGTTTTTGACCGTTCCCAGCGTGACCTTCACGGGAGTATTCTTTCCGTCGGAATTGACGTTGACAACAACGCCGCCGAGAGTGCGCGCCTGATTATTGTTATAGAAGCCCACCGCATTGACGAGCGAGCCACCCTCGCGGCTCGAAAGCAGGTAGAATTCGGCGCCGACCTTTACGTTAACTGCCGAATTTTTGGTCTTGCTCCGTGCCATGAAGAGCTCACAGCCGTTAACGTCGAGATAGAGCTTGCTGCCCGAGTAAACGTTTATCTCCGCGTTGCCTTCGTAGATAACGTTGTCCCAGAGAACAACGACGGCGGTGCTGCCCTTCGGTAGATTACTTATGTTTTCAACGACCTTATGATCCTGATAGTATTCTATCTTGCCGTTCGTCGTTATCGTGTAGTAGTAGCGTTCCAGCTCGCTCTCCGCGGTGAAAGCGATCTTGCCGTCGCTGGCGAGCGCCTTGTCGACCGTGTTGCCGCCGTTCGCGTTCACCCAGGTGACGAACGTCTTAAAATAGCCTTCCGACGCAACGCGGCTTCCAGGAACGAGCCCCGTGTAGTAGGGAATGGTTCCGAGCGCCGCCTTCACCGTCTCGTCAACGCCGAAGCTCTCGTCTTTAACGAGCGCGTCGAATATCTCGTCGTCGTCCGCCCTGGCAACGGTGATGATGTCGCCGTAGTCGAGCAGTTTGTTCGTCGTGGAGTAAATTCCCGCAAAGCTGTGCCCGTTGAGCTTCACCGTGAAACGCATAGCGTCCGATTTGAGCGCGGTGGTAACGTCACCGTTCAGCTCCACGTAGGAGCCGTTCTTGATAGCCGCGAGAAGTTCGCTCTCGGTGGCACACACTTTGCCGTCAACCGTGCCGCAAGAGCTTCCACCGATCGGAATGCTTACGGGCATGGTGAGCATTTCGCCCTCATAATTTGCGAGGTCAAGCGCTGGATCTTTTTTCAAAGCTGTAAGGAACTTGCTGTTTGTAGCCTGTGCGGCGGTATAATACGAAAGGTGCACGTTGTCAAAGCACGTGGAGGCTTCGCCGCTCGACGGATCCAGATAGTTGAAGCGTAGAGAATCGAAGCTGAATCCCGTCAGTTTGTCTTTATCGACTTTCTGCGAAAAGATCTTCTTTTGCGTTCCGTAGTAAACGCCGTTTATGTACAGGTGCGCCTGTGATTCGGCGAAATCGTAAGCGTCGCCGCTCTCCGTTGCCTTGATTTCATAAACGATGGAAATGCGCGTCCAGCTTCCGTCCGTGGGGAGATCGAAATCGCCTTTGCAATTTGTCTTCCAGCCCCAGCTGACAAGAAGTTTATTTTTTTCAAATTTGAGAACGTTACCGAAATTCTGGTTGAAATCGCGCTTATTATCGGAATTAGTATATCTTGCGACTATCTGCGCCATCCCGTCAAGATACGCGCCCGTGTCGGTCGCGATGTCAAATTCGCTGACGATGAAAACGCCGTCCTTGTTGCAGTGCGTCGGATCCCCAGCGTACTCGAAATAATTTATACCGATATAGCGGTTGCTTCCCGTCACCTTATTGTCCTGGTCAACGCTCAGCCTGACGTATCCGTCTTTCGTTTCTTCATATTTTCCGCTACTTATGTTCAGGTCGAAAATTGTTCCGCCCCCGCCGAACTTTTTCGTTCCGCTTCCGCTTGCGGTTCCCTTGATAAGCGTATATCCGTCTCCATCGTCAAACGTACTCGTTTTGTTGCTGATGGTAGTCGTAACCTCTGGCGCTTTATCGAGATATGCTATTGGATATGATTTCATCACTCCGCCTTCGATAACGCCGACATTCGTATACTTCGTTCCCCCGAGGGTGTACGCCGAACTTTGCTGACCGCTACCATCTTTCCAATATTGATTACCTGGCGCTGTGGTCAAGTAGCAATTCTTGAAAAGTATGCCCGACCAGCCCTCATTCGAGCCCTTTGCCGCACCGTACGTTATCTCGTCGCTGTAAAACGTTCCGTTTTGAGCGAGTACGTTGTAACCGCTTTGCGTAAATTCACAATAGCTGTAATTCGGTATATTGCTCATTTTGCTCGCCGCGACGAAGTAGAGCGAATCGAACTTCTCGCGCGTCAGAGAGCTGTCCTTAGCCTTCGCCTTCTCAAAAGCCGCGTCGCTAAACGGATCGCTGTCGACGCTTTCGTCCAAAGTGATGACCGCTTTCGCCGTAGCATTTTTGAGGTCTATCACGCCGCCGTCCCACTGAACGTTGACGTGCTCCTGAATCAGCCAGCTCGACGTATACGTGCTGAGCGGTGCCGAAGTGAAGTTTACGTTGGTGAAATAGTAGTAAGTGGGAGAAAGCCTGTAAACTCCGCGTGCATTCTCTCCTGTACCTATGGTACGGTTGGTACCCACGAGGTCGGTATTATCAACGCGTATCTCGACGGGATCATAGCCTATGCCGAAAAGCGTTCCGCCAGGCGTCGAGTTGACCCACGTGCCGAGGCGCTTCGAGTAGCCCGAGTTAAGGGCGCTTATCTTCGAATCGTCAATATCTATCTTCGCCGTGAAATCGGGAACGTCGCCCTTCACATTGGTCACCTTGCCGTTCGCGCCGTCCGCGTCAACGAACGCGTGGTGCTTGAAGGAACCAGGCATAATAAAGTTGCCGTGCTCCACCGTCACGGTGCTGTCCTTGATGACCACGTATGCGCCGTCGCTCACATAAGCGAAATTCATACCGCCCTGCGTCGAATTGTGCGATCCGTTGTAGGGCTCCGTGACGGTAACGCGTGCCGCGTCCAGCGTCAGCTTCGCCGCCTTGTCAAGGCTCGCTCCGTTTAAGCCGACGTTGAAAACGCGCGAAGTTCCGAGCGACGCAGGCGAGAAGGTGAAGCTGCCCGACATCTCCGTTTCCGTTCCCGCCAAGAGCGAGAAAACGGGGTTGGTGGTGCTAACCTGCTTAACATTTATGCCGTTTCCATATCCGTTCAAGCTCAGCTTTGCGCCTTGCCCTTCGACATAGAAGAGCGTGGTAACGTTTTCAAAAGCGCCCTCGCCTTGCAAAGTGAAATCGGCGCCCGCCTTCAATATAAACGTCGTGCCCTTGGTCGTTTTAACCGTGTGGCCGCCAAGATCGATCTTAACGGTGCCCGTAACGACAAGGTCGGCAAGCTCCACGTCCTTGTTGAGCGTTATTTTTTTGCCGCCCGCCGCCGCGATGGCGTTCGCCAGGGTGTCGAAGCCGCCGAGCTCATCCTCACCCGCAACTCCGTCAACCACCCAAGCTTTGTCGCTCGCAGGTGTGTCGTTTGCGGCACCGATGATAACGAGCGCCGCACACAAAGCGACGAGCGTCAGAGCAAGCGCCAAAATTTTGCTGATTTTTTTCATCTTGTTCTCCCATCTGCCGCCGAGGCGGCGCACATTTTTGAAGCTTCCGAGGAAGCCGAAGCCAACGGTCCGCGGCGAATTACCACGGAAAGTTTAAGCAAAGTTTGTTATAATAATTATATCATCAATATATTAAAAAGTAAATATGGCAAAATGCCGTTTTTGACCCGCCAACTCTTGTGCAACATTAACAATATGCGGGATATGTGAGCTCGTCCCTCGCGCGTTGTGCCTCCGTGCTTAGCGCTCGCCCTCGTCTCCGTGTTTCTATTCACCGTTGCACCGCGGACTTAGCTCCTCGCCCTCATCTCGACTTTATTCGTCGCCGTGCCGTCGTACTTAGATTGGTGCTCGTTCGTATTCACCGTTATGGCGACGTGCTTAGGCTCCTTTCTGTATCCGCCTGTATTCACAGTTCCGCCGCCTCACTTATCACTCGCCCTCGTCTCCGTGTTTCTATTCACCGTTGCACCGCGGACTTAGTGCCTCGCCCTCGTCTCGACTTTATTCGTCGCCATGCGCCGTGCTTGGTGCGACGCCGCATTTGTTTTCACGTTGCACCGCCGCTTTCACCGTTGGGCACGGCTTCGCTCTTTACCCAGCGCCACAGCACGCCTTCCTTATGCTTCACCCGTCGGCTTCGCGCCGAGCTTTCCAACCTACACCAAACTGTCGCCGTCCGTCAGCCTCGCTTCCTCAAACCCCGTTTGCGCGTCACACTTTTCTTTCGTCGTTTGTTGTCACGCCACGTTCTTCCGCGCCTGCCGTGCTTTATTTTCACGCTCGGTGCCACCGCCGCGCCGCGCATTTAACGTGGCGTCCGTTTGGCAGGGTCGTGTTGCTAAATCGCGTTCAAAAAATCGTTTATCTCTCGTTCGCAAATTTTTGTTTTCATTGTAAACCTTGATTTTCAATGAGAATATTTATTTACATATAATGACAATAATTATTTACATTTTACGTTCCGACGCAAAAAGCAAGCCCGAAGCGCGCTTCGGGCTTGCTACACATTGCGTTTATGGTATTTTATCAGTTTTTAGCGTAAAAAGCGCTCAAAGCGGCGAAAAAGCTATATTTTCGCAAAAAAACGCAAGCTTTTCGCCCTGTAAAACGGTTTTAGGCATTTCCAGTCGCCTTAGCCTTGCGAGGCCGATTTCTGCACGTTTTATAGCGTTTTAGCCTTACAGCGCTGATTCCTGCACATTTTAGCCCTTCGGCGTTGATTTTTGCACGCTTTCCCGCATTTTTTCAGCGTTTTGAGCCTTTGAGGCTAATTTTCTCGCTTTTAAAAGCTTTTAACGTTTGGTTATGCATTTTCGTGTGCTTTTTCTGCGTTTTTCTGATATTTTGCACCTTCTCGCCTCGCAAAGGGCTTTTCCTCGCGCCGTTTAGCGTTTTCGCGCACGCAAGGCATTTGAAGCCTATCATATATGCGATTAGCACCGCTTCTCAAAGCGTTTCACCTTACCCGCGCTCGGTTTAAGCTCCGTTTTGCGCCTCGTGCACCTCGGAGAGGTGCGCCGCGTGGGAATATTCGACGGGGATGAAGCGCCCGCCCTCGTAGCGAACGACGGAATACGAGGCGTTGGCGGGGAAGGGGACGCTCTCCGCCCAGCTTTCGCGCGGAAGCCCGAGGGTGCGGCACCAGAAGGAGCGGATCGCCGCCGCGTGAAAAACGACGAGGACGCGCTTCCCCTCGTTTTGCACGGCAATATCACGCAAGGCGCGCGTTATGCGCTCCGAGCCGAGGTAGACGTCTTCGCCGTGTGGGAAGGTGAAGGTGCCGAACTCGTGCCGCCAGCCGACGGTGTAGCGTTCGTCGCCGAGAAGGGAGTCCATTGCCGCCTCCTCCCAGTCGCCAACGAAGAGCTCGCGCAAGTCTGGGCGGGGGATCACCTCCAAAGCGTGCAGCGCCGCGTGGGGCGCCGCGGTGTGGAGCGCGCGAACGAGATCGCTCGAATAGAGGGCGTCGAAGTGCACCGAGGCGAGCTCGCGCGCGGTTTCTTCGGCTTGAAGGTAGCCGAGCGGCGAAAGATCCCAGTCCGCGTGCCCGAGGAATATTCTTTTTGCGTTGCCGAGGCTTTCGCCGTGGCGTACAAGGTATAATTCTGTCATATATTTCCTTTTGTGTTCGATTTTGGCATTTTTTGTATTTTTAATGTTTTGCAAGGCGTTTTATGCTAAGCGTAGCAGGTCGATTTTGCTATATGGTGCGTCATCGGCGCGTCGAAGCACGGCTTAAAGCGTTATTATTTTCGATTTTGGCGTTGTTTTCGGCATTATAAAGCGTTTTTCAAATTGCGCGCCTTAGGAGAGTGTTTACGTGGTGTCGGAGAGCATTTTTCGCCGTTGGCGGCTGTTTACGCACCCATTTCAACTCTAACGTGCATAGAGGTTTTATTTGTCAAGCGCATTTTTCTTTTTAGATGCAAGCAGAAGCACATTATTTTTGCATTTTTCGCCGTTTTCGAGCGCTTTTTCGCAAAATTGGAGCAAAAAACGCGCTATTTTGCGTGCTTTTGCGCATTTTGGCGTCTTTCTCGCACAAAACCTTCGTTTCAACAAAAGTAGTCTCTTGTTCTCAAATGTGCAAAACCAGCCGCCACAAGAGTATATAGCCACCAACAAAAAAGTCTTTCCAACCCAAAAGTGCAAAAAACTTAGAGTTTTCAAGGGAATGTGATTGAAAAAATCACGGAGCAGCCTTTTTCCCGCACAGAAGCGGTGTTTTTATTGATATTTTTGCGGAATATCGCTTCAACAAGTCAATTACTATACGTTCGATATTATTGTATCACTTTCAGCCTCACAAGTCAAGTCTCGTGTTGTTTCACGTGAAACATTTGCTATCCCGTCTGCTTTAATCGCCATTTTGCTTAAACTTGTGTCAAAATCATCAAATAATCATTCTTGCGCGTGCAATTCTCGTTTAAAACCAATCTATTCAATGTCGTTCTAAGTAACACGTGAAAAAAGCTAAAAACCCACTGTTTCACGTGAAACAATGACTTTTCTTCGCAAAACCGCGCACCTTCCCAATGTCACTATGCCTTTATACAAGCTTCCGTCTGCAAAAGCAAGTCAATAGCACTTTTCGCAAAGTCGCGCCTCGTTCAATGCACCAGCACATCTTGCGCAAGCTTGCGCCTACAAATAGCAAGGCGCAGATTGTTTCACGTGAAACGTGCTTTCGCCTTATCAAAGCCTCGCTTTGCAAATCGGTTTGTTTCTGCCAGCTTCGTCCGTTTGTTCCTATTGTTTCGCGCGAAGCCAAGCGTTTTTGCTCTTATCCAAGTCTCGCTTTGTCAAGACGTTTTTATTTCTATCAGCCCTACCAGCTTTGTTCATTCGTTCCTATTGTTTCACGTGAAACAGCGGCGAATATCGGCGGCGCATTTCGTATTTTGTTCTTATTCCGCGTTTAGTCTCTAACTTTGCCCCGTTTTTGCTTTTTCATTCGTGCTTCACGTTTCACTTTTAATTGCCCATAGCGGCATAAGCTCCGTTTGCCCCCGCGCCCCGCTTCGTCGCTCTTTATGCCCTTTGTGCGACGTTAACGCACTCGTCGTTTTCGCCCGTTCTTCATCGCCGTATTGCTTCGCGTCCCGTGCCGCGGTATGCCCGTTTATGCTTTGTATCGTTTTTTGCAGTTCTCCGTCATCTTTCGTTGCTTCGCTCGTTTCTCGTTTTCGCCCTTGTGTCGCGACCGCTTCGTTCACCGTGTTAACCGCCATCCCTTACGCGCCGCACTCGGCTCTTGTTCGTTTTGCTCGCGAAAATTGCGGTTTCTTCGCGTTTTCTATTGACAGGGGCGCAAAATAAATGTATAATAGAGATATCACGTCGCAGAGCGACGTGCAGGAGTGGATATGGCAAAGGTTATTTCTTTCTCAAATCAGAAGGGCGGAGTAGGAAAAACGACGTCGTGCGTTAACATTGCGGCGCAGATTGCCGCCAAGGGGAAGCGCGTTTTGATGATAGATATGGACCCGCAGGGGAATGCGACGAGTGGACTCGGAATTGCGAAGTCGAAGACGGGAAAAACGATATACGACGTCATCATAGGGAAGGCGCCGATGAGCGAAGCCGTCATCGTGACGCGGTTTAAAAACCTCTCCGTTGTCCCTTCCAATATAAATCTGGCGGGCGCGGAGCTCGAACTCAACGAGCTGGAAGAGGTGACGGACTACTTGAAGGCGGAGCTGGAAGCGGTGAAGCCGAATTACGACTACGTTTTCATCGACTGCCCGCCGTCGCTCGGTATGCTGACGGTGAAGGCGCTATCCGCTTCCGACGGAGTTGTTATCCCCATGCAATGTGAATTTTATTCGCTGGAAGGTATGTCGCAGCTTCAAAACACGATAAAGCGCATACGCCAGCTGTATAACCCCGAGCTTCGTATCGTGGGAATTTTGCTCACGATGTATAACGGACGCTTGACATTGACGAGTCAGGTGGTGTCCGAGCTCAAAAAGTATTATGCGGACAAACTTTTCAAGGTGCCGATATCGCGAACAGTGCGACTTTCGGAGGCGCCAGGCTACGGAGAGCCGATCTGCTATCACGACCCCTACGGCAAGGGGGCGCTTGAATATGCCAGTGTGGCGAAGGAGCTAATGCTGAGGATTTAGCTTCGCGTTAAGCTTTTATTTGACATCAAGGCGGTGGAATGGCCACGTGAATGTTTCACGTGAAACATTCGCAAAACCGTCAACAATTGCGAACCGTGGCGAACATACTGTTATACGCGTACTTCGGGTGCGAAGATTCTATTTTCTCGGCGTCCGTCAGTGAGCAAGGTCTCTTTCCGCGAGTAAAGTCCTTGGTTTTGAACGTGTCGATTTTTCTCGATTTATGGCTCTTTGCAAATCGTATCATCTCGTTTTGCCCGTTTTTCGCGCGCATTCCGCCCTCGTTCCCCACCCGACAGCTCCGATTTAAACCGCACACCGAGCACGTGCCCGACTGTGCAAAAAGCAAACCATGCGTCGACGCGTCGAACAAAAAGCAAACAAATAGTGAACAGAAGCAAATTAAGCAACGTTTCAAACCATAACAACATAAGCAGCTAATCGCATATAGAGAAATACGCCGTTACTACGGAAGTCACGGTGGCGAGCACGCCGCCTCGCGGAGCTCACGGTGCAAATCGTGTTTCTGCACTTATCAAAGCTAATAGCGGCGGCAACCATAGAACGTCACCAGAGCCACGCGCCGAACGGGGCGGTAGCCGTTCCTAAGTTCGCGCCATCCCCAATCAAATCGCGTATTATAGCAGCGCAAGCCACATAGCGCCGCGCGCCGCGCATTTTCCGCCATCCGTGCTGTAAATTGTGTGGGAAAAGGCTCAATTTGGGCGAAAAAATCAAAAATTATTCGCCGCATTTTCCATATTTTGTCAGTTTATCGCATTTTTCAACATAATGCTCCGAATTTCGACGGCGCGCGAGCTTGCGCCGTGCAACGGGGCACAAAAATACAACGCCGCCGCCGCGGCAGAACGGAGATCATTATGCCCAAGAAGAAGAACAGCGGGCTCGGCAGAGGGCTCGACGCGATATTCCTCGAAAACGCGCTCGACGAGAGCGGCACCAAAGAGGACAGGATAACGAAGATAAAGCTCTCCCTGATAGACCCGAAGAGTGACCAGCCGCGCAAAAGCTTCGACAGGAGCGCGCTCGAAGAGCTGGCGGAGTCCATCAAGGAGAATGGACTTTTGCAGCCGATACTGGTGCGCGAATACGCGGAGGGGAGATATCAGATAATAGCAGGGGAGCGCCGTTTTAGAGCATCGAAGCTGGCGGGGCTCTCGGAAATCTCCGCCATCGTCATGGACAAGGACGACCGCAAGGCGGCGGAGATAGCGCTCATAGAGAACATACAGCGCGAGGACTTAAACCCGATAGAGGAGGCGATGGCTTTTCGCGCGCTCGCCGAGGAGTACGAGCTCACTCAGGAGGAGCTTTCCGAGAAGGTGGGCAAGAGCCGTAGCGCCATCGCGAACGCGACGCGCCTGCTCGACCTTCCCGAGCCCGTTCTCGAAATGGTGGCGGAGGGCGTCATTTCGGCGGGGCACGGAAGGACTCTGCTCGCGGTGCGCAACGAGGAGGATCTGATAGCGCTCGCCAATCGCGTAGCGGAGGAGGACCTCTCCGTGCGCCGCCTCGAAGAGGAGGTCAAGCGTGCGAACAAGCGCAAAAAGCCGACCACCGACGACGAGGAGGAAAAGCTTCCCGTGGTGAACTATTTCCGCGAGATGGAGCTCCGCGTCCAATCGCACCTCGGAAGGCAGGTCAAGATAGCGGAGAAGGGCAAGAAGAAAACGATAACGCTTTTCTACGAGGACAACGAGGACTTGGACGAGCTTCTTAAAACCATTTGCGGCAACGACTTTCTCGACGAACTTTGAGAGCCCGCGGCGTGGTCCGCTTCGGGCACGTCGTAAGCGTCATATACATACGGCAAGGGCAAACTCGGGGTTGAGTTAAGCGCACGACGTGAGCCTAAGCCTCGCGCGCCTTTGGGAATTGAATAACGACATATAAAGCAAACCCGTTTCGTCGGGTGCACCGATAGCCGCGGCAATAAGCCGCGGCTATCGGTGATTTTTGTTTTATATTATTTTGCTTTACAACGCGATAAGTGTGAGCTCGCTTCTTTTTACTTTCTATTTTTATTCCCTGTACCGCCTCACGCTTGAAGCGCCACGCCGTTTTAGCGGTCGTAGAGCGCTTTTTTTTGCCCCGTGCCGCGATTTTGGCGCACCAGCAGATAGGAAGCCGCCTTTTATCGTTTAGCAACGCACGAGCCGTTTTCGGGCTCGTGACGCTACGGCGCGCGTTGGTATTCTCGTTCTCGTCCTACCATCACAGTTTAAGCGCCACGCCGTTTTAGCGGTCGTAGGACGCCTTTTTTGCCCCGCGCCGCGATTTTGGCGCGCCAGCAGATAGAGGAAAGCCGCCTTTTATCGTTTAGCAACGCACGAGCCGTTTTCGGGCTCGTGAAGCTACGGCGTGCGCTGGTATTCTCGTTCTGCTATCACGGTTTAAGTTTTAGCAGTCGTAGGACGCCATTTATTGCTCTTCCGCACCTTTCGGTCAAGGCGAAGCGACAGCCTTTTATGTGCCTTGGAGCGCGTGCGTCAGGAATCCGTGGTGGAGCTCTCGGGCTCAAAGCCCCGCGAATCAAGGTACTGCATATTTAAATATATTTTGAATTTTTGACTAAAAATGTTGAAATTGCGGGCATTTTAGTTTATACTATCTATGAGCACAGGTCAAGAACGAAAAACACCCGCGTCGCAAGCCCGAATGGAGATGAAAATGAGCTTTTTTGAAAAACTCGCAAATTGGAAAGAGGAATACCAAATAGTCAAATACATTTTCCTCGATTTTTCCGACTACCCCAATTTGAAGATAAGCTTTCCGATAGGAATGTTTTTGATACTCGCGTGTATAGCCTTTTGCATTGCCGCCTTCGTAATGTGTCGGAGAGAGGCAACGACGGTCTACCTGTTGCGTCAGCTCGTGCGCCACGGGGCGAAGGATGAGGCGTCCGCAAAGAGCGGCAAGGAGCTCAGGCTCTCCGAGAAGCTTCAAAAAAAGCTTTTGGCGCGTGAGGGGCGGCTCGCTTCGCTCGTTATCATCGCGGGCTACGAGCAGCCGAGCTACGAGGAGTACGAAAAGCTTCGTCGCTCCAACAGAAAAGCCCCTGTTTGCCCCGTCACGGCGGACGACGCGCGCTACTACTTAAACGGCGATTTCGCCGAAACGGCGCAAAAGGCGGCGGAAGCCAACGAGTCGACGCTCTTGAAGCCCATTATGATATCCATCGCGCTGATAGTCGCGTTCGCGGCGCTCTTCCTCGTTATGCCCAATCTGCTCGAAGCGCTCAACGCTTGGCTGGCGAGCTGACGCTGGTGCGGCCGCGACCATGAGCAGCAAAAAGCGGGTACGTAGCTCGTTTTTTAAGCCACGTGGCGCGCGGCGAGCTTTCAATTTTATAAATAATAGTTTACACGGGCGCCGAGCATTAAATCAAATTTTATCACATATTAACCCTTAACCCGTAGCACTCATATTCTTATTTCAAAACCATATATTATATTGGCGCCGCACCAGCTTGCGGCAATACTACATAGCCAGACGGCAGAAGGAGAAATCATGAACGAAAAGAAGCTGTATCGCTCCGCGACGGACAAAAAGATTTTCGGCGTTTGCGGCGGGCTCGCAAACTATATGGGGATAGACTCGACGTTTATCCGCATAATCGCCATTGTTACCCTGTTTGCGGGGAGCGCGGGCTTTTGGATCTATATGATAATGGCGCTCTTCCTCAAATACGACCCCGACTACGTTGTGCCCGACGAGGGCGTTCAAGTAAAGCGCCTCTACCGTTCAAGAAGAAACTCGCGCCTGTTCGGCGTTTGCGGCGGGATTGCCGAATATTTTAACACGGACGCCACCGTTTTGCGCGTTTTAACCGCGGTCCTCGCATTTTGCGGCTTGGGTCTCATCTTCTACCTCGTCGCCGCCATCGTTATGCCGATAGAGCCCAACCCGTGAAAGCAAAAGCACGGGGCAACCCTTTCTTCTCTTACGGAAGAGGGCTTCTCATTAAAAATTCAACAAAACAGGTTTTGTAGTAAAACCACGGTAAAAAATAAAAGCGAATTTTTAATGAGGCACACACGCGGAGGCTTGACGGATTCAGGCAGAAAAAACGAAAAACATAATTAAAACGTGAAAACCGTAGGTTTTAACCTTGATTTTCCCGAAAAAACACGGTAGAAGCAGAGGTATTTCTTTGCTTCTACCGTTTTTGTTCGGCTTCGCCTAAATGCGACAGCTTCAGGAGGCTTGGCGAATTTAGCGCAGAAATCGACGGCTGACGAGCGACAGACGTACAAGGGTACGTCAAGCGAGGAAACGTCGATAAAACGGGAAACCGTAGGTTTTCGTTTGCTTCTGCCTAAATGCGACAGCCTCTTTTAATTACTTTTCAATCAGATTATCCTTCAAATAGCTTGCGCTTATCGCGACGGACTCAATCGGGCTACCCGTGCTGTAATATTCGTCCTCTACGATGAAGTGCTCAACGCCGCACGCCTCCGCGGTCTCAACTATTTTTTTGAAGTTGAGATTGCCACGTCCCACCTCGACAGGTCCTGGCGCGTAAAGCGTTTCTCCGTTCGCAAGCTTATATTCGCGCCACGCCGCCATATCCTTCAAGTGGAGTATTTTAACTCTGCCCGCGAAGCGCTCTATCGTCTCGCAAACGTCGAGGCCCGCAAATTGAAGCCAACAGGTATCGAGGCAGAAGCTTATCTTCTCGCGGTCAAAGCCCTCGCCGAGATAATCGAGGACGGTCTTTCCATCAAACTTCACTCCCTCGATGGAATGATTGTGATAGCTAAGCGTAAACCCGTATTCTGAATATATATCGGCGAGCTCGTTAAATTCATCGATGAAGCGAAGCGTGTTTTCCTTGGAGTCAAAATAACTCCCTGCGCCGCCTATTCCTATTATCTTCGTATCCAGCGCGCGATGATATTTCACCGTGCCTTCGATATCGCCCTTTATGCGCGCAAAATCGTAGTGCGTTCCGCATATTGATATTCCCGCGTCGTGCGCATATTTCGCGAAGAGCTCGGGGGCAATGTAATCGTAGGTTCCCGCAGTCTGTGCTTCCGTATAGCCCATTTCGGCAATGCGAAGGAAAGCTTCACGCGTATCGTTTTCGTTTTTAAACCAATCTTCAATAGAGTAGAGCTGTAATCCGAACTTTTTCATTTTCTCTCCGTTCCGCGCTTAGGCGCTTTGATTTTGTGCGCCGCATTCTCGTAGAGCGCTTACAATGCGCTGGCGCCTTCGATACTATTTTAACACGCGCCACTTTTCTTATCTACGCCGTTATTATCTGAAAATTGAACTATTTTGATATTTGCTTCTATGCCAATCTTCAAATTCCGCTTGATTTCTTGAATAGACAGGCGCACTTGACATTGTTTATGCGTCGGCGTCTCCCTTCGCCGCCACGCAAATGGCGAACTCTCTACCCCCGTGCTCCAAAAACACGGTTTTGTGGTGGGCATCTCTTTCGGCGGAAAAGGCGACATCGCGCGTGAGTCCACCGCCGTCTAACTTCGCGAGCGCTTCAAGGCGACACCAAGCGGCGGTGTCGTCGGCTGTTACTGCGAAAGAGCTCTCCTTCAAAACGAAGGGCTCTTTTTTCTCCCCGTCAAGGGAAAGGAGCGCTATGCCGAGATAATCCTCGCACCTTTCTATTTCACGCCCGCTCGCACCCGTGCGAAAAAAAGACCAGTCGAGCGGCAGTTCTTCCAAAGCCTCGGCGCATTTTTTGCCCGCGTCTCCACCTTCTCCAAATCTGGCCAAGGCTCTTTTAAGGCGGCACGGGTCGCTCGGGAGCTCCTGTATATCTATCCCCACCGAGGAATAATCCCTCGTCAGCGCAACCGCACAAGCCCCGCCGCTATGTGATATGTTGAAAGCCGCCGCACCGTTCGTAAAAAACGGCTTGCCGTCACCCGTGTAACGAATTTCAGACAACGGTGCGTTAAAAAACTCGCGAAAGAGAGCCGCGAGAACGAGGCGCGAGCCCAGCCGCTCTTTTTTTAGGAGCTCGTTGCCGCACTTTTCTATCCTCTCAATTTCATTTTTCGGTAAAAGCCCGTCAAGGCTCACGGTTCCCGTGAGCCTTGACGCATCCAAAACGCCTACTACTATCATTTTTTCTCCGTTGCCGCCCGACGGGCGGCATTATCTTTTATAAACCAAACAAGTCTCCAAAGCGCGAAACTTCCGTAGTGCGATAGTTACAGTACACTTAGATATTATTCAAATCGCACTGCCTCCTTAAACCGAGGCTCGTGGAATTTCGGGACCGCGCTCCGCGCGGCGCTTTGGAATAAGGCTCCAAAGAGTGAAACTTCCGTAGTGCGATAGTATACGATACACTTAGATATTATTTAAGTCGCACTGCCGCCTTAAACCGAGGCTCGTGGAATTTCGGGACCGCGCTCCGCGCGGCGCTTTGGAATAAGGCTCCAAAGCGCGAAACTTCCGTAGTGCGATAGTTTGCAGTACAATTAGATATTATTTATGTCGCACTATACGTCCATAAGCACCGCCAATATCATCGGCTTACGCTTCGTTTCCTTGAAGATGAATCTTGCCAGCTCATCTCTTATATTATTCTTTATCTGGGCGAAGTCTTTCGTTCCTTTTCCAAGAGACTTTTCAAGCGCCGCAGACGCCACGCGCCGTGCTCCGTCAACGAGCTTTTCAGACTCCTTGACGTAGACGAAGCCGCGCGATACAATGTCGGGACCCGAGACGACGTAGCCGCCGTCAAAGTCCACCGTCGCAACGACGACGACGAGCCCGTCCTCGGAGAGGAGCTTTCTATCGCGAAGGACGACGCTTCCTATATCGCCGACTCCCGAGCCGTCCACCAGCACCTTACCCGACGGAACGCTTCCGTTGAATTTCGCGGTGCGGCGATCTATCTCCAAAACCTTGCCTATTTCAGAAATAAAGATGTGCTCCGAGGGTATCCCCATAAATTCCGCCGTTTCCTTGTTGGCGTACAGATGGCGTGCTTCGCCGTGTATCGGCATAAAGTACTTCGGCTTCAAGAGCGATATGATGAGCTTCATCTCTTCGCGGCAGGCGTGCCCCGAAACGTGCACCTCCTCCACGGAATCATTGACCACCTTGACGCCGTTTTTAACGAGGGCGTTTATTATCTTGCCAACGAGCTTTTCGTTTCCAGGGATAGCGCTCGAAGAGAGAACAACGACGTCGCCGCTCGATATTTTGACCTTGTCGTGCGCATCGAAGGCGATGCGATAGAGAGCGGACATGGGCTCTCCTTGGCTTCCCGTCGTTATAAGGCATATCTCGTTCGGGCGGTAGCGCTTTATCTCGGAGGCGTCTATGAGCAGCCCGTCTGGCAGGTCCATATAGCCGAGCTCCGCCGCCGCACCGATGACGTTGACCATGCTACGCCCGAGCACCGCAACCTTTCTGCCGTGGCGCGCGCACGCGTCTATTATCTGCTGAACGCGGTGCACGTTGGAGGAGAAGGTGGCTATGATGAGGCGCTTTTCCTCGTACTGCATAAAAATGCGTTCGAGGGAGCTTCCCACCGTCCTTTCGGAAAGCGTGTAGCCTGCGCGCTCCGCATTCGTCGATTCGCAAAGCAGGAGCTCAACGCCGCCTCTCCCTATTTCGCCTATGCGCGTTATATCTATCATTTGCCCGTCGATGGGGGAAACGTCTATCTTGAAGTCTCCCGTATGAAACACCGTTCCAACAGGGGTCCTGACGGATATTGCGCAAGCGTCCGCTATCGAGTGATTAACGTGAATGAACTCCGCCTTGAAAACGCCGAGCTCAACAACGTCGCCCGCCTCCACCGTATAGAGATCGGGCTCGTAGCCTGGGGAATTTTCTTCAAGCTTGCCCTCTATTATTCCGAGAGAAAGCCGCGTTCCGTAAACGGGAACGCGTATCTGGGTGAGCACGTAGGGAACTGCTCCTATGTGATCCTCGTGCCCGTGCGTTATAAGTATGCCGCGCACCTTGTCCGCGTTTTTAACGAGATAGCTTATATCGGGTATCACGAGGTCGATGCCAAGCATATCGTCGTCTGGGAAGCCCATGCCCGAATCTATGACGATGATGTCATTGCCATATTCGAGCGCGGTCATATTTTTCCCTATTTCGCCGAGCCCGCCGAGCGGAATGACCTTGAGCTTACCACCTCGCGCCGCCCCTTTTTGGGAGCTCTCCTTGCGCGGCGCCTCCACCATCGCGTCGTGCCTCTTTACCGCCACGGCTTTAAATTCCTTTTTGGGAGCACTTGCTTTTTCCGCGCCTTTTTTCTGCACGGGAGCGGCTTTCCTTTTATCGGCGGAAGTCTTAGCTCTTCTCTTTATCCCGCCTATACCGCCGCTTTTTGAAGCCCTGCTGTTTTCGCCGCCTTTTTTATCTCTATTTTCTTTTGCTTTATTTTCTTTTGCGTTTTTATTTCTTCCGTTGTTCTTATTATTATTGGTTTTGTTATTATTTTCGTTCATTATTACTCCGTATTGATGTATAGTATGGTTTAAAGAAAAACGAGAAGACATACAGAGAGCGAAAGTAGCGCTCCCGCCGCGAACGCGATGAGCGTCGGTACACGAAAGAGCTTGGTAAGTCTTCTCTTTTTTCCGAAATTTTCTTCTATTATCCTGTTTGCCTCTTTAACGAGGTCGAGGCGGGAAGCTCCCTCGTCTGCGTCGCTCTTCACGATGAAATACGCCTCGTCAAAATGCTCGCTTCCCGTGCTCTTTAAAATTATTATTTTTCTCTGGTATCCCCTCATGTCTCCGTCCGTTCCCGACTCCGAGCTCATATCGCCTCACGAGGATGGCGGCTTCACCGCACCCGCGGGCTTTTATAAAATTATAGACGTGGGGATAAATGTTTATTCAATTGAAACTTTAAATTTCCGTTCTTTTCCAAGTCGTGAAAAAGTAAGCCCCGCCAAGTGGTCTGCACCCGTGCAAATCCCTCGCAAACTTTTTCTCCGACGGATAACTCCCTCGAAAAGAATAGTGTTTATTTTCTTCCGAAGAGCCTTCCGAAAAATCCTCTCTTCTTCTGAGCAACGGCGACCTCCGCAGGCTTAGGCGCGTCTGCCTTTTCCATCGTTTCAACCGCTTCGGCAACGCTCTCGGTGGCGGCGGGAGCTTTCTCGTTCGCTTCCTCTTTTACTTCCTCGTTAACTTCTTCCTTTACCGCCTCGACCGTCTCCGCGGCTTTCTCCTCGACCTTTGCCACCTCGGCGATGCTCTCCGCCCTTACAGCAACGGGCTCCGCTTTTTTCTCGGCGGGCTCGGAAGCCTTCTCCTCCACCGCGGGAGCCTCCGTCACTTTTCTAACATAGGAGCTTCTTTTCCGCTTCGGCTTTTCGGGCAATGCGACCTCGTAGCTCTCGTCGAGCAGATCGTCTATCGAAACGTTGAACAAAAGCTTTATTTCCAAAAGCTTTGCTACCTCGGGATACGACTGCCCCGATTCCCATTTGTAGACCGCCTGCCGCGAAACTCCCACCGCGGACGCGAACTCATCCTGCGTAAGCCCCTTGAGCTTTCTTAATTTTACGATCTTTTCGTTGAATTTCATAGGAACTCCCTCCTCTATTATTTGTCCTTCGTTAAATTTTCGTATTCTTCGATTTTTTCGTTGTAAACCATGTAGGTCGGCGTCGATATCCGCCATCCATTTTCCTCTTCAACGAGCCCCACCTCGATGGTTCTCTCCTGCACCTTTTCGCCCCGTGTGACGCGAACGGTCAGTTCGACGTAGACAGTGTCCTTTTTGGAGCCCTTCACCTTCAAGGTCTCGTAAAGGTATTCCACCTCGTCGATGAGAAAAACGTCGGCATCCTTGTAGACCATGATACATTCGGGCTCTTTTTCGTCGGCGTCGGAATACTTTTGATAGTAGCGCGCGTAGACTCTTATTCCCGATTCGTCCGTTATCGACGAGAGGCGCGTTGAAAAAATATTTTCGCAGTATTTTTCCGAGAAAACGCTTCGCGTAAGCTTGCGAAGCCCGTCTATCGTTCCAAAGCCATAGCGAGCCAGCGATAAGGGGTTGGCGGGGTAGTAGGCGCCGCTCGCGGATGAGGTATCCTCCACGTACTCTATCCCGCGTCCCCAATATATCTCGTTGAGCGATATTGACGAGGCGATGAGAAGCAGCGCCTCGTTTTTTATCTCCTCCTCGTCGTAGGACCTGTTGCACGAGGATAGGCAGGTGAGTGAGGCAAAAAGAGCTACGAGCGCGGTAAATAGCGCCGTTATTCTTTTAGCCGCCATCAAACGTCGTCTCCGCCGTCTTGCGTCTCGTCGAAGTTCTCCTCCGTCTCCTCTGTGCTATCCTCCGAGAGAGCCGCCTCGGGAGTCTTCTCCTCCAAAGTCTTTTTATCTTCCTCTTCTATCTCCTTGGTGAGCTTTTCTATCTCCTCACTCTTTTCAAGGCGCGTGATATTGTTTATGTAGGAGTTTTCGTCAAGCCGCATTACGATTACGCCCGTCGCGGTCCTCGAATAGACGTTGATTCCCGAAACCGACGTTCTTATTATAGTTCCGTCGTTGGTTATAAGCATAATATCGTCGTCGTCAGCAACGGTGATGATGGCAGCGAGCTTACCCGTCTTTTCATTTATGTTGTGACAGCAAACGCCCTTTCCGCCTCGGTTTTTCATGAGGCGGAAATCGGAGAACTCCGTTCTCTTTCCAATGCCGTTGTCCGTGACGGTGAGAAGCTTTTTGCTCTCGTCGACCACCGCGACGCCGACAACGTAGTCGTCGCCCACGAGAGTTATTCCCTTAACGCCGTGTGCGCCGCGCCCCATTGAGCGAACGTTGTTTTCATCAAATCTCACAGCAAGCCCCTCGCGCGTCGCAAGAATGAGGCTTTCGCTTCCCGTCGTGTGGCGAACGAAGATGAGCTCGTCGTCCTCGTCAAGATTTATCGCTATCTTTCCGCCGCGCCGCTGGTATTCAAACTCGGAGAGGAGAGTTCTCTTTATGATGCCTCTCTTCGTCACCATGGTAAGAAACTCGCCTTCCTTGAACTCGGGAATGGATATTATGGCGGTCACTTTTTCGCCGTCACCCAGCTCGATGATATTTACAAGGTTTGTTCCCTTCGCCGTCCTCGTCGCCTCGGGTATCCTGTACGCCTTCTTGGAATAGACCCTCCCCTTGTTCGTGAAGAAGAGCAGATGGGAATGGCTGTTGACGACGATAACGTCCTCAACGAAGTCGTCCTCCTTCGTCGTCATTCCTATAATCCCCTTGCCGCCTCTGTTTTGCGCCGTGTAAACATCCGCCTTCTGTCTCTTTATGTAGCCCGTATGGCTGACGGTGATAACACAGGTGTGCCGCGGGATCAAGTCTTCAAGGTCTATCTCCTCGGTCGCCTCAACGAGCTCGGTCTTTCTCTTATCTCCAAATTTATTCTTCGTTTCGATGAGCTCGTTTTTAAGTATCTCTTTTATTTTTCCTTCATCGGACAAGACGGAATTAAGCTCTTCTATGATGGAGCTCAGCTTGCTTATCCTGTCGTCTATCTTCTGTCTTTCGAGCCCCGAAAGCTTACCCAGCGTCATATCGACTATCGCCTGAGCCTGCGGCTCGGTCAACGAGAAGCCCCGCATAAGGCTTTCGCGCGCGGCGGGCACGTTTTCACTACTCTTTATCAGCTCAATTATCTTATCAATATTGTTTATCGCTATCCTATATCCCTCAAAGATATGAAGCTCTTTCTCCGCCTTTTCAAGGTCGAAGCGCGTCCTATTGACGATGACGCTCTCTTGGAACTTTATATATTCGTCGAGCACCTGGGGAAGAGACAGAGTCTTAGGCTCTCCATTTACTATGACGAGCATATTTATGGAGCAGGTATCTTGCAGCTGGGTGTACTTATAGAGCTGATTGAGAATGACCTCACCGTTCGCGTCGCGCCTGTACTCTATAACTATCTTCATTCCGCCGCGCCCCGACTCGTCGCGCAGGTCGGTTATGCCCTCTATCTTCTTCTCCTTGTGAAGAGCTCCTATGTTTTCGACGAGCATCGCCTTGTTCACCATGTAGGGTATCTCGGTGATGATTATCTTTCTGTGCTCGGTGTCCACCGTGGCGCGCGCCCTGACGTAGACCTTACCGCGCCCCGTTTCATAAGCTTCCTTTATTCCGCGCGAGCCGTAAAGTACCGCCGCCGTCGGAAAATCGGGCCCCTTTATGTACTCCATAATCTCGTCCACGGAGCACTCGGGGTTTTCCATTCTATAAATGGTCCCGTCTATCACCTCGGAAAGATTGTGCGGCGGAACGTTCGTCGCCATACCGACAGCGATACCCACGGAGCCGTTAACGAGCAGGTTGGGGATTCGAGAGGGAAGAACGGTCGGCTCGTCTCGCGTGTTGTCGAAGTTTTTCGTCATCGGGACGACGTTCTTCTCAATATCACTCATCATGAGGTTGGCGATCTTGCTCATTCGCGCCTCGGTATATCGATATGCGGCGGCACCATCACCATCCACATTACCGAAGTTTCCGTGCCCCTCAACGAGAGGATAGCGAAGCGAGAAGTCCTGCGCCATTCTTACCATCGCCTGATAAACGGCGGAGTCTCCGTGCGGATGATAGCGTCCGAGAACGTTTCCCACCGTCGTCGCCGATTTGCGGAAAGGTCTGTCATAGGTGAGATTGTCCTCGTACATAGCGTAAAGTATTCTTCTTTGCCCAGGCTTCATTCCGTCTCTCACGTCGGGAAGGGCACGCGAGGTTATAACGCTCATCGCATATTCGATGAACGAGTTTTTAACCTCTTTTTCCATATCCCTGTCGACTATTTTTTGAAAGGGATATTCTATCGAATTGTTATTGTGTTCCATTTATTTCTCCGTTCTTCCCGTCTCTTATATATCGAGATTGGTTACGAATTTTGCATTCTTGGATATAAATTCTCTTCGGGGCTCCACCATGTCTCCCATGAGAATGGAAAACATCTCGTCGCACGCTATGGCGTCGTCCACCGTCACCTTCAAAAGAGTTCTCTTTTCGGGGTCCATCGTCGTTTCCCAAAGCTGCTCCTTGTCCATTTCTCCAAGACCCTTGTAGCGCTCCGCTTCAACGCCTTTTTCGCCGAGCTCCTTTATATATTTATCTCTCTCCGCGTCGGAGAAGGCATATTTTATCGCCTTTCCCTTGTGTACCTTGTAGAGAGGCGGCTGAGCGAGATAGACGTGCCCCTCCTCTATGAGAGGCCTCATGTGGCGGAAGAAGAAGGTCAAAAGAAGTATTCTTATATGTGAGCCGTCAACGTCCGCATCCGCCATTATTATTATTTTTCCATAGCGGAGCTTCTTTATATCGAATTCTTCTCCTATTCCACAGCCGAGAGCCTGTATGATGGGTATAAGAGAAAGGTTGCCATACACCTTGTCGAGCCTTGATTTTTCAACGTTTAAGACCTTTCCGCGAAGGGGAAGTATAGCCTGAAATCTGCTGTCGCGTCCGTCCTTCGCCGAGCCTCCTGCGGAATCTCCCTCGACGAGATAGACCTCGGTGAGGCGCGCCTCGCGCTCGTTGCAGTCCGCAAGCTTTCCAGGAAGCGTGGATATTTCGAGGGCGCTTTTTCTTCTCGTGCTCTCACGCGCCTTGCGCGCCGCCTCTCTTGCGCGATTTGCCTCCATCGCCTTTTCGAGTATTATCTTGGCGCTTGCGGGATTTTCCTCAAAATATTCGCTAAGCTTCGCGTAAACGACGGATTCAACAAGAGTTTTTATCTCGCTATTTCCGAGCTTCGCCTTCGTCTGGCTCTCAAACTGTGCGTCCGTGAGCTTGACGGATATTATGGTGACGAGGCCTTCTCGTGCGTCATCTCCCGAAAGACTCTTATCGTCTCCCTTCAAGGCTCCCTTTTTCTTCGCATAGTCGTTGATGGCGCGCGTGAGAGCCGACTTGAAGCCCGTTTCGTGCGTTCCTCCCTCCGTCGTCGTCATATTGTTCGCGAAGGATATTATTGTCTCATTATACCCGTCGTTATACTGCATGGCGACTTCCGCGATAGAGCCGTTCTTTTCGCCCTTCATATAGATAACGTCGGAATGTATCGGGTTTCCCCTCTTCTCGTTGTTGAGAAAATTGACGAAGGAAACTATTCCTCCCTCAAAGTGAAGAATCTCTTCTCTCTCCTTGCCCTCTCTCTTGTCGGTAAGAATTATTTTTATTCCCGCATTCAAGAAGGCTTGCTCTCTCATTCTTTCAAGGAGAATATCGTAGTCGAAAACGGTGTCCTCAAATATCGTGGGATCAGGCTTAAATCGCACGTAGAGTCCGTGCTTGTCTCCGCACTCTCCTTCACATTTGAAGGGGCGCGCCACCATGCCGCGCTCAAATCTTTCGGTATATCTCTTCCCGTCGCGATGGTTTTCAACCTCTACCCATTCGGAAAGTGCGTTGACGACGGAGGCTCCGACGCCGTGAAGACCTCCCGCTATTTTGTAACCTTCTCCACCAAATTTACCTCCCGCGTGAAGCACGGTGTAGACCACTTCGAGAGTGGGAAGCCCGAGTTTTTCGTTAAAGCCCGAGGGAATACCGCGCCCATCGTCCTCGACGGAAACGCTGCCGTCATCTAAAAGAGTTATTTTTATGCAGTCACATTCTCCCGCAAGCGCCTCGTCGATAGAGTTGTCCACGATTTCGTAAACGAGGTGATGAAGCCCTTTCAAGGACGTTGTTCCTATATACATTCCAGGTCTTTTTCTTACGGCTTCAAGCCCTTCCAAAACCTGTATTTGACTGTCGTCGTAGCCGCCTCGCGTAGCTTCGCCGTTTTTAACTTCTTCCATTTGCTCTCCATTCCGTCGCCCTGTGGCAACTTCATATAATTTGATGAGTTTTCCTTTATCTTATCTTGGGATATTTACGGTTATCTAATTTTAATTTACCTTATCCTTTGAAATATCTATGGTATACGTAAATTTTATCTTTCCTATAAACCTTCTCTAAGTTATTAACCGAAGAATTACACTCTTTTATCTACTACGTAGAATATAAGTAGCCTTATTTCTTAAACCTCACCCCGATTTGATCCTACATCCGTTCTCTGTTTCAAGCCCGAAGGCGATATTCTTGAAAGTATTATCTCGTTTTCTTCTCTATCTCCGATAAGTATGAAGGCGCGAGGAAGATCCTTATCCTCGTATTTTATTTTTCCTCGCTTTTCTTTTTCGGAGATGAATTTTTTGCTTATCTTAGATACGGTCGCCGTATCGAGATCGAAGATCCCTATTATTTTCTCTTCGCGAACGCTCTTTCCGTTTCCCACGTGGAGATACATCTTATAAACCTCTAATATCGGCTATTTCACTACATTTTAAAAAATTTTTTAATTAAATCTTAACTATTTAATGGACGTTTGATATATTACTTTTTTATCTCGTATCTCCCGTTGTTTACCTCTATCATTCGGTCTGCAAAGAGCATTTCTTCGTCCTTTTCGCAAGAACTTATTATTATCTGCTTTTCCCCATTGCCCGAAAGAACATAAGAGCGCCTTGCTTCGTCCAACTCGGATAAAACGTCGTCAAACAGGAAGACGGGATATTCTCCCCCCATCTCCCTATTTATTTCACCCTCTGAGAGCTTCAAAGCGAGAACTATCGATCTCTGCTGCCCCTGGGAGCCGAAGCTACGTGCCAAACTTCCGTTGATGTAAATTTCGAGGTCGTCGTGATGGGGGCCGTAAAGCGTTATTCCCGCCGCAGTCTCTTTCCCGAGATTTTTCGTTAATAGTCTCGCGTATTCCTCTTCGAGCTCCTTTTTGTCGTTTCCCTCCGCGTCGGTCTTATAGGAAAGAGAAATCTCTTCCTTCCCGTCGGATATTTCCTTCATTATCTCCCGCGCATATTTTTCCGTTCTTGCAACGTAGTCTTTGCGAAAGGAGCATATATAGGCGGCGTACGTCGCCAAATATTCGGACCAGCTTAAAAGCTCTTTATCGTCGACGTAGAATCCCTTGCTTATATCCTTCAAAAGCCTATTTCTGTTGTCGAGAGCCTTTTTATAGTTGTAATAAAAGCCGAGATAGGGCTCGTAGCATTGGCTTGCGGCAACGTTTAAAAAGCTTCTTCTTTTTTCGGGGCTGTCCTTGACGAGGCTTAGATCGTCGGGAGAAAAGAGGACTGCTTTGAACGAGCCCACCATCTCCTTGACGCTTTTGAGCCGATACCCGTTCTTTTTTCTCCTCCTCTCCTTACCGAAAAGAGAATATTCGAGGCTTTCCTCACCGTTTTTTGATTCGTAGCTGATGGAAATGTTGAAGCCCTCTTTTCCAAAGGAAACGAGCTCTCCGTCATCCCTCGCGCGAAAGGATTTTCCCCTTGAAAAAAGATATATTCCTTCGACCGCGTTTGTTTTCCCCTGGGCATTGTTGCCATAGAGAAGATTGACCCCGCGCGAAAAGCTTATATCGCATTTCTCCACGTTTCTGAAATTTTCCGCGTGGAAGTTTTTTAGTATCATTACTGCTCTCTCATTCTCATGGGAACTATCATGTAGAAGCTTTCAAAGCTTTCGTCCTTTTCAAGGGGCTCCACCGTCATGGGCAGAGTGGGGCTTTTCAGCGTTATCTTCAAGTTTTCCGCATCCACGGCTCTCACGGTGTTGATAAAGTAGCGGCAATTGAAGGCTATCTCGATATCGTCGCCCTCGTGGTCACAATCCATCTCATCGGAAACGTTGCCGTTGACCGAGGTTGAGGTAAGCGAAAGAAAACGGTAATCTATTTTAAGCTTGACGTAGCTCTTTCCGCTTCCCTGTATTTTTTCCTCCGCTACAAGGTTGGCTCTTTCGAGCCCCGAGAGAAGGCGGTCTTTGTTGACAACCACCGTTATGTTGTTATCCTTAGGTATAACGCGATTGTAGTCTATGTATTCGTTGTCTATCGTTCTCGTGAAGAAAACTATGTTGTCGCACTTTATTATCGCGTGCTTTCTTGAAATGTAGAACTCTGCCTTGTAGTCGTCATCGTCGGGGAGTATTTTGGAGAGTTCCGCGAGCGCGTGCCCAGGAATGATGAAGGAGTAGTCGATTGCGGTCTGAGTTATCGCTTCGAGTTCACACAGAACGTTGCACTTTGAGAAGGTGTAGCTATCAGAGGAGACGACTTCGAGCGAATTGTCCTTTATTTTGAAGAAGGCACCCGTCAGGCTTATTCGGTTGTCTTGCACGGCTATCGAGTGAGAAACCTTGCTTATTATTTTTTTAAGGGTAGCCGACGAGATAAAGAAGCCCGAATCCGTCGTCAGCTCGGGGAGTGTGGGAAAGTCCTCTCCCTTTGTTGCAAACATTGAGAAGCTTGCCTTTCCCGAGGATATTATGCAATTGAGTTTATCGTTGATATCCACGGTAATCTCTCCGTCGGGAAGGACTCGGACGGTCTGATAAAGCCTTTGAGCGTTGACGATGAAGCTTCCTTCTCTCTCCACGGAGCTCGGAGTGAAGGTGGCTCTAACGCCCTTATTCATATCGAAGGTGGATATCCTCATATCTCCGTCGTCGAGAGATTCTATAAGAACTCCCTCTATCGAGGTTATTGTGTTTTTGTTGGAAACGGTCCCCATAGCGGGGGTTAAAACGTTCATAAATACCGATTTTTCAACGGTGAATTTCATATTGATCTCCTTTTTGTGTTTATCGTGCTCGCTCTTTGAAAGAGAGAATGTTTTTTATGGTAGTCGTTGTAGTAATAGGGGATGTGGGTTTGCGGAAAAGTCTTAAAAAGTCTTATACTGTAAGGGAAAATAGGTCCTCTGTTTTACGTGTATCCTGTCGATAAGTAGAATCTTTTAAAAGCGTGCGTTTTGACTTTGTTATCCGCCGCTTATTTACGGGAACTTGCGAAGTTTTAGACCGCACCTTGTGGGAAATTCAGCCCTTTATCTCCTTCATTATCTTTTGAACGGTGGCGCGCATATCAATTTTTGACTTTACTCCCTCGTCCACCTTGGTGTAAGCCGCCATCGCGGAGGAGTGGTGTATTCCACCGAAAACATCTCCTATCGCCTTATACGAAAGATCCGTCATCTCTTTTATTATGTAGATACAGAGCTGGCGCGCCTTGACGATGTTTTCCATTCTTCTTTTTGATTTTATGCTGTCGACGGGAACTCCCGAGTTCTTGCTGACAACGTTGATTATCTTTTCCACCAAGGCGTCCGTCGGTATGTTGCCAGGGTCTATAACGGAAATTATCTGATCTATCGATTCTCGCGTAACTCCGTTCCCCGTCAAAGAAAATACTGCGTAGAGTCTCTTTAAGACTCCCTCTATCTGCCTTATATCGTGATTAAGGCGCTCCGCCATATAATCGACGAGCTCGTTGGATATGAGCAGACCCATCGAGTCGGCTTTTTTTCTTATTATGGCGGTTCTTAATTCAAAGCTCGGTTTCTGTATATCCGCGAGAAGGCTTCCCTCAAAGCGCGTTCTCAGCCTGTCGTCAAGCGGTTTTATCTCCTTCGGGGGTCTATCCGAGGTTATTATTATCTGCTTCTCCGACTCGTAGAGCGCCGAGAAGGTGTGGAAAAATTCCTCTTGGGTAGATTCCTTTCCCGAAAGAAACTGTATATCGTCTATAAGAAGCACGTCCGCCTTGCGATATTTGTCCTTGAAGTTCTGCGTGTCTCCTTCTTTTATCGAGGATATCAGCTCGTTGATGAAGTCCTCGCTCTTTTTGTAGACGATTTTGAGCTTCGGGTGGTGTTCTTTTATGTGATTTATTATCGCGTAGAGAAGGTGCGTCTTTCCTAAGCCCGAATTGCCGTAGATGAAGAGAGGATTATAAATTGCGGACGGAGTTTGTGCTACCGCGTAGCAAGCGTTCTTGGCAAATTTATTTGAAGCCCCTTCTATAAAGTTATCAAAGGTGTATTCCTTTATTATGTTATTCTCCGAGGGCTCCTTCAAGAAATCGTCAATAACCTTTTTCCTCTTTTGGGACTCGGGATCCTCGCGGTCGGGCAGGTGAGGCTCTATCAGGGGCTTCTTAAATATCTCGTTGGTGTCGTTCAAGGTCTCTATCTCTATCTCCACCTCAAAGCCTATCGCCTCTTCTAAAACTTCTTTTATTATATCCTTGTATTTTCCGAGAAGGATATTTCTTCTCACAGGCGTTGAGGTTGAGAAAACGGCTTTTTCCTCCGAGAGGGATTTCAATTTAAAATCTTCAAACCAGAGTTTGAAGATAAATTCGTTTGAATTTAATCTTTCCTTTATGGCTTCGAGAACGGTTTCCGTTATGAGCGAAAGCTCGTCCATATCAATCTCCTTTCACGTTGTTTTTGTAAAAGGGCATAAATATACCTTTTTTATATATCTGTAATTATAACATATATATTACAAGATTTCAAGATAAACAAAAAAAATATTTAAAATAAAATTGTAATGTTACAATTGATGTGAGACTGAAAAGGGAAAAAGAGAATAGAAAAAGTGATTGGAATCTGTTAGAATAGTTTTGCTACAAACCAATTCGGCAGAAAGGACCCAATCACTTCTATGAAACATTATAGCACAA
>CAYSUO010000014.1:0-40808 GCA_964434325.1 uncultured Ruminococcus sp.
GACCGTCGCCGCGGGAAGCGTCAGCTTCGCCGAGGTAGGCATGATGAGGAAGTCGTTTTCGTTGGTTATTTTCTTTGCTCCGTCGGAAACCTTTTTGAGCGAAGCGTTCTCCGTGAAGTAAGCCGAAATTCTGTTGTTATCCCAGCATATCGAGGTTCCCGCTTTGCGGTTTAAATAGTTCTGTCCGAAACGAAGCTGATCCATGCCGAACTGCTTGGAAACCACGTCCTTCGGCAGGGTGACGTCTGTGAAGATGGGCGCCGTGACGTAGAGGTTTCCGTCAACGTAGACGTACGCCTTCGAGCCCGTGTAGCAGTATGCCGCAACGTTTTCGAGCGTCGTTTTGTCCGTCGCGGTAATGGTCATCGTTGTTTCCTTTTTAACCACTTGATAAACGACGGTGATACGCGTCCAGCTTCCGTCGGTGGCGAGCGAGAAGCTTCCGCTCTCGGCGGTCAAGCCAGCGCCCGCTGAAAGAGTGCCGTTCTCGGCTATCTTAAACAACTGGGTGCTAATAATTTGAAGAGCGTCGCTGAAAGTTGGCGACGACGTTTTCGTCTCGTAGGTATATTTGCCGTAGCGTGCATACGTGGTCACTTCGGTCTTGGGATAGAGGCCCGTATCGGTCGCTATATCGAGCTCGTGAACATAGTATGCCACGCCGTCAATCTTATTGATCGCCGCTGTTCCGTCTTTCTGATATCGTCCTTCTGGACCGTAGTAAAATGCAGTGTACGGGGATGAGTTGCTGTTTGGTGTCCACGTATACGTCACACCTTCAGCAGGCGTTCCTATCAAGCTACCGTTCTCAGTACTGAGCGTTTCACCATTCGTTCTTATCGTGTCAGCGTCGATGCTGAACTTAACGTATCCGTTGCCGTTCTGGGAAGTCTCGCTGTATTTTCCGTAGCGCCACGGAGCTTTTACGGAACTGCTAAAAGGTGAATTTTGATTAGGCCAATAGTGACCTCTTTCAACCCCACCAATCGTTGCGGTGCCGCTTGATTTATTCAAGTAATCAAGCGTATAGCCGTTTTCTCCGATGTTGTTCATCGCGTCGTTCGCATATTCGGGGATATAGGTGGTGGGGGCTTCATCGAGGTAACCAACACGCATGCTTATAACTTCACGGTCATTTAAAGGGTTGAGAACGGTAAAGTTATCGTAACTCTTGGTGGTGCCGCCTATCGCATAGCAGTCTTTTGTGTTATCTATCCACAGGTTGCAACTAATGTTTTTAAACTGTATGCCGCACCACTTTGTTCCGTCCGTGCTCTCGCTGTAACGAAAGCCGAAACGCGAGATGGCATCACAGCCGTCAACTACTTTGATCTCATAATACGTATTTGTTACACTATCCAAATCATTCGATCTGGTTGTATAAGCGTAGTAGAGCGAGTTAAATTTCTCTCTCGTCAATTCCATATAGGGGTTAGCGTTATTATAGGTAGTATTGAATGTTGATTCATCCATTCCGCTATGTGCGATCTGTGCCGCTTTGAAAGCCGCGTCGCCAAACGGATCGTCTTTGTACGTCTCGCTGCTTCCCAGCGAGACTATCGCGCTGTATGAAGCTTTTTTCAGAACGATGATTCCGCCGTCCCACTTAACGTTGAAGTTGCCGCTCAAAACGGCGGTATTATACTCGGTAAAGTCACTCGTCAAGAAATTGACGTTCTTAAAATTGAAGTAGGCGGGGTATATTTTGGAAGCGTCAGCTTTTTCGTCGCCACCCACAGACATCGTGCGGTTTGTGCCGACGAGGGTGGTGTCGGTAACGTTGACGGTGACGGCGACGTTGCCGAGCTCAAAAAGTGAGCCGCCACTTGTTGAGTCAGGCCATTTGGTGAGGAGTTTATTGTAGCCCGAGGTCAAGGCGCTTATCTTGCTACCCGTGATATCTATCGTGATATTGTTGCCTTCGGGCAGAGCGAGTCCGTCGAGCGTTGTAGCTTCAATCGATTTGCCCGTGATGTTGCTTGATGTGGCAACGCCCGCGGTGACATTACCTTTTTTGATAAAGTGCCCGTGCTCCATCGTGATGGTGCTGTTCGTTATATCGATATCGGCACCATCGGTCACATAGGCGAAGGTCATTCCACTAGCGTATGGATCGGTCTCATTTTTATTTGTCTTCGGGGTTTGTGTTCCCGAGTGGGGCTCCTTTATGGTAACGGTCGCGTTTTCCACTTTGAGCTCAGCCTTCGTCGCTAAGCCCGTCGTTATCTCGCCCACCTCGAAGAGTCGCGTTGTAGCGAGCTTATACGGAGCGGCGGCCACGATGCCTTTAAGCGTAGTCGTGCTTCCCGCTTTGAGCTTGAAGAGCGGGGCGGTCGTATCAGTTTGTACGAGATTGATACCGTTACCCGTACCGTTTATCGTCAGGGTGCCGTCATTTGCAACCTCCGCCACGATGGTGGCATTTATAGTGCCCGCGCCCGTGAGCGTCAAGCTATCGCCGCTTTCAACGGTGAAAAACTTAGCGTCAGTGCTGCTAAGCGTCAGCGTATGCCCGCCGAGGTCGACCTCGAGCGCACCATCGACGTGGAACGTGTTGTTGAGCGTCAAATCGCCACCCAGCTTTATTTTTGCTCCGTTCATAGCGGCGGATTTGAATTGTTCTTCCGTGGTGACGGTGGTAACTCCGCCATCATCCGCCGCACCGATGACGACGAGCGCCGTGACGGCTATGACAACCGCGAGAAGAACTGTGAGAATTTTGCCGAAATTCTTCATATAGATACCTTCTTTCTTTTTTTGAGCTTACCCCTTATGCCGAGCTGTGGGGTAAAATTACTCTGGTACCATTTTAGCACAATATAACACCAAGGTCAATAGTTTTTTAAAAATTCGTGGCGTTTTTTGCTAAAAAATTTTACGTAAACCATCAAAAAGCACAAAAAGCTGGGGCGCTTTTTGTGCTTTTTGCTTTGTTGGCTATTTTGCTTGTTGCAGTTTGTACGTTAGGTCTGAGGGTTTATGGGCTATCTTGTTTCAGAGAGATATGACTCAGCGAGTATTGCTCACGGACGCATTTTTCTCTTTGCTTTTAAAATGCCAGCGGGATATGCTTATTAGCTTCAAGGAGTATTATGCTGTGCTTAAAAATTTCATCTCGCCGATTCGGGCACGTGTCTCGCTTGAAATTATTTCTTCAAAGTACGCCTAAAATGCGTGTGTTATAAAAAAATCAATATAACAAGGTTTTTGGGCAAAACCACGGTGAAATCAATAGAGCGAATTTAATGAGACGCACGCGGAGGCTTGACGGTTTTAGAGCAGAAATCGACGGCTGACGAGCGACAGGCGCACAAGGGTACTTGTAAACGTCGACAAAACGAAAAAGCGCGGGTTTTAACCTTGATTTTTCCGAAAAAACATGGTAGAAGCGGAGATTTCTCTACTTCTACCATTTTTAGTTAGGCTTTGTCTAAATGCGACAGCCTTGGAGCTGTCGAAAGCCTTTTGCTTTTCAGGCGCTACTCTAAGAGATATATTATAGCTATTTGATATTTTATGCCGCGGAGGTTTTCCCGCTTGCCCGCGGCGCGGGCTTCGGCTACGTTCTTGCGCTTTGCGGCTTTTCGAGCTTTTCCGCGATGAAGGCGGGGATCTCGTTTTCGGGGATACCGAGGACGACGGAGAGCTCGGAATAGAGGAGCTTTTCCGCCTTGTGCATCACGAGGTCATCGGAGAGGTAATTCTTTTTGCCGATGGCGCCGCGGCGCTTACCCGACTCGTAGATGGCTTTCAGCATGGCGACGAGCTCGCGGCGGTCGCCATTCATCATAACGTTTTTGAAGAGCTCGGCGCGTTTACGATTATCCTCGAACCATTCCGCCTCGGCGATGTCGCCCATTTCGGCGATGAGGGCGAGGGCTTCCTCGCGGCTTATGAGGTGGCGAATGGAAGCGACGAGCTTCTCGTTGTCACAGGGGACGAAGGTGGAGCCGCCCGACGCGGAGCCTATCTCCTTCATCACGTAGTAGGTATGCGAAGCGCCGCCTATACGCTCCTCGCGAATATCGACGATCTCCATAACTCCGACCGAGCCGTACACGACGGTCTCACCCACCTTAAACATAAAAACTCCGTTCCGCCGTTTCGGCACTTGAATTTCAGACGAGGCGCGCTCGGAGCGCGCCGCTTTGGCGCGTAGATACGCCCATATATATTGTACCACAAATTTTGCGAAAATGCAAATAGGCAAATTGCACAAATGTTTTGCACGTCGAGCTCGTGAGGGGTGAAATTCTTTTTTCTCTCGAAATCCGATGAGGGTGGTGGTAGCGGTGTAGGTAACGTTAGTTAAATCACTAATGATTTTGTCTTTGCTTATCGCGCCCGCCGAGTATTTTAATAATCGACGCGGCAAACAAAAAGAATTAACCGCCGAGCGTCCAACTTGCGATTAATTCTTTTATCATTTATTTTAATTGCAATTTGTATTTGCAATTTGTGCAAATATTTTTCTTGACTATGGCGACAAAATGTGCTAAAATGTACGTGGTGTTGCAAAACACCCGAGGAAAGCCATACGGTGGCGGTGCTTCCCGCGGGAAGCAGATTCTTTTTGCCTTCCCGAGAGGGGAGGTGGTGCCGTGTACGTAACTTGGGAGTTGCTTCTCCTGTTCGCAGGTTTTATAGTAGCGCTTCTTACCTACATAGACAATCATAACAAAAAGAATTAACCGCCGAGCGTCCAACTTGTGCGGTTAATTCTTTAACTTATCAAAAGGGAAGCACCGTCATCGGCTCTCCTCGTTATTATTATATCACGGTGGAGTTGCTTTGTCAACTCTTTTTTTCGGCTTTTTGCAACTTTTGCAAAAAAAATCGCCGCTTGCACTATTGACTACGGCGACAAAATGTGCTAAAATATATGCGGTGTTGCAAGACACCCGAGGAAAGCCATACGGTGGCGGTGCTTCCCTTCATAGAAGGGAGCTAAATTCTTTTTTCTCCCTTCAATTCAATGAGGGGAGGTGGTAACAATGTACATAACATTGGTAGAATTACTGATGATATTATCTTTGCTTATCGCTCTCGCCGAGTATTTTAATAATCGACGCGACAAATAAAAAAAGAATTAACCGCCCATCTTCCAAATTGTGCGGTTAATTCTTTAACTTATCAAAAGGGAAGCACCGTCATCGGCTCTCCTCGTTATTATTATATCACGGTGGAGTTGCTTTGTCAACTCTTTTTTTCGGCTTTTTGCAGGTTTTTGCGTTTTTTATTAACCTCAATCAAAATGAAAGCCGAGCGAGAGCTGAGAAAAGCGGAGACTTTAAGCTTGCTTTTTCAAGAACGAGGCTGTCGCATTTAGGCAAAGCCGAACGAAAACGGTAGAAGTAAAGAAAGAGCTCTACTTCTACCGTGTGTTTTTCGGGAAAATCAAGGTTAAAACCTACGTTTTTCCATTTTGATTTAAGGTTTCGTTTATTCTACTTAAATGCGACAGCCTCTTAGGTGAGAGGGATCAATACATTCCGTCCATTCCCGCGGCGGGAGCGGCGGGGACGGGCTTATCTTCCTTCTTGTCGTAGACGACCGACTCGGTGGTGAGCACGGTGGAGGCGATGGAGGCGGCATTTTGCAGGGCGGAGCGCGTCACCTTGGCGGGATCGACGATGCCCTTTTCGAGCATATCGCAAAATTCCTCGTTGTACGCGTCAAAGCCGTAGCCCGCTTTGCCCGACTCGCGTATCTTGGAGATGATGACGGAGCCGTCCAGACCCGCGTTGTCCGCGATCTGCTTCATGGGAGCGACGAGCGCCTTGGCGACTATTTGCGCGCCCGTTTTCTCGTCACCTTCCAGCGTGGCGATGACCTTTTCGACCGCGCCGATTACGTTGATGAGGGCGACACCGCCGCCCGCGACTATGCCCTCCTCGACTGCCGCCTTGGTGGCGTTGAGAGCGTCCTCGATGCGGAGCTTCTTCTCCTTCATCTCAACCTCGGTTGCCGCGCCCACCTTGATGACGGCGACGCCGCCCGCGAGCTTGGCGAGCCTTTCGAGGAGCTTTTCCTTATCAAATTCGGAGGTGCAGACTTCGAGGGCGGAACGGATCTGACCGACTCTGTCGGCTATCGCCTGCTTATCGCCAGCACCGCCGACGATGATGGTGTTTTCCTTGCTGACCTTGACCTGTCTTGCGCGACCCAGCTGAGCTACGCTGGCGTCTTTAAGCTCCAATCCGAGCTCATCGGTGATGACCTCGCCGCCCGTGAGCACGGCGATATCGCGAAGCATTTCCTTGCGGCGATCGCCGAAGCCAGGAGCCTTGACGGCGACGACGGTGAAGGTGCCGCGGAGCTTATTGAGCACGAGCGTTGTAAGCGCCTCTCCCTCGACGTCCTCGGCGACGATGAGCAGCTTTTTGCCCGACTGAACTATCTGTTCAAGCAGGGGGAGTATTTCTTGGATATTGGATATCTTCTTATCGGTGATAAGAATGAGGCAATCATCAAGCACGGCTTCCATTTTATCGGTATCCGTCGCCATATAGGGCGAGAGATAGCCGCGATCGAACTGCATTCCCTCGACGACCTCGCTATACGTGTCGGCGCTCTTGGACTCTTCAACGGTGATAACACCGTCCGAAGTGACCTTATCCATGGCGTCGGCAATGAGGTCTCCTATCGTATCGTCGCTCGCGGAGATAGCTCCGACGCGGGCGATATCTTCTCTGCCGCTCACTTTTTTGGACTGAGCTTTAAGCTCGTCGATGGCGGCGTCCACCGCCTTGAAAATGCCCTTGCGAAGCACCATCGGGTTAGCTCCCGCGGCAACGTTTTTCATTCCCTCGTGAATGAGCGCCTGAGCGAGCAAGGTCGCGGTCGTGGTTCCGTCGCCCGCCGCGTCGTTCGTTTTCGTTGCCACCTCGCGAACGAGCTGTGCGCCCATATTTTCAGCCGCGTCTTCCAGCTCTATCTCCTTGGCGATGGTAACTCCGTCATTCGTGATGAGGGGGGCGCCGAACTTCTTATCAAGAACGACGTTCCTGCCCTTCGGGCCGAGAGTTATTTTAACCGTGTTGGCGAGTTTATCGACTCCGCGAAGAAGCGCGCCTCTCGCTTCTGCGCCGTAAAGAATTTCCTTTGACATAAAATCTCCTTCCGCCGCCTCGGGCGGCACAAATATTTTTTGAAATTCAAGGGTGTTCGCTTTGCGAACAAAATTTAAAATTTGAATTTCGTTGTGTGAGTAGCTACTTTTCTCGCGAAGGCGCTTAGGCTGGCTCGCGAAGGCGGTGCCACGCACGCCTCGGGCTTACGCCTCGACTACCGCGAGTATATCGGACTGAGCGACGACGGTATAGTCAACGCCGTCCAGCTTGACCTGCGTTCCCGAATACTTGCCCATGATGACCTTTTCGCCCACTTTGAGCGTCATAACGACCTCCTTGCCGTCAACGACACCGCCAGGACCTACGGCGACTATCTCGAAAACCTCGGGCTTTTCCTTGGCGGATTCGGGAAGAATTATCCCCGCCTTGGTGGTCTCCTCGGCTTCCGTTCTTTTAACAACAATCTTATCAAGAAGCGGTTTAAGTTTCATATTTCCTCCATTTCGTTTCAGCGTTACCGTTTTTAGCACTCTTTGTTCACGAGTGCTAACGCTTACGTTATATATTCTATACTACACGAATAAAAAAATCAATAGCTTTCCTTAATTTTCACAAATTGTTAACATTTGCTGAGCACGTGGCGCAGAGATTGCCAAAATTGGCTCCCACGGCAAGGCTTCGGAGCCGAAAAATCTCGGCACGCAGTGCGTTCGGGTGTGTGGTGCGTAATGTGAAGCCGTGGCTCGCGGTGCTTTCGGTGAGTGGAGCGCGAGGTGAAGCCGTGGCACGCGGCGCTTTCGGTGAGTGAAGCGCGAGGCGAAACAGTGCTCACCTCAGGAGAGATATTCGCGAAGAGCTGCCAATATCTTTTTCTCGGTGCGGGAGACCTTGACCTGGGAGAGCCCGAGGATTTCGGCGGTTTTGGCTTGCGACATATCGCGGAAATAGCGCAAAATTATCAGCTTGCGCTCAAAGGGGGCGAGCCTATCGAGGGCGAGGCGGAGAGCGAGACGGTCAAAGGAGCGAGCTTCCTCGTCATCGTCGCAAACGGTGGCACCGAGGGTGGCACCCTCGCCGTCATCGAAGGCGGCCTCGTCCAGCGAGCGGACGGAGCTGGACGAGAAGAGCGCCATTGCCGCGTCCTGAACGGAGACACCGATAGCTGCGGCGATATCTTCGAGCGAGAAGGCTTCGCCTGAATTGATGCGGCGCTCGCGCTCCGCGTTTATCGTGGCGGAGAGGCGCTTATTTTCGCGCGAAACCTTGATCATTCCGTCGTCGCGCAAGAAGCGGCGTATTTCGCCGAAAACGAGGGGGACGGCGTAGGTGGAGAAGGCGCAATCGCGCGAGAAATCGAAGGTGTTCATCGCCTTGACGAGCCCGACGTTGCCAATGGCGACGAGCTCCTCGCCGTCGACGCCGCGCCCAGCGAACTTGCCCGCTATCTTGCAGACGAGGGGGCGATTTATGACGGCGAGCCTTTCGCCTGCCGCTCGGTCTCCGCCGCGATAGGCGGCGAGGAGGGCGAGGTTTTCGTCGTAGCGCCCCGCGCCCGCCTCATTTGCTTCGTGCTCTCTTTTTTCGTTTAATTCTTCGGTTTTCATAGCCTCCCCGTCATGGGGCGAGAAATTTCCTCATCAGGACGGTGGTTCCCTTCCCGAGGCGCGATTTGACGCTCAACGAGTCGGTGAAGCTCTCCATGACGAGGAAGCCCATGCCTGACCGCTCGCCGCGCTCACCCGTCGTGAAGCCCTGGCGCATGGCGCGCTCCACGTTTTCGATGCCGCAGCCGTTGTCTGATATTTCTATCGTGACCTCGCGATTTTCGTACAAGCGAGCGGATATGTAGATGAAGCAGGTCATGGCGTCCTCGGCGCCGCGATAGGCGTGGACGATGCAGTTGGTGACCGCTTCGCTGAGGGCGCAACGCAAGTCGCCCAGCTCCTCGACGGTGGGATTCATTTCGGCGGTGAACGCCGAGATGATGGCGCGGCACACCCCTTCGTTGACGCTCCTTGCGGGAAGGCGAAGCTTCATCTCGTTCAAAATCTTTTTCATTGCGATTCCTTTCGGTCGCGCCCTAGGCACGACGTTTTATTATTTCAATCGGCTCAATTGACGAGAGAAACGTTTTTCAGCTTTTCGACGCCCGAGAGCCGAACGAGGCGCAGGATCCCCGAGCTCATCCCCGTTACAACGAGGTGCGCCCCCAGCTCGGAACATAGCTCGGCTCTGCCGATTATCAAGCCGATGCCCGAGCTATCCATAAAGCCGACGCGGGAAAAATCTATTTCCAAAACGTCGGGGCGCGTTCGGAAGAGCATCGCGTCGATCCCCTCGCGTATCGCGCGCGCCGTGTGGTGGTCGATCTCTGCGAGGAGCGAGGCGACAAGGCTTTTCCCTCTCTCCGTAAATTTTACGTTTTCCGTCATTTTGATCTCCGTTCCGCGCTTTGCGGCGCAAGCTTTAAGCGCGGGCGCCTTCGGCACCACGGCTTTCAAAGCCGCGGGCACCGCGCCCTGCACTTTTGCACTTTTCATCACTTTTTAATCATTCTACCACGTGCACGGCAAAAAAGCTGTCGCACCGTGGCGACGGAAAAAATTTAATCGTCAAGATGAAGCCTTTTTGCAATATTGGTCTTGACGAGCTGCTTATAGCGCTTATAAGTCACCTCGCTCACGTCGTCCACGCGAGATTTGGCGTAGCCCACCTCGTCCCCTATCTCGCTGATATAGAGCGGAGCAGCCCGCTCTCCGACTATTTCGGCGGCGGCATCGGCTATTATAATATTAAGGTAGCGAAGCTCCGCCAGAGTTCGGCGCGTTGCGCCGCCGCGTTCAAGCGCCGCGGTGCGGCGCGAAAAGTCGCGGCAGAGGGCGCGCACAAGAGCGTCCAAGCTATCGCCGCGCTTTACAGTCCCATTTCGCACCTCACCTCGTACAGCTCGCGGTCAAGCCCCGAGAGCTCTTCTTTCAGCTCGCCGAGGCGCACAAGAGCGCTTTCCGCCTCGGCGAGCGCGGCTTCGAGCCCCGAAACGAGGCGGTGCGGGTCGTTCGCGTCACCTTCCGAGAGCAAATTGAGAAGCAGAGAGCGAACGTTGAGGCGCGAGTCTATCTCGCGTATGCTCTCGCTTATCTCCGCCATATCGCGCCTGATGTCGCGCGGGTCACGATAAAGTCGCTCGGGCAGCCCGTAATAGGAATTAGAGCTTCTGTACATTTTAAGCCCCCTTTCTTTTCGTCACCTAATGCGTGACTTTCTGGAATTATGATACCATATTCAAAAGTCACCTGTCAAGTGATTTTTGAAAAAAATCTTCGATCTTTTTGCGTAGCGTATTGCATTTTACGTGACTTTGTGCTACAATTTAAGTGAAAGTTACTTTTTAGGTTATTTTTCGCGGCAGAATACCGCGCGAACGGAGGTCGTATGATAGCGAACAAATTGAAGGAGCTGAGAAAGAGCAGAGGCCTCACGCTGGACGAGGTGGCGGAGGCGGTGGGAACGAGCAAGCAGACGATACACCGATATGAGAACGGCGTTATAACGAACGTGCCGCCCGAGAAGGTGGAGCTTTTGGCGCGCGCCCTCGGCGCAAGCCCCGCGCTCCTGATGGGCTGGGACGAAGACGGAGCGCGCGGTACGGCGCCCCTATACGGCAAGCGCCTCCCCTTTCTCGGCGAGATCGCTTGCGGCGAGCCGCGCTACGCGGCGGAGGAGCACGAGGGCTTCATTGCGACAGACGGGGGGCTCGACGCGGACTTCTGCCTTCGGGCGAAGGGGGACTCGATGACGGGGGCGCGCATTTTTGACGGCGATATCGTTTTCATCAAGGCGCAGAGCGCGGTGGACAACGGCGAGATCGCCGCAGTCATCATCAACGACGAGGCGACGTTGAAGCGCGTTTACTATTACCCCGCCGAAAAGAAGCTTATGCTGATGCCCGAAAACCCGAGCTTTGCTCCGCTCCTCTACGTGGACGACGAGCTCGCGGCGGTGAAGATACTCGGCAAGGCGATTGCCTTCCAAAGCACGGTGCGCTGATCCCTATCGGGGCGAGACCGCCTGCTGACGGCGGCGCAAAGGCGCTCTCGCAACGAACTTTTAAAATTACAAAAGGAGATTAAAGCGAACGTATAGCTCCGCCGCGCGTGGCGAAAAACAAGGTGCACGGAGATTGAAAAAAGGGGTGTCTCATTAAAAATTCAATAAAACAAGGCTTTGAGGTAAAACTGCGGTAAAATCAATAAAAAGCGAATTTTTAATGAGACACACACGCGGAGGCTTGGCGGATTTAGAGCAGAAATCGACGGCTGACGAACGATAGACGTACAAGGATAAGGGTACGTCGAATGAGGAAACGTCGATAAAACGAAAAATAAAATAAAAACGGGAAAACCGTAGGTTTTAACCTTGATTTTCCCTAAAAAACACGGTAGAAGCAGAGATTCTTCTTTACTTCTACCGTGTGTTTTTCGTTCGGCTTTGCCTAAATGCGACAGCCTCTTAGTTTTATTATTGATTTTAAGCTCATCCTTGAAAGCCTATTTAACTTACCAAGGGAAGAACTCGGAGCCGAGAAGCTTCAACACCGCTTCGGTGAAGAAGTAGTCACCGTAGATTATCGACTTATGCACGGAGGCTTGCTCGGGGGTGAGCCCGTTCGCGGGGTAGCGCCCCGTTCCGAAGTTCAGCATACAGTCGGTATCCACGCTCCAATCGCAGAATTTCTCGCTCATGGCGCGAAGGAGCCGAATGGCGGCGTTCATATACATGCCGCCCTCGTTTTCGGGGACGTGCTTAGCTATTTCGATGAGGCCGCACGCGGTGATGGCACCCGCGGTGGAATCGTAGTAGACGGGCTCGGCGGGGGCGCGAAAATCGACGCGGGGAAGCCAATCGTCACAGCAGTTGGCGATGAAGTAGTGCGCCGCCTGCTTGGCGCCGTCCAGATAGCGCTCCTCGCCCGTGTGGATATAGGAAATGATAAAGCCGTAGACTGCCCACGCTTGCCCGCGAGACCAAGAGGAGCCCTCGGCGAAGCCCTGACCTGCGTAGGTTTTTATCACCTCGCCACTCTCGCGGTCGTGCTCGACGATGTGATTGACGGAGCCGTCGCCACGCAAGTGGTCAACGAGCGCCATATCGGCGTGCGCCATCGCGATACGCTTAAAGCGATCGTCCTTTATCTCATCGGACGCCCAATAGAGGAGCGGAAGATTCATAAGGCAATCGATGATGGTCCAATTCATATTGGTAGTATCGCCGCCCCAGCCGTTCCAGGCGCGAATGAAATCGCCGCCGAGAACGAAGCGCGAAGAGAGGGTGGCGGCGGCGAAGAGGCTACGGCGGCGCGAATCCTTGTTGCCCGTTATCCTGTATCCCGCGCCAGAAAGAATGTGCCACATAAATCCGACGTCGTGATGAAGAGCGTCAAAATCGGCGAGCCCCTCGTCGAGGCGTTTTTCGATATTTTCGGCACAGGCGAGGTACTCGGGGCGCCTCGTGTGCTCGTAGAGCAGGTAGTTGAGCCCGCCCCAGAAGCCCGCCGTCCAGGCGGTGGGATCGAGGTTTTTATGGCGACCGTTGGCGTCGACGCCGTCGGCGATGACGTCCTTGGAGCGGACGGAGACGGCGGACATTTTTTTGTCGATCTTGGCGAAGGTCTCCTTCGCCCAATCGAGGTTTTCAGCTATCAGCGTGTTAACGTTTTTCATAAGCACTCCGTTTATTGAATTTTACCAAGGCAAAAAGTCTGAGCCGAGGAGCTTTAAGACGGCTTCGGTGAAGAAGTAGTCGGCATAGATGATGGATATATGTATGCCCGCCGCTTTCTCGGTAAATTTACCTGGGACGGGATAGCGAATGCTACCGAAGTTCAGCATACAGTCCGTATCGTCGCTCCAATCACAGAATTTCTCGCTCATGGCGCGAAGGATATTGATGGCGGCGTTAAGATAGAGTCCCGCCTCGTTCTCGGGAACGTGCTTGGCTATTTCGATGAGCCCGCACGCGGCGCAAGCGCCCGCCGTGGAATCGTAGTAGACGGGCTCGGCGGGAGCGCGGAAATCGACGCGGGGAAGCCAATCGTCACAGCAATTGGCGATGAAATAGTGCGCTATCCGCTTGGCACCGTCAAGGTAGCGCTCCTCGCCCGTGTGGATATACGAGAGCGTGAGCCCGTAGAGCCCCCACGCTTGCCCGCGAGACCAGGACGAGCCCTCGGCGATACCCTGCCCGCCGTAGGTCTTGACCACCTCGCCGCTCTCGCGGTCGTGCTCCACGATGTGGACGACGGAGCCGTCCTCACGCAGATGGTCCATCAGCACCATATCGGCGTGCGCCATCGCGATACGCTTAAAGCGGTCGTCCTTTATCTCGTCGGACGCCCAATAGAGGAGCGGAAGATTCATCATACAGTCGATGATGGTCCAGTTCTCGTCCTCGTTATTCGTGCCCCAATCGTTCCAGGCGCGAATGAAGCCGCCGTCAAGCACGAAGCGCGACGAGAGGCTGGCGGCGGCGAAGAGGTTGCGCCGCCTTGAATTTTTATCTCCCGTGAGCGCATAGAGAGCGCCCGAGAGAATGTGCCAGATGAAGCCCACGTCGTGATTTAAGAGGTCAAAGTTGGCAAGAGACGCGTCGAGAAGCTTTTCGGAGCTTTTCGCCGTTTCAAGATACTCCTCGTTTTTCGTGTAGGCGTAGAGCAGGCAATTGAGCCCGCCGAAGAAGCCGTTCGTCCACCCGTTCGGGTCGGAGGGGCGGCGGTCAATATGAACGCCGCGCTCATCAACTCCATCGGGCAACTTATTGCGCGAGCGGCGCGCCACCTGTGCCATTTTGCGATCTATCTTCGCAAAGGTCTCATCTATCCAAGTGCGGTTTTCCTCGATAAGTTGCGCGTAGTTTTTCATAAGTTCTCCTATTTTGCGGTTTTATCGCTTTTGTGGGCTTCGCTTAGGGCTGCTTGCCTATGTACGCCTGAATGCCGCCGTCGACGTAGAGGATCTGCCCGTTCACGAAATCGGACGCGTCGGAAGCGAGGAAAACGGCGGGGCCGCCGAGATCATCGGGGTTGCCCCATCTGCCCGCGGGCGTTTTGGAAACGATGAAGCTGTCAAACGGGTGGCGGCTTCCGTCGGGCTGTCTTTCGCGGAGCGGCGCGGTCTGGGGCGTTGCGATGTACCCTGGGCCTATGCCGTTGCACTGAATGTTATACTCGCCGTACTCGGAGGCGATATTTCTCGTGAGCATTTTAAGTCCGCCCTTAGCGGAAGCGTAGGCGGAGACGGTCTCTCTGCCGAACTCGCTCATCATGGAGCAGATGTTTATTATCTTGCCGTGCCCCATCTTTATCATCGTGGGAATTACCGCCTTTGCAACAATGAAGGGCGCGTTGAGGTCAACGTCGATGACCTGCCTAAACTCGGAAGCCTTCATCTCTATCATCGGTATTCTCTTGATGATACCCGCGTTGTTGACGAGGATATCGATATTACTTACCTCGCTCTCTATCTTGCGAACGAGCTCGTTTACCGCGTCCTCATCGGTAACGTCGCACACGTAGCCCGCGGCATCTATCCCCTCCTCGCGATACGCTTTGAGTCCCTTTTCTACAAGCTCCTCCTTGATATCGTTAAAGACTATCTTGGCGCCCGCCTTCGCCATCGCCTTTGCGATGGCGAAGCCTATTCCGTAGGATGCGCCCGTCACGAGGGCTATTTTGCCTTCAAGGCTGAAATTGTTCGTATTTGCCATTTTATTTTCTCCATTCCGCCGCTCATGCGGCATATTATATTTAAAGATAGCTTATCTCAATTCCTTGGTCTCGATGTGGTCCATATCGTCGAACTCCTGGTTTTCGCCGCACATCGCCCAGATGAAGGAGTAGTTCTTCGTTCCAACGCCCGAATGAATCGACCACGAGGGCGATATGACCGCCTCCTCGTTATGCATAACGATGTGGCGCGTTTCCTTGGGCTCGCCCATCATGTGGAAGACCGCGTCGTTCGCGCCCATATCCAGATAGAGATAGACCTCCATGCGGCGGTCGTGCGTGTGGCACGGCATCGTGTTCCAGTTGGAGCCGACTTCCAGCTGCGTCAAGCCCATCGCCAGCTGGCAGGACTTCATCACCTCGGGATGTATGTACTGATTTATAACGCGCTTGTTGCAGTCCTCCACGGAGCCGCAGGGCACCTTGCGCGCCTTGGTGATGTCTATCTTGACGGTGGGGTACTCGGTGTGCGCGGGGCACGAGGTGATGTAGAACTTGGCGGGCTCCGCCTCGTCAACGCTCTTAAAGCGAAGGTCGCGATGTCCCTTTCCCACGTAGATACCGTCGCGCGGATTCATCTCGTACTCCACGCCGTCCACGGTGATAACGCCCTTGCCGCCAATATTGATGCACCCGAGCTCGCGGCGCTCCAAGAAATAGTCCGCTGCGAGCTCCTTGCCCGCTTCCAGCTTCAATTCCAGCTTTATCGGCATCATTCCGATAACGATTATCCTGTCGGTGTGGCTATACACCATTCTGATATTGTCCTTGGTGAAGAGATTCGCTATATGGAACTCCTCTCTAAGACGGTCGGTGGTATAAAACCTTACGTCCTTTGCATTAGAAGCGTCTCTAACTTCCATTCCTTTATTCTCCTTTTTAATATATTTTCCAAAAATTTGAAGTTGCGAAAGCGCGGCGAAGGAAAGCGAGCCGTCTTCAAGGCGCTGCTGCTTGAAGCCCGCGAGCTTAACGAACTCCGTTTTGCGCGCCTCGAACTCGAAGCTCTGTCCCTCGTCCGTTCCGACGAGCGAGAGTGGGACGCGCGAGCCATCCGAAAAGATCAGCTCCGCCTCCTTCCAATACGTGTCGTGCGGGAAATCGGCGCGAAGGAAAACGGTTACTGCGGAGACCTCGACGGCGCAACCGAAATGCACCTCGAACTCCAAGTCCTCGCGCAAGCCGCCTCCCCACGAGTGGAAGGGGTAGATCCCGTGCCCGCGATTATCCGTAACGCCGTCTATGGCGTTTCGCTCAAAGAAGCAGGGATCCTCGCGAGTAACGAAGTTTGCCACCGCATGCGGAAAGTACTTTGCCAGCTTGTGGCGGTCATGAGAATTGAGCGATATTTCTCGCTCTCCGTAGATTTCCGCCTCCGTCGGCTCTGAGCAGCGAATGCGGTGCTCAGCACCCGCGAACGCCGCGGGAGCATAGCAGGCTTGGCGCTCGTAGCCGAAGGGAATGCTAAACTCGAAAACGCCGTCGGGAACGTAGACGATGGACTCCTTCAACGCCTCGTCAAGCCGAAGCTTAACGAAGTCGCCGTCACAAAGCTCGACGCGGAGCTTGTCGCCCGCCTCGTAGCTTTCCGAGAAGCGAACGTCGATCTCGTCACCGTGCGCTTTAAGCTTAACGTCGCCGTTTTCGGCGATCAGCTTTAAATTAAAAATAATATCACCTCATTTTCGGAGCGCCAACGCCGCGCCCGTATATTTTGGTCTCGCGCCGAGCGCAAGCTACCGCGCCCAGCTTTTCTGCCTCTATTGTAACAGAAATAACTAAATAAGTCAACACAAATAAAAAATAATTCGTCGGCGAAAAGTTTTTTCTCCGAAGCCCTTGCAAGCGCCCGCGTTTTATGTTAGACTTATGTTAAAATGTATCAAAACGACAGCGGAGAGCCGAATACCGCGCGGCGCTTTTCGCGAAAGGAAAGACAATGATAAAACAGACCTTTAAGAGCTTTTACGCGGAGCTTTCAAAATACGCGCTCGTCTATCTCCTTTTCCCCTGGCTTTTCTCCGTCTGCCGCGGGATAGTGAATTGGGTCTACAACGCGCTCGCGGAGATAGCGCCGTCGCTCTTTGCCGTCTATAATCAGGTGACGGAGAAGGAGCTCTACCAAGCGCTTTCGACGCGGCTTTCGCTCATCGCCGTCTTTTGCGCCGTCGCCATAATAAATTTCCTTTGCGCCATCTACGATAACGAGCGCTATGAAAGGCTCGTCACGGAGACCGACGGGCTCTACAAGATACCGAGCGTCCTGCCCTCCTATCTAAAAGGGGTGCTCGCTTGCGACATTTGCGCGCCGCTTCTGCCACAGCTTTTGGCGCAAGCCGTAGCCCTTGTCTCCTTCCCGAAGAAGGCGGAAAAATTCGCCGAGTTCTATTTTGAGCCCCAGCGCCTTCTGACGGCGAGCTTCGGCTTCGCCCAAGGCTTTTTGCTATTGGCGCTCGCCGCCGTGCTTGCAAGGCTCGCGGCAACTCCCTTCGCCTTGAAGCGCTATCGCGGGCTTTGGCTCACGGGCTTTGAGGACTGACTCCTAAATACGCAAAGCTCGCTTTACGGCGTGCCGAGCATCCTCTGTTTTCGGGCATTTTAAACGAAGGAGGTAAGCGAGATGAAATTTTTATTCGCGGTTTTAGCGATAGCATGTGGTATTCTTTTATACAGGTTTATTCGCCTCGCCGCCAAGCGCTACACCGCCGTCCGCAAGCTTAAACGCATAAGCTCGCCCGAGGCAAAGGTCGAGCTTTTGCGAAGCCCCCTTGCAACGCTTTTCGGCATGGCAAAAAAGCCCGACGTTCGCGTGGAGACGGAGAAGGCGGTCTATCTCGCCCGCTTCTATAACGGGCGCGGAAGGCGGGCATGCGTTCACTTTGCCGATGAAGAATTTTCCGCGAGTTATTATAGGCTGACAGCTCATTATTTCTTTCACCTCTCTCGAATCCGCGGGAGCAGGCTTCGCAAGCCGCAAGGCGGCGGCACGTCGGCAATACGAGTGCGCGTTAAGCTTATTCCGCCACTCGATGCGCCGAAAATGAGTGAGGGCTCTGCCCCGTGCGAAAAAAAGACGATACCCGTCATCATTTTAAACCCCGCGCCCTCCGAGGTGAGCTACGTGACGGACGAGGGTAACGCCATTCGCCAGGGCTATACGGGCGATGAATTTCGCGGCATAAAAATTCACACGGGCTCATCATTCGCCGCATTTTTGGAGCGCGAGGCGGAGAGCACGCGAAGCTCGACGCACGACGAGTTTTAGACTTATATTATTAGAAAGGTAAACAACGTGAAATTAAGAACTAACATAAAGAAATACGAGGCTTTGGTGCGCACGGACGGTGACGGAAGGCGCATTTGGACAGAGGCTTTGCAGAAGGCCATCGATGAAAACGAGAGGCTATATATCCCGCGAGGGACCTTTTGTGTTGACGCTTCTCTGGTGTTGCCCTCCAACTGCGACATCTTGGCGCACCGAGGCGCCGAGATACGGCTCGTTCGGGGCACGAAGACACTGCTTCTCCGCAACGAGCGGGTGATGGATGGAAGCTATCGCGCCATAGGAACGGATAGCCCGTGCAACGAAAACATCGTGATAAAAGGCGGGCGCTGGACGGAGGATAACGACCGGCGGCTCGGCTACGGAAGGAGCGGCTGCTACGACGAGGATAATTCCCTCGTGGGGGTCAGCACATGTATGCTCTTCAACGGCGTTAAAAGCCTCGTTCTCTCCGATATGGTCTTTGCCAACACGGCGGGCTTCTCCGTCCAGCTCGGGCGGCTCGACGGCTTCAAGATAAAAAACGTTCGCTTTGAAAACTGCTTCGCGGACGGAATACATATCAACGGCTTCGTCAAAAACGGAACCGTGCGAAATATTCGCGGCGAAACGGGCGACGACCTCGTGGCGCTCAATATGTACGACTGGGCAGATTCCACGATAAGCAACGGCCCGCTTGACAACGTGCTCGTTGAAAAAGTGTATGCCCCGAAGGGCGGCGGCTACAAGGCGATGCGCATTCAGGCGGGCGTCTTACCCGTCGAGGGCGGCGAGATAGACTGTTATGTCAAGGACCTCACCGTCAGGCGCGCAAAAGGGCTTTCGGTAATAAAAATGTATTTGCAAACGCCCGCATATCGCACCGCACCCGACGGAGCGCGCGTCGGAAAAATGGAAAACGTTCGCCTTGAAGATATCGACCTTACCGTGAATGGTCCGACGGACGGAATGGACAATTACAAGAATGCAGACCCGCTGACGGGGCACTTCGGAGCCATCGAAATAGGGAGCGATATCAAGGGGCTCTTTTTGAAAAACGTGCGTGCGACGATAGACAGGGAGAGCTACCCGTGCACCGCGCACCTCATCACGGTGGGACCGAAAAGCTCCTACGTGCCCGCCGAGGGGGTAGAGATATTTGACCCCTACGTAACCTGCGAGGTTGAAGAGCTCGTTTACGAAGGGATACGCGTGAACGGCAAAGCCGTCGAAAACCTTCGCGAAGAGATATATGAAACGAGCTTCCCCGACGATATGTACGAGGGTCAATTCGGCGGAGGCGGAAGCGGAAAGCTCCGCAAGCTGACCCGAAGAGGCTGACGCGAGCTTTGACGATACACGGTACAAAAGAAAGCAAATTCGACAGATGAAGGCTTGGAAAGCCAACCTAAAAAGCTAATGTGAGCCTCGGCAGTGCCAAAACGAGCGCCGATCTGGCAATAGCAAGGGGCTATAAGTTACCACTTGACACGTGCCTACTAATTTCATATTATAGTGTTATAATATACTTGCGAACTATTTCTTTAACTATAACTTATTTAATTTATTCTATTTGCCTATTTGCAGCTTGCACCAATCACTGTAAAAAACGAAAGGCAGCTCGCAAAGCTATCATCTCCATACAAAGAGTCGGGCTCCGTAGAGCTTGGCTCTTTTTTAATGCTTTCTTCCCTCTCGCTTCGCGAAGCTTAGAGGCGGCGGGAATTTCCACGCGCGCTCCGAAAAGAGGCGAATATGACGCAAAATGGAGGCTCGCAATTTTTTAAAAACGTGCAATTTTCATTTTTTTCGATTTTTGAAAGCGTTTTCTTCAAAAAGTGAAAATTATTTTCATTTTTCAGGGCTTAAAAAAGTGCAAAAAGCCGTTTTTAATCGTGCATTTTTAAAAAAATTTTCGATTTTTTATAAAAAAGGGGACGAAACTGTTGACAAAACGCAAATATTATGCTAAAATCTAAATTGTGAAAATAAATTTCACGTATTTCAAAACTTAATTTCATTTTATGCGTTTTCGCATTTGATTTTTACTTCAAAAATGAAAATTATTTTCAAAATTACGAAAGGAGGCAAAATTGAACAGAACTTTACTGCAAGCGCAGCTCATGTACAACGATATGGGCAAATCGGAAAAGCGCGTTGCGGACTGGCTGTTTTCGCACTCGGGTGAAGTTCTTCCCTACACCATATCCGATCTTGCCTCCAAATCGGGAAGCAGCGAGGCAACGATAGTACGATTTTCAAAGCGCCTCGGCTGCAACGGCTATCAGCAGCTAAAAATAGTTTTGGCGCAGGAATCGGAAAAAAAGATAATAACGCCGACGATAACGGAGAGCGACGACTGCTACTCCATTTTTGAAAAGGTGTGCAACGATGCGTACATGTCGCTTGAACGGACGAAGAAAACGCTTTCCGCCGAAGCGATGACGCAAGCCGCCAATCTCATATCGGCGGCGGGGCGCGTCGTTCTGATAGGGCTGGGTACGTCCGCCTCCGTCGCCGAGGACGCGAGCAACAAGTTCCTCCGCGCGGGGTGCAACTCCGCCTCGTATTCGGACACGCACATGCAAGCCATCGCCGTTTCTCAATTGAAGGCGGGCGACGTTGTTATCGGTATCTCGCAATCTGGAGCCTCGAAGGACATCGTGGACGCGCTTAAAATAGCGAAGCATCGCGGCGCGAGCACCATCGCTGTCACCTCGAAGGAGCGCTCCCCTGTGACGCGCCAAAGTGACGTCGTGCTCCTCACGGACACGGAGGAAACGCGCCACTCGACGCTCGGGCTCAACTCGCACATCTCGCGCCTCGTGGTCATTGACGCGCTTTGCTACAAAATCGTGTACGAAAACTCGGTCAAGGCCTTTGCCATCGGCGAAACGGAAGCCGATCTAAAATCAAAAAGAATTACGGAATAAGAAACGAATAAGAAACAAAGGAGAATCGAATGAAAATACTCGTGGTCAACGCGGGAAGCTCGTCGCTCAAATATCAACTTTTCGATATGGCGACGGGAGCCGTTCTCGCAAAAGGAAATTGCGAACGCATCGGTATCGACGGCGTTATAACGCACAAGCGCCCCGATAAGGAAGACTACAAGGCGCAGGCCGCTCTCCCCGATCACAGGGCGGCGATAGAACTCGTTTTGAAGCTTCTCTGCGACGCGGAGCTCGGCGTTATCGCCGACGTTTCCGAAATAGGCGCCGTGGGACACCGCTTTGCGCACGGCGGCGAGCGCCTACGCCGCTCCGCCGTCCTCGGTGACGAGGAAATCAAGTATCTCGAAGAGATAGCGGAGCTCAACCCGCTTCACGGCCCGCCCGCGATAAGCGGCTTCAAGGCGTGCCGCGAGGTGATGCCGAACGTCACGCACGTCGGCGTTTTCGACACCTCGTACTACTCCGCGATGACGGAGGAGACCTACGTCTATCCCATTCCCTACGAGCTCTACGAGAAGTACAAAATAAGACGCTACGGCTTCCACGGAACGTCGCACCGCTTCGTTGCCGCCGAGGCGGCGAAGCTCCTCGGAAATCCGAACGCCAAAATCATCACCTGCCACCTCGGCAACGGCTCCTCGATAACCGCCACGGTGGGCGGACACGCCGTTGACACTTCGATGGGCTTCACCCCGCAGGACGGAGTCCCCATGGGGACGAGAAGCGGCTCGATAGACCCGACGATAGTTCCCTATATAATGAAAAAGGAAGGACTCGACGCGGAAGCGGCGGAGAAGCTTTTAAACTCGAAATCGGGGCTTCTCGGGCTCTCGGGCATATCGAGCGACTGCCGCGACATCAGAGACGCGGCGGCAAGCGGCAATGCGAGGGCGAGCCTCGCGATGAAGGTCCTCGTTCACAATGTGAAAAAGATCATCGGCTCCTACGTTGCGGAGATGAACGGCGTTGACGCCCTCGTCTTTACGGCGGGCATAGGAGAAAACGACCGCGCCCTTCGCGCCGAAGTTGCGCGCGACATGAGCTATCTCGGCATAGAGGTTGACGAAAAGTATAACGACGAATGTCCGCGCGGCGAGGTGGCTGACATATCCGCCGCGGGTGCCCGCGTCAAGACCTTCGTTATTCCGACCAACGAGGAATATATGATAGCCCTCGATACCCAAAGTCTTGCAAAATAAATAATATAAACACAAGAGAAACAGAAAGGAAGAAAACATGAAATCACCCTACGAAATCAAAAAAGAGATCTGCGAGGTAGGTCACAAGGTCTACGCTCTCGGCTTCGTTGCCGCCAACGACGGCAACATCTCCGTCAAGGTCAGCGACCACGAGTACTACTGCACCCCGACGGGAGTTTCCAAGGGCTCGCTGACGCCCGATATGATAATCAAGGTGGACGAGAACGGAAACAAGCTCGAAGGAAAGCTCAACCCCTCCTCCGAGATAAAGATGCACATGCGCGTCTACAAGGAGCGCCCCGACGTTCAGGCCGTCGTTCACGCTCATCCCCCCGTTGCCACCGCGTTCACCGTTGCGGGCGTTGAGCTCGACCAGTACATTTTGCCCGAGGCGGTGCTGACGCTCGGCGAAGTTCCCACCTGCGCCTACGGAACGCCCTCCACGATGGAGATCCCCGACTCCTTGGAGCCCTACATTCAGAATCACGACGCGTTTCTCCTCAAAAACCACGGCGCCCTCACCGTCGGCTGCAATCTGACGAAGGCGTTCTTCCTCATGGAGGAGCTTGAATTTAACGCGAAGATATGCAAGAACGCGATGGAGCTCGGCGCCGTCCACGAGATACCCAACAACGAGCTCAAAAAGCTGATGGAGCTCCGCAAGAAGATGAATCTTCCTGGAAGGCACCCTGGCATCGAGATAGACGAGAAGCCGACGTGCAACTGCGGCGCCAGCGAGGAGCTCGTTGCCGAGATAACGCGCAAGGTGCTCGAAGCCCTCGGCAAATAATTTCTTGGAGATATTGAAATGGCTATAAATTGGACAGAAGCTCAGATAGAGGAGGTCGTTGCCTCCGTCATTAAAAATCTGAAAGCGACCGCCAGCGATACGCCAGCCGAAAAGAAGTGGGACGCGAGGAGCTACGAGGGGCGCACCCTCATCGGCATCTTTGAGGATATGAACGACGCCATCGACGCGGCGAACGCGGGCTACAAGGCGATACGCGCCATGTCGCTCGAAGAGCGCGAGCGCATCATAACGAAGATACGCGAGCTCACGCGCGCCGAAGCCGCCGTTATGGCGAAGCTCGGCGTTGCCGAAACGAAGATGGGCAGAGTGGAGCACAAGACGGCGAAGCACGTGCTCGTGGCGGACAAGACGCCTGGGACACAGGACATCGTGGCACAGGTCAAGACGGGCGACTACGGCTTGACGCTGACGGAGATGGCGCCCTTCGGCGTTGTGGGAAGCATTACGCCGAGCACCAACCCGTCGGAGACGGTCATCTGCAACAGTATCGGAATGATAGCGGCGGGAAACGGCGTTGTTTTCAACCCGCACCCGAACGCGATAGCAACCTCGAACTACGCGGTGGATCTCGTCAATCGCGCGTGCGCCTTGGCGGGCGGACCGCGCGTGCTCGTGGCATCGGTCGTCAAGCCGACGCTCGACACGGCGAACGTGATGTACAAGCACCCCGCGATACGGCTCCTCGTTTGCACGGGTGGCCCAGGCGTCGTTAAGAGTGTGCTTTCCAGCGGCAAAAAGGCGATAGGCGCGGGAGCGGGAAATCCCCCCGTCATCGTGGACGACACGGCGGACGTGAAGAAGGCGGCAAAAGATATCATCGACGGCTGCTCCTTTGACAACAATCTTCCCTGCATTGCCGAAAAAGAGGTCTTCGCCTTCGCGAATATCGCAGACGAGCTCATCGACGAAATGCAAAAGGTGGGCGCCTACAAGATAAACACGGAGGAAGCACGGCGGCTTGCGGATATCGTTCTCGTGGAAACGAAGAACCCGAAGACGGGGATAATCAAAAAGACGGTGAGCCGCGAATGCGTCGGAAGAGACGCGAAAGTGCTCTTGGCGAAGATAGGCATCACCGTTTCGGACGACGTGCGTTGCATAATCGCGGAAACGGACTTTGAGCATCCCTTCGTTCAGAACGAGCTGATGATGCCCATTCTGCCGATAGTGAGAGTTCCAAACATCGACGTTGCCATTGATATGGCGGTCAAGGCGGAGCACGGAAATCGCCACACGGCGCACATGCACTCGAAGAACATTGACAACCTGACGCGCTTTGCGAGAGCGGTGGAAACGACGATATTCGTCAAAAACGCGCCCTCCTACGCGGGCATTGGCTTCGGCGGCGAGGGGCACACGACGTTTACGATAGCGGGGCCGACGGGCGAAGGGCTGACGAGCGCGAGAAGCTTCACGCGCTATCGCCGCTGCGTTTTGTCGGAGAGCTTCCGCATAATATAAAACAGCAAAACAACAAATGTCAGAACGGAGAACAAAATGAACATTTCATCAAGCCAGGTTGAAAGCATTGTCCGCCGCGTTCTCGGCGAAATGGGCGGAAAAGCTACGCCGCACGACGTGCCGAAGACGGCGAAGGTAGCTATGCTGACCTCGCCGAAGCACATCGAGGTCAAGGAATTTCCCGTCCCCGAGCTTAACGACGACGATATACTCGTCAAGGTTGAGGGCTGCGGCGTTTGCGGAACGGACGTGCACGAATGGAAGGGAGACCCCTTCGGAATCATCCCCGTCACCCTCGGGCACGAGGGAACGGGCGAGATAATAGCGCTCGGAAAGAACATCAAGTGCGACACGGCGGGCAACCCGATAAAGGTGGGCGACAAGGTGGTGACGAGCGTTATAAGCTGCGGCGAGTGCCAGATATGCCGCAATCACCCCGCCAACACGAATCTCTGCGACAAGCAGGGCGTTTTCGGGCTCATATCGCATAGCGACGCACAGCCGCTAACGGGCTGGTTTTCAACGCACCTTTTGATACGCGGCAAGGGGGCAACCTACTTCGTCGTCAACGATCTCGATCTCAAAGAGAGAATGCTCTTGGAGCTTGCTTGCGTTTGCGTGCACGCGCTCAAAAGAGCCAACGCGACGGGACTCATCAATTTCAATTCCAAGGTGCTCGTTCAGGGGCTCGGCCCCGTCGGGCTCGTTATGATAAGCGTGCTCCGCGCCGCGGGCGTTAACCACATCATCGCGATAGACGGAACGCCGCGCCGCCTCGAAATGGCGAAGAAGCTCGGCGCCAAGACCGTCATCAGCTTCAAGGAGATAAAGACGCTCGAAGAGCGTGTGGCGCTCGTCAAGAGCGTTTCCGCGGGGATAGGAGCCGACTTCGCCTTCCAGTGCACGGGAGCTCCCGCGGCGGCGAAGGACATCTACGAATACATTCGCCGCGGCGGCGGAATGTGCGAGATGGGCTTCTTCGTCAACAACGGCGAATATTCCGTTAACCCGCACTTTGCAATGTGCAACAAGGAGATCACCCTCGTGGGCTCGTGGGATTACAGCGCGGACGACTATCCGACGACGATGGCGTTCCTGCGCCAGGCGCGCGAGATGAACATTCCCATCAAGGAGCTGATAACCCACACCTTCCCGCTCGATAAGCTCAACGAGGCGATGGAGGTCAACGTGGCGCAAGAGGGAATAAAAATCTGCTACGTTGCCGAATGACCGCGCTTAAAACGCGAAGCGACAGAACGGAGATCCTATGGCACACGCACTTGGAATGATAGAGGTATTCGGCTTCACGACGGCGATAGTCGTTGCGGACTGTATGGCGAAATGCGCAGACGTTGAGCTCCTCGCCATCGACAAGAACAAGCCCGCGGCGGGAGACGCCGCCGAGGTCCCCCTCGTTATGGCGGTCAAGGTCGGCGGCAGTGCCGCGGCGGTCGAGGCGGCGATAGCGCGAGGCAAAGAGGAAGCCGAAAAGAGAGGGCTCTACATCACACACAAGGTGATAGCGCGACAGAGCGAGGACATCGAATGGTTTGCGCGCCTCTCCGCCCTCGGAAAAGATAAGCTAAGATAATAAAATAAATATACTCAAAGGAGAACAAAAATGTTAGAAGCACTCGGAATGGTAGAAACTCGCGGCCTCGTTGCCGCAATCGAAGCGGCGGACGCGATGGTGAAGGCGGCAAACGTCGTTCTCATCGGAAGCGAGAAGATCGGCAGCGGTCTTGTCAGCGTCATGGTACGCGGCGACGTCGGCGCCGTCAAGGCGGCAGTCGAGGCGGGCTCCGCGGCGGCAACGTCGCTCGGCGAGGTCATCGCAACGCACGTAATCCCCAGACCCCACGCAGACGTGGAAAAGCTTCTTCCCACCATCAAATAATCGGGAATGAAAGCTATCGCCCTACTTGAAGTTCAGGCCATGGTTGCCGCGATAGCGGGGCTCGATGCCATGGTCAAGGCGGCGGACGTAAGGCTTATCCACGTGGAGAAGCGCCTCGGCGGCAGACTGGTTACAGTCGTCGTCGAAGGCGAGGTCTCGGCGGTCACCGCGGCGGCAGAGGCGGGAAGGCTCGCCGCCGCCGAGGTGGGCAACGTTAAGCTTTGCGAGGTGATCGCCCGCCCCCACCCCGACGTTATGAAATTTTTAACGACGGGCTAAACAGGTTAAAGCAAGCGCTTTAAATAAACAATCACTCATAGGAGGATAAAAGAATGGAAGCACTCGGAATGGTCGAAACTCGCGGCCTCGTTGCCGCAATCGAAGCGGCAGATGCCATGGTGAAGGCGGCAAACGTCGTTCTCATCGGAAGCGAGAAGATCGGTAGCGGTCTCGTCAGCGTTATGGTACGCGGCGACGTCGGCGCCGTCAAGGCGGCTGTCGAAGCAGGCTCCGCCGCAGCTACTTCGCTCGGCGAGGTCATCGCAACGCACGTAATTCCCAGACCTCACGCAGACGTGGAAAAGCTTCTTCCCTCTATCAAGTAATTTGATACGGAAGACAGTATCCAAAGGCTTTGCCTTTGGGTGCTGCAAAAGTCTCCGAGGTTTGCTCGGGGATTTTTGTAGCACAACCCTTGCTTGAATGAGTCCCCTCGGGAGCTTCGCGTTAAGGCGGAACGCTTTGGAAACGAAGGCTTTGCCTTCAAAAGCGCAAAGAAAACGGCGTGAGGCTTAGGACTCGCGGTGAAATTCACCGTACAGACTGAAATTCAAATTGGAACGGACTCACTCATTTTGTTCGCAAAGCGAACACGCCGAATTTTCGAAAAATTTGTGCCGCCTCTATGCGGCGGAATGGAGATCGATATGGAACTTACAGAGCTTGAAATAGCGGAAATCGTTAAAAGGGTGCTCGGAGAGGGCGCTCAGACGGGCGGCGCACTGCCCGAGATACCCGTCGGCGTTTCCAACCGACACATACATTTGACGAAGGGCGACGTTGAAACGCTCTTCGGGAAGGGCTACGAGCTTACGCCCCTGAAAGACCTCTCCCAGCCTGGGCAATACGCCTGCAAGGAAACGCTAACGCTCGTCGGTCCCTCGCTTCGCCCCATCGAAAACGTTCGCGTTCTGGGGCCCGTTCGCCGCGCCTCCCAGGTGGAGATCTCCGCAACGGACTCCTACGTTTTAAAGGTGAAGCCGCCCGTTCGCGAATCGGGCAGCCTCGCGGGCTCCGCCCCCATCACCATCGTGGGACCCTGCGGCGTCGTTTCCCTTTCCGAGGGCTGTATCATTGCGAATCGCCACATCCACATGTCGCCAAGCGACGCCGCCGCCTTCGGCATTTCCGACGGCGATACGCTGACGGTGGACGTTGAGGGCAAGCGCCGCACCCGCTGGTACGACGTTCAAGTTCGCGTCAGCGACAGCTTCCGCCTCGAAATGCACGTCGATACCGACGACGCGAACGCGGCGGGAATAGGCAACGGCTTCAAGGTCAAGGTCGTCAAGGAATAATTGGAGGTTTAAACCGTGTTAAAGGGTATAATAAGAGACACCATCGTTTCCACGAGGAAGCAGGAAACCCTCGTCGGGAGCAAATTTATGGAGATAGAGATAATAAAGAACGGAAAGCTGACGGGAGAATTTATCGTCGCGATAGACAGCGTCGGTGCGGGCATCGGCGAAACGGTGCTGATAACCACGGGAAGCTCCGCCCGCCTCGCGCTCCACAACACGAACGCTCCCGCCGACGCGGTGATAGTAGGTATCGTCGATTAAAATGAAGCTCAACGAAATACTGCAAAAGGCAGGAATAACGGGCGCGGGCGGCGCGGGCTTCCCCTCCTACGCCAAGCTGCGCGACGGGATAGACACTCTGCTCGTCAACGCGGCGGAATGTGAGCCGCTGTTACACACGGACTACACGATACTTAAAAGAGAGCGCGAGACCGTCCTTTCGGGGATAGCGGCGCTTCTTGCTACGGGCATAGCGCGCGCCCTGCTCCTCGTCAAGCGCCACAACGCGAAGGCGCTCGGCCTCGGCGACGGAGACGAGCTTGCGGCGGGAGTCCGCGTCAAGCTTCTGCCCGACGTTTATCCGATAGGCGACGAGGTGAGCCTCATTCACGAGGCGACGGGGCGCGTTATGAAGCCTGGGTGCCTTCCCGCTTCTCTCGGCGTCATCGTCTACAATCTTGAAACCGTCTACAATATAGGGCGCGCCGTCACCGAGGGGGCGGCGGTAACGCAAAAATGGCTCACCGTTGGAGGCAGCGTTCGTGAGCCCGCGGTCATCAGGGTGCCGATAGGGGCACCCGTCGCCGAGGTGTTTTCAAAGCTCGGCATCGTCGTCCCCGACGAATATCTCGTCATCGACGGGGGCCCCTCGATGGGCAAGCCCGTTGACCCCGACGTTGCCGTCGTCACCAAAACGACGAAGGGGCTCCTCGTTCTCCCGACGGGAATACAGGCGACGGACAGCAAGCTCATCAATGTTCAGATGTCGCTCTCCCGCGCCGAAACGGCGTGTTGCCAGTGCACGCGGTGCACCGATATGTGCCCCCGCGCCCTCCTCGGCTACCCGCTCGAGCCGCACAAGATGGTGCGCACCTCGATGAGCGCCGCCGAGCGCTCGCCAGAGCTCGTTATCGCGGCGACGCTCTGCTGCTCGTGCGGAATATGCGAAACGGTGGCGTGCAGTCAGGGGATATCGCCGAAGGCGGTCATCGCCAACTACAAGGCGCTTCTCGCGAAGAATAAATTACGCTACATCGCGAGCGAGGAGCCGCGCCCCGAGCGCGAGCGCGAATATAGAATGCTACCCACGGAGCGCTGGAAGAATGCTCTCGGAGTTAAGCGCTTTGACAGGGGGGCGAGCTATCTCGGCGAGCTCACGGGCTTTTCGCGAGTTGAGATAGCGCTGAGGTCAAACATCGGTATCGCCGCGATACCCCTCGTCAAGGATGGGGATCAGGTGGCGGCGGGCGCCAAAATTGCCGAGGCGGCGAACGGACTTTCGCTCGCACAGCACGCGAGCATTGACGGCACGGTGACGCTGAAAAGCGAAAAAATAATAATTAAAAGTAAACAATAATTTACGCGCCTTTAAAAGCAAGGCGAATCAGAAAGAGTGAGGCTAATGTTCGGATCCATCGGAGTTATAGAGCTGAAAAACATACCCAAGGGCATCGAGGCGACGGACGCGGCGCTGAAAAGCGCGGGGGTCGAGATGGTCTCGGCGCACCCGAGCTGCCCTGGAAAATACGAAATAGTACTCGCGGGCTCAATTGCCAACGTCGAAGCCGCCGTCGCCCACGTTAGGGCGCGCTTTGAGGGCTACGTCATCGACTCGTCGGTCATGGGACGTATTGACGAGGCGGTGATACGCGCGCTCTTCGGAACGCAGACGGGCGAGAAGAGCGGCGCGCTCGGCGTCATCGAGACCTTTTCTGCCGCGAGCGCAATAAAAGCCGCCGACATTGCCGTTAAAGCGGCACGGGTCGCCCTCTACGATATGCGTATCGCGCGCGGAATGGGCGGCAAGGGCGTCGTTATGCTGACGGGCGAGGTCGGCGACGTGAGCGCCGCCGTGGAGGCGGGCGCGGAATACGCGAAGGGGCTCGCACAGCTCTCGTCCACCGCGGTCATTCCATCGCCGCACGAGGGGCTTTGGGAGCAGATATAACGGACGATATCAACTTCAAGGTACAGAATAAGCTTGCCGTGCAAGCGGCGGAACGGAGATAAAATGGAAAGTATTGCTTACGTTACGGAAAAGAGCGCGAGAATAGATAAGCTCATCGCGGCGCTTTACGCGAGCATGCCCGAGATAGAGGCGGAGCGCGGCATTCTCGTTACGGAGAGCTACAAGGCGACGGAGCACCTGCCAACGATACTTCGGCGCAGTGCCGCCTTCGCTCATATACTTGAAAAGCTACCCGTGGTCATTCGCGAGGGTGAGCTCATCGTGGGCAGTGCCACGAGGGCGCCGCGCGGCTGCCAGGTGTTCCCCGAGTATTCCTACGAATGGCTCGAAGCGGAATTTGACACGGTTGCCACCCGAGAGGCTGATCCCTTCTACATAAGCGAAAAAACGAAGGCGGAGCTCCGCGCCGTTTATCCCTATTGGCACGGCAAAACGGTGAGCGATCTGGCGCGCTCGAATATGGCGCCCGAGGCGTACTCCGCCTTTACCGAGCACGCGATGTTCACCCCTGGGAACTACTTTTACAACGGAATCGGGCACGTGTGCGTGGACTACGGGAAGGTGCTCGCGAAGGGCTACCGCGGCATAATTGCCGAGGCGAGGGCCGTGCTGGACACGCTCGAAGTTTCCGACGGCGACTACGTGAAGAGAAGCAATTTTCTTAAAGCGGTCATTGAAAGCTGCGAGGCGGTCATCGCCTATTCCAAGCGCTACGCGGCTCTCGCAACGGAGCTGGCGCGGAGCGAGGGCGACCCCGAGAGGCGGCGCGAGCTTGAAGCGATAGCGAAAAACTGCAAGCGCGTTCCCGAATTTCCCGCCACGAGCTTTTACGAGGCGTGCCAGTCATTCTGGTTTATTCAGTATCTTTTACAGGTGGAGTCAAGCGGGCATTCCATATCGCCTGGGCGCTTCGACCAGTATATGTACCCCTACTACAAGCGCGACATCGAAACGGGAAAAATAACGCGCGAGGCGGCGCAAGAGCTCATCGACTGCATCTGGGTCAAGCTCAACGATATCAACAAGGTGCGCGACGCGGCGTCGGCGAAGGGCTTCGCGGGCTACGGAATGTTCCAAAACCTCATCGTGGGCGGGCAGGACACGGCGGGGCTCGACGCGACGAACGAGCTCTCCTATATGTGCCTCGAAGCTTCGATGCACGTTCCGCTCCCTCAGCCCTCCATCTCCATAAGAGTTTGGAACGGCTCGCCCGAGTCGCTTCTCATCAAGGCGGCGGCGCTGACGCGCCTCGGGACGGGGCTCCCCGCCTACTACAACGACGAGATAATCATACCTTCCATTATGGCGCGTGGGCTCTCGCTCGAAGACGCGAGAAATTATTGTATCATCGGTTGCGTTGAGCCGCAGGCTCCCGCAAAAACGGACGGCTGGCACGACGCGGCGTTCTTCAACATGTGCCGCCCCTTGGAGCTCGTTTTCTCGAACGGTGTCGACAAGGGCATTCAAATAGGGCCTGAGACGGGTGACATTGCCGAAATGAAGAGCTTCGACGAGGTTTTTGAAGCGTATAAAGCACAGCAGTCGTATATGATAAAGCTCCTTGTGAACGCCAATAATGCGATAGACGCGGCGCACGCGGAGCGTTGTCCCCTGCCCTTTGAGTCCTCGATGGTGGACGATTGCATAGGGCGCGGCAAATCTCTTCAAGAGGGCGGCGCCGTCTACAACTTCACGGGGCCGCAGGGCTTCGGCATCGCCAATAACGCGGACGGGCTCTTCGCGATAAAGAAGCTCGTTTTCGAGGAGGGACGCTTCACGCTCGCCGAGCTTCGCGAGGCGATGAAGGCAAACTTCGGCTATCCGCTCGGCGACGAGGCGGCAAAAAAACTTACCTGCGAGGTGACGCTGGAAATGGCGCGCGGCGGAGCGGAGCTTACGCCGTCGGTCATCGCGAGCGTTTACGACGAGGTGAAGAACGGGCGGCGCTTCGGCGAGGATAAAAAGGCGCGATACAGAGAGATAAAGCGCCTGATAGACGAGGAGGCCCCCAAGTACGGCAACGATATTCGCGAGGTGGATATGTTCGCCCGCGAGATAGGCAACACGTACACGAAGGAAGTCGAAAAATACAAGAACTTTCGCGGCGGCGCGTTTCAGGCGGGGCTCTATCCCGTCTCCGCCAACGTTCCTCTCGGCGCGGAAACGGGCGCAACGCCCGACGCGAGACTTGCTTATACGCCGATAGCGGACGGAATAGGTCCCGTTTCGGGCAGAGACGTTAAGGGACCTACGGCGACGGCGAACTCCGTTGCCAAGCTGGAACAGGGAGTTGCCTCGAATGGCACGCTTTTAAACCAAAAGTTCCACCCCTCGGCGCTCGCGGGAATGGAGGGGCTGGCGAAATTCGTCGCTCTCATTCGCTCCTACTTTGACCAGAAGGGAATGCACATGCAGTTCAACGTTGTGACGCGGGAAACGCTGCTCGACGCGCAAAAGCACCCCGAAAACTATAAAACGCTCGTTGTCCGAGTTGCGGGATACAGCGCGCTCTTCACAACGCTCTCGCGCTCTTTGCAAGACGATATAATCAACAGAACGGAGCAGGGCTTCTGATGGCGACGGGAAGGATATTCAACATACAGCGCTTCTCGATACACGACGGACCTGGGATCCGAACGATAGTTTTCTTCAAGGGCTGCCACATGCGGTGCGCCTGGTGCTCAAACCCCGAGTCCCAAGCCTACGAGCCCGAAGCAATGCGCGATGGCAAAAGGACGAAGCTCGTGGGGCGCGACGTGACGGTGGACGAGATAATGCCCGAGATACTTGCCGATATACCCTACTATAAGAGGAGCGGCGGCGGGCTCACCCTCTCGGGCGGCGAGGTGCTATGCCAGCCCGAATTTGCAAGGGAGCTTCTTGACGCCGCCAAGGCGCACGGACTCAACACTGCGGTGGAAACCGCTTCGTTTGCCCCGTTTGAAGCGATGGAGAGCCTTATGCCCTTCGTCGACCTCTGGCTCGCCGACGTTAAGCACATCGACAGCGCAAAGCACAGGGAATACACGGGGACTCCCAACGAGCTCATTCTCGAAAACCTGCGCCGCCTGACCGACGCGGGTGCCAACGTCATAATCAGAACGCCGCTGATACCGCACTTCAACGATACGGCGGACGAGATACGCGCCATAGCGCGCTTTGCCGCGAGCCTCAAAGGCGTTCGCGAGCATCATCTCCTTCCCTTTCACAGGCTCGGGAAGGATAAGTACGACGGGCTTGGAAGGCGCTACGCCTTCGGCGAAGAGGAGCCCCCGTCAAAAGAAAAAGCGGAATACCTGCTTTCTGTCGCCGAAGAGGCGGGCTTAAAATGCCGAATAGGCGGCTGACGGTATAAACCCATCAGCCCGCTTTCGATGGCTAAGAGAGCTTTAAAGACACATGGCGGCGGACTGTGAAGAAGCTTCGCCGTCAGCTTAAAATAAAATGCCGCAATGCGGCGAAACGGAGAAAAAATGGAACTGCAAGACAAGATGAGAATAGTTCAAGAGCTCGTTCCTGGTAAGCAAATAACCTTGGCGCACATAATCGCCAACCCCGACGACGTGCTCTTCACCAAGCTCGGGCTCGACCCGAAGACGGACTACACGAGGAGCGCGATAGGCGTTTTGACGGTGAGCCCCGCCGAGAGCGCGGTCATCGCGGCGGATATATCCATCAAGGCGTCGGGCGCGGAGATAGGATTCGTTGACCGATTTACGGGAACGCTCATCATATCGGGAAGCGTTTCCTCCGTGGAGTCGGCATTTTCCGCGATACGCGCGTATTTCACGGACAAGCTTCGCTACACCTGTTGCGAAATAACGAGGACGTAATGAAAAAAATAATACTCATCGGACGAGTGGCGGCGGGCAAGACCACGCTGACGCAGGCGTTGCGCGGAGAAGAGATACGCTACTTCAAGACGCAGTACGTCAACTATCTCGACACGGTGATAGACACCCCTGGCGAATACACGGAGCTAAGACAGACGAGCGGCGCCCTGGCGCTCTACGCCTACGAGGCGGACGTCGTTGGGCTCGTACTCTCCGCCAACGAGCCGTACTCTATATTTTCCCCCTGCATAACGAGCCTCGTCAACCGCGAGGTCATCGGCATTGTGGCAGGGATAGATAAGCCAGACGCCAACGTGGAGCGCGTTAGCCGCTGGCTAAGGCTGGCGGGCTGCAAGCGCATTTTCCCCGTGAGCGCGATTACGGGCGAAGGGCTATCCGCCATACTCGATTATTTAAGGGAGGACGAAGCCGAATGAAAACGGTCACGATCGCTTTCGCGAACAACAAGGGCGGAAGCGGAAAAACGACGAGCGCTTCCAACGTCGGAGCGGCTATGGCAAAGCTCGGAAAAAGAGTTCTGCTCGTTGACGGCGATATGCAGCAAAATCTGACGCTCTCGTTTTTTGACGAGGAGCACGCGCTCGAATATGCGAAGAACGAAAAAAATCTCTACGCGGCGATAAAGGAGGAGCGCGACCTCGGCGACTACATTGTCAAAACGCCTTACGAGGGGCTGGATATCGTCCCGTCCTCATCGCTTATGAGCTCGATAGAGTTCGAGCTTTTCACGAAGTGGCAAAGAGAATACATACTCAAAAAATGCCTTGAACCGACAAAGGCGCGCGGCACTTATGACTATATAATAATAGACGCGCCGCCCACTCTCGGCGGCTGGGTGATGAACATAATGTGCGCCTCGGACTACGTGCTTATTCCCGTTGAAGCGAGCCCGTGGGGGCTCTTCGGGCTTGCCAATATGTTTGAGTTTTGCGAAACGGTCAAAAAGCTGGCGCCGAGCCTCGAAGTTCTCGGCGTTGCAATAACGAAGGCGGACGAGAGGAAGAACTATTTCAAGCAGACGCTTGAAGCGCTTCGCGGAATGGACAACGTGCGCTTGTTTAACACGTATGTGCGAACGGACAGCACGGTGGAATGGGCACAGGACAACAGTATGCCCGTTGTTGCGTACAAGCAGTACAGCAGGAGCGCGCTTGAATACACAAAGCTCGCAAAGGAGATAATGCAATATGCCGATAGGTAAAGATTCGCTAAAAAGAGTTACGAACGGCGGCTATTCCAAGGTGAAGAGCGAAGCGCCTGATATGGAGAACAGTGTCGTTATCGAAAGGGCGCGGGAGAGCGAGACGCCGAAGGTGGACGCGACGCGCACGACGCAGAGCGCCAAAAAGAGCGCGAGCACCGCGAAGAGGTGCACCACGAGCACCGTGTCAAGCGCGGCGCGCACGGCGCAGAGCGCAAAAAAGAGCCCTGTGAGCGCTAAGCCGAAGGCGGCGGCGAGCGAGAGCGCAGAGGCTACTCCGCGGAGTGGCTTTTGCCCCATAGGAAGCGATATGCCAGATTTTCTTCTCTAATAAAAGCGGTAGGGGGTGTCTCATTAAAAATTCAATAAAAAGCGAATTTTTAATAAGGCACACACGCGGAGGCTTGACGGATTTAGAGCGGAAATCGACAGCTGACGAGTGATAGACGTACAAGGGTCCGTCGAGTGAGGAAACGTCGATAAAACGAAAAAACAAATAAAAGAGAAAACCATAGGTTTTAACCTTGATTTTCCCGAAAATTTTACGGTAGAAGCAAAGCTCTTTCTTTACTTCTACCGTTTTTCGTTCGGTTTTGCCTAAATCGACAGCCTCTACCGTTTTTTAGGCAAAAAAAGGAGCGCCAAGCCCACCGCAAGGCGCTCCGAGGTATCCCGATACGGGATGAAACGAATGCTTTTCTACGATACAATAAAAGCTTTCAGGAACTCATTTAAGGCTATCGCTGCTTTTCGGCTCGCCATCCTTGGTGCTCTTTTCGGCGGCGATCTTGGCGGAATGGCATTTTCCGCTCATAGGACAGCCGACGCATCCGCCGCCACAGGAGCCTTTACCGTTCCTTTTATCCTTGACCATTTTCCACACGATGAGCACCACCACGGCGACGAGCACCGCGAGTACCGCTATCGTGCCTATATTATCCGAAAAAACCGAAAGCATAGCATTTTCCTTTATTATGAGTTTATTGCGGGCGGGCTACCGCCCGCGAATTTATTTGATTTCGCCTACGTTGCGTTTAATTTTCGCTCACCTTGACGTCGCCCTCAAACTTCGTCGCTTCCTTGTAGGGGCGGAAGAGCATATAGAGAACGAAGCCGATTATAGCGAAGGAAACGATGGCACCGAATACGTGCCAGCCGAAGTGCCCCGTGAAGAACATTCCGAGCTGATAAATGCAGAACGAGGTCGCATAAGCGAGCGCCATCTGATAGCCGATGGCAAACCAGGTCCACTTGGAGCTGTTCATTTCGCGCCTTATCGCGCCGACTGCCGCGAAGCAGGGCATGCAGAGAAGGTTGAAGATGAGGAAGGAGAAGGCGGCGAGCTTCGTCATATCGACGAAGTCGAGAACACCGAGAACAGCGACGATTTCTTCCTTGGCAACGAAGCCCATGATGGTTGCGATGGCGGTCTCCATACCCGAGAAGCCGAGAGGCGCGAATATCCAGCCGATGGCGGTTCCGAGCCCGTCGAGCACGGTGATTTCAAGCTCCTGCCCTTCGGCGAGCGAGCCGCTGAATGCGTAAGCACCTTCGTAGATACCGAAGTTATTGCCAAACCATATAAATATCGTGGAAATGAGAATTATCGTTCCCGCCTTCTTGATGAAGGACCAGCCGCGCTCCCACATCGAGCGCATAACGTTGCCCACCGTAGGCAGATGGTATGCGGGGAGCTCCATAACGAAGGGAGCAGGGTCTCCCGCGAACATTTTTGTCTTTTTAAGAATTATACCCGAGATAACGATTGCCGCGATACCGATGAAGTAGGCGGAGGGGGCAACCCACCAAGCATTGTTGAAGAGGGCGCCCGCGATAAGAGCGATGACGGGGAGCTTGGCGCCACAGGGAATGAAGGTGGTCGTCATTATCGTCATACGGCGGTCGCGCTCGTTTTCAATGGTGCGCGAAGCCATGATTCCAGGAACGCCACAGCCCGTGCCGATGAGCATCGGGATGAAGGACTTGCCCGAAAGTCCGAATCTTCTGAAAATACGGTCCATAACGAAGGCGATACGCGCCATGTAGCCGCACGCTTCAAGGAACGCCAACAGAATAAACAGAACGAGAATTTGAGGGACGAAGCCGAGCACCGCACCGACGCCGCCGACGATACCGTCGATAACGAGGCTTTGAAGCCAGGGGGCGCAATGCATCGCGGTGAGCAGCTTTTCAAAGAGAACGGGGATTCCAGGGACCCAAACGGGGAAGTCCGCATGGTCGGGTGCGTCGGCATCCTCGCCTAAATACTCTTCGAGGATTGCAACGGCGGCGCCGTAATCGTTTTCAAGCAGAGCGCCGTAGGAGCCGTATGCCTCTTCGAGAGCGCCGAAATCCTTGTCTTCAAACGCGGAAAGTATATCGTCGGCGCCTATAACGCCAGCATCCGCGGCCGCCGTCAAATGCTCCTTCAACTCCGCATTTTCCCAAAGCGGCTCTGCAAATTCTTCGACCGCCGCTTCATACTTCGAGCTACCTATGCCGAAAAGATGCCAGCCGTCGCCGAAAATGTTGTCATTCGTGAAATCGGTGAACAGACCGCCCACAGTGGTGACGGAGATGAAATAAACGATGAACATTATAGCCGCGAAGATGGGGAGCGCCGCCCATCTGTTGGTAACTACCTTGTCTATCTTATCCGACAGCGTGAGCTTGCCCGCCTGCTTCTTCTTATATATGCCCTTCAAAACGTTGGCTATGTAGACGTAGCGGTCATTTGTGATTATGCTCTCCGCGTCGTCGTCCAGCTCGGCTTCCGCCGCCGCGATGTCACTTTCGATGTGGTCAAGTATCTTTTTATCAAGATGAAGCTGTTCCAGCGCCTTGGAGTCACGCTCGAAAATCTTGATGGCGTACCAGCGCTGCTGCTCCGCGGGAAGCTCGTGCAAAGCCGCCTCCTCGATGTGAGCGAGTGCGTGCTCAACGACGCCCGAAAAACTATGCACGGGTACGGTCTTCTCGTTCTTGGAAGCAGCGATGGCAGCCTCCGCCGCTTCCATAACGCCGTCACCCTTCAAGGCGGATATTTCAACGACCTTGCAGCCGAGCGCCTTCGATAAGCCGTTCATATCTATCTTGTCGCCATTCTTGCGAACAACGTCCATCATGTTGACGGCGACGACGACGGGAATGCCCAATTCGGTCAGCTGCGTCGTCAAATAGAGGTTACGTTCAAGGTTGGTGCCGTCTACTATGTTGAGTATCGCGTCGGGGCGTTCACCAACCAGATAGTTGCGCGCCACGACCTCTTCCAGGGTGTAGGGCGAAAGCGAATAAATGCCAGGCAAGTCCATGATGATAACGTCGTCGTGGCGTTTCAGCTTGCCCTCCTTTTTCTCCACGGTGACGCCAGGCCAGTTGCCGACGAACTGATTTGAGCCCGTCAGCGCATTGAACAGCGTCGTTTTACCGCAGTTGGGGTTGCCCGCCAGGGCAATTTTAATTTCCATACATTCTCCATTCTACCGCCTCTTGGGCGGAACGTATTTGCTCCCCGCCGCGCGGGAAATTTTCAGATTGAAGCGCCCCGAAGCCTTAAACTGTCATAAGCCTTCGTGGGCTCGCGTCGTTTGTTGGCGGTTAGCCAAAGCTAACCCTACAGTAAAAATAATTATTCTACCTCGATATTCTCAGCATCCGCCAATCGTATCGAAAGCTCGTAGCCGCGCACGGTCACTTCGATGGGGTCTCCAAGCGGAGCGCGCTTACGCACCGTCAGCTCTACGCCCTTCGTGATGCCCATATCCATGATGCGGCGCTTGACGGCACCCTCACCGTGCAGCTTAACGACGTGCACCGTGTCGCCGACCTTGGTCTGTCTCAGCGTATTCACAGAATTTCCTCCTTGCCGTAATATATATATTTTGTTATATCATAATTTTTTGCGCCATCTCGCGGCTTATAGCGATTCTCGCCTCTTTGACATTGACGATGAGATTGCCGCCTATCTGGCTGATTATCGTTACCACTGTCCCTGGGGCGAAGCCGAGGTCTGCAAGATGCTGCTTAACGGCGGGTGCGCCGCCTATGCGGAGAATAATGTTCTCTTCTCCCTGATTTGCAAAAGTTAAAGGCATCATAGCTTTTTCCTTATTTTATAATGCTATATCGCGTGTTCTATATGCACATTATCGGTTAGCATACGCTAACCTATTAATATAATACTAAATAATTTTCAATTTGTCAAGACAAAATTCAAAATTTTTTCGCATTTTTTTAAAATGCGGCAAAATGCGAACGGTACGCGGAATAAGCCGCGCATTTTTGTGCATTTTGTCGAGCTTTTTTAAAACGTTTACAAAGCGCACTTGATTTTTTGATATTTTTATGATAGAATACTGTGTAATATTATGATAGAATAGAATGATGAAAGGAGAAAGCCGTGCATTTACAAGAATCAGGCGAGATGTACCTTGAAACTATACTTGTGCTCTCGCGCGAAAACCCGCACGTCCGCTCGATAGACGTTGGCGAATATATGGGCTTCTCCAAGCCGAGCGTTAGCCGCGCGATAGGGCTTTTGAAGCAGGGGGGCTACGTCGCGGTGGACGCGGACGGATACCTGACGCTGACCGAGGCGGGGCGCGAACGCGCCGAAAAAATATACGAGAGGCACCGCGTTTTGACCGCTTTTTTGACCTCGATAGGAGTTTCCGCCGAGGCCGCAGACCGCGACGCTTGCAAGATAGAGCACGTCCTCTCGGACGAGACCTTCCTTGCGATGAAGCGACACGCGGAGGCGGTCAAAAAAGCCGACCAAGGCGGAAATGCGAAGTGACGACGTCATCCCGAAGGGCTGTGTTTTTTTCTTTTGATGAGCGTCTATTTTAAAATCAAGCAAAGCTTCGGCTTTAAGCAAAAGCCTGTCGCATTTAGGCAGTACTAAATAAACACGGTAGAAGTAGAGAAAACCTCTGCTTCTACCGTTTTTTTCGGGGAAAGCAGTTCAAAGCCCACGTTTTTCTCCGCGTTTATTTTTAATGAGCCCCCTGTTTGCTTATCCCTGAATGCGTTAGCCGCTTTTGCTCCATCGCGCGGGCGCTTCGCTCTCGCGCTACGGTTTAGCCTCGTCTGTACTGCGTTTCATCTCTTCATTTATATATAAAACATACTCTGCGTGCGCACGTATACTATGTCTCTTTGTTTATAGAGCTTTGCGGCTTCGCTTAATCGGTAAAGGAGAGCAGGACGCTCCAAGCCGCGCGAAGCGCTTCAAATGAGTAGGCGGCATTGGCTGGCGAGGTTGACGGAAGCACTATTGCATTGAGCCCGACGCTCTGCCGCAAATATCTATCGTAGTATCTCGCCGCCGTTTTCCCGTTGAGAAAAACGGCGCGCAAACTTGCAGTGTGCAAAAGCTCCGTCATATCGTTCGGCGTAACGTTGCGTATCGTTCCGTCCGCGCTCCCCGTTAAATCACAAGAGGCAATCACATCCCAAAGTGCAATCCCATGAGGCTGTCGCATTTAGGCAGAAACAAACGAAAAACGGTAGAAGTAAAGAAGAATCTCTGCTTCTACCGTGTTTTTTT
>CAYSUO010000015.1:0-40221 GCA_964434325.1 uncultured Ruminococcus sp.
GCACCGCGAAGCGCATGGTGCCCGACTATATCTCCGAGAAGATAATGCTTCAAAACAAGATAGATAAAAATGGCGAAGGTCATTGCTACACCTGCATGGGCTGCCGCAGCTTCCTGACGCCCTACGTGGACGAGAACGGAAAAGCGAAATACTACGGGCGCTTCAATCAGGGCGTCGTCACGGTCAACCTCGTCGACATAGGCCTTTCGGCGGGCAAGGATATGTACAAGTTCTGGCAGATCTTCGACGAGAGAATGGAGCTTTGCCATCGTGCCCTTCAGTGCCGCCACGAGCGCCTGAGCGGAACGCTTTCGGACGCCGCGCCGATACTCTGGCAGTACGGAGCGCTTACCCGCTTGAAGAAGGGGGAGACCATCGACAAATATCTGCACGGCGGATATTCCACGCTTTCCCTCGGTTACGCGGGACTCTGGGAGTGCGTTTACGCTCTCAACGGCAAGAAGCTCACCGAGCCCGAGGGCGAGGATCTTGGACTTCTCATTATGAAGAAACTCAACGAATACACCGCGAAATGGAAGGCGGCGGAAAACATCGATTATTCGCTGTACGGAACGCCGCTTGAAAGCACGACGTATAAGTTTGCGAAGTGCTTGCAAAAGCGCTTCGGCATAGTCGAGGGCGTTACGGACAGGAATTATATAACCAATTCGTATCACGTGCACGTTACGGAGCCGATAGACGCTTTTGCCAAGCTTGAGCTTGAAGCGAAGTTCCAGGCGCTTTCTCCTGGCGGCGCAATATCCTACGTCGAGGTGCCCGATATGCAGAACAATATTGACGCGGTGCTCGGCGTTATGGAGTTTATCTACGACCACATTATGTACGCGGAGCTGAACACGAAGAGCGATTATTGCCAGGTGTGCGGCTACGACGGGGAGATCGAGATAAAGAACGACGACGATGGAAAGCTCGTTTGGGAGTGCCCGAACTGCCATAATCGCGATCAGTCCAAAATGAACGTGGCGCGCAGGACGTGCGGCTACATTGGAACGCAGTACTGGAATCAGGGAAGAACGCAGGAGATAAAGGACAGGGTCCTTCACCTATAAGCTTTCGCGGCTTCGGCGCAGATCTTCGCCGAAGCCGCTTTTGGCGCCACACCGAAAATATAAAAAAACAAAGAAAATGAAAAAACAGAAAAATATCTATATAAAAAATATTCTTATGCCTTGCTTTTTGCTCTCCGCCGTGACGGGCGTTTTGGCGGGAGCGCTCATCTTTCTTTTTAAGCTGGTGTCGAGCCGCGTCATCGCCTTTTCGGAAAGGGTGTATGCCGCGGTGCGCGAGGAGCCGCGCTATCTTTTGCCCGCCGCCTTGGCGGCGGCGGCGATCGGCTTCGCGGTAACGCTCCTTTTGAAATACGCACGCGACTGCCGAGGCGGCGGGATACCGACGGCGGTTGCCTCCTCGCGGGGGCTCATCTCCATCAAATGGCAGCAGAGCATTTTCGGGCTGTTCGCCTCGTCACTTATGACCTATCTGTGCGGCGTTCCCCTCGGGAACGAGGGACCGAGCGTTCAGATGGGAGTCGCGATGGGGAAGGGGACGACCGACGTTTTGGCACGGAAAAACAAGGCGTGGGAGCGCTATATAATGACGGGCGGAGCCTGTGCGGGCTTCGCCGCCGCGACGGGCGCACCCCTCAGCGGTATCATATTCGCGATGGAAGAGGTGCACCGCCGCTTTTCTCCGACAATATTTATGGCGGCGGCGGTCTCGGTGATAACGGGCACGGTGACGGAGGAGCTACTTTGCTCCGCGGCGAGAATGAGCACGGATATGTTTTCGTTCAAAATCAGCGCAACGCTTCCCGCAAAGTACCTATGGATAGCCGTCGTTATAGGCGCCGCGTGCGGGCTTCTCGCGACCGTTTTCACCCTGCTTTATAGGGCGGTGCGAGCTTTCAGCGCGCGCTTTCACGGGCACGCCGTCAGCTTCACCAAGATCCCCCTCGTCTTTTTCGCCGTCGTTTTGTTCGGCTTCCTCTCCGAGGACTTCATAGGCTCTGGACATTCGCTGACGGAAAAGCTGCTCGCGGGCGGCGGCGTCTGGTATATCCTGCTCGCGGCGCTCGCGGTGCGGGCGCTTCTCATGATAAGCGCGAACAACGAGGGCGTTAGCGGCGGCGTCTTTTTGCCCGTCCTTACCTTCGGCGCGATAATCGGCGCTCTCATCGCCCGCGCCTTCATCGCGGCGGGAATTATAGACGAGGTGTGCTACCCGATATTCGTCGTGGTGGGAATGGCGGCATTTTTGGCGGCGGCTTCGAGAACGCCGATAACGGCGCTCACCTTCTCCGCCGAGGCGCTTTGCGGCATTGCCAATCTTCTGCCGCTCGCGGTGGGAGTGGCGGTCTCCTATATCATAATAGAAACGGTGGGTATACCGTCCTTCAACGATACGATAATGGAAGCCAAGGTGGAGCTCGAAAATCGCGGAAAAACGCCCGCGATAGTCAGCGCGCACCTTAAAGTCGCGGCGGGCTCGTTTGCCGTCGGAAAAGAAGTGCGCGACATTTTGTGGCCGCCGACCTGTGCCGTCCTCTCCGTGGATAAAAACAACGCACAGCACGCGCCCAATTGGCAGGGGCTTTCAGAGGGCGACATTCTGCACCTGCATTATCAAACCTATGACGCGGAGGCGACGATGCGCGTCCTTGAAGATATACTTGGTGCGCAAGGCGCCGACCCGTGTGAAAAAATTCGCGAGGCGACGATGACGCATAGCGCGGCGGAAAATTGACGAGCAGAAGACGTGTTATGTCAAACACGTGTACTTCAAGGAGTTGTTAAGCCAGACCCGTGCGAAAAAACGGAATAGAAATAAAAAAACAAGGTCATCGCTTTGAATGACCTTGTTTTTTATTATGTGTCGTGTTGCGTTAATGAGAGGTGAGGCACACGGGAGAACTCGTGCGCCTAAGGCGGAGCGCCTTCGACCGTTTGGAGTCGGCAAGACTTTTTGGCAGACGCGAAAATTGCTCCGTACAACGTCGGAACGCGTCTTTGGGGGTACGTGCTTCGCGTTTTTGCACCAAGGAGCCGCCACGCATTGTGATAAACGTTGCAATCAACCGAATCAAATGCAAATTTTACTTTACAAAAAACGCCTTCATATCGCTTATTACGTAATCGCCGTCGTGCCCCGTTATTTCGACGGTGAGCTTGGAGGCGCGCAGGGAGCTGAACTTGCAATAGACCTTGTGTCCTATCGTTTTGCCACTGAACAGGAGAATGCGCTTGTGGCGATACTCGGGAAGGTAGCCGTAGACGTTGAAGGAGGTGACTGATTGACCGTTCGTTAGATCCTCTTTCAGCATGAGGCAATTGACGAGGCGTTCGCGGCGCGGTAGCTTCCAGTCGTCGGTTTCAACTTCGAGGTGCGTTATCGTGTATTCGTCGCCACACTTTACGGGGGCTCCGAAGCGCGCGGGAGCTCCGTAGGCTTCGCGAATGCGGGCTCCAAGCTCGGCGAGGCGCGCCGCGTCGGCTTCGGGAATGAGGCCGCGATTGTCGGGCCCAACGTTGAGCAAGAAGTTGGAGCCGTGCCCGACGGACATTTCGTACATTCCGAAGAGCTCGTCGACGCTCTTTAAGGTGTCCTCGTTGTTATCGTAGAACCAGGTGCGTCGTATCTTCGCGTCACATTCCGAGGGGAGGAAGGCGGCTTCGGAAAGCTGCTCCGCCTCTTTGGCGAGCTCAGAGAAGTCCGTCGAGGAAACGACGAGGGGGTTGTCGAGCGAGGCGTAGCCGTCCTCGTTGCCGACCCAGCGTATGCAGGGGGTCCACTCGGGGTCACAGAAGGTGAGAATGTCGGGCTGGAGGCGGTATATTTCGGCGACGATGCGTGCGTGGTCGTAGACGTGACCCTCGGAGCCGCACCCGTCAAACCAGAGATAGTCGATTTTTCCGTAGTTCGTCAAGAGCTCGCTTATCTGGTTGATGAAATAGTCGTCGTAGTCGCGGTCATTCGAGAAGGGGACGGAGTAGGAGCCCCACTGCGCGGGAGAATAGTAGAGCCCGACCTTCACGCCGTATTTTCTGCATGCGTCGACGTATTCGCGAACGACGTCGCCACGCCCTCCGCGCCACGGCGTGTTGGCAACGCTGTATCGCGAATAGGCGGAGGGCCAGAGCGCGAAGCCGTCGTGGTGCTTCGTCGTCAGTATCGTGTAGGTGGCGCCCGCCTCCTTGGCGGTGCGCACCCACTGCTCACAGTCGAGCGCCGTCGGTGCGAAGCCCTCGGGCGGCATTTCTATGCCGTCCCAATCGCTGTGCCCAGGGTAGAAGGAGCGTATTCCAAAGTGGAAAAATACGCCGAACTCCCAGTCGAGAAATTTAAGCTGCTTTTTTTGAGGAATAAGCTTCATATCGTTCTCCATTCCGCCGCCCAAGTGGCGGCACAAATTTTTGAATTTTGGTGCGTTGTAGCGAATGTACGCATAAGCAAAAGCAAAACGCGCTATGTTCTTCACTGTGCGGAAAGCCTATGGCGTATGCGGAAAAGCTCCTATGCACTTATATTATACCAGCCGTTTTTCGTTAAGTCAAGTATTTCGTAGTTTGCGCCCGCCCGAAAAGCTCATAATACTATTCACAGGTGCTTTTTGCCATTGTTGATTTACGCCCATTACGAGGATTTAACTCGTTTTTACAAAAAAAGACTTGAATATTTGCGTCATAATAAGTATAATAGATACGAGAATACGACTTCTCGGGCGAATGCCCGAGGCTTCGGCAGTGCCGACGTACAATGAATGGAGATTGAAATGACACAGGATCTTAATGAACTGAGGAAAAAAAGCGCCTTCATCTGCGATATGGACGGCGTTATCTACCACGGCAACAGAATAATACCGCGCGTCGCGGAGTTTGTCCGCTGGCTTCACGACAACGATAAAAAATTTCTCTTTCTCACCAACAGCTCGGAGCGCTCGCCGCGCGAGCTGGCGCAAAAGCTCGGCCGCATGGGGCTCGAGGTGGATGAGAGCCACTTTTACACGAGCGCCCTCGCCACCGCTTCCTTACTTGAAAGCCAATGCAAGGGCGGCTCCGTCTACGTCATCGGCGAGCCTGGCTTGACCTACGCGCTCTACGAGGCGGGATTCAGCATGAACGATATAAACCCCGACTACGTTGTTCTCGGAGAAACGCGCTCGCTCAACTACGAGAATATAGAGAAGGCGGTGCGCCTCGTCATGAACGGTGCGAAGCTGATTGGAACGAACAGCGATATAACGGGTCCATCGGAGAACGGGATAATTCCCGCCTGCCGCGCGCTCATATCGCCCATCGAAATGACGACGGGGAAGAGCGCCTACTTCGTGGGAAAGCCGAACCCCTTGATGATGCGCCACGCCTTGAAGAAGCTCGATTGCCACAGGATAGACGCGGCCTTGATAGGTGACAGAATGGACACCGACATCATCGCGGGCATTGAGAGCGAGCTTGACACGGTGCTCGTGCTCTCGGGTGTTTCCACTCTTGAAACCATAGACCGATTCCCGTACAGGCCAAAGTACGTTTTGCGCGATGTCGGCGAGATCGCAGGGGTCTGATATGATATATATACTTGAAGACGACGACGGCATAAGAGAGCTGCTTGCCTATTCGATGAACAAGACGCTGGGGGAGGCGTGCGCGTTTTCGCGCCCCTCGGAGCTCTACGCCGCGTTGGAGGCGCGCACCCCAGAGCTCGTTATCCTCGATATAATGCTCCCCGAGGAGGACGGCATATCCGTCCTCTCCCGCTTGAAGGCGCGGAGCGCCACGGCGGAGGTCCCCGTCATCATGCTCACGGCGAAGGACTCGGAGTTTGATAAGGTGACGGCGCTGGACGCGGGCGCGGACGACTACGTTACGAAGCCATTCGGCGTTATGGAGCTCGTTGCACGAGTGCGCGCCGTGCTCCGAAGGAGCGCGCGCCGCGAAAAGCCGAGTGGCGCGGAATACCGCGAGGGTGAGCTTTCCGTCTCCGTCGCGCGGCACGAGGTGCACGTCGGCGGCACGCCCGTCTCCCTCACCTACAAGGAGTTTGAGCTCCTTGTTATGCTACTCGAAAATAAGGGGAAGGTGCTCACGCGTGACGCCATATTGAACGAGGTCTGGGGCTACGGCTTCGATGGAGAAAACCGCACGGTGGACGTTCACGTGAGAAGCCTCAGGCAAAAGCTGGGCTCTGCCGCCGACGTTATCGAGACCGTTCGCGGCATAGGCTACAAGATAAGCTATGACCGTTAAGATATTTAAGACCGTCTTTGCGACGGCTTTTGTGATACTCGCCGCCGCGGTGGTAGCCGTTTTCGCTTTTGACCGTGCGAAATACAACGAAAGCGTCTGGCGAGAGCTTGAAGAGAAGGCGGAGGAGATAGCCGCCGCGGTGAACGACGGTGCGGAGCTCGAAGAAATGGACGTCGGCGGCTTCGGCGTGACGTTGGTGCAGGGCGGCGACGTCGTTTTTGACAACACGGATGCGGTCTGGGGGCTTTTGGAGCTTCCCGAAATGCAAGCCGCGAGCACGGCGGGTGTGGGGCGCGCCTCGCGCTATTCCTCGGAGGAGGGCAAAAGCTTCGCCTACTATGCGCGCTCGCTTGGCACTGAGGGGCTCGTGCGCGTTCGCGCCGAGTATCGCGGGGCGGCTTCCGCCTTCGGCGATATGCTTCCCCTCCTTCTCGGGCTCTTCGTGGGAACACTTTTGCTGGCGTTCGCGGCGGCGGGCGCGCTGTCGGCGGCTATCGTTCGCCCGATAAGCGGGCTCGACCTTGAAGCGACGGACGAGGCGAGCGTTTTTGAAGAATTGCGCCCCCTTATGCGGAAAATATCGTCGCAAAACTACAAAATAGCTAAGCAACGCTCGGAGCTCGCCTTGAAGAAGAACGAGTTCAATTCCATCACCGCCAATATGAGCGAGGGACTCGTTCTGATAAATTCGCGCGGCGCCGTGGTCTCCTGTAATAATAGCGCGCGTAAGATATTCGAGGTGGGCGACGAGCTCCCAGCGAGCGCCGCCGCATTAAACCCAACGCCCGCCTTCAAGGCGGCGGTCTCCTCGGCGCTGACGGGGAAAAACGCCTACGAGGAAATGCACAAGAGTGATAAGTATTATTCGCTCATCATAAGCCCCGTGTTGCATAATTCCGTGGCGGACGGCGCCGTTATCGTGGCGATAGATGAGACGGAGAAGGAAGCGCGCGAGGCGCTTCGCCGCGAATTTACCTCGAATATTTCGCACGAGCTGAAAACACCGCTCACCTCGATTTCGGGCTTTTCGGAGCTCATCGCGGCAGGAGTCGCCTCACCCGAGGAGGCGAGCGACTTTGCGAAAAAGATACACACCGAGGCGACGCGCCTCATCGATCTCGTTGGCGACATCATAAGGCTCACCCAGCTGGACGGCGGGGAGATCCCCTACGACGACGAGGAGATAGACCTTCTTAGCATAGCGGCCGACGTGGCGGCACGCCTCGCCAACGTTGCGGAGCGCGCGGGAGTCACCGTCTCCGTCGGCGGCGAGCACCTTTTCGTCAGGGGAAATTCGACGATACTTTTTGAAATGATATATAATCTCGCAGACAACGGAATAAAGTATAACGGGCGCGGCGGCGCGGTGGAGCTTCGCGTCTTCGCCGACGACGGCTTCGTGGCACTCTCCGTGAAGGACGACGGGATCGGCATACCGAGCGATAAGCAGGACCGCGTTTTCGAGCGCTTCTATCGCGTCGATAAAAGCCACTCCAAGGAGATAGGCGGCACGGGGCTCGGCTTGTCCATCGTTAAGCACGCGGCGGCGTATCACAACGCAAAGATAGAGCTTAGGAGCGAGGTCGGCGTCGGAACGGAGATATGCGTGCGTTTTTCGGGCGGCGCGAATAAAACGGCGGCGGAAGTCAATAATCAATAAATGTATGCCGTCGCAAGAGACAACAAAATAAACTATAAATTTAGGCGTATTCCGCAAAGCGGACGTCGGAAAGGAGGAGCTATGAAAAGAATTATCTGCAAAAAAGAGTATGACACCGAGCTTTCGCAGATAGTCAAAAAACACACGGAGGGGAGCTTTGGTGACCCGAAGGGCTACGAGGAGACCCTTTACGTCACCGAGGGGGGAAGCTACTTTCTCTATACGAACGGCGGCGAGGAGTCACCGTACAAGAAAGAAGATATCAAGCGTATGTCGAAGGCGACAGCCGAAGAGTGGCTGGCGAAGCATTGAGGCAACGTGCCCCTGAAATCGTGACATCTGTGTAAACTACGGTTTAAAACGAAAAGAGGCTGCCGCATTTAGGCAAAGCCGAACGAAAAACGGTAGAAGTAAAGAACGATCTCTGCTTCTACCGTAATTTTTTTGAAAAATCGAGGTTAAAACCTACGGTTTTCCCGTTTTAATTATGTTTTTCGTTCGGCTTTGCCTAAATCTGCCATGCCCCCGCGTGTGTGCCTCGTTAAAAATTCTCTTTTTATTGATTTTACTGTGGTTTTATCCACAAAGTCTTGTTTTTATTGAATTTTTAATGAGACACCCCCAATTTTTGAAAAATCGAGGTTGTCATTTTAATCTGGTTTTTTTAATGAGAGAGCCCGTTGCTTTTGCGGTCGGCTTCATCTCAAAATTCAATTCGTGGCAGTCTCTTCCTGCTAAACAAATCTAACACTGCTTCTTCGCCGCAACGATATCCTTGACGACCTCGCCCGCGATGATGAGCCCCGCGACGGAGGGGACGAAAGCGACGCTGGCGGGCGAATGGCGTGACGGGTGCGCCGAGTCTGGAACGGTCACACGGTGCGGCTCCTCGCGCGAATACAAAACCTTGAGGCTCCGTATGCCGCGTCGTCTAAGCTCCGTGCGCATAACGCGCGCCAAGGGGCAAACGGAGGTCGTGTAAACGTCCGCAATTTCAAGCGCCGTCGGGTCGAGTTTGTTGCCCGTACCCATCGAGGATATTATGGGAACGTCCAGCTCCTTTGCTCTTTCGATGAGCAAGAGCTTGCTCGTCACCGTGTCTATCGCGTCCACGATATAGTCGTAGCTTGAAAGGTCAAAGCTTTCGGCGGTATCCGCCGAATAGAATATCTTATGCGCCACCACGTGCGCCTCGGGGTTAATATCGAGTATGCGCTCGCGCATAACGTCCGCCTTGTAGCGCCCGAGCGTCGAAGAGAGGGCGATGAGCTGGCGATTCAAATTGCTTTCGGAGACCATGTCCGCGTCTATCAGGTCAAGAGCGCCTATCCCCGAGCGCGCCAGCCCTTCGGCAACGTGCCCTCCAACTCCGCCAATGCCGAAAACGGCGACCCGTGCGTCGGAAAGCGTTTGCATTGCCGCTTCGCCGAGAAGTGCCTCGGTGCGTGAAAATCTGCCGTCCATCTTAAAACTCACCGCGAGCGATGGACTTCACGAGTTGGAAATCGTCGTCGACGATGATGAAGTCCGCGTCGTAGCCGACGGCGATCCTGCCCTTGTTTAAGCCCATGAGGCGCGCGGGATTCTCGGAAGCCATTTTGACGGCGTCGCTCGCGCTTATTCCAAACGAGATGGCGACGCGAACGCAGTCGAAGAGGGTGGACGTGGAGCCCGCGAGATGACCGTCGGCGGTCAGCGCGGTGCCACCTCTGACGGTGATGGGAAGCCCACCGAAAACGTAGTTGCCGTCGCCGAGGCCTGTTGCACGCATGGAGTCCGAGATGAGGACGACGTGATCGATCCTGTACATTTTGATGAGGAGCTTGACGGCGGCTTCGTGGACGTGGCGCCCGTCACAGATGAGCTCGGCGTAGATGTCGCCGTGCTCCGCCCCCGCTACGATGGGACCTGGCGCCCTGTGGTGTATACCTGGCATACAGTTGTAGGTGTGGGTCAGCTTGCGCGCCCCTGCCGCGAAGGCGCTCTTTGCGGTGTCGTAGTCCGCGTCGGTGTGCCCGAGGGAAACGACGGCGGGGCACTCGCGGATAAATTCCTCGCTCCCCGCGAGCTCGGGCGCTATCGTGACGGTCTTGACGTTTTTGCAACGCGCGATGAGCTCCAAATTGGGAGCGACGATGTACGCCTCGTTTTGCGCCCCCTTGTATTTTTTGTTGATGAATGGACCTTCGAGATGAAAGCCTGGAATGTTGGCGCCGTGCCCGAAGTCGATGGGTCGCTCCGTGGCGGCGACGATGTCGTCGGCGCTCATCGTCATCGTGGTGGGATACCAGGTGGTGACGCCGCGGGAGAGCTCAAAGTCCGCCATCTCTTCGAGGTGCCCCTCCATTGTGTCGTAGCCGATGCAACCGTGGCTGTGGGTGTCGATGAGCCCTGGGAAAATGCGAAGCCCGCCGAAGTCATCCCCCGAAAGCTCGCTTTTGCCGATGCTCGCTATCTTGCCGTTTTCAACGGCGATATCGGTGAGCTCGCCGTTGAGCGTCACGTTTTTTAATACCTTCATTTTTATCTCCATTCCGCCGCCATAGCGGCGGCACAAAAGTTTAATGAAATTCACCTGCGTCGCTTGCGACAAAAACGGGGTCGGGTCCCGTTTTTTAGGTGAATTTATGCGTGAAATAATGATGCTTATCGTTTCAAATCGGTGATTTTCACGCTCTTCTCCTTCTGCCGCGGTGCGGTGTAAATTCGCAATATATAAACGCTCCGCTCGCTGATGGCGCGCACTCTTGGGCGCAGCTTAGCGCAAGGTAGCCCGCTGGCGCGGCGTAAGCTCTGCTCGCGCTCGCGTTTTTAGCCGTATCGCCTCTCGTCTGCGTCGCTTCGCGCGGGAGCGTTCCCGTCAACCGTATTCAGTATAATATAAGTTTTTGAATTTGTCAAGCGGAAGTCTTGATTTACGGCATTTTTTGGTGTATAATATAGAAAAACGAAGAAGGACGGGAATTTTATGCTTTCGAGAGTTTACACCTCGGGTCTTGTGGGCATTGACGGCTTTGAGATTGCCGTGGAATGTAGCGCGTGGAACAGAATACCGAAATTTGAGCTGGTCGGCTTGCCCGACGCGGCGGTCAAGGAAGCGAAGAATCGCGTGCAGTCGGCGTGCGAGAACAGCGGGATACGCTTCCCGAGCCTCGATATAATGGTCAATCTGGCACCCGCCGACGTGAAGAAGGAGGGGAGCGCCTTCGATATGGCGATCCTGTGCGCCGTGCTTCAATCGAGCGGCTTCATCTCGCAGGAGATAGATTTTTCGGACAAGTGCCTTCTCGGGGAGCTCTCCCTTTCGGGCGAGGTGCGCGCGATAGGCGGCGTTTTGCCAATGACCGTTTCGGCGAAGGCGGCGGGCAAGCGCGAGATATACGTGCCCTACGAAAATCGCGGCGAGGCGTCGGTGGTCGGCGGGATAAGCGTCTACGGCGTTAGGACGGTGGGCGAGCTGATAGAGCATTTAAAGGGAAAGTGCCCGATAGAGCCCGAGCCGCAGGACGTTGCCGCGTTCAGCTTTGCGCCGCAGTACGAGGGGCTTGACTTCGCCGAGGTGCGCGGGCAGTTGAAGGCGAAGCGCGCCTTGGAGATCGCCGCGGCGGGCGGACACAACGTTTTGATGATAGGCCCTCCTGGTGCGGGAAAATCAATGCTCGCGAAGCGGCTCCCCTCCATTTTGCCCGATATGACGTTTGACGAGGCGATAGAAACGACGAAGATACATTCCGTGATGGGCGCCTTGAAGAGCAACCTGGTGACGCAGAGGCCGTTCCGCTCTCCGCACCACACGGTGAGCCCCGCGGGCTTCATCGGCGGCGGCGCCGCCGCGCGCCCAGGCGAGATTTCGATGGCGCATAACGGAATACTGTTCCTCGACGAGCTTCCCGAGTTCAAAAAGAGCGTTACCGAGGCGTTGCGCCAGCCGTTGGAGGACGGCGTCGTCACAATAACGCGCGCCGTCGCCAAAATCACCTACCCGTCGTCGTTCATGCTCGTGGCGGCGATGAACCCGTGCCGCTGTGGCTTCTACGGCGACTCGACGCGGCAGTGCACCTGCACGCCGACGATGATACAAAAGTACCTCGACAAGGTGAGCGGCCCGCTCCTCGATAGAATAGATATCCAGATAGAGTTGCCCGCCGTTTCCTTCGATGAAATCTCGGGCAAGGCAGGGCGCGGCGAGCCCTCGTCCGAAATTCGGAAGCGCGTCAACGCGGCTCGCGCCTTCACGGCGGAGCGCCTGAAAAGGGGCGGCAACGCGGCGGGAATGCTCAATGCGAATATGACTCCCGAAATCCTCCATAAATATTGCACGCCCACCGAGGCGGGCTCGGAGCTTATGCACGAAGCCTTCGATACCCTCGGGCTCTCCGCCCGCGGGCACGATAAGATTTTGCGCGTCGCGCGGACTATTGCCGACCTTGACGGCATGGACGTTATAAACGAGGATCATATCGCGGAGGCGATAATGTATCGCTCGCTTGACCGCAAGTATTGGAGAAGATAGCTCTGAGGGGGCGCCACACGCCGAAAAAGTGACACGGGCATGGCGGAAGCATGGTCAAAATGCTCATTCGGCAAACTATGAATGTGCGTAAGCCGTGCAGAAAATCAAGATCATTTAAGCAATGGTCTTGATTTTTTCTTTGTGGTGAATTATACGTTGCTTTGTATGGCTTTTATCGCAAAATTCAATTTGAGGCTGACTCTTCATTTTGCTGATTATTTAACACGATTTCACATAAACCCGCAAAAAGACAACCATTGTTTACTTTATCGTTTGGGGCGTCTTTTTGCCGTGAGCTCAAAGCGCGTAATTGCTCGGCCGCCGCGCGCTTGCAAGAGCTCTTTGCACGTTTGAAGCTTTTCTCAAAATGAGCACCGAAAATTTGCTTTGCGCAAAGCAGAGCGCCGCACATACTCGCTTGTAAGCTTTGCGCAAAGCCGAGCGCCGCATATTATTGCTCGCCGTTCTTTTTTTCAAGCGAGCATTTCATATAATCGCTCATTCGCTTCCCAACCGAACACCGAATATGTTTGCTTGTTCGTGCGAGAGCCTGTAAACGAAGCCTACTTTCGCAAAGCCTTTCTTTGTTCATTTTTTGTGAAAAAGATAGAAAATTATAGGCAAAATGCTCAAAAATCTAAATTGCTCTTGAAAACGCGCCAACATAATGATATAATATCTATACTTGAAAATTATGAGCAAATTTCAAAGGAGAACGGAATGAAACACTTCAAGAAAATCCTTGCGATCCTTCTTGCCGTCGCCCTCGTCACCGCGGTCGCGGTGATTACGGTCATCGCCACCGACGATGACGTGACCTACGACGGTACGATCGCCGAAGCCACCGCGCTTTTGACGGCGGCGGAGGAAGCGGAGAGCGCTTCGGAGAGCGCAAAATCTCTTCGCGCGTTCTACAACTACGTGGGCACGGTGGACCCGTCGTCCACGGGCTACGACGCGCTCATCGAGAAATACGACGCCTTGGTGGCAGAGACCGCGAAGGCACTGTACGATGGCGTGGGCGAGCTTGAAGAGGAAAATCTCAAAACGGAGCTTTCCGCCAAGGTCAAGAGCGTAAAAGCAGTCTACGAGTTGCTGAACGGCGCTCCCCTTTTGGGCGGCGATAAGCCCGAGAGCTATGCGGAAACGGTGAAGGCGTACAGCGCGGCAACCGTCAAGATAGCGAATCACTACCTGACGAGCCTCGGAAAAAATTTGCCCGACGCTAACGGAGCGGTAGAGAAGGTGACGCTGGCGAAGGTCTACGGGTATTGGACCGTAGCTCCCGCTATCGACGCGACCGCGGACGGCGTTGCCGCTTTCGTGGCGGCTTATGATAAGGCGGCTCTCGCCGCCGCCGTCGAATGCCTTGACGCGGCGAAGGCGGAAGCCGACGCGGCGAAAAAGGAAAAAGCTATCATCGCGACGTATGTCCAAATAGCGGGTGCTCCCGTGTTTGACGGAACGACGGAAGGCTATCTTGCTTTTGAAGCGGGCTACGACGAGCTGACCATGTCCGTGATGAATACCAAGCGCTTGGCAATTGATGAAAAGACGGAGCGCACGGAGCGCGGCTCGGCTCTCAAAGAGTTGTTTAATTATATGAGCTCTGCTCCCGTCATTGACGCATCTCACGAGGGGTATGCCACCCTTCGCAAAGAGATAAACGACAGCGCGTACACCGTCACGATGGAATACTACAAGGTGACGGCGGAGGCGGCGGACGCTTTCAGTGCGGCGTACTCCGAGTACACGGCCTTCTTGACGGAGGCTTCGAGCATAGTGCGCAAGCTGCCGACGATACCCGCCGCGGAGAGCTATACGGGCTCTGCCGACGAGGCGAAGGCGCTCATCGAGGCTTTCGGCGCCGAGGACGCGACCGAGGAAGTGAAGCTTGCAAAATACGCGGAGCTTTACGCCTACCTGATGGCGACCCCTGTCGATCCCGAGCTGAGCCCCGAGGTCTACGAAGGCTTTGAGGCGGCGGGCGAAGCCGTTTCCAAGCTTCTCGTCTCAAAAATACTCCTGCTCAATGCCAATGCGAGCACGAGCGTTCCCGAAGCGGGCGAGGGCGAAGAGGAGCAGAGCTCCGATTTTGCCAAAGAGCTTGCGAAGCTTCTGGAAATCAAAAAGTATCTTATCGAAACTCCCGTCTCCTTGGAAGCAATAGATAAATATAATGATGGGCTTTACGCATTCTCGGTGGTGCTCAAAGGGCGCGTCGAAACGGCGTACAAAGCTTTCGAGCCGCTTTATAAGGACCAGTGTGAGCTTATGGAGAAGGCTCCCGTTCGCACCGAGCTTTTGGAGGAAGCTTCCGAATATGTGAAGCTTCAAGAGGCGCTTCCCGTACTTTCGGGCTACGGGGCGGTAAAAGCGCTCCTTCCGAGCATTGATGCGGCGGACGCGGAGAGGGCGAATGCGGTGAAGGCGCTCAACGCGCTTATAAATGCGTCGCAGCTGAGCTATTCCGCACCGAAGACGCCGAGTACTTATACGGCGGGCGAGGTGAGCGTGGTGCAGCAGCTTCTCGTGCAGTACCGCGAGGCGACCTCGCAGAGCGAAAAGAACGAGCTCTACGCCGAAATGTACGAATACCTCGTCAAAAACCCGATAAACGAAGGAACGAAGGGCTACTCCACGTTCCTGACGGGATATAGGCTCTCGGGCACCGAGGTCTATCGCGCCCTGGCGGCGGCGGTGGACGCGGCGGAGGGAGACGCAAAGGCGGAGGCACTTTCCACAATGCGCACCTATCTCGAAAGAGTCTCCATTTCCGAGGAGGCTTGCGAGGCGTATAACACGAGGCTCCTCGATACCTATAACGCGGGGCTGACGGAGGCGTACGAGGCTTATGCGGGAAAGATGGCGACGCTTCACAAGACGGCGAAGGAACAGGGGCTCCTCGAAGAGGCGACGACGTCCGACGAGCCGCTTGACCTTGCGATAGATAATCTCGAATACGTTGAGGCGCGCGCCCTCGTGTCACTCTACGACCTCGCGAAGCTGGGAGACGACCCTGAGAGCGACTACGTTGCAATGTCGGACAGAGGAACCGCGATACGCGAGCTCCGATACTACGTTCACAAGTACCCCGTTTCCGACTCCTCGGATAACGCGGCGGCTCTCGCCGAGGCATTCGCCGAGGCACTGGCAGACTACGACGAGGCGGTGGCGAACGCGAAGAAGGACATAAGCGCCGACGCACCGCTTAACGAGTACAACCTCAACACCTACACGCATAAGACGGACTGGAACGACGGCAAGATGCCGTACACCTTCTATCATTCCGATAACGCGACGGGCTACAACACGGGAACGCACTACGAGATACTTGAAAAGTACACGAGCACGGAGAGCAACCCCGACTACTATTTGCAGCTCATCTTCGGATATCAGTCGGACGGCGGCAAGGCGCCCTCGCTCGGCTACATAGAGCCCAACAAGATAACGAGCTCGAAGGGCGTCGTCATGGAGTTCGACCTCTCCTGCATGGAGGGTCCCAACGAGCATAACGGCAACAAAGAATGGGAAAATGTGATACAGTTCGGCTGTACCGAGGACGGCTTGACGACGGGTGCGCGCGTCAGCTCCATCTTCTTCCGCATTGAGAACGGAAAGGTATATTCCTACGACGACGGAAAGCGCTCCTCCGAGGCGGAGCTCGGCGGCAAAAACGTTTTGAAGGCGGGCGAGTGGACTCACTTCATTATGATATATAATCCCGAGAAACCCACCATAACGCTCTACGTTGACTACGAGCTCGTCGGTACTTGGGGCTGTAAGCAGTCCACGAACAACGTTGACGAATATGTCTTTACATCGCTCCGTATACAGGCGGCAACCTCGAACGTTAATATGGCGTTCGACAACTTCGATTTCTATCAGGGAACGGCGTATCGTGACCGCGCCACCTTCGACACGATGGAGGACAGCGAGAAGTTCGCCCTCTACGTGGACGCGATGTGCGACGAGGACAAAACGCCCACCGAGCGCTTGACGGCGTATAGCAAGGCGGGCGAGCTCTATCCCTCCTTCGCAAATGACCCCGCCCTCGCGGACGTGGTGGCACGCTACGAGGCGATCGACGTGGAGAACGACATCGTGGCTCCCGCGAAGCGCGCCAACCTCGAAGCCTTGAAGGCGTACGGCGAGGAGCTGAAAGCCTATGCGGGCAACGTGACGACGGAGAACGTTGCCGCGGTGCAGTCCATCATCACGAAGATAGAAAGCTATATCGCGGCGAATTCGACGTATCTCGACCAGGCGGACGCCGACTTCGTGGAGGTCTCGGAGCTCACGACGGAGTACACGGCATTGATAGATAAGTGCGAAACGCTCTCGTCGTTCATCGGGTATTTGAAGCGCTTTGAGCGCGCAAAGACTCTGGCGGCGAAGACGAAGCACTACGAGTATGCGACCACGTATTACGATATGGGCGAATATAGGCTGGAAAGCAACAGGCTCGCGGCGGCGAATGACCCGATCGTTATCGAATTTGAAGCCCAGATAAACGGAACGCTTCAAAAGGGAGACGACGGTTACGTGACCGCGTTTGAATACTACGACGGAGCCTTGAAGTACATTGACTCGCAGAGCGTCTACGAGAACTCGAAGCGCGTTATCGATTGCGTCGCCTTCATCACGGAGATGGAGGGCTACGAGGGCACGGAGGAGTTCTGGGAGGCAAACTTCGATTATATCAACAAGTATATCCTCATAGTACGCAACATCGTCAGAACGGGAAACTACGACCCGAGCTACGAGGGCGTTGACGAGGCGATAGAGAAATTTGAGGAGATCGACGTTTATTTCTACGATATACTCCAAGCGGAGCACGTCTTGGCGATAAGCGTACAGCTGGCGAAGTACCCGCTCACGAATGCCTACATTGAGAAGCTGGGTATATGCACCTTCGTGGACAACTATGTGGCGGCGAACGACGTGGACGCGGCGAACTCCGACATTGCGGCGCTTTTGGCGACCAACGAGGCGTACAAGAGCGAGCTGGAGCTCTACTATGACGAATATGCTGCGCTCCTTGAAGAGAACACGGTCTACTTCATCAACGAGGTGGATAAGATGCAGACCTACGTTGGATATTCTGATATAAAGGCGATATATGACGCGGCGATGCAGTACTACTACGAGATGAATGCCGATTCCGACGAGGCGAAGGCGGCGATAGCCGTGTTCGAGGAATATGGAGTTAAATTGCAGCGCGCCGAAGAGGCGAGCGCGATATTCATCGGCTACGTGGCGAAGCTGGAAAAGGCGACGAAGTTGGACGCAACGTTTACGGCGCTCGTCAACTGCTCGGCGGCGCTTGAAGGTATCGACGAGGGCATTGAAGGCGTTAGCGAAGCCTTGGCAACGTACAACGCGCGCCTCGCCGAATACAGCGCTTCTATAAGCGAGGCAAATGCGGAGATCTACGAGGTTAACACCGCGGTGTGCGCGGTCAGGACCAACGTGGTGGCTCGCGCGGTGCTCGCGGTTATCAACAAAATATTCAACAGATAAGGAGGGAATAATCTGAAATGAAAAGAAAAATTACAAAACTTATCTCCTCTCTTCTTGTTATTGCCTCCCTCGTTTCCGTGCTCACCGTCTTCGCCTCGGCGGACGGTGGCGCGAGTGACGACAGCGTTGACCTCTCCGAGGTGGAGCTCCTCATCAACAGGACGTTTGACGAGGGCTGGGACTACACGAACGGCTTGACGGGTGGCTCGGAGAAGAATAACAATATTTATATCGACTATGAAGAGACTGCCGACTACAATTACAACTACTTCCTTCGCTTTGAGGCGAGCAACGGAAGTGACGGCTTCCTCGTTTTCGATTTCAAGACATACGTACAGAAATCGAGCGGAACGGTCATCAAGTTCTCCTTTAAGGCGGACGACTCGACTAACATTACGGGAACCGAGGATGAGTCACTTGGGCGTATTCTCTACGCCTATACGGGAACGAAGCAGATAATTAGCGTTCTCGGAATTGAGAACGGACATCTGGTGGCGTACGGAAGCAAGAACGGCGGACCCTTCGTCGATCTCGGCGAGCTCAACAACGACTGGATGGACATCGCCATCGTTTTCGACTGGGATAAGGACGACCTTACCTACACGCTCTACTATGGCGACGACTACACGAAGTCGAGCACCGTTAGCTACGCCTTTGATACGGCGGGCGACTCGGGTCTCACGAGCTTCCGCCTCGGCTTCCCCTCCGTAACGGGTGAAGCACAGGTGGCGGAGAGAGTGGGAACGGGATTCTGCGTAGACGATTTACAGGTCTACCAGAAGACCAAGGAGATACTTTCGGACGAAGAGGTAGCCTCGATGGGCTACGGCGAGCGAGTCAACGTTTTGACGGCGAAAACGATAGATATACAGTCGGGCAGCGGCAAAACGTCGGCACAGCTTTTGACGGAGGCGCTTTGCCTCAAAGTGGGCGTTAACTACTCGCTCTTCAAGAACGAGAAGCGCGCGATATTTGACGGAACGTACGGAGCACCCGAGATTATCGACGGAAAGATAATGCTTCCGCTCTCCCTGATACTCGATTATATCGGCTTCCCCTACTACGTGCACGCGGATAAAATATCGTACGATATTACGACGGGCACGAGCAAAACGAACCTGACGGCGGGGCGCGACAGTGCGTCGGTCAACGGCGAGCGCGTGGAGCTGAGCGTTGCTCCTGGGTTTATAACGCGGGGCGAGAACTCGTACCTCGTTATAGCGATGGACGACGTGGAGACCCTATTCCCAGGCTGGCTCGTTACTTATGATGATATGGGTCTCATCATCATCTACGAGGACACGACCCCCGACAACAAGGACGACAACGAGGATATCGTTAATAGATCCGAGCACTTGGAAACGATGCTGGACATTATGAAGAAATTCGTTTTCGACACGGTGACGCTGGATGCGAACGGAAATGCGCTCAAAGAGAGCGAGTCCTACTACGCGACGGCGGATCAGGTGTATGCGGACGTGAAGGCGTACACGAACAACTTCCAGCACCCGTACCTCGGCGCAAATCAGGATACCTTTGACAGGCTGAATGCGGTGTACGAGTCGAAGGAGGGCGACGCAAATTATAACGCTCAATTAAAAACATATCTCAACTACTTCGTCAACCTCGGAGAGACTTTCTATAAGGAAAACGCACAGCTCGATGAAAAGGGCAACTATGCGGGTATCATCCCCGAGAAGGTCCCTGTCAACGTGTATTCCGACGGTAAAAACCCCGATCCAAACGATCCCGACGACGATACCGTGGCGGACACGACGGACGGCTACGATCCCGACGGCGGGCGACTCAATGACATAGGATCTTATGCGGGCAAGCTGATGAATCTCGCTTTCGCATATCAGATAAGCCGCGATACGAAGTACGTGGAGCTCGCCTACGACTGGGCGATAGCTCTCGGCGAATGGGCGCACTGGGGCCCTGGGCACTTCCTCAACTGTGCCGAGGCTTCGCAATCCTACGCTCTTGCATACGACTGGATATACAACGCAGTCAAGGAAATGTACGGGCAGGCGTGCGTTGACAGAATGGCACAGATACTCTTTGAAAACGGAGTTCACGAGGGCTACGTTTCCGTTTCGGGCAAGACGTGCGAGCACCCGAGAAATGCGGGAGACGGCTCACGCTACGCTACCGCGACGAGCAACTGGAACGCGGTTTGCAGTAGCGGTATGATAACTGCCTCGCTCGCGATCATGGACTATTCCGAATATGCAAACGAGAGAGATTACCTCCTCGGCAACAATATGATAAACCTCGGCAAGTACGGACTTGACGAGTATGCCCCCGACGGCTCCTACATAGAGTCTGCCACCTATTGGGCGTACGGAACGAACTACTTCTTCCGCTTGGTCATGGCGCTCTACACCGCGACGGGCAAGGACTACGGCTTCATGGACACCTGGGGCATTGATAAGACCTGCTACTACGCGTGCCAGATAGAGTCCTCGGACGGTAAGATATGGAACTACCACGACGGCGGCGCCGACGGCGTTACCTCGGGCGGGCTCGGAAGCCAGGACACCTCGATGTTCTTCTTCGTTTCCGAGATGCTCGGCGACAGCGGGCTCGCTTCGCTTCGTTACAGCCATCTTACAAGGACGAATAACAAGAAGTCTGTTTCCATCTACGACCTGCTCTGGTATCCCTTCGACGGAGTCGAAGAGGCGGAGGAGCTTAGCCTCGACTACTATATGGACGGTATCGACGCTTTCGTTTCCAGATCCTCCTGGGAGTCGGGTGCCTTGTACACGGGCCTTATGGGCGGCTCCAACTCCTGCTCGCACGGACAGATAGACTCGGGCAACTTCATCTATCACAACAAGGGCGTCGTCTGGATCATGGATCTCGGCAACGAGCAGTACAACGCATATCAATATTTCGGTAGCGGCAGAAACCACTATTACAGAGTCAGCGCCGAAGGTCATAACGTCGTTTGCTTCGTCTCCGATCAGGAAAACATCGCCTTCGGTCAGTTTAGCGAGGCGGGCGGAACGATAACCAAGACCTATTCCGACGAGCACGGCGCCTACGCGCTCCTCGACAACACCTCGGTCTATCCCAACAAGGCGGTATTCGCGCGCCGCGGCATCTTGACCACAAACGACCGCGAGACCGTGGTAATTCAGGACGAGATGACGTTCAGCAAGATAGAGTCCGTCTACTGGATAGCGCACACCGCGCAATCCATCGAGCTCGACTCCTCGGGCAAGGTCGCCTACCTCACCGCGAAGGGCATCGGCGATAGGACCTACACCCTGAGAGCAACGCTCGTTTCCAAATCGCGTAGCCTCTCGTTCAGCGTTCGCTCGGCGGAAGCACCCCTGCTCGACGCCACCTACCTGACGGGCTATTCAACGAGCATGGGCGGCGTTGCCGAATTCAGCCGCTCGGGCATACAGAGGCTCCTGATAAGCGGAACCAACGTCCTCTCCTTCAACGTGGCAGTCGTTTTCGAGCTCATCGACGATCGTGACGCGGCTCCCGCCACGGGCTACGAGTGGACCTCGATGACCTCCTGGACCACCTCTTCCGCCTCCACGGGCGACGTCGACAGCGTCGTCAACCTGCGCGGCGAGCCGAAGTCCACCGACGTCAAGACGGTCACTGCTACGGCGAGCAACCTCATCAGCAAGAACACCGCCTTCACCGAAAAGCTCAACGATTTCTACACCTACCTTACCAAGGTACAGTACACCGTTGACTATTTCGGGCAGGATCTTCCTTCTTCGCTTCTCAACCACTATGACACGTTCCTCGATCTCGTCGATATGTACGACGAATTCCGCGAATATGCCAACGGCGTTGCGAGCGAGGTACACGGTATGTCGATGGTATTGCAGGGCATAGCCGAAGAGACTGAATGATATAGCATAATAAAACAAGGCTTTGGTATTTAGGCAAAGCCGAACGGAAACGGTAGAAGTAAGAAAGTTATCTGCTTCTACCGTTTTTGTATTATTTGTTTTATCGACGGCTCCCAGTTCACGTACCCTTGTGCGCTTGTCGCTCGTCGCCCGTCGATTTCTATTCTAAATCTATTACCCTTCGCGCGTGGGTCTCTCATCAAAATTCATTTTTATTGGTTTTACCTTGAAAATTATTTTATTGAATTTTTAATGAGACCGCCCTATATTCTCACGACGTAACAATATGAACGTTGTGCACCAACAAAAAAATCAAGGTCATCACTTGAATGACCTTGATTTTTTGTGCTTTGATAGATTCCTCTCAAAATTCAATTTGAGAAGTCCCAAAACTATAAAATTATCTTTGTATTCTACCCGTTCCGTTGCCGCCCGCGAGCGCCTTCACCTCGTCGACGGAGACCATATTGTAGTCGCCCTCTATCGAGTGCTTCAAGCAGGAAGCGGCAACCGCAAATTCAACCGCCTCTTGCGTCGAGTAGCCCATGAGGCAGGAGTAGATGAGCCCGCCGCCGAAGCTATCGCCGCCGCCAACGCGGTCAACGATGTGCATGTGATAGGATTTCGAGAAGCAGTACTCGCCGCTTGCGGTGTCGTAGAGCAATGCCGCCCAGTCGTTATCGTTGGCGCTTATCGAGGAGCGAAGCGTTATTGCCACCTTCTCGAAGCCGAAGCGCTCGGCGAGCTGGCGGGCAACCGATTTATAGCCCTCGTGGTTGAGCTTGCCGCCCGCGATATCCGTGTTCTCTGCGTCGATACCGAAAACGTCGTGCGCGTCCTCCTCGTTGGATATGCAAACGTCAACGTACTTGCAAAGCTCCGACATCGTTTTGTTCGCTTCTTCGCGAGTCCAAAGCTTCTTTCTGAAATTGAGATCGCAAGATATCTTAACGCCCTTCGCCTTCGCCGCCTTGCAAGCGTCAAGGCAGATGGAGGCAACCGTCGGATTCAGGGCGGGGGTGATACCCGTGAAGTGGAACCAGTCCGCTCCGTCAAATATCTTCTCCCAGTCAAAGTCCTCGGGCTTCGCCATCGCTATCGCCGAATAGGCGCGGTCGTAGATGACCTTGGAGGGGCGCTGAGAAGCTCCCTTCTCGTTGAAATATATGCCGACGCGATCGCCGCCGCGAACTATCATCGAGGTATCAACGCCGTATCTGCGGAGCGAGTTTACCGCGCTCTGACCTATCTCGTGCTTCGGGAGCTTGGTGACGAAGGCGGAATCGAGCCCGTAATTCGCAAGCGACACCGAAACGTTTGCCTCGCCGCCGCCGTAGACGACGCCAAACTTATCCGCCTGGGTGAAGCGGAGATAGCCCTCGGGAGCAAGGCGAAGCATTATCTCGCCGAATGTAACGACCTTCTTCATTTGAAATTCCTTTCAAAAATAATTTTTTTAATAGTGCGCGCATATAGTATACCGTGCGGAGCACGAAGGGGGAAGCCTTTGCGCTTCGCACGGAGCACGCGTATAGCCTTACGCTCTAAGCTCGGCTATGCAAGCGGGGCATATCTTCTTGCCCTTGAACTCGTTGAGCTCGCCCTCGTCGGTCCCGCAAATGAGGCACGCGTCCTTATACTTTGCGAGTATGATCTTGTCGCCCTCCACGAAGATTTCGAGGGGATCCGAGGTTGCGATGTTCATCTTTCTGCGCATCTCCTTCGGGATAACTATCCTTCCAAGATCGTCAACGTTGCGTACAATTCCTGTCGATTTCATTTTTCCATTTCCTTTCTTTTATTCAAACTACATAATGTTACATAATCTGACAAGTTTATTTTATCACATCCAAAGGCAAAAGTCAATAAGTGATTGTAAAATAATGGTGAACATTTTTGCGAAAGAATAAACAAATTTGATATAACGGTATACCAAAATGATATATGCTGAAAAAATTTCCGAGCTCAGCTTTTTTTGCAAGCTTCCGAGCCCCATTCGTGCGGAGCTCGAAGCGCTCTCCCTCTCCCGCCCCGCGCTTGTGCGCGGGCTCTCGGAGCTCCGCCTTCGCGCCGACGGGCTCTCGTCGGTAACGGTATTCGGTGAACGTATACCTCTTTCTGCGCACATCGGGCGCGGGGAGCTCTCCCACCTCGTCTCCGAGCTTTGCGACGGTTCGCTCTACGCCTACAAGGACACCATCGCCGACGGCTATATACCCCTTCGTGGCGGGGTGCGCGTCGGCGTTTGCGGTTTGGCGCGCTACGACGGGGGAAGCCTCGTCGGCATTTCCGAGGTGAGCTCTCTCCTTTTTCGCATTCCCACCGCCGCCTCCTCCTTCGCCTCGGAATTGTACGAGCTCTTTTCGGAAACGGAGCGCGGACTTCTGATATGCTCGCCGCCCGCCTGCGGCAAAACGACCGCCCTGCGCTCCCTCGCGGCGGCTCTCGCTCGCGGGCGCTCGGGGCTCAACGTCGCCGTCATCGATGAGCGCTGTGAGTTTATCCCCGATGACTACGCCGCCTCCTCCGTCGACATTTTCCGCGGCTATAAAAAGCGTGAGGGCTTGGAGCTCGCCCTGAGGACGCTTTCGCCCGACGTCATGCTCATCGACGAGATCGGCGGCACCGAGGAAGCCGTCGCCCTGCTTCCCTATCTCGCCTCGGGCGTGCGCATCGTCGCCACGGCGCACGCCGCCAGCTTTTCGGAGCTTTCGCGCAAGCACAACGTCGCCCCCTTTCTCTCGCGCCACCTCTTCGATAGCTTCGCCTTCCTCTCGCGCCGCGACGGAAAATACCACTGCGAGGTGCGCCGCCTCGATGCTTAAATACTTAGGTCTCTCCCTCATCCTCGTCGCCGCCCTCATCGCCTCCCGCGAATATTCGCGCCGCCAAGCGCGGCGCCTCACCGAATTTAGCGAGCTCCTGCGCCTCGTTCGCACCCTGCGCAACGACGTCTCCTGCTTCCTTGCGCCGCGCTCCGCCGTCGCCGCGCGTTTCCGCTCCTCGGCGCTCGAAGCGCTCGGCTTTTGCGAGGCTCTTCGCCGCGGGCTCGGCTTCGCCGAAGCCTTTGCGCTGGTAGCTTCCGCGAGCGCCCTCGCGCCCGCGGAGAAGCAAGCCTTCGCGGAGCTCTTCTCCGAGCTCGGGCGCGGCTATCGCGGCGAGGAGCTTGCCGTGCTCGACAAGCATTTGCAAAGTTTGGAAAGCATGCGTGCGAAGCTCCATTCCGAAGCGCCGAAGAGTGCGCGCGCCGTCACCATCCTCATAACGAGCTCCGCCGTCGGTCTCATTCTCCTTTTGATATAGCGCTGGGAAAGGGAAGAGCAGAGACCGTGATTTTGCCGCAGGCATAACTAAACCATGTGCCTCTTTGGCGGAAGTAGATAGCGTGAAAGCCTGCCGATAGGGAATTAACCGTTCAAGCATAAGTGCCGCCGCACGGCGGGGAAGGAGATAAAATGGACATATCGCTCATCATGAAGGTTGTCGGCATCGGCATCATCGTTTCCGCCGCCTGCTACATTCTATCTAAATACGGGCGCGACGAGCAAGCCGCCTTCGTTTCCGTCGCGGGCATCGTCGTGGTGCTCGTAATGCTCGTCGGCGAGATAGGCGCTCTTTTTGAAACGATAAGGGAGGTGTTCGGGCTTTGAGCCTCGCTCCCTGCTTCGCCGCTATCGCCTTCGCCATCGCCGCCGTCCTTCTGCGCAACCTCGGCTGGCGCGGCACCCCAGTCTTCGCCGTCCTCTGCTTCGTCGTTCTCCTCTCCGAGCTCCCCGAACAGCTTTTGCCCGTAGCGAAGTTGTTTACGAGTGTCGCCCTCGTCGGCGATTGCGCCGCCGCCATCTTAAAGATAATCGGGTGCGGCTATCTTTTCGGCATATCCGCCGAGCTTTGCCGCGAGCTGGGCGAGAGCGCCATCGCGAGCGCCCTCACCCTCGTCGGGCGCTTCGAGGTGATCGCCCTCGTACTCCCCTTCATCAGCGAGGCGCTCGAGCTCGCCCTCTCGCTCATCGCTTAGAGGGATTTAACGGGAAGCACGAGGCGTTCGCACATCGTCAGACGGGCTTTTGAAAACGCGCGATAAATCGCGGCGCAAGCTTAAAGAGAAAGGTAGGTTGCGTCTCGGTGCTTACGCATACCGAGTGACGAAAAGGAAATAATGAAGGTCTTAAAAAAGCTGGCGCTCGTCGCCGCCCTCTGCTCTCTTTTCGCTCTCCCGACTGCGGCGGAGAGCAAAATGCCTAACGATTTTTTGGACGATTTCTACGAGCTCATGGGCGAGGAGAGCTCGAGCACCGACGAGCTCATCTCCTCCGTCGGCTTCGACGCACTGCTCCGCGAGCTTTTTGCGGCTTTCTCGGGACACGGCGGCGAGGTCGCCTCGTTTCTGCTTCTGCTCCTCGGGCTCGGGCTCGCGCTCGCCCTCTGCGAGGCTTTCGGCGAGCTTTCGGGTGAGTTTTCCGCCCTGATACGCTCCTCCGTCTCCGTCGTCGCGGCGCTTTTGAGCTTTTCGCGCCTCTATCCCTTGATTTCCGCCACCGCCGAAGCGCTCGGCGAGCTCTCCTCCTTCTTCTCGGCGCTCGTCCCCATCGTGACGGGGCTGACACTTTGCGGCGGCGGAGCGAGCACCGCCGCCACCCAGGCGGTCAATATGAACGTCACCCTTTGGCTGCTCGGCAAAATGAACTCCGAGCTCTTAATGCCCCTCGTCTCCGTCGGCTTCGCCCTCTCCCTCGTCGCCCCCTCCGCCTCCAACGGTACGGCGGCCTTTGCGCGCGGAGTGCGCTCCGTCTTCGCCTGGTGCCTCGGCCTCCTGTCCGCCGTCCTTTTGGCGGCGGTCTCGCTTCAAAGCTTCTTGGCCTCCTCCGCGGACAGCGCCGCCCTGCGCGCGGCGAAGTACGCCGTCTCGGGCGCCATTCCCCTTGTCGGCTCCACCGTTTCCTCCACGCTCGCCACCCTCGGCGGCGCGGTCTCCTACGCGAGCGCCACCGTCGGCGTCGGCGCCGTCTCCGTCGTCATCGCCACCGCCGCCTCGCCCCTCGTTCTCCTCTTGCTCTATCGCCTCTGCCTCTCCGTCGCCACATCGTTTCTCGGCTTCGTTGCCCCTCGCGCCGCCCTCGGCTCCTTCGAGGCGCTTCGCTCCGCCTTGGACGCGCTCATCTCCGTCTACGTCGTCAGCGTCCTCATCTACGTCATCGAGCTCATCGTCTTTATGAAAAGCGGGGTGGTGCTCGGTGGCTGAATACTTTGGTGCTCTCATTTCCATCGCGACGCTTGCGGCGCTCGGTGAGCTCGTTGCCTACAAGCATGGCGGCGACCGTGCTCACAAATTCGCCGTCTCCGTCGTCCTGCTCTATACCGCCCTCGTTCCCCTCGTCTCCTTCGCTTCCAGCTTGGGTGAGACCGACTTCTTCGAGCTCATCGATATGGGCGAGGCTCCAACGCTTGAAGGCGGCGCCTACGTGGAGCTCTCCGAGGAAGCCTTCAAGCTCGGCATCGAGCGCCTTATCGCCGATCGCTGGTCGCTTGAAGAAAGCTCCGTCGTCGTCAGCTGTGTTGGCTTCGATTTTTCAAGTATGCGCGCCGAAAAGATAAGCGTCGTGCTCTTGAAGGGCGGCGCCCTCGTCGATCGCCGCGCCGTCGAGCGCTACGTCGAAAGCGTCGGGCTCGGTGAGTGCGAGGTGAGCTACGGCTTCGAGTAGCCCCGAATAAGTCGGCGAAGCCGCCCGCCTGGAACGATTTCGATTTCGGCTTGCGAGCCGTGCGCGGAGAGGCTACTCTTGAAAAATAAACGGTCAGTATATATTGTGAGGTAAAATAGGTCTTGATGAATAGCATACCCGCTTTTTTGAAAAATAAAAAAATTATCGCCGCTATCGCTCTGCTCCTTTTCGGGCTCGTTCTCGTTTTCGCCTTCTCCTCCTCGGGCTCCTCGGAAAGCCGAGAGGGCAGGGAGGAAAGCCTTGCTGAATATAAGGAGAGGCTGGAGAATGAGCTTGAAAAGCTCTGCTCCTCCGTCGAGGGCGTCGGCAAATGCTCGGTGACGGTCAGCTTCTCCAAGGGGGCGGAAAGCACGTATCGCGGCTCCTATCTCGTGGAAACGAAGCCGCCCGAGGTGCTTGGGGTTACGGTGGTGTGCCGTGGGGCGGACTCGGTGGCGGTCAGGGCGGCGCTGACGGAGCTTTTCACGTCGCTTTTCGCGATACCGACGAGCCGCGTCGCAATATTAAAATTAAATTCGTAAAAGCGGAATATCCGCGCGCTTCTCGTCATAGCCTTTATCAGTAACAAAATAAGGAGAAGGGCATACAATGCAAAACGAAAAAGCAAAGAAATTCTTTTCATCGAGGGCGGCTCGCAGCGTCGTTGTTATCGCGGCGCTTCTGCTCGTCGGGCTCGCGGTCTACCTCAACTATCGCTGGTTTTATGACCCGATAGGCTCTCTCGGCTACGGCGACAACAATATGGACGATAATGGCGACAACAGCCAGGCGGCGGGCTCGGAGGGCGGAGACGCACAGGAAAACGACTACTTCACGGCGACGGCGCTTACGCGGAAGCAGTCGCGCGACGAGGCGATAGACGTTTTGAAGCTCGTCACGGAGAATGCGGAGGCGACCGCGGAGGCGAAGGCGGAAGCGGCGGCAAAAATATCGCAGATAGCCGTCGATATGCAGAACGAGGTCAATATAGAGACGCTTGTTAAGGCGAAGGGGTTTGAGGAGTGCGTCGCTATAATAAGTGACGATGCGGTGAGCATAATAGTCAAGGCGGAGTCGCTTCAAGCGAACGAGGCGGCGCAGATACTTGCGATAGCTTATGAGACGACGGGGATAGCGCCGCAGAACATTAGCATAATGAGCAAGTAGCCGTTGCGTGCGGGTGAGAAAAGTGGGGTGGACCTTCCGCCTCACTTTCTTTTGTGTCGAGGTGCTTTATCGCTCCGAAACGCTCGGGCTGTCACCTCTAAGCTGTGCCGTCTTATTGCTCAAAAAAGCACGGCTTACGTGCTTCTAAGCCGTGCCGCCGAGCTTGCCCCGAAAATATTGCGGAGCTGGGGCAGTTTTCTCCCTTCGCTATTGACTAAAAGCGCAAAATGTGTTAAAATAGGAGCGTCGGCGTGATATTTACTTTCCTTGTTTTGAAATTCACTGCTTGCGCCGAGATCAATTGAATTTTCAAAAGCTTTGTGCCGCGTTAGCGGCGGAATGGAGATAGTTATGAAGAAACTCAGAGTCGGTATAATAGGCGCTACGGGCATGGTGGGGCAGCGCTTCGTTCTCCTTTTGAGGGAGCACCCCTATTTTGAAATCTCCGCCCTCGTGGCGGGACCGAGATCGGCGGGAAAGAGCTATGCCGAGGCGGTGGATGGAAGATGGAAGATGAGCGTTTCGTGCCCTGCCGAGGTCAAGGATATGCCCGTCATATCCTCGGACGACGTGGAGGCGGTTGCCGCACTCTGTGATTTCGTCTTTTGCGCGGTCAATCTTCCCAAGGAAGAGACGCGGGCACTCGAAGAGCGCTATGCGCGCGCCGAGCTTCCCGTTGTTTCCAATAATTCGGCAAACAGATGGACGCCCGACGTTCCCATGGTCATTCCCGAGATAAACGACGCGCACCTCGTGGTCATTCCGTATCAGCGCCGCCGCCTCGGAACGAAGCGCGGCTTCATCGCGGTCAAGCCGAATTGCTCCATACAGTCCTACGTCGGCGCTTTAACGGCGCTTCGCGGCTTCGGCATTAAAGAGGTCATCGCAACGACGTATCAGGCGATAAGCGGAGCGGGAAAAACGTTTCGCGAGTGGCCCGAAATGGTGGATAATCTCATTCCCTACATAGGCGGCGAAGAGGAGAAGAGCGAGCGCGAGCCGCTTCGCGTCTGGGGCAGGGTGGAGGACGGAAGGATAGTCCCCGCCGAGGAGCCCGTTATAAGCACACAGTGCTTGCGCGTCCCCGTTACCGACGGGCATACGGCGGCAGTGTTCGTGAAATTTGAGAATAAGCCGACGCGGGAGCAGATACTTGACGCGTGGAAAAGCTTTTCGGGAAGGCCGCAGGAGCTGGGGCTCCCGTCCGCACCCGCACAGTTCATCACGTATTTTGAGGAAAACGATAGACCGCAGGCGCGCATTGACCGCGAGCTGTACGGTGGAATGGGCGTTTCGTGCGGTCGCCTTCGCGAGGATAGCGTGTACGACTATAAGTTCGTCGGGCTCTCGCACAACACCTTGCGCGGCGCGGCGGGCGGCGCAGTGCTGATAGCCGAGCTCCTTTATCGCGAGGGCTACTTCGATTACGACTGACCCGAGAGGTGCTCAAATGAATATGTCAAAATTCAAGGTGCTTCTCACCGCGGTCGATATGGGCAGCTTTTCGGCGGCGGCGCAGAAGCTGGGGTACACGCAGTCGGGGCTCACGCACATGATGAACGCGCTTGAAGACGAGCTGGGCTTTCAGATACTCGAGCGCGGCTATTACGGGATAAAGCTGACGGCGGGGGGCGAGCGCATAATACCGAAGATACGCGATCTCGTCGCGTGCGAGGATTCGCTTGTCAACGAGATAAAGCTCGTCAAGTCGTACGGCGACAACGTCATAAGAATAGGCGCCTATTCCAGCATGGCGTCAACGTGGCTTCCTCCCGTCGTTGAAAAATTCAACGCGGAATTTCCCGCGGTAACGGTCAATATAGAGACGGGGACAGTCGCGGAGCTGTACGGCGGCTTGCGAGACGGGAAATTCGACATTTGCTTCGGCTCGAAAAACCCGAAATACGATTTTCGGTGGACGCTCCTCGCGCGTGACCGCTTTTTCGCGGTGCTCCCGAAAAGCTATCCCGAGGACGGCGCCGTATTCCCGATAAGCGGCTTTAACGGAAGCAAATTTTTGATGCCTGGGCTGGGCTTTGACGACGATATAAGCGCGGTATTCTCCAAGTACGGCGTTAAGCCGTTCGTTACTCCGACGTACGTTGACGACCCCGCGATAATATCGATGGTGGAGCACGGGCTGGGGCTTAGTATGCTTTCGGAGCTTATCCTCGCGAATAGGAATGACGCGGTGAAGCTCCTGCCGATATATCCCGAGGTCAACCGCATTCTCGCGGTCGCCGTTAAAACGGACAAGGTGCTAACGGGCGCGGAGAAGCGCCTCATCGCCATAACGCGCGAGGTTGCAAAAGCCAAGGGCGGTGCCGTTTTTGGTGATTTTGAATAAAATTGTGCCTTAATTTTTGGCAGGGTCTCAAAAAGTAAAGAGAATAATGCTCTTGACTTTTCGCTATAAAAAATATATAATATAATTATAATAGTTATAATTGTATAATTGTCACTTCCAACAATTACGAAAGGCACACGGTAACGAAATGAAAAAGATTTTATGCTTAATTATCGCTCTTTGTTGCGCGCTTTCCCTCGTCGCTTGCGGCGAAACGGGCGGCGATGATGGCGATGCGGCGTTTTTTGCCACGGTGGAAGCCTCGAAGCCCGCTAAGGTGACGACGCTGACCAACTACGTTTTTGCCGAAGGAGATTCGCTGAACGGCGAGTTTGTTACGACGGTGAGCGACGGAGGCTACGTTTTCGCTTATGAGTACCAGCGCTACGGCGACCCCGCAAAGGGAGATACCGAGCGAATAACCACGGAAAAGGGAACGGTGTACTACGAAAACGGTAAGTATTCGACCGACAACGTTAATTGGTACGTTGAGGCGCCCGACGCGGCTCTTATGCAAATGCAGCTCAATATCTCGAAGGAAGCTCTCGGGAGCTACCAATTCAACGAGGCGGGAACAACGCTGACGACGAAGCTCTCCGCCGCCGAGGCGGAAGCCTTTATCGGCATTAAGCTTTCCGCAACGACGGACGTTACGGTGACCGTTTCGACCAACGGAACGTATCTTACGCGCGTCACCCTGTCGTATGAAACGGCGAATGCGTCCGTTTCCGTCAACACCTCGTATTCTTATAATTAAGCTCACTGAAAGGAAATAAAGATGAAAAAGCTTATAGCGATCATTCTTGCGGCGCTTTGCGCCTTCGCACTCTTTTCCTGTGAGCCCACCGAGCCGCAGGGAGAGACGGATGCGCTCGACGCCGTCTTGAAAATGTATTCTTTGAGCGAGCCTACGAAGATAGTCAGCACTCAGAGAACGATACTTGGAAATATGACGCTCGAAGGCGAGGAAATCCTCGTGACGGGCTCGATAGACGGCAAGATAGCGACCGTTTACACGTATTGGTACGAGGAGCTCCTCACGATAGAGGAGGGTGGCGGCGAAGTGATAGTCGGAATCAAGGACGTCCCCCGCGAGGGCTCCAAGGAATATTTTGAAGATAAGGGCGTTCGCGTTGACGGCGGCGAGTGGACGGAGGGATATAACTTCGCACCTGCCACGGGAGATATTGCGCTCGGGCTGACGAAGGAGAACGCGGGCGACTACGCGTATTCCGACCACAGCTTCACCTGCACCGTTAAGGCGGCGGATACCGAGGCGGTATTCGGACGCGCCATCGGCTCCGACGTGAGCGTCACCATAATGGACGACGGCGCCGTGATAACGGGTGTCGTTATCTCGTACACGATAGCGGGTGACTCGGGTGACGACGACGTGACTTATCCCGATTCGCAAATAACCATATCGACGGTGTACACCTATGACTTTGAAAAGGTCACGTTGGTAAAGTGAGACGGAGGAGTTAAAAATGAAAAAAATTTTTGCGATAACCCTCGTTCTGCTGCTCGCATTCTCCGCTCTCGTTGCTTGCGGCGATAATAACCCGACGGCGGGCGGCGGCGAGTCCGAAGCCTTCGATGCTTTTGAGAAAGCGGCGCATAACACGATTGCGGCGGTCATCAGCGTCGATACGAAGCTTGAAACAAAATTTGGCGACCTCAATTCCAAAACGGTGACGACGTTTAAGCCGAACGGCTCTTCGGTGATAGAGCATAGCTACGAGGTCTTTAACGACGATTTCTCGTCCGCCGACGTTAAGCGCACGGAAACGATGGTCATCGAGTGTGACGAGTACGGTAACTATTCCGACGGCGGTAGCTTCGTCGGCAACAACGCGGTGGCAACGAATATTAGGCTCTCGCTTGACGAAAGCAAGATGAGCTATTCCGTCAGCGGCGATATTTTGAATGCGACCGTCAAGGCGGAAAACACCGAGGCGGTGCTCGGCGTCGAGATAGAGTCCGACGTGTCACTCATGATAACCAAGGCGAACGAGCGCATAGTTTCCATAACTCTGACGTATACGACCGAGGCGGGCGACGTCACCGTTATATGCGTCTACGATTAAGTGCAAGCAAAGCGGGCGACGGCATAGCCGAGCCCGTTTGCTTTTTGTGGTAGATAGCCGCGCTATCGAAAACCAAATCGAGCACGACTAAAACCTAACGCCGCGCGAGACCAAGCGCAAAATCGAGCACGGTTAAGGCTAAAATAGCTTGGCGCGATTTAAAGCCAGAACGAGCACGACTAACCTAAACACCGCGCGAGAGCGAAGCGCAAAGTTGAGCACGGTTAAGAATAAAAAGCTTGGCGCGATTTAAAGCCAGAACGAGCACGACTAAAACCTAACGCCGCGCGAGAACGAAGCGCGAAGTAGAGCACGGCTAAGACTAAAATACCGCACGGTTGAAAAGCAAAGCAAACTAACGCGATAGAAATATAAACGAGTGAGGCGGAACGGCTCTACCTCGCTTTCGTTTCAAGCGCAAACCCAAAGCGAACAATTTATAATTTATTCATAATTATAACACGCGTTGTTCATATATTTTTGGTATAATACAAAAGTTGTTACGGACCATTAGCTCAGTTGGTTAGAGCTACCGGCTCATAACCGGTCGGTCCTAGGTTCGAGTCCTAGATGGTCCACCATAACAAGCAAGTACGCACCCTGCTTTGTAGGCAGACCGTGTTTGCAATCAATGTAAAACACCGCTTCGATTGAGGCGGTGTTTTGCTGTTTAATTAAGATATTTAATGTTGCTTCGTACTTTATCGTCCTTTTTCGGCTTGTTATTATTGCTTTGTCAGTTTCAATATTATTTTGCCACTATACTAAAAAGCATAACCAAAATTAAATGAACATAACAGACTTTATGCGAAATAGCAACGGAAAATGTCCAACATAATTTCACAAGATGAATACGCCCTGTTACGTTGTAGGTGATTTTATTACTTATAGCGTGTTGAGTTAGACGATACATATTTTCTCACGAAATAACAAAAACAATTTTCACATTGTTATTTCAGCGTATTGACTTTTTGCGAAATAACGGATATAATGTTGTTGAAGTTATTTCAAAAGGAGCATTTCAAAATGAACAGAGCAGGAGGATATATTACAGCACTTGGCGGTGCTGCTGAATACAAGGCATATAAGCCAAATCCGTTGCCGCCGTTTCCCGAGCCCGAAATGGATTCCGAAATGGTAAATTTGCTTGCAAAGGCACATAATTTCCTCGGGAAGTTGGACGCAACTGCCGATCTCATACCCGATATGAACTTGTTTTTGAGTGCTTATGTAAGAAAAGAAGCCTTGCTTAGCAGCCAAATTGAAGGCACACAGGCGACTCTTGAAGACGTTTTAAGTCCTACGGTTGATGTGGCGGTAAATTTGGAAGTCGGAGATGTTGTCAACTACGTTAATGCGCTCAATTATGCAATTGACCGAATGGACGAATTGCCGATATGTAACAGATTATTGTGCGATACGCATAGGGTCTTAATGCAGGGTGTTCGCGGCCAAGAGAAAAATCCTGGCGAGTTTCGTCGCAGTCAAAATTGGATAGGTTCATCAAACAGCAATTTGCAAACGGCAAGATACGTTCCGCCGACAGTTGAAGATATGCTTGTGGCGATGAGCGAGCTTGAAAAGTTTATAAACGACTATGATATGGATATTTTGCTTAAAACAGCACTTGTGCATTATCAACTTGAAACGATACACCCGTTTTTGGACGGGAACGGACGTATCGGAAGAATGCTGATTGCGCTTATGCTTATGTCGGACGGCATATTAAAGCGCCCTGTATTATACTTGTCGTTGTATTTGAAATCCAATCGTATTGAATACTATGATAGACTAAGCGAAGTAAGAGTCAAAGGCAACTACGAGCAATGGATAAAATTCTTTTTGCGAGGCATAATTGAAGCTTGCGATGATGGAATAAAGACAATAGAAGCAATCAATTCGTTGATCGCTTCCGATGGAGCAAAGCTTGTCCAAAAGTCCGAAATACAAAAAAAGCTATTTAACTATTTGAAGGAGCACCCGATTATAAGCATAGGAAACACCGCTAAGGCGTTGGGCTTATCGTATAACGGAGTTGCTACCGCTGTAAATAAAATGATTGAGCTTGGTATTCTTAACGAAACAAGCTCAAAAGCAAGGGATAGAATTTTTGAATATTCCAATTATATAAATATCCTGAAATCGGGAACATAAAACCAATGAATGATAATAGTGTACCTTCGGCGCATTACCGCGCAGCGCTTCTTGTGGCGCTGTAAAAATGCCTTTGCAAGCATTTTTGCTTTCGGTAAAATCTTATATCTGCTCTCGGAAGCATAGCTGACTTTCACGCACCATTTTCCAAATAAAATTATTTATTTGCACTTTTTTAAAATTTATTTGGAAAAAGCGTTGATTTGTTTTGGAATTTGTGATAAAATATAGTATATCAAATTTTATCGGGATAAAATAATGAAAGTAGTAAATCAGCAAAAAATCAAAAACTATCTTTTGCGCTTGATTAAAAAAGGAAGAAAAGATTTTGTTAAGTCGACCGTTGAATCCTTTAACGTAAGCAAATCGAGCGTATATAATTACGTTAGGCAAATGGAAGCCGAAGGTATAATTGAAAAAAAGGGGAATGTGTACGCTTTGCGAACAGATTCCTATCACTATTTTTTTAAAAATGACGGAACGCTCAGTGAGGATAGAATATACAAGCAATTCATAGCGCAGCACATCAATTTTAAGAAAAACGTCAATTCTATATGGAGTTATGCATTTACGGAAATGATGAATAACGCCATCGAGCATTCGGAGGCGGAGAATATTTCAGTAGCCATATATCAAAATCAGCTTGATACTAAAATACTAATAGTAGACGACGGTATAGGAATTTTTAAAAATATCCAGCGCTTCATGAAGGAGAGCAAAAACGAAGACGTTACGCTTCGGGAATGCGTAGCTCTTTTGTTCGCAGGAAAGTTTACCACGGCGAAAGAATTTCATACGGGTGAGGGTATCTTTTTTACGTCGCATATTATGGATGAATTTGTTATCTATTCCGATAATAATTTTTTCACCCGCAACAACTTTAAATCTAAGCAAATAGAGAATATAAATCTTCATAATCTTATGCAAATGGAACGCGGCACTGTGGTAAGCATGACAATCAATAACGACAGCAAAAAAATAATATCCGAGGTCTTTGACACCTTTGCGCCCGTAGACGAAGGCTTTGTAAAAACCACGATACCAGTAGCGCACATGTTTTCGGGCGGGAATCCAATATCGCGCTCAGAGGCAAGGCGGCTGCTTGAATGTATTTCGCTCTTTAACGATATTGATGTAGATTTTTCAGGCGTAGAAGAGATAGGGCAAGGCTTTGCCCACGAGCTTTTTGTTTTGGGAAAACAAAGATATCCCCATATAAATTTGAGAACGGTGAATACCTGTAAAGCAGTTGAAGATATGATAAAGCGAGTTATTAACACGTCGACTCTTCAATAAATACCGCATTTGAGAATAGAGAACAAATGGAGACGAAGTAGCTCGCCCGCTATCAAAAGAATTGTTAATTGCATACTGTGTTTTCGATGTCCTCTTTTTATAAAACAAATCCCTTAGCGTAGCTTCGTAAGCTTTTTGATTTTCGAGTGTTTTGCGCGTTAATTCACAAGTCGTTTTTTGAATAATTCACAAATCGTTTTTTGAATAAGCTATTGAAAAAATAGCCTGCGGCGTGTATAATATAGCTGTTGTTAAATTGGCTTAAAGGCACCCGAACGTGCGGAATGGAGATATCATGTCAAAAGCGCTTCGATTTAAAAGGTATGCCCTGATGACTCTCGGCAGTATCCTTCTCGCCCTCGGCGTTTATTTTTTCAAAATACCGAACGGCTTTGCCACGGGCGGCGTTACAGGCATAGGAACTATACTCGGTAAGCTCACCCCCGTTTCCCCCGCCACCTGGATACTCATTTTAAACGTAGTGCTCCTCGTCCTCGCCTTCGTCGTGCTCGGGCGCGAAAACGGAATGAAGACCGTCTATTGCACTCTGCTATACTCCGCGATAACCTATCTCTTAGAGCTCATCGTCCCCATCGAGGCTCCGCTCACGGACGAGCCGCTTTTAGAGCTCGTCTACGCAATGCTTCTAACGTCCATCGGCTCCGCCATGATATTCGACGAGGACGCCTCCTCGGGCGGCACCGACGTTTTGGCATTGATATTGAAGAAATATACGAAGATCGACGTGGGCAAGGCTCTGCTCGCGGTCGATTTCATCGTTGCGGCAAGCACCTTCTTCATATTCAACGTTAAAATAGGTCTGTTTTCTCTGCTCGGTCTTTTCGCCAAAGCCTTCATCGTTGACAGCGTTCTCGAAAGCATGAACGCCTGCAAATATTTCATCGTCATCACCGATAAGCACGAGGAAATATCCAACTACATAATGAAAACGCTTCATCACGGCGCCTCGACGCACACCATAACGGGCGAATATACCAAGGAAAACCGCGCCATGATACACACGGTGTGCAAAAGGATAGAGGCAATCAAGCTTCGGAAGAAGATCAAGGAGCTCGATCCCAACGCCTTCATCATCGTCACCACGAGCAGTGAGATAATCGGGCGCGGCTTCCGCGGTGTTTAACCGCGGCACCATCGGCTTCTGGTTTGAGCTTTAAAAAATTACGTACAAATGCGGTCTCTTCATTATTTATAAATGCGATAGCACAAGTAGCTTTACGTTTATTGGTTTATGAGAGATAGCCTGTTCGTAGTTGAAAACGCAAGGCTGTTACGTATTCACAAAGCGCGTTTGACACGATAAAAAGTAAGCGACAGCTTGATACCTTTCGGTAAAAGCTGTCGCTTTTGGTGCTTACTCGCGAAAGCCGCCTCTGAGCTTGCAGGAAGCGCTAACGGGTCAATTATAATTAAATTCTACCGAGATGCCGCTCTTGGGCTGGAAGCCTTTTATAAACACGGGCTTTCCGTCCTTAGTCGTTTCGTAGCCGACGAGGCATTTCAAGAGGAGTACCGCCGCCACCGAGGCGAAGCCGTGGTTACAGCTTGCCGACGCCTTATCGTTTTCCCAGAGAGTGCCCGTTTTTTCCGCCATGACGGAGAAGTATTCGAGGCTCTCGTGCAAAACGCGGTCGTATTCGCCGATGTCGGCGAGCCAGAAGAAGCGCAGGTAGTTGCCGATGAACATATTGCTCCTGCCTATCTCGGGATAAGCGTCTTTGCGGAGCGGTCCAAATTCGTTCTTGATGCGCTCTTCAAATTCGCGCCCGCCGCTGAGCCCCGTGAAAAGCGCGTAGTATTGGCAGGTCTCACTCACGTGGTCGTTGCGGCGCACGAGGCTTCCGTCGTCGGCGCGCGTGGCGTTGTCACAGAAGAAGCTACCGTTGAAGGAGAGCTCCAATATCTTGCGGCGCATGGCTTCCGCCTCGCGGGCGAGCGCGCCGTCCTTATACATTGCCGCCGCCGCGTCCAGCATATAGGCGTAGAGCATATTTGAGGGATAGTTGACGCCCTTGACGTACTCCGCGTCGTTGGAAATGCTCCATTCGAGGAACACCCAGGATTCGAGGTCTTCAAGTAGACCGTCCTCGTTTTTGAAGCGCTTAAAGAAGTCGATGAGCCCGTAGACGCGCTCGCGAGCGCGTTCTATCAGCTCGTGCTTCCCCGTGCGGTCGAGGTGGTCTTTTAGCTCAATGACGTACCACATTGCCCAGTTTGGAATGTATTTGCCTTCGCGTGCGTGCTCCGCGGGGAAGCACATGGGAAGCATGCGCGGGTCGAGCTCGGGGGTCTTCGCTATTATGAAGTTTTCGAGGAAGGCGCGCTCTATATCGTTCCTTCCCGTGAAAAGGAGCTCGGCTTTCGCCGTGAAATACGAGTCGCAAAGCCAGCCCGCGCGTTCGCGCCCTGGGCAGTCGGTGAATATATCGACGGCGTTCTGGCAGAACGTCCTGTGCGCGGCGGCGAAGATGCGCTCCGTCTTTTCATCGGCTTTCAGCGTCACCGCGTTGGCGCGGTCATTTTCGTAGCGCACGAGCGTTGGAACGACCTTGGCATTTCCCTTGCGTAGTATCTTCAAATACTTCATCGCGTAGGGCTCCGCCGTCATGAGCGAATGGTGCCCGCGCGGCGCGCGTAAGATGATAAATTCGTTGCAGTAGTTGCGGCGGAACACCCAGCGCGGCTTGTTCACCTCCTCGAAGAGGACGAAGAGCTTGACGTCGTCCTCCGCCTCGATGTCGAAGCGGAGAAAGCCCGAGTGCTCGTTTTCAAGTTCAAAGTTCAGCTCCGTGTAGCCGCTTTGCGTCTCTTCGACGAAGTTCTTTTGAACGCCGAAGCGGTCGGGAGAGACCATCTTCTCCCACCAGATGTCGATGACCTTTTCAAAGCCATCAAATTCCTTTTCGCCAACGTAGGAGAAGGGAAGCTCGCGATAGTCGGAGCGCTCGCCGATCCCCTCTATGAGGCGCGGCGCGGGGGCGCTATACGTAGCCACCTCCACGAGCCCGAGGTGCGAAAGGTCGTAGCCCTCGGAAAAGCCTCTTTGAAGGCTGTATCGCGGCATATCGACGATGCGCTTCTTGTCTATGTACGCCTTAAAATCACCGCTCTGGTAAACGAGGCGATCGCCGCGGAAGAGCTCCGCGCCGAAGAAGGGCTCCTGCTTGTCCCATTGATAGGTTTCAACGTTTTGCGCGATCACCGCCACGCGCACTTCGCGTGCGCCGCGGACGTCGAGCGTTCTCGGGCGGGCGTAGCCCGCCGCCGTCCTTTCGGGGCCGTAGGCGCGAAATTCTCCGTCCGTAAACACCTGATAGCAGTCTGCCGCGGCGAGCCTCATCGTGTCGCAGGGCTCGTCGAGATTAAGCACGAAAATGATTTGCGAATTTTCGCGTCCCTTTTCTCCGCCGAATATAAATTCCATAAGATCTCCATTCCGCCGCATAGCGCGGCATAAGCTTTTTGAAAATCGGAGCGCGCTTTGCGAATAAAACGCTCTGTATTGTTGTTTATGCCATAATTCTATCATATCGCTGGTGATAATTCAAGTGGTATTGCAAAAATATAAAATATGAGCTATACTTATTATAAATATAAAAATATACTT
>CAYSUO010000016.1:0-37831 GCA_964434325.1 uncultured Ruminococcus sp.
ACTATATGCACCGCAATTCCGATTGGACCGAAACACGGAAGTATTCGGCAGACAAGGCTCAATTGTCCGCTGAACGCAACGCAACGGCGAAGGGCGCTCCGATAAAGCTCGGAAGAGATAAAGAGTTTGCTGATTTCGTTGAAAAGATGGTGCACGAAGGCTACTCTCCTGGCGCGATTCTTTTGTACATAAAAGACCATAATCTTATATTCGATACCAAAGTATGCCGCACGACCTTATACAGTTATATATACAAAGGCGTATTCTTGACCGTGAGCAGTAAAAATTTGCTCTACAAAGGGAAACGCAAGCACCATTTGCAGAGTAAAAGAGAGAAGAAGCTTCCCTACGTCGAACACTCTATCGAAGAGCGCCCATCCGAAGCTGATACACGTGAAGCCTTCGGTCATTGGGAAGGCGATTCCGTTATCGGAACTAACAAGAAGGGCGAAACCGTTCTTGCGTTCACCGAACGCCTTACACGCCAGGAGATCATCATTAAAAGCCCTGATAAAACCTCCGCAAGCACGGTAGCCGTTTTAAACAAGCTTGAAAAGCAGATAGGTAGCAAGAACTTTCGCAAGATCTTTAAGTCGATTACTTTTGACAACGGCGGAGAGTTCGCGGACCTCGTTGGTATACAAAGCTCACCGTATACGGGCAAAGCCCGTACTTACGTTTATTACTGCCATCCGTACTCATCGTATGAACGCGGCTCGAACGAGAATCAGAACAGATTCATTCGGCGATTTCTTCCGAAGGGTAAGCCGATCTCTGATTACAGCAACTCATACATACGTTATGTTCAAAATTATATAAACAACTACCCCCGCGCCATATTCGGCGGCGAAAGCAGCGCTATACGCTTCGCTCATGAGCTCCAAAAGCTCGGAATTAAAAATTTTTTATAAAATTGCAAATAATATCTTGACATTTACGCGTTTTTTATATCTTTTTTATATCTAATTTTCAAAAAAATTAAAAATATGAGTTTTTTCAGATTTGCATTTACAAAATGCACGAGATATTGTATAATAAGCTCGTAATGCTTTACGTCGCAAACCTTTGAGCTTCGCCCCTGCACGCGACAGCGCGCCGCGCTTCTTGACGGCGACGCAAGTACTGCGCGAGCACACATTTTGCTTCACAATATAATTCACGCGGAAAGCTTTGCGAGCAAGCCTTGGTGGTCTGCTTCGCGAGCACAGAGGCGTTATATATATAAGTTATATTATATAAATGAAGCAAATGACAAGTGCCAACAGCGGCTTCACTGCTTTGCAAGTTCGAAAGGCGCCGCTTTTAAAGTGTATTCCAATATAATAAAGCGCATACGAGAGGACGATGAAATGGAGAAATCGTATTTTTTTGAAAACGCCGAATGGGTCGGAGCGCCCGCGAGCACCGAAAAGAGCTTTTGGGTTTTGCGCGGCAAGTTTTTTGCCGACGCGCACCGCAAGGGGGCGACGCTCCGCGTCATCGGGCTCGGCTTCTTCAAATGCTATATCAACGGCGTTTGCATAAACCCAGACAGCTTTTTGCCGCTTTCCTCCGATTTTGAAGGCGGCTGTGACCCCGCGGGCGAAATCCTTTCGGGGCACAGGATCTACGTGCCCACCTTCGACGTGAGCCGCTATCTCGCTGACGGTGAGAACACGATAGCCGTTCATTTTGGCGGAGGCTGGTATACGTTCGTTGAGGAGCGTTGCTTCGGACTACCGAAGGCGATATATCGCCTCACGATTGAGAACGAGGACGGCACGACGCATAGCTTCGTTTCGAGCGAGAAATGTTGCATAGGTCGCGGCCTCGTTGACGACTACAACTTCACTAAGCGCGAGGGACAAAACTATATGGGCTTCCGCGAGTGCTTTGCGCCCGACTTCGACGACTCCGCTTGGGAGCACGCCGTAGCCGCCAAGCCGCTCGACACCGAATATTGCCTAAGCGATTGCCCCGCCGACGCGCTCATAGAAACGCGCGAGGTGCGCAAGCTGGGAGACGGCGCGCGCGGCGCCATCTACGATTGCGGGGAAAACACGACGGGCTATCCCGTTTTGAAGCTTTACGCCGCCGCGGACGAGCGCGTCACCGTCCTGTTTTCCGAGGAGCTGACCGCGGGCGGCGGGCTTCTTGATTTGTCGCATGCACACGATCAAACTTACACGGTGCTCTCCGACGGGGAACGCCGCATGGTGCAACCCGAATTTACCTGGTTTGGCTTCCGCTACTTCGAGGTCGTCGGCAATGCAACGCCGCTTTGCGTCAAGGTCGTTCACGCGAACGTTTCGCCCGCGTCACACTTCGAGTGCGACAACGAGACACTAAACTGGATATACAAGACGTTCATGCACACAATGCTTTGCAATATGCACACGGGCCACCCGTCCGACTGCCCGCACATCGAGCGCCGCGGCTACACGGGAGACGGACAGCTGACGTGCAATGCGGTGCTCACGGTTTTCGATGCGCGCGAGTTCTACGAAAAGTGGCTTCAAGATATTGCCGATTCACAGGACAGCGCCACGGGGCATGTGCAATACACGGCGCCCTACATACGTAGCGGCGGAGGCCCTGGCGGCTGGGGCTCTGCCATCGTCGAGGTACCGTATAGACTATACGAGCACTTCGGCGACAAGGCGATACTTGAAAAATACTATCACAATATGCAACGGTACATAGACTATCTGGAAGCACATTCCGAATTCGGGCTCGTTACGAGCGACAGAGCGGGAGAATGGTGCCTCGGCGATTGGTGCGGCCCCAACGTTTTGCACCCCGAGGCGGATATCACCAATCACAATCAGCAGATGCTACTTCCCGCACCGTTCGTAAACACCTACTTCATGGTGAAGTCGTTAAGGCGGCTCGGCGAGATTGCAAGAATTATAGGAAAAGGCGACGACGCTTCCAAATACGAGAAGCTGGCGCACTCGCGCGAGGCGGCGATACGAGCCGCATACTTCAACGCGTTCGATAACAATTTCATAATGAATGCGCAAGGCGCCAACTCCTTCGCCGTCGACCTCGGGCTCGGCAATGAAAAGACGTATGAAAACCTTGTGAGCTACTACGAAAAGCTCGGATATTTTGACACGGGTATATTTGCAACGGACGTGCTTTGCCGCGTGCTTTTCGAACGCGGCGACGCTGAGCTCGCCGCCAAGCTGATAACGAACGCGAAGGGCTGGGGCTTCGAGCGATGGAGACGGGGCGGAGCGACCACCTTCCACGAGTACTGGGACAGCGACCGTAGCCGCTCGCACAGCCATCCGATGTTTGGTGCCGTCGTGGCGTACTTCTTTGAATATCTGCTCGGGATAAGGCAGGAGCGCGGCACGGTGGGCTACACCTCGCTCCACGTGGAGCCACAGCTCGTCTCCGCGATTAAACGCATTGACGGCGGCATTAAAACGCCGCACGGCGACGTTGCCGTTGAGTATCGAACGGAGGCTGGCGTTCGCCGCTTCAAGGTGCAAATTCCGCACGGGGTCGAGGCAAAATTCTATATGAACGGAGAAGCGATCCAATTAAATGGTGGGCTCAACGAGCTTTCATTCCCCGTTTGACGCCTTGCGGGGCTGATAATGCCACTCTCTTTGAAGGCATTGAAAACTTGCGTAGCAAACCGAATTGCCGCCGTTTGCAAAGCATTATTTACATTTGACTTGCAAATTCTTTTAGCTTGCCCCGATTGGGGCGAGAAAAAGGCGCTTCGCGCTAAGAATACGTGTTTGCTTGAATACCTGAAATCAAGCTTTGCGTATCCTTGGCGCTCGGCGCCTTTCTTTGTACTGTTGATGTTTTAATGAGACGCCACGTGCGGCTTAAACCACGCCGTTTGCTCCTATCATGGCGTTCAGCGAATGCGTGCTCTCGTCGTAGTCGACGGTTATCAGGGAATCGGGCGCTGCGTCCTCGCCGATGATGAGGCGCGCTATCAAGGTTTCAACGTTGGATTGGAGAAAGCGCTTCAAGGGGCGCGCTCCGTAGACGGGGTCGTAGGCCTTGTCGATGATATAGCTCTTGGCGGCGGGAGTCAGGGTGACGGTGAGCCGCTTTTCCGCGAGGCGCTTCGAAAGCGCGACGAGCGCGAGGTCGACTATCGCGGTGACGTTATCCTTGGTCAGCGGCTTGAAGTAGATGATCTCGTCGAGCCGATTGAGAAATTCGGGGCGGAAGGAGCGCTTTAAGAGCTCGCCGACGGCGACACGCGCCTCGCTCGTTATCTCGCCGCCCGCGATGCCGTCGAGAATGATGTCCGAGCCGAGGTTGCTCGTCATTATGATGATGGTGTTTTTAAAATCCACCGTTTTGCCGTGGCTGTCCGTTATGCGCCCGTCGTCGAGCACTTGGAGCAAAACGTTGAAAACGTCGGGGTGGGCTTTTTCTATCTCGTCGAAGAGCACGACGGAGTAGGGCCTTCTGCGTACCGCTTCCGTGAGCTGACCGCCCTCGTCGTAGCCGACGTAGCCAGGAGGCGCTCCGATGAGACGGGAAACGCTGTATTTCTCCATGTACTCCGACATATCGATTCGGACGATGTTCTTTTCGTCGTCGAAGAGGGCGGCGGCGAGCGCCTTGGCGAGCTCCGTTTTGCCGACGCCCGTTGGGCCGAGGAACATAAACGAGCCTATTGGGCGCTTCGGGTCACGAATGCCAGCGCGTGAGCGGAGAATGGCGTTCGCCACCTTGGTGACCGCTTCGTCCTGTCCTATGACTCGCTCGTGAAGCACCTCGTCCATCGCGAGAAGCTTGCGGCGCTCGTTCTCCATCAGCTTGGCGACGGGTATCCCCGTCCACCGTGCAACGATCTTGGCTATTTCTTCTTCGTTGACCGAATCGCGAAGTAGAGTTGCCGCGCTCCGCTCCGCGTCCTTCTTCTCGGCTTCCGCCAGCTTCTTTTTCAGCTCGGGGAGCTTGCCGTATTTGAGCTCGGCGGCGCGGCTCAGGTCGTATTCGCTTTCGGCGCGCTCTATCTCGGCGCCGAGCTTTTCAAGCTCCTCGCGTATCCTCTGCGTCTTTCCTATGGAGGCTCTTTCGTTTTCCCAGCGCGCCTTCATCTCCTTGAAGCCGTCACGAAGGGTGGCGAGCTCGGCGCGAAGCTTTTCCAGCCGATCAAGCGAGAGCTTATCCTTCTCCTTTTTCAGAGCCGCCTCTTCAATTTCGAGCTGCATTATCTTGCGTGATATCTCGTCCATTTCCGTCGGCATCGAATTCATCTCCGTCTTGATGAGGGCGCACGCCTCGTCCACGAGGTCTATCGCCTTGTCGGGGAGAAAACGGTCGGAGATATATCGGTTGGAGAGCGTTGCCGCCGCGATGAGCGCGGAATCGTGTATCTTGACCCCGTGGTAGACCTCGTAGCGTTCTTTTAATCCGCGGAGTATCGTTATCGTGTCCTCCACGGTCGGCTCGGGGACGGTGACGGGCTGGAAGCGGCGTTCGAGCGCCGCGTCCTTTTCGATATAGAGCCTATATTCGTTGAGCGTCGTTGCTCCTATGCAGTGAAGCTCGCCGCGCGCCAGCATGGGCTTTAAAATGTTGCCCGCGTCCATCGCTCCGTCGCTCTTGCCCGCGCCGACGATGGTGTGAAGCTCGTCTATGAAAAGTATGATCCGCCCTTCCGCCGCCTTTACGTCGGAAAGCACGGCTTTCAGCCGCTCCTCAAATTCGCCGCGATATTTTGCGCCCGCTATAAGAGCGCCCATGTCGAGCGAAAATATCGTCCTGTCCTTCAAATTGTCGGGAACGTCGCCCTTAACTATCCTTTGCGCCAAGCCCTCGGCTATTGCGGTCTTACCAACGCCAGGCTCGCCTATCAGGCAGGGGTTGTTTTTCGTTTTTCGCGATAGGATACGTATCACGTTTCTTATCTCGTCGTCGCGCCCTATGACGGGGTCGAGCTTGTGCTCGCGCGCCAGCTTCACGAGGTCCTGCCCGTACTTTTCAAGCGCGTTGTACGAGCCCTCGGGGTTTTCGTTCGTCACCCTTCTGTTGCCTCTTATCTTTTTCAGCGCGTCCAAAAACGCCGCCTTCTCAAATTTTCCGTTTTTCAGGATTTCCTTTATCTTGGCGTCCGCGTTCCCGAAGAGCGCAAGCATAATGTGCTCGACGGAGGTGTATTCGTCGCCCATCTTGTCGCGCTCGCGCTCCGCGTCGTCGAGCAGCTTCGCGGCTCCGCGCGAGAGGTAGGTCTTTTCGGCGCTACTGCCCGAAACGTGCGGCAGAGCCGCTATCAAGCTTGCCGCGCCTTCGCAAATTTTTGCGCCGTCCGCGCCGACGGTGCGCGCTATCTCGGTCACAAGGCCGTCCTTATCCTCGAAGAGCGCCCAGAGGATATGGCAGACCTCGAGCTCGGGGTTGCCGCGTTCAAGCGCTTCGTTCTCCGCGCTTTTCAGCGCTTCGAGGCTTTTTTGCGTAAATTTTTCAAGAGTCATTTCGTTCTCCTTTCAAGTTTTGTTTTATGCTCCGACGCACTTGGGATTGTCAGAGCACTTCTTTTTCTGCTTATAGTGTACTCGGTTTTTGTGAACAATCAAACGATAAAATGTGTACAAACTGTAAATGTTAGCACTCTCGCGGTGAGAGTGCTAAAAACTGTGTGCTTGATTTGTTCACATAGTTGTGATAGAATATAAGCGTAGAGACTTGTGCACAGCTTCTATTAAGGCACGCGCTGATAGCTTTCGCGCTTCACGCGCCGCCCGTCTCTTACACTTAGTATGCGTCGATATCGGCTTCTTATCGCTAAGGCGGTGCCGCGCGACGAATGAATTTTAAAATGCCGCTGTGCGGCGGAACGGAGAGCAAGATGAAGGCTTCGTTTAACGTTGGTCAGAGAAAAAAGGAATTGCTTCGGGAATACATTGCGGAGTCGCCGCTGGCGGCGCGCGGGCAGCTGTTCGTCAAGCGCTTGACGCTTGCTTTGGCGCTGCTTCGCACGGCGCTCGTCATCTTCGACGTGATATATCTTGAAGTGCAGGGCATATCGCCCTCGTTGTGGTCCAATCTGTTGGCTTTGCCCCTGCTTCTTATCCTTTATATGATATACGACGGCAATAAGGGGCTCGTGTATATCGTGATGATATCTGCGCCCGCGCGAATGATATATCTTTTCACGGTGACGGTGCCGAGCTTTACCGCTCCCGAGGTGAACGTTTATATCGTTATCACGATTATCGTTTTGGCGCTTCAATTTTTCTTTGCGATATTTATGAGCGCGAGCAACCGATGCGATATGTATTTTGCCGCGCGGCAGAAGGTGAATATGAAAATACGCGCGGAAATGATGGCGGGGCGCAGGTGATCTACAATGATAGAAATTAAACAAAACGCCTTGCAAATATATTATAACCGTGCGGGACGCGGTTAATTTGGCGTTACCTATTGACAAACGGAGGAAAATGGTGTATCATTATCGAGAATTGAGATTAACTCTCAATTCTCGATTTTTGTTTGATGAAGGCGCGGCGCGTCTCGCTTTGCTTTCGTGGGCGCTCGCTTAAAGCCTTGGATTTGGCGAAGAGTGTGAGGCGCCGATGAGCGGCAGCTCGCATTAAGACGAGAAGCCGAGACGGAGCGAGGGGCTTTGCGAGAACTTTTAAAGCTATACTGAACGAAGCTAAGCCAAGCCGATAAAACAAGAATACTTTGTGCCGAGGGTGGCGAAGGGGTGACGCGTGTGGTCTATAACACCGATAGCCGTGTTAAAATAATAGAATTTTTAAAGAGAAATCGCGAGAGCGCTTTCAGCGCGGAGGATATCTTTGCGGCGCTTGAAGCGGACGGACTCGCCAAGAGCACCGTTTTTCGCCAGCTGGCGCACCTTTCCGCGGAGGGCTACGTTAAGCGAATGGCGGACAGCGCACGCCGCGGAGTTAAATATCAATATCTGGACGCGGCGCGTTGCGCCGAGCATTTGCACCTCGTTTGCCGCTCGTGCGGCAAGCTCATTCATTTGAACTGCGATGTGTCACGCTTCTTTGAGGAGACGGTGCGCGCCGCGAGACACTTTGAGCTTGACCCCGACGCGACTCTCTCGGGCAGGTGCGAATCTTGCGTCAATGCCGAGGTGAAGCGCGGCGGCGAAGAAAAAGCGCGGCAGGGAGGAGGTTCGCGATGACCGATAGAGAAAAGCGAAGCGCGGCGAAGGATTTCGCCGCCTATTGGAAGAGCGCACAAGATATGGCACCCCGTGCAAAGAAAAACGGCGCAAAGCGCGCCAAGCAAAGCAAAACGGTAACTAAGAAACGATAGTGTGAACTTTTGTTTACTTATTGCAGAGATTGCCGTTTGCACGATGAAATTCAAAACGGGACATGCTTAGCCTTGTTCGTAAAGCGAATACCCAAACTTCCAAAGTATTTATGCCGCCGCCATGGCGGCGGAATGGAGATCTATATGACACTTTTACATGCGGGTGAGGGGGCTCACCTCGGAGAAATGAGCGGCGGAGAGCTCTTTCGCGCCTTGCTTCACGAAGTGCTTCTCGACGGCCTTTTAGATACGTTGAAGATAGCCGCATTTCTCTTCTTCACCTATCTTTTAATGGAATTCATAGAGCACCGCTCCTCGGGCAAAATCGAAAGCTTCATAGCGCGAGCGGGGCGCTTTGGTCCCGCCGTGGGCGGGCTTCTCGGCGCCGTCCCTCAATGCGGCTTTTCCGCCGCCGCCTCTAATTTTTACACGGGGCGCCTGATAAGCATGGGAACGCTCGTTGCAATATTTCTCTCCACGTCCGACGAAATGCTGCCGATAATGCTTTCGGGGCGCGTCTCCGTCGGCGCGGTGTTCGCCGTTCTCGGCTACAAGCTTTTCGTTGGCATGATAGTCGGCTTTGCGACGGACGCGGTGCTTCATTTTATGCATCGCGACGATACGAAGATCAATATCGACGAGATATGCGAAAACGATAATTGCCACTGCGAGCGCGGAATCTTTCATTCCGCCCTGCACCACACCCTGACGATAGGCGGCTTCGTCCTCCTCGTCACCCTGCTCATCAACGCCCTCGTTTTCTTCGTCGGCGAGGACGCCTTGGCGAGCGTCATGTACGACAAGCCATTCGTCGGGCACCTCATCGCCGCCGTTTTCGGTCTGATACCCAACTGCGCCGTTTCCGTAGCGCTGACGACGTTTTGCATTGACGGCTACATAACGGCGGGGACCATGCTTTCGGGGCTCTTTTCGGGGGCAGGAGTCGGGCTCCTCGTTCTCCTTCGCGTCAACAAGCACAGGCGCGAAAACGTCTGCATCATCGCCATTCTCCTTGCGGCGGGCGTTGCCTTCGGCATGCTGGCGGACGCGATAGGCTTCTCGGCGCTGTTTTGAAAAAGTCAATAGCGTTCAAAATATTTGCAAAATACTTATTGAAAAAATCATAATATAATGCTAAAATAATATACAACGAGCGCGGGAGCAAAGTTCCCATTGTGCATTGCGATGGGTGCGAGGCGCGTTGGAGCCGTTAGCCTTTGAGCGGACGGCGCGGCGCCGCGCTTTTTGGGCGCCGAGGGCGCCGCAAAAAACAAAACCAACAAAGCCGCGAGGCGGCGGAACGGAGAGGTATGAAGGATATGAACACGAAAAAAAGGCTCGCGATAGTCGGGTACGGCGGACAGGGCGCTTGGCACGCGGCGCACGCGATGAAGAGCGACGTTATTGAGCTGGCGGGCATTTACGATATCAAGGAGAAGCGAGTTTTGGTCGCGAAGGAGGCGGGCATACACACCTATTCCTCGCTCGCGGAGCTTTTGAGCGACGAGGGCGTCGACATAGTTCTTTGCGCAACGCCGAACGACGTTCACAAGGAGATAGTTATCGCGGCGCTCGACGCGGGCAAAAACGTTGTTTGCGAGAAGCCCGTCGCGCTCTCGGTCAAAGATTTCGACGATATGGTTTCCGCCGCGGAGAAGAACGGCGTTCTTCTCTCCGTTCACCAAAACAGGCGTTGGGACGTTGACTATCTCGCGATAAAGTCGCTCATTGCTTCGGGCGAGATTGGCGACACGATAAACATCGAATCGCGCATACACGGCTCGCGCGGTATCCCCTCGGATTGGCGCTGCCAGAAGGAATACGGCGGCGGCATGATACTCGACTGGGGCGTCCATTTGATAGACCAGATGCTTCAACTCATTCCCGAACGCATCGTTGGCGTTTTCTGTGACGAAACGCACATAACGACGAGCGAGGTCGACGACGGCTTCAATCTTCGCCTCTTCTTTGAGAGCGGCAAGCGCGCCACCGTCGAGGTGGGGACCTACAATTTCATCGCCATGCCGCGCTTCTATATGCAGGCGCGCACAGGCTCCGCCCTCATCGAGGACTGGCAGAAGAAGTGCCGCGTTGCCCGCTTGAAGGCGTGGTGCGAAAAAGAAGTGCTCCCCGTTCAAACGGCGGCGGGCATCACCAAGACGATGGCACCGCGCGACGAGATAACGATAGACTCCTACGAGATAGAGCGCCCCACCTCCGACGTCCACGACTTTTATCGCAACTTCGTGGCGGCGATCGACGGGTGCGAGCCTCAGCTCATAAAAAATTGCGAGGTGCGCCGCGTGCTCCTCGTCATGGAAGCCGCGTTCCGCTCCTCGGAGCTCGGTGAAGCGATAAAGACCGATATATAGCTTCGAGGTGCCGCCCAGGCGGCGGGAGAAAAAATGGAAAACTGGATGAAAAGAGCGACGGAGCTTGTGGCGGGGCTCGTGCTTACAAACAAAGGAAACCCCGCTACGATACCTTATGCGCCGCAAAAAACCGCGGTCTCGGGGCGGGAGAAGCCCTACTTTAAGCGCGAGCGCCCCGAGAAGCACGGCGTAAGCTCCATGCGCCTCTACAAGTTGCTTTGCGAGCTCGAAGCGGAGCGGCGCGCCAACGTGCACAGTCTCCTCGTCATCAAGGATGGAGCCGTCGTTTGCGAAGGCTCGCACCCTGGTTATTCGGTCAACGTGCGCCACCTGTCGCACTCCATGTCGAAGACCGTGATAGGAATGGCGACGGGGCTCCTCGTCGACGACGGAAGGCTTTCGGTCGAAACTCGCGTTTGCGAGCTCTTCCCCGAATACACCGCGCGGGATCCGCGCTTCGCCTCGATAACCGTCGAGCACCTTCTCACGATGACCTCGGGCGTCAAATTTTCCGAGGCGGGCTCCGTCACCGAGAGCGACTGGCTGCGCGCCTTCTTCGACTCGGAGCTCGGCTTTGAGCCAGGGACCTGCTTCCGCTACAACAGTATGAACTCCTACGTTCTCTCCGAGATAGTCTCCCGCATTGCGGGAGAGCCCGTCCTCTCCTTCGTCGGCGAGCGTATCTTCAAGCCGCTCGGAATAGATAACGTGTTCTGGGAGCTCAGTCCGCGCGGCGTTGAAAAGGGCGGCTGGGGGCTCCATCTCTCCGCCGAAAGCTGGGGGCGCCTCGGCGAGCTCATGCTCGGCGGCGGTAGCTTCCGCGGTAAGCGCATCCTTTCCTCGGACTGGGTTGCTAAAAGCACGACGACGCACGCGATCACCGATGAACACCTCGGTGATTTCAATTACGGCTATCAGCTCTGGACGGGGCGCGAGAGTGACGAATTTTTGTTCAACGGTATGCTCGGGCAAAATGTCTGGGTTTCTCCGAAAAATGGCATAATTGCCGTTATAACCGCGGGCAACAACGAGCTTTTTTCACAGAGCCCCGCCCTCTCGCTCGTGAGAAAATATCTCGGCGACGCAAGGCTTGACTTGCCCAGCGACAAGAGCGGCGCTTTGCTCCTTCGCGAAAAAGAGGCGCGCTTCTTTGAAACGCGCCATTGGATAAAGCCGCTCGAAAAGCGGCACGGGCTGAAATATGCTCTGGGGTTTGCCAATGCGCGCCCCTTCGATACGCGCTGGAATGCGCTCCTCGGTGACTACGTTTTGGCAAGCAACAACCAGAGCGTGCTCCCCCTCTTTATCCGCGTTTTGCAAAACAATTATCTTGGCGGCATAGAGCGGCTGACGTTTGCCCGCGAGGGCGAGCTACTTGTACTCACGAGCCGCGAGGGCGGCGTGGATTATCGCATACCCGTAGGCCTATACGGCTTCGTTACCTCGGACGTTGATTTTAACGGAGAGCACTACCTCGTTTCCGCCATCGCCGAGGCAGTGGAGACCGAGGACAGAGAGCCCCTGTTCAAAATAGAGCTCCTTTTCCCCGAAATGCCGAACACGAGGATGATGAAGCTCTCGCTCGACGGCGGAAGGCTCACGGTGCGAATGACGGAAACGCCCAACGAGCGCCTTGCGCTCCCTCTCATTGATATGCTGGCAGATCTCGGTAAGAAGGCGAGCTTCGCCCTCGATTTTATCGAAAAGCAGTTTGGACAGGATTTCATCGAAAAGAAGTTTGCCGAGCAGTTTTCTCCGACGCTCTATGCCATAAGCGCGGCGGACGAGAATTTTGAAGCGCGCCTTGCGGAGGAGAATGCCGCGGTGGCGGAAAGGCTTCGCACTGCCAAAATATTGACGACGCTAATCTCTAAATTCATAAAGCCCGACGATGAGGAGGAGGCGGAAAAGCCGCAAAGGCGTTCCCTCGTTTCCGATTTTCTCGGCTTTTTCAAGGGGCGGCGCGGCGGAGCGGACGCGGAAAGCTAAGCGAGGCGAAGGATGAGCCGAGAGGCGGCGCGAAAAGCTTGAAGCTTAAATTGCGGAAAAAGCGCGACGATATTTTGCGTTTGAGCTTGCTTATATAAAGGCTTTCAAAAACATACGGAAGAAATTAAAATTTCAACCGCAAAAATCAAAATCAAGATTTAGGGCAAAAAATTACGGTAGAAGCAGAGATAGTTCTTTACTTCTACCGTTTTTTTGTTCGGCTTTGCTTAAATGCGATAGTCTCTTTTCGTTATATCTAAATAAGCTTTGCTATGGCGTTAAAGAATTACGAGAATTTTGACCGAAGCGTTTAAGAAAAACGGAGGCGAACGTAAGCCTCCGTTTGCTTCTTAGCTTAAAATGGGCTCAATCGAGATTGAGCGTATTGAGCATTTCGCGAAGCGCCTTGGCTTCTTCCTTCGTGATGGTGATGCCTTTTCCCATCTTCTCGTGATCGGGCGACCAGGTACGAACGTCGTAAACGGGCTCGCGGTCATTCCAGCTGATGAGCTTCAATTCCTTGTTCCAGCCGTTTTTACCTTCGCTTATCGTCCCTATCGTATCAACGATCTCATATTTGATCTCGGGCATGGCTCTTCTCCTTTAAATATAGTAAATATTTAAGTGTATTTTACTTTTTAAATATTTTAGCATAATAATATACAAATGTCAAGAAATATGCAAAAATTACTTGAATTTTTCCAAAAAAGCACGAAATGGCGCGCGGCGGGCGGGAGAGCTCAAAGGGCGGCGCGCCGAAGCTCCGCTTGCAGTTTGCCAGATCTCAGTTTGAATTTCATTAAACTAAATTATTTAAGGCGATTGACAAGTTTAAAATTAAAAGGTATAATAGAGGCGAGCGATGTGCGAAGCGTTTCGCCCATCTGCCAAAGGGGAGCTCGCGGAGCTCCGAAAAACTATTGAACTATACTAAACAGACGTTTGCGCGTGCGAGGGAGGCTTCGGCGGCGCGAGCGCCGCGAAAGGAAAGCTTATGAAGCATTATCTTGCCATCGATATTGGCGCGTCGAGCGGACGACACATTGTGGGTAGCGTTGAGGGCGGAGAGCTCCGCACCGACGAGGTATATCGCTTCCCGAACGGAATGGATAACGTTGACGGGCATCTCGTTTGGGACGTGGAGCGGCTTTTCGCCGAGATAAAGCGCGGCATTGCCAAGGCGCTTGAAAAGTACGAGACGATAGAGAGCCTTTCAATAGACACCTGGGGCGTTGACTACGTGCTCCTTCGCGGCGACGAGGAGCTTTTGCCCGTTTACGCGTATCGCGACGCGAGAATGGACGCGGTGATAGACCGCGTGCACGCGATAGTTCCCGAGGCGGAGCTATACAGACGGACGGGAATAAGCTTTGAGAAATTTAACACGGTGTACCAGCTTTATGCGGATAAAGAGGCGGGAAGACTTGCGTGCGTTACCGATTTCCTCATGCTACCCGAATACTTTATGTATCGGCTGACGGGGGTTAAGATGAAGGAGTACGCGGACGCGACGACGACGAGCCTCGTCAACGCGGAAACGCACGAGCTGGACGTTCAGCTGTTTCGCGCGCTCGGCTTCCCCGAGTGCCTTGCAAAGCCGCTTTCGATGCCTGGCACCACGGTGGGTACATTGAAGCCCGAGATAGCGGCGGAGGTGGGCGGCAACCTGAAAGTCGTCCTTTGTGCGACGCACGACACCGCGAGCGCCGTTGAGGCCATCGATATGAGCGAAAACGCTCCCTACATATCCTCGGGAACGTGGTCGCTCCTCGGGGTTAAGACCGAGGGGGCGCTAACCGATGAGAAGAGCCGCACCTCGGGCTATTCCAACGAGGGTGGCGTCGGCTACAACCGCTATCAGAAAAACATAACGGGCATGTGGCTCGTCAACACACTGCGGCGTGAGCTTTGCCCCGATATGCCCTTCGGCGATATCGCCGAGGCGGCGAGCCGCTCGACGTACTCTGAATTTTTCGATCCGAACGACGAGGCCTTTTCGGCGCCCGAGAGCATGAAGCGCGCGATAGACGAATATTTTGAGACGCGCGGGAAGTGCCCCCCGTCGAAGCTCGAGGACTATTTTAACGCGGTGTATCTAAGCCTCGCAAACGGATACAGGACTGCCATCGAGGATATGGAGACGAACACGGGAAAGACGTACCCCGCCATCTACATTGTCGGCGGCGGCGCGAAGAACGGATACCTCAACGCACTGACGGAGAAAATAACGGGGAAGCGCGTTATCGCCCTGCCAATAGAGGCGACCGCGATAGGCAACCTGAAAGCGCAAATGCGCGCGGACCACACCGTGTAAAATCAAGCCGTTAAATGTAACAACGGCGTGAAAGTGGTGCGGCGGCGAGCTCAGCTGCCGATTAAAGCTTTGCACGGCGTAGTGAAGAGCGAGGCCTTAAACGTCGGCTTTGAGCACAACGCTTAAACCGTTACCACGCTGGAACGGATACGCTTAAATTAACTGATAATGTGATTGAGCCGCCCGCGAGGCGGCGGAATGGAGAAGAATATGAATATTTACGAATATGCAAAAAACGAATACGCAAAATATGGCATAGATACCGAGAGCGCCATTGAGCGGCTTTCGAGCGTCCCCGTTTCGATACACTGCTGGCAGGGCGACGACGTTTTGGGCTTTGACAGCGGCGAGGCTCTTTCGGGCGGCATACAGGCGACGGGAAATTATCTCGGGCGCGCACGCACTCCCGACGAGCTGATGGCAGACCTTGAAAAAGCCTTCTCGCTTATCCCTGGCGCGAAAAAGCTGAATCTCCACGCATGCTATGCCATTGCGGAAAAAGGCGAACAGATAGAGCGCGACGCGCTCCTGCCGCGGCATTTTACGCGCTGGGTGGAGTTCGCCAAGCGCCACCACGTAGGCATTGATTTCAACCCCACCTTCTTTTCTCACCCCATGGTCAAGGATAATTTGACGCTTTCCTCGCCCGACGAGGCGGTGCGCGCCTACTGGGTGCGCCACGGAATAGCGTGCCTCAAAATAGCCGAATGGTTTGCGAAGGAAACGGGCGAGCCGTGCGTTATGAATATATGGATACCCGACGGCTACAAGGAGATACCCGCCGATCGCCTCGGCCCGCGCGAGCGCTTCAAGCTTTCTCTCGACGAGATATTGGCGACACCCTACGATAAGACGCTGGTGTATGTGACTCTCGAATCGAAGGTGTTCGGTATTGGGCTCGAATCGTACACCGTCGGCTCGTCGGAATTTTGCCTCTCCTATTCCGCCGCCAAGGGGATAACGCCGCTCATGGACAACGGGCACTATCACCCGACGGAGATGGTTTCCGACAAGATTTCGTCGCTCCTCGTTTTCAACGAAAAGATAGCGCTCCACGTTACGCGCGCCGTTCGCTGGGACTCCGACCACGTCGTCATCTTCGACGACGAGACGCGCGAGATAGCGAAGGAGATAGTTCGCAACGGGGCGCTCGATCGCGTTTTCATCGCGCTCGACTATTTTGACGCCTCGGTAAACCGCGTGGCGGCTTGGGCGGTTGGCGGGCGCAACATGCAGAAGGCGCTTCTCTGGGCGCTCCTTATGCCGAACGCGGAGCTCGCCGCGTATCAGAACGAGGCCGACTACACGAGAATGCTCGCCGTTAGCGAGGAGGCGAAAACGCTTCCCTTCGGCGCGGTGTGGGACGAGTATTGCCGCCGCACGGGTGCCCCCGTCGGCAGAGCTTGGCTCGACGACGTCTTCACCTACGAGCGCGACGTGCTCGCAAAGAGATGATGGCTTGCGCACGATGTGCATAAAAGCAGCGCCCACGGGCGTGGAGGAGACGATATGGAACTTATAAGAGACGGCGCGCCGCAATACAAGGCGAATCTTCATTCGCACAGCACGCTGAGCGACGGGCATTTGAGCCCCGCGGCTCTCAAAGAGGCGTACAAGAGCAACGGCTATTCGGTGCTCGCGATAACGGACCACGAGTACCCGTGCGACCATTCCGAGCTTGGCGACCCGAGCTTCGTTATGCTGACGGGCTACGAGGCGTATATACGCTCCAACGACGAATGTAGGTATGACCGCTACGGCGAAGAGATACACATAAATCTTTTGGCGCGCGAGGCGCACAACACCTCCTACGTCAATTACACGGATATGTATTGCAAATATGTCAAGGACGAGGCGGTGCGCCGCGCCTTCAAGAAGGTGGGCTCCTCGGAGCCGCGGGAATACACCGTCGAATACATCAATTCCTTCGTCCGCGAGGCGAAGGCGGCGGGCTACCTTTGCGCCTACAACCACCCCGCCTGGTCGCTCGAACGCCACGAGCAGATAGCGTGCTACGACGGCTTTTTCAGCATGGAGATGTGCAACTGGGGCTCGCACATAACGAACGCGCTCGAATACAACGCGGTCATATACGATCGTCTGCTCCGAGAGGGAAAGCGCATATTCTGCCACAGCGCGGACGATAATCACAACGCGTTCCCCCTCGATTCGCCACGTAGCGATTCCTTCGGAGCCTTCACGATGATCCTCGCCGAGGAGCTTTCCTACGGGGGCGTTATAGCCGCGCTTGAAGCGGGCAACTTCTATTCCTCGATGGGGCCGCGCTTCCGCTCCATCAAAGCGGAGGGCTCGCATGTCACGGTCAAGACCGATCCCGTGTCAAAAATAATTATGCATTTTGGAAGCAAGGCGACAAAATACGAGGTTTCCTTTGAAGACGATATAACGGTGGCGGAGTTCGATATTCCAAACGAAGCGCCCTACGTTCGCTTTACGGCTCTCGATACGCATGGCCGCGCGGCGGACACGCGCGGCTACTTCCGCGACGAGCTGGGCTTATCGAAGTGACGCGCAAGCGAGCGCCCTTTCTTCGACGGCACCGCTCACGGGTAGCTTATGCGCTCACTTCGGGGCTGCTTTATTAGAATAAACGAAAAAGAACGAAGCTTTTGCTCTAAATCAAGCGAGCACCAAAGGCACTTCACACTAAGGATACAGATATTTTTTGCTTAAACGCTTAAATTTGCCTTGCTTTATCTGTATTCTTGCCGCAACAGCTTTGAGTGAGTTCGTTTCAGGCACGCTTCTTGTGACGTGCTTTTGTGTGCTCGCTTCGCGGCTTGCGCCTCGATTGCAGAAACGGCTCGCTATTTGCGGCGCTTCGCGATGAGGCACATCGCCAAAGGCTCTTTAAGCACGCTACGCCTAAGAAGGGTTAAGAGTCTGCTTTCGCCGATCGTGGCGGAGGGATAAATTGCAAGGCAGCGACCGCGAACGGCGAAAACGCTCTTTTCGATAGACTTTAAAGGGCTGTTTAAAATAATTGTTTAAAATAAATTGCGAAAAAGTATTGCTTTTTTGATAAATATATGGTAGAATATCCGTATAATTGTTTGGGTGTGCGCTTTTTTCGCACGTATAACGGAGGATTTTAATATGATAGGTGAGTATATACTTCTCGGCGTGCTTCTCGTTGCCGCCGTTTTCATCGTCACGGTGGTGACTATGCAGAAGACTGACGACGAGGGACTTTCGGGAACGATTGCGGGCGGCTCCGAGACGTTTTACGGAAGAGATAAGTCGATGCAGAGCGGCAGGCGGCTTCGCAAGTGGACGATGATAGTCGGCATAGTTTTCGTGCTCGCGGTTGCTATCGTCTATATCATTCAGCCCGATTACACGCAGAGCTATAACAATCTTGACTATTGGCAGAAGGTTTCGGAGTATTCTTCGATATTCTCATAAGCAGAGGGCTGTTGCAAAACAGCCCTTTTCTTTTGATAAACGAAGGGTGCTTGCGGGACGGATTGATGGATGGAATGAATAAAACGAACGGAAAGAATAAAAAGAATAGAACAAACGGAAAAACGAATAAAAAGAGCGGCACGAAGAAGAACTTGAAAGCTTTTTCGGGCAGAGGCGCGAGCAAGAGGCGGGCGAAGGAACGCTCGCGGCGCGAGCTGATAAAAATTGCGGAAGAGCTCGGCGTTGCGACGGGCGGCGCAAAAATAGGCGGCGGAGCGTTGCCCGCGCGCGGTGCTGGACGCGCGGCGCGAGGCACAAAAAGCGCCGAGGGCGTTTTCGCGTCGACGCGCGTCGGCTTCGGCTTCGTCACCGTGGAGGGTGAGGAGCGCGACGTTTTTATCCCCGAGGTGAAGACGAACGGCGCGATTGACGGCGACCGCGTGCGCGTGGAATATCGCAAATACACCGTGATGGGCGAGGCACGGAGCGAGGGGCGCGTGGCGTCCATCATTGCCTATGGCAGAGCGACTCTCATTGGCACGGTGTGCGCCGAGAGGCGCGGCTCGCGCAAGTGGTTTTTCCTCGCGCCCGACGAGGCGCACCTCGGCTTTACGCCGCACCTTCGCCGCGACGAGCGCCTTCGTGAGGGCGACAAGATAGAGGCGCGCCTTTTGCGCGACGGCGCAAGTGCGGAAGCCGAGTTTGTGCGCTCGTTTGGTGAGAGCCAATCTCTCGAAGCCAACTATGCGGCGATACTCGCCGAATGTGAGATAGCGACGGACTTTTCCCCCGAGGAGCTTCGCGAGACGGAGCTTTTCGCGGCGGCACCCGTCACAAAAGAGGGGCGCGAGGATATGACTGATCGCGTCGTCTTCACGATAGATGGCGAAAGCGCCAAGGACCTTGATGACGCGATATCCCTCGAACGTGACTCGGACGGCTGGGAGCTCGGCGTTCACATTGCGGACGTTTCCTACTACGTTCGCGAGCGAAGCTTGCTCGAACGCGCCGCTTTTGCACGCGGAACGAGCGTCTATTTCACCGACAAGGTGGTGCCCATGCTCCCGAAAAGCCTTTCCAACGGTGCGTGCTCTCTAAGCGCGGGGGAGGACAAATACGCCCTGAGCGCTCTTATCACGCTGGCGGCAGACGGAAGCATTAAAAGGACGCGCCTCGTGCCCTCGGTGATACGAAGTCGCGTTCGCGGAGTCTATTCCGAGGTCAACGCCCTGCTTTCGGGAAGCGCCAGGGCGGAAGTCACGAAAAAATATCGCCCCGTGCTTTCCTCTCTTATCGAAATGCATAAGCTCTACGAAGTGCTTGCCGCGCGAAGCGCGGAGCGCGGTGCCCTCGATCTCGATGCCCCCGAGGCGAACGTCGTTCTCGACGAGTCGGGCGCGCCCATCGCCATCGAAAAGCGCGAACGCGGCGACGCGGAGCGCATGATAGAGCAGTTTATGCTGACCGCGAACGAAGCCGTTGCGCGGCTTCTCGGCGAGGCGGAGCTCCCTTGCGTCTATCGCGTACACGAGCCGCCGCTCCCCGATAAGCTCGCCTCCTTCCTCGACTTTGTACACACTCTCGGCTTCGACGCGACGAAAATATCTCGCGAAAAATGTACCTCGCGCGATTTTGCCGCCCTGCTCGCCGAAGCGGAGCGCCGCGAGCTCTCTCTCCCCGTTTCCTACACCATGCTAAGGGCGCTCTCCAAGGCGCGCTATTCGGAGAATGCGGCGGCGCACTTCGGGCTCGGCATAGAGCGCTACTGCCATTTCACCTCGCCCATTCGCCGCTTAGCGGATCTTGCGACGCACAGAATAATAAGAAAAACGCTCATCGAGGACAATGCCGCCGCCCCCTATTTTTCATACGCGAAGCGCGCCGCCGCCGCCGCGAGCGAGGCGGAGCTTCGCGCACTTCGCGCGGAGCGGCGCATAGAAAACCTCTATCGCACCATCTTTATGAGCGCCTTCGTTGGCGGCGAGTTTAACGCCGTCGTCAGCTCCGTCACCTCGTTCGGGCTCTTTTGCCTCTTAGACAACACCTGCGAGGGGCTTGTTCCCCTCGGTGAGCTCGGTAGTTCCTTCGTTTTCGACGAAAAGACCCTCACCCTGCGCTCCGCCAACGTGCGCTACAAGCTCGGCGACGCACTCCGCGTTCGCCTCGAAGAAGCCGACGTGATACGCGGCAAGCTTCGCTTCTCCATCGTGGGCGCGCACGAGAGTAACGGCGACGTGCCCACGAGCAACAGTCGTTCAAGCGCGAGCAACAGTCGCGCGCACGGAGGGAAAAGCCTAAAAAAACGTGCCGCTCCCAAAGCGTAAGGCTCGTAGCTCTCGCGCCGCTCGGCGCGAATTTCCCAAATGAAAATCGCACGAGCTTTCAGCCTTCAAAATCGAAAGGTATGGACATAAGCATGAAAAAAGCGTTAAACTATATATGCGCGGCGGATCTCGCGTTCATCGCCCTGCTTTCTCTCTCTTCTTCCTTCGGTGGCGCTGTCTCCACGCTTTTTTACTACGTCGCCTTCCTGCTTCCCATCGTTCTCCTCGTGGTGACGGCGCGCTCGGGTGGCATCGCTTTTTCGCCGCCGCGACTCCTGCCGAGCCGCGCCGACTTGAAATTTCTTTTGCCCGCAGCGGCTCCCTTCCTCTCCCTCGTTTTGCTCATCTCCCTCGGCACCTCGCTTCTGCTTGGCGCGCTCGGATTTGAGAGCACGACCGACGTTTCGGGAAATCTGTTCCTCGTCGTGATAAAGCACGCGCTTTTGCCCGCGCTCCTCGAAGAAGGCTTGTTTCGCCTTTTGCCGATAGCGTTCGCGGCTCCACATTCCCAGAAGGGCGCCGTCCTTTTCTCCTCGCTCTTCTTTGCGCTCATTCACTGCAACCTTTTTCAGATACCCTACGCCTTCGCGGCGGGGCTCGTTTTATCCGCGGTAACGGTGCTCTCGGGGAGCATATTCTCCGCCGTCCTGCTCCATTTTATAAACAATCTCTTGTCCGTTATTCTTATGCGAGCAGACTGCACCGCGGCGACGTATATCGCGCTTTTTGTTACACTTAGCGTTTTGAGCGCCATATCTCTCGTTTATATCTTTGTAAAAAGAAAAGACTATCGCGCGGAATTTGAGCGCGCATTTTGCAATAAATGCAAATTAGAGTTTACAATTTCAAGCATTTTGCTTATCGGAACGACACTTTTTGTCGCAATTTTTAATTTGATGGTGAACGTATGACCGAAGATGAGATCTATATGAGCGAGGCGCTTCGCCTCGCGGAGCTCGCCGCCGAAAGGGACGAGGTCCCCGTCGGGGCAGTCGCGGTGCGCGACGGGAAAATAATAGCCGCCGCCTACAACACGCGCGAGGAGGATAAATGTGCCACTCACCACGCGGAGCTTACCGCTATCGAGGCGGCGTGCCGTGCGCTCGGCGGCTGGCGCTTGCCAGGCGTTACTCTCTACGTTACAATGGAGCCTTGCCCAATGTGCGCGGGGGCGATAATCAACGCGCGCATTCCGCGCGTCGTTTTCGGGGCGCGCGATAAGAGATTTGGCGCACTCGGCTCGCTGACGGATCTTGCGGCGCTCCCCTTTAATCATCAGCCGAGCGTTACGGGGGGCGTTCTCGAAAACGAAGCCGCCGCGATTTTGACGGGTTATTTTCGCCGCAAGAGGAAAAAAGCGGCGCAAACGGAAAAGAACGATTGACATTTTTCGCCCCGTGTGGTAAAATAACGAAAAGGGCTTCGCCGCTGTATGTGCGACGTTGCTCTTCACAAGCGCGAAAGGCTCAATGTGAGTGTATGAAAAAGGAATATCTTGAAGGCGGCAGAATATGTGCGCCGCACGGTGTGCGCGGTCTTGTGAAAGCCGACCCCTGGTGCGATAGCCCCGCGGTGCTGGCGGCTCAAAAGCGCGTCTTTTTTAAGCGTGGCGAAGAATACGACGAGCGCCGCGTACTGTCCGCCTCCGTCGCGGGGGCTCTCGTTATAATGCAGATAGAGGGCGTCGACTCGCGAGACGCGGCTCAGGCGCTTAAAAATACGCTCCTCTACCTTCGCCGCGATGACGTTCCGCGCCCCGCGGGGACCTGCTTCATCGCGGATATTCTGGGGCTTCCCGTGATAGATGCGAGCACGGGGCGTGTGTACGGGCTCCTCGACAATGTGAGCGACGCGGCGCGCGGCAAGCTCTACGAGGTGAGGACCGATAACGGTATGGTCTATATCCCCGATCGCCCCGAATTTATAAAAAAGATAGACGAAGAGCACGGCGTTTTCATAACGCCGATACCTGGCTTCTTCGATTGAGGTGGGCGTGAGATTCGACGTTATGACGCTCTTTCCCGAGCTGGTGGCAACGGTGTTGGGTGAGAGCATTATAGGAAGGGCGCAGAAGGCGGACGTCATATCCGTCGCGTGCCATAATATACGAGATTTTTCAACCGACAGGCATAGAAAAACGGACGACACCCCGTTTGGCGGCGGCGTCGGTATGCTGATGACGTGCCAGCCAATATACGACTGCTACGCGAGCATCGCGGCGGGCTTTGCCGAGGGGGAGCGCGTGCGTGTGATATATACGTCGCCGCGCGGTGAACGCTTTGACCACGAGGCGGCGAAGCGCCTCGCGAGCTACGACCGCCTGGTCTTTCTTTGCGGGCACTACGAGGGCGTGGACCAGAGGATAGTGGACGAGATAGTGGACGAGGAGCTGTCGATAGGCGATTATGTTGTCACGGGTGGGGAGTTGCCCGCCTGTATAATTATCGACGCGGTGGCGCGCCTCGTCCCAGGGACGCTCTCTTCGAGCGAATGCTACGAGGGAGAATCAATAGCCTCGGGCATACTCGAATATCCGCAATACACGAAGCCGAGGGAGTTCCACGGGCGCGTGGTGCCCGAGGTCCTGATTTCGGGCGACCATAAAAAAATAGCGCGCTGGCGCTTAGAGGAGGCGGTCCGCATAACGCGCGAGCGCCGCCCCGAGCTTCTGGCGCTCCATCCCGAAATAGAGGAGGCACTTATGCCTCCGAAAAAGAAGAAAAAACGGCAGCCGTGAAGGCGCACCCCGCAAGCGTGTCACTTTTACGTCGGGCTCCACGTTGACGCACCGATACACGGCACCTGCTTTTGTCAACTTTACTTGACGATTTTTGATTTGTGGTTTCTATGCCGCGCGTGCGGCAGATTTTCATAACGCTTGTGCTACGCCCGCGTGGCGGCGAAGCGAAATTGACGCAAAAAGCCTGTGACGTGACCTCGTATTACGTGCTTTTTGCGCCGCCGCTCCTCGGCGGCAGAATGGAGGTATATGAAAGATAAGGCATTGCGAGGCGAAGGCGGCTTTTCCGTTTTCGGCTTCGTCGGTATAAGCGGAGGCGGACCATCGCGGCGGCTCTTGAAGAGCTCACCCATAAAGCACGTGAGTGCGATAGCCGATCGCTTCGTCTACACCTCGACGCGCACCTACGGCGTGATGTGCCTGTGCTTCGGGCTTCTGTCGCTTTTTCTGATACTCGGCAGATACTACATTGAGCAAGCCGCGTCGCTCGCCCCGTCCTCGTGGATAGTGGGGCTTACGTTCGCGCTCCTCGGCATAATTCTCGTGATCTTCGATAAGCCCGTATGCGTGGCGCTTCAAGATTTCCCGCTAACGGACTTTCTGCTTTTCGAGTTTTTCGCCATAAGGCGAACAGATAAGGCGGACGGGCACCACGGAATCCCCGTACCTGCCGCGATACTCATCGGCGCGATCCCCGCCGTCGTCTCCTTCTTCGTTTCGCCGCTCTACGTCACTTGCGCCGTGGGGCTTCTCGTTTTCGCGGCTCTCTCGCTCGGAACGCCCGAGCTCCCCTTCATTCTGACGCTGGCGGCGGCTCCCTATCTCACCCTTTTTGCGCATGGCGCGGAAATGCTTGCGGTGCTCTCCGTGCTCTCCTTCGTTTCGTTTGCTTTCAAGGTGCTTCTCGGAAAGCGCGTGTACAGCTTTTGCGTCTACGACGCTCTCCTGCTCCTTCTCTCGGTCTTCATCGCGGTGAGCGGCTTCGTCTCCGCAGAGCTTCGTGGCACCTTGATAATGATAGCCCTGACGCTCGGCTATATTCCCGCGTCCAACATAATAATGAATCGCCGCCTCGCGGATTGCGCAGTGAACGCCCTCATCGTTTCGTCCGTCCCCGTGACGCTTCTCGTGTTCTTCGACGGCGTTTCCGCCATTTTCGGAGGCGACGCACAAAGTGCGCTTCCGTTTTTCACGAGCTCCGCTTCGCGGGGCGCCTATATGCTCGTCGCCGCCCTGCTCTCGCTCTTCTTCGCTCTTGAAAAGAAGAGCCGCGTCAAAAAGGCGATATACAGCACGGTCTTTTCTCTCAACGTCGTCGGCATAGTGCTCCTTTGGCATCTCGGGATCTGGTTTGCCGCTGCCGTCACTCTTATTGCGGCGTTCGTCGTCAGGGCGCGCTCGATAAGAAAGGAGCTCCTCGGCGCGCTTCTTGTGCTCCCCTATCTTTTGTTCCTCGTTCCCGAAGGCGTCTTTGACTGGATTTCGGAGCGGCTTTGGCTCTCTCCCACTGTCTCCGAGACTTTTGCCGCATGGGAGGCGAGCTTCGCGAGCTTTTCGGAGCACATATTTTTTGGCACGGGCTTCGGCTCGTCCGCCGCGGGAAACACCCTGCTCTCCTTCGGGCGAAGCTTCGGGCTCTTCGCCGTCGTGCTCCTCGCGCTCATCGTTCTCACCTGCATATCGCACTATTCGCTTTTCGTTCCCTATATGAGAAATTCGTTGCTCTCGTTCACCGCCGCCTCGTCCCTGCTCTCTCTCTTCGCCCTTTTCTCCTTCGGAATGAGCGCCGACATTTTTTCGGACGTGACTGTCTACTATCTCTTCATCGCCGTCCTCGGCATATTCGGCGCCGCGCTCAGAATATCCAAAAGCGATTACGACGCACGCCTCGGCTACTACGGCGATCAGATAAGCGCCGATTCCTCCGTCGTCGACGTTCGGATAACGGGATAGCGATATTGAATATATTTTGTTTTGACCATTTTCACAAGTATAAATTCAACGAAATCCCCTCTAAATAATATTATAAGCCTTTCATTTTTGATTATTTTCGCGAAAACTATTGATTTTTAAGGCGCAATTTGATATACTTTAATAAACGAAGTTTTAAGGAGCACAGATATATGATTTCTCTCAGTGTTACTATACAGAACAGCGTGGGGCTCCACGCAAGACCCGCCACGTTTTTTGTGCAGAAGGCAAATTCCTACAAGAGCTCGATATGGGTGGAGAAGGACGATTGCAGGGTCAATGCGAAGAGCTTGCTCGGCGTGCTTTCTCTCGGCATAGTCAAGGGCGTCACCGTGACGCTCATTGCAGACGGTGCTGACGAGGCGCTCGCGGTCAAGGGGCTGGCAGACCTTGTTAACAACGAGATAAGCGAGTATTGAGCTTTGCGCTTCGGCGTAAATACGTAACGGCGGGCTGTTGCGCAGTGATGCGTGATAGCCCTTTGCTATAACGGAGGTGCAAGTGACACGGCTTGAAAGATTGCGCGACAAGGCGAACAGCCTTCCTCTTTCCCCAGGCGTCTATATAATGAAAAACGCGGACGGCGGCATTATCTACGTCGGCAAGTCCAAAAAGCTCAAAAATCGAGTTTCAAGCTATTTTTCGGGCGCGCACAACGCAAAGACGGAAAAAATGGTGAGCCTGGTCTCAGACTTCGATTACATCGTGTGCAAGACCGAGATAGAGGCGCTGACGCTGGAAAACGTGCTTATAAAGAAGCACTCGCCGAAATACAATATAAAATTAAAGGACGCAAAATCGTATCCGTATATCAAGGTGACGGCGGAGGAATATCCGCGTCTTTTTGTAACGCGCGAGCGAAAAAGCGACAGGGCGAGATACTATGGCCCCTATCAGAGCTCGAGCGCGGCGCACGTCGCCCTTGAAACGGTGATGAAAATATTTACGCTTAGCAGTTGCCGCCGCTCTTTCCCCGCCGACATCGGGCGCGAGCGCCCCTGCATATATCGCGATATGGGTCGATGTATAGCGCCCTGCACGGGCAAGGTGAGCGCGGAGCAGTATCGCGCCCTCGTCAAGTGCGCGGAATGGGTGCTCGACGGGAACGTTCGCGGAACGCGCGAGATGCTTACCGCGGAGATGAACGAGGCGGCGGAGCGGCTTGACTTTGAGCGCGCGGCGGCGGTGCGCGATAGCATATACGCGCTGGAAAAGCTCGCCGAAAAGCAGAAGGTCGTTGCCGACGAGCGCGTCAATCGCGACGTTTTCGCCATGTACACCTCGGAGACCGAGGGCGTCCTCGCCATGCTCTCCGTTCGTTCGGGAGCCCTCGTCAACAAAAACGAATTCATATTATCGCTCTCCGAGCTCACGGGGGCGGATGATGCGCTCTCCCTGATCGCGGATTACTACGACGGCACGGGCAACGTCCCTCGCGAGGTGATGCTCGATTTCGATATGACGGACGACGACGTGGCTCTCCTTTCGGAGTACCTTTCGCTCAACACGCGCTACAAGGTCAGCGTGAAGATCCCCGAGCGCGGAGACGGGCGAGCCCTGTGCGATCTAGCGCTTGAAAACGCCAAGGAGGCGGCGCGCCAACATAGGCTGACCGTGGAGCGCGAGGACAAGGACGTTAAGAGGCTCGCGGAGCTTCTCGGGCTCCCCTCCGTGCCGAAGCGGATAGAGGCATACGACATATCCAACATCGGCAACGAGAGCATCGTCGCCTCCATGGTCGTTTACGCGGAGGGGAAGCTCAAAAGGTCTGACTATCGCCTCTTCAATATAAAAACGACGAAGGGGGCGGACGACTACGGCTCAATGCGCGAGGCACTTTCCCGAAGGCTCGCCCACATCGGGGACGGTGCCGCGTCTCTCGGAGAGACTCCCGAGCTCATCTTGCTCGATGGCGGCGTCGGTCAGGTGGGGGCCGTGCGAGAAATTCTCGAAAAATACGAGCTCGACATTCCCCTCTTCGGCATGGTCAAGGACGACTATCACAAAACTCGCGCGATAACCGACGGAAGCCGTGAGATCTCCATAGCGCACGAGATGAACGTGTACGCTTTTGTTTACAAACTTCAAGAGGAGGCGCACCGCTTCGCGGTCAAAGCCTCGTTGGGCTCCAAGGTGAGGAGCCTGACACATTCAAGCCTTGAAAAAATATCGGGAATCGGGAAGCAAAAGGCGAAGCTCCTGCTTCGCGCGTTCAGACTTTCCGAGATAAAGGAAAAGAGCACCGAGGAGCTTTCCCACGTTCGGGGAATAAGCCGCAAGGACGCGGAAGCTGTCTACGAGTATTTTCACAAATAATACGGCGCGAGAAAGCTCGCGGCGTTTGAGAAAGGGATAACGATATGATGAGAATAATAACGGGATCCGCCAAGGGGAAAAAGATAGAGGCTCCCCTCGGCGACGCAACGAGACCAACGTCGGAGCGTATCAAGGAAGCTATATTTTCGTCGATACAGTTCGACGTTGAGGGGCGGCGCGTTCTCGATCTTTTTGCGGGCTCGGGGCAGCTTGGACTCGAAGCCCTCTCGCGCGGCGCCGCCTCGTGCTTCTTCGTTGACAGCGCGCGCGACGTGGTGGAGCTCGTAAAGAGAAACGCGGCGACTTGCGGATTCGCGGATAAATGCGGCTACCTCGTCAGCGATTTTCGCAACTATATAAGAAAGGCGGCGGGGCGCGTGCGCTTCGATCTCGTCTTCATCGATCCCCCCTACGCCGCCGAAGCCTGTTCGGAGGCGATAACGCGCCTCGTGGCGGCGGGGCTGTTGAACGAGGGCGCCATCGTTGTTACCGAGAGCGGCACGGAGACGCTGGGACAGGAGGCGCACCCGCAATTTGAAACGCTGAAATCGACGCGTTATGGCAAGAAAACCGAGGTCAACGTTTTTCTTTATAGGGGCGACGGTGAGCGATGAGCAGCGTTATATTGCCTGGGAGCTACGACCCCGTTACGCTGGGACACTTGGCGCTGATACGCCGCGCGGCGGAGCGCTACGACGAGGTGTACGCCGTCGTTTTCACAAACCCCGAAAAGAGATGCCGCTTCTCGGTGCCCGATCGGGTGAAGATGCTGATGTTGGCGACGGACGAGCTCGAAAACGTCCTCGTCAGCCATTCGACTGGGCTCGTTATCGACTATATGAGGGAGCACGGGATAGAGAGAATAATAAAGGGGTATCGCAACGAGCGCGACCTCGAATACGAGAAGGCGCAGGCGGAGTGGAATTTTTCGCACGGGGGCTTCCCGACGGAGCTGTGGCGCTGTGAGGCGGGGCTCGAAGGAATAAGCTCGACGGAGGCGCGCCGCCGAATGGAGCGGGGCGCGGAGCTTGCGGATATTTTGCCGAAAAAAGTTATCGGCTTTATTCAAACTCATTGACAAAGGCGACAAAAAGGTATATAATGTTTATCGCTTAAAATGTTTATCTCGCGAGCGCACGCGAGAAGCGACTGAGCGCGGGACGAGCCGCGCAACTCAAAATGCCGCTGAGGGCGGGGAACGGAGAACGGAATGAAAGAGAAAATAGAGGGGCTGAGAGCGCGCTTTGCCGAAAGGCTCGCCGAGGCGAAGGACGCGGAGCAGCTTGAAGCTTTGAGGATAGATTTCCTCGGCAAAAAGGGTCACGTGGCGGAGCTGATGAAGGGCCTTCGCGACGCGGCGGATAAAAAAAGCGCGGGTCAGCTCATCAACGCGTTGAAGAACGAGGTGGAGAGCGCGGTTAACAAGGCGGCGGAAGCCTTGAAGACGGCGGCGATAAGCGCACAAATAAGAAGCGCGAAAAAATACAACCCGACGCTGGCCTACGAGCGCGAGCTCGGCTCGTATCACCCAATAACGCTCGCGGCACGCGAGGTTGAAGGGATATTTGAAAGCATGGGCTTCACCGTGGAGGACTACAACGAGGTCGTTGACGACTACGAGTGCTTCGAGTCGCTCAACATACCGAAGCACCACCCCGCGCGCGATATGCAGGACACCTACTATCTTGAAAACGGACAGCTGCTTAAAACGCAGACGTCGGCGGCGCAGAATGCCATCATGAAAAAGTACGGGGCGCCGCTCCGCGCCATTTTCCCTGGCAGATGCTTCCGCAATGAATCGACGGACGCGTCGCACGAGAACACCTTCTTCCAGATGGAGGGAATGATGATAGACGAGAACATATCTATCTCAAACCTCATCTACTTTATGAAGACGATGCTCTCCGAGGTCTTCAAGCGCGACGTCAAGGTGCGCCTTCGCCCTGGCTTCTTCCCCTTCGTTGAGCCTGGCTTCGAGCTGGACATCAATTGCCTGATATGCGGCGGCGAGGGCTGCCCCACGTGCAAAAACTCGGGCTGGCTCGAACTCTGCCCGTGCGGTATGATACACCCGAACGTTTTGCGAGAGGGCGGCATTGACACCGAAAAATATACGGGCTTCGCCTTCGGACTTGGGCTTACCCGCCTCGCCATGATGAAGTACGGCATTAAGGATATACGCGATCTTAATAGCGGCAAGCTGGAAGCTTTGTCGCAGTTCAAGTCTTTGTAAGGGGGTGCGGTAATGTTTTTATCGATGAATTGGATAGGAGATTTCGTCGATCTCTCGGGGCTTGACCGCAAAGCCCTCATTCGCAACTTCACGCTCTCCACGGCGGAGGTCGAGGATATAATAGTTAAAGGAGCCGACACCCACGGCGTGATCGCCGCGAGGATAGAGTCCGTCGAGGCGCACCCGAAGTCGAAGAAGCTCCACCTCTTGAAGGTGAATACGGGCAAGGAGCTTGTCGACGTGGTGTGCGGAGCTCCCAACGTTCGCGTCGGAATGACCGTTGCTTTTGCAACGGCGGGCGGCGCCGTTTGCGGGCACGCGATAGAGCCCGCCACCGTGGCGGGCTACCTCTCCTACGGCATGTGCTGCTCGGAGGCGGAGCTCGGGATAAGCGATGACGCTTCGGGGCTCTGGGAACTCGACGACGAGATAGAGCTCGGCACGGATATGAAGAACGTCTACGATATCGACGACATCGTTTTCGAGGTGGATAACAAGTCGCTGACCAATCGCCCCGACCTGTGGAGCCACTACGGAATGGCGCGCGAATTTGCCACCATAACGGGGCGCAAGCTGGCGGCGCCCGAGCTTCACAGCGTGGAGCCCTACGCGGGGCTTTCGCCCGTTGAGATAGACGTTCGCGCGACGGACCTCGTGTGGCGCTATTCCGCCATCAAGGTGGCGGGGATAACGCGCAAGAAGAGCCCCGTCAACATGCGGATTCGCCTCTTCTATTGCGGCTCGCGTGCCATCAATTTCCTCGCCGACCTCACGAACTACGTGATGCTCGAGGTGGGGCAGCCGATGCACGCCTTCGATAATCGCAAAGTGGATAAGATAGAGGTCACGACGTTTGCCGACGGCTTTAAGTTTACGACGCTGGACGGGGTGGAGCGTGATATCGACGATAAGATGCTTATGATAACGTCGGGCGGGGCTCCCGTCGCCGTTGCGGGCGTTATGGGGGGCGACGCGTCTAAGATAGACGACGACACCGATTCGCTCCTGCTTGAATCCGCCACGTTCGACGGCGTTTCCGTCCGTAAAACGACGACGCGCCTCGGTCTCCGCACCGACGCCTCGATGCGCTACGAAAAAATGCTGGACCCCGAGCTTTGCCGCACGGCGACGGAGCGCCTTTTGAAGCACCTCTTCGACTGCGACAGTGGCGCACGGGTAACGTCGGCGTTCAGCGACGTTTACGTGAAGCATTATCCCACGATAACGCTGGATTTCGATAAGCGCTACGTGGATAGATATACGGGCATAGACATTTCCTCGGAACGGATAGAGACGACTCTGACTGGGCTCGGCTTCGCCGTCACAAGGCGGGGAGACGATTTCCACGTGACCGTGCCTTCTTGGCGCGCCACCAAGGACGTCACCATCAAGGCGGACATCATCGAAGAGATAACGCGTATCTACGGCTACGACAATTTTGAAATAGGCACCTCGGTGAGTCCGCTTCGTCCCGTTCGTCGCGAGACCTTGAAGGCGGACGAGGACAGGATGAAGGATATTCTTGTTAAGAGCTATCGCTTGCACGAGGTGAACTCCTACGTCTGGTCGGACGCGCAGAAAAACGCGGAGCTCGGGATAGCGACGCCCGAAACGGTGCGAATAATAAATGCCCAGACCCCCGATCACTGCTTTATAAGAGCCTCGATGATACCCACTCTGCTCTCTTTCGCCAAGGAGAACAAGGGCTATGCCGACACCTTCGGTATCTTTGAGATAGGGCACGTGGTGAGCGGCTTCAAGCCGAACGGGTACTGCAACGAGGAGAAGCACCTCGGCGTTCTGCTTTTCTCAAAGAGCGAGAGCGAGGAGCGCCTGTTTATGCGTGCGCGCGACGTTGCCGCCGAGCTCGCCTCGGATATTCTGCATAGGCGGATAAGCTTTGCTTCCGCCGAGCCCTCCTTCGATTACGAGCACCCGAAGAACTGCTTCGCACTGACGGTGGACGGAGCGCGGATAGGAACGCTCGCCGTTCCGCACCCGACGGTGCTTGCGAATATCGACAGGAAAGCGGCGATTGCCTTCATAGAGATAGACACGGCGAAATTCGCCGAGCAAAAGCCGAAGGAGACGGCGTATTCCGCGCCCTCCAAGTTCCCTCCGATAGATATAGATCTGACCTTCAACGCGAACACGGAGAGCTTCGACTTTGAAGCGGCGACGGCGGCGGCGCGCCGCGCGGCGGGAGCCGTTCTTGACCGCGTGAGTCTTCACGATATATACAACGCGGAGGGAAGCACGGCGCTGACGCTTCGCTTCTCCTTCAAGTCGGATGAGAGAACACTGACGAAGCAGGAGCTTTCGCCCGTGTGTGACGGCGTTATAGCGGCGCTCGCCTCTTGCGGGCTCGAATATAAGAGCTGACCGAGGCGCCAGCTCGATAACTAACATAGCTTGCGCGATAATAAAATGGGGCGGCTTCGTTTGGAAACCCTAAATTGTTGTGTGTGTCACACAGTTAAGAGCTTTTCCTTGAAAAAATCAAAGAGTATATAAGTACAAAATAATTCAACAAGCAGAGCCGCGAGGCTCTGCTTGTTGTTCGTTTACTCCTAAATTTGGCGAAAATTATTGAGCTTTAAGCTGTTCACGCTTATCTTTTGCTCCGCCAAAAGCTTAGAGCCGCACCTCTTCGATGTGGTATATATAGCGCTAACGATTCCTTGGCGGTTGCAAAGCTTAGAGCCACATTTCTTCGATGTGGTATATATAGTCGAGGCTTTTTAGCGCCTCAATTATCTCGGTGTGCGTTTTATATTTTTTCAGCTCGGGGCTGCTTATGGAGAGTGAGATGGAATAGACGCTGAGCCCCGAATTTGCGTAGGCGGGGTTGGCTTCGATGTCGTCTATCTTCAAGCCGAGGCGGCGTATCGTTCCCACGAAGCTGTGGAGGTAGCCGCTGTTTTTTAATTCGAGGTGGATCTCAAAGTGATTGGAGCGGTTTTTCAAATAGCGCTCCAAAAGCGGGAATGTGGAGAGGGAGAGGAGAAGGACGGCGAAGGAGATGAGCGTTATCGTGTAGTAGCCCGCGCCGACGGAGAGCCCGATGATGGCCGAGGTCCAAAGTCCCGCCGCGGTGGTCAAGCCCTTTATCTGGCTCCGCGAGCTGATGAGGAGCGAGTGCACGCTGATGACGGCGACGCCGACGATGCCCGCACAGGAGAGCATATAGATGCCCGAGCTCGCCGAAAGATATTTGTCGAGCATCATGGCGACCGTCATTGCCAGCGAAATGAGAATGAAGGTGCGAAGCCCCGCCGAGTGGCGCTTGCTGGAACGCTCACAGCCGATGACGGCGCCGAGGCAGACCGAAAGAATTATGCGGAACAGGATACTGTAACCGTTTAGAGATTGCGACCAGTCGCCGAGAAGGGTTGCTATGGGGTCTGTCATTTTCTTTTTCCTCCAGAAATAAATTGTGTGTGCCCGCTCGCGAGGGCGTTGATGTGCTCCTCCGCCGCTTCGGTGAAGGCAAGCTCCTCGTCGCTCGGCTCTTCGTTTTCGAGCTCGCGGCGTATCGCCTGTATCCTTTCGATGAGTATTTCAACGTCGTTTTTGCGCTCGGCGGCAGTGGGCGCTTCGAGCGGGACGATATCTTCGAGCTTGTCGGAATACGAGTGGGAGAGATAGAGTGAGAGCTTGGCGGCGGCGGGACCGACGAGCTCGTAGAGGACGCTGGACGCGAGAATGATGGTTTCAAGCGCGTTGCCGACTTCGCCACCGAGAGTTCGCGCGCCGACGGCGGCGAGACCGATGGCGACGCCCGCTTGCGGAATGAGGGCTAAGCCGAAATAGTTGCGCGTTTCCCTGGGCTTCTTGGTGACGAGGCAGCCGAGAAAGGCGCCGACGTACTTTCCGAGGATGCGAACGAGGAAGTAGAGAACGCCGATGAGGAGCAGAGGAACGCCGCCGACGGCGCCGACGGGCGAGGTTAGCGCGCCGATATCGAAGGAGAGCCCCGAGCGAACGAAGAAGAGGAGCAGAATGGGCGGGCTGAAATAGTTGAGCTGCTTGAAGAGCTTATCGTCGTCGGTGACGTTGATGTAGACGGTGCCCATCGACATGCAGCCGAGCAGGGGGGAAACGTCGAGGGCGGCACAGATGCCGCAGAAGCCGAAGAGAAGGGCGATGGAGATGATGAGGCGGTTATCGTCGGAGCGCTTCTTTTGAATGAGGAACTTCATGAGGAAGCCGAAGGCGGCGCCGAGCAGGAGAACGCCGATGTTTTTTATCACGGGGATGGCGATGGCGGAGAAGCTGACGGCGGCACCCGTGGAAACGGCGACGGCGACGGAGATGGCGATGCTGTACGCGAGGAGGGCGACGATGTCGTCGTAGGCGACGACCTGCAAGAGCGTGTCGACGAAGTCGCCCTTCGACTTCGTTTGCCGTATCGTCATCATCGTGGAGGCGGGGGCGGTTGCCGAGGCGAGCGCCGCGAGAACGAGGGAGAAGGCGAGGTTGAGGCGAAGAATGCAGAAGGCGAGGATGAAGACGAGGAGCGAGGCGGTGAGCGCTTCGGCGAGGGTGATGACGCTGACCTTGCCGATGGAGCTTTTCAGCTTGGAGAGCTTGAAAAATTCGCCCGTTCCGAAGGCGATGAACGCCAGGGCGATGTCGGCCAAGAACGCGGTGCCCTCGATGATTTTCGCGGGGACGAGGTCGAGGCAGAAGGGACCGATGAGGATGCCCGCGACGATGTAGGCGGTGACGTTGGGGAGGCGAAGCTTTTTCGTTATGCGCGTCATCAGAAAGCCGCAGAGGAGCATTATTGCCACCGAGATAATGATGGGGGCGACGCTGGACTGCTCGGAGAGCTTTTCGTAGAGGGAGTTGAGCATTTGTGAGTCCTTTCGTGTTTGCGAGCGCGAGGCTTTTGAAGCGCGAATAGCTTCTCGTCGGGCGGCTTTTTGCCTCGCGGTGCGGCGGAAGCGATAGAATTTTGATTTATCGCTTGCAATTTGATATATTATATGATATACTAAAATCGCATAAAGTCAAATAATGATATTTTTCAAAACGATAATTTTTTGTTATGCAATAAGGTGTGAAACCTTCCTCGTGGGAGCGAGGCGCTTTTAAGTCGAGATGCAGAAGTAAAGCGAATGAGCTTAGCGTGAAGGTTTATTTTACTTATAGTGAAATTTACGGCTCACGCGCCGAAATTCAATTCAAAAATGTTCTTAATTTTGTTTGAAGGCGAACACTTCGAATTTTCAAAACGTTTGTGCCGCAGCTATGCGGCGGAAGGGAAAACTATATGCTGGACGTAAAGCTGGAAACGCTTCTCACCGTTGCCGAATGTAAGAGCTTCACCCGAGCCGCAGAGCTTTTGGCGCTGACGCAGCCCGCGGTGAGCAAGCATATCGGCGCGCTTGAAGAGGAGTGCGGGGCGAAGATATTTCTTCGCGGCAAGGGCGGCTTCAAGCTGACGCGCGAGGGGGAGATAGCCGTCACCTATGCCAAGCGCTTGAAGGCGCTCCACGCCAAGATGCTCGCGGAGATAGCGAACGCTCAAAGCCACGCCTCGGGCTTCCGCGTCGGAATAACACATTCCTCGGAGAGCAACACCGTCACCGAGATACTTGCGCGCTACGTTAATCAATACCCCAATGTTTCCATAACGATAATTACTGAGTCTATAAATAATCTTTATGATATGCTTGAAAATTACGAGCTCGACCTCGCGATAGTTGAGGGGCGGAGGCTCTCCTCGCGGCTCAACTATTTTATGCTCGATACGGACTACCTCGTTTGCGTTCTCGGCAACGATAACCCGCTGGCGAAGCAATCCATGGTGACGGTGGACGAATTGAAGCGCGAAAACATGATATTGCGCCTCCCCTCCTCCGACACGCGCCGCCTCTTTGAGGCGACGCTCATCAGCGTCAACGAGTCCATCGACCGCTTCAACGTTTCGCTCGAAGTGGATAACGTTGCCACCATCAAGGAACTCGTCCGTAAAAATCTCGGCATTTCCATTTTGCCGAAGAGCGTTTGCGAAAGCGACCTCAAAAAAGGCAAGCTCGCCGCTCTGCCCATTGAAAATCTGACGATGATGCGCGAGGTCAACATCGCCTACAACAAGGACTTCACTCACGTCGAGGCGCTTAAAGAGATCGTCGAGCTCTATCGAAGGGCGCTCTCTATGAGCTGATAGCTACCCGCGCCTTCACCTTTCGCGTATCATAACGCCCAAAACGGAGAAGCTAAGCGTAGCACGAAGGCGAGGGCGGGAAATGATACTGACGGATGACAAAAAATTTTATAGGCGGCTCGTAAGGCTGGCGCCTCCGATAGCGCTCCAAAGCCTCGCCGCCTTTTCTCTCGGGCTCACGGACAACGTGATGCTCGCCTCCTTGGGCGACGGGGCGGTCGCAGGGGTCTATATGGCGAATCAGCTTCAAAGCTTCTTGCAGATGATGAGCGTCGGCATCGAGGGGGCGCTCATCGCGCTCGGCGCCCAGCTGTTCGGGCGCGGGGATATTGGCGGCGTTAAAAAAACGGCGCTCCTTGGGGCGCTCTCGGCGCTCCTCTTTTCCGTCGCCCTGACCGCCCCGTGCGTCGCCATTCCGCGGCGCGTGCTTTCCCTTTTCACCTTCGACTCCGCCGCCGTCGCGGCTGGCGAGGACTATTTGCGCCTCATCGCCATCTCCTTCGTTCCCTTCGCGCTCTCCCAAGCCATCGGTGCCATCTTGCGCGCCATCGAACGCCCCCAGGTCGGGCTTTTCGCGTCCGCCTTAGCCTTCGCCGTCAACGCATTGGGTGACTACGCCCTGATATTCGGGGAAATGGGTTTGCCCGCGCTCGGGATACGCGGCGCCGCCATTGCCACGATAGCCGCGCGCCTCGTCGAGCTTTGCGCGGTGAGCCTGTGCGCACTCTTTATTTGGCGGCGCACGGGTAAGGGGGCGACGAGCTCCGCCTCACCTCGCGGGCGCTCCGTCGCGAAAAGCTTTTTCAAGCTGGGGCTCCCCGTCATCGGCGGTCAGCTCGTTTGGTCCTTCAATTCCTTCTTCGCCACGGCTCTTATGGGGCACATGCCGTGCGCGGGCACGGTCGCCGCAATGAGCATTGCTGGCGGGCTCTATAATCTTTCATACGTGGTCAGCGGCGGGCTCGCGGGCGCCGTCGGCATCATATTCGGCGAGGCGGTCGGGAGCGGGGAGCGTTCGCACCTTTACGAATATTCAAGGAGTGTCCAAATCATTTTTCTCGTGCTCGGCGTTCTGACGGGGGCGGCAATGCAAGCCGCCAAAGCTCCCTTCATCGCGCTGTACGGCGCCGAAGGCGACGCGGCGCGCCTCGCCGCGGAATTTATTGATTTGCTCTCCGTCTTCGTCATCGGCACCTGCTATCAGTCCGCCTGCCTTTTCGGGCTCGTCAAGAGCGGGGGCGATACGCCCTTCGTTTTCAAAACGGACGCCTTTTTCGTCTTTTGTATCATAGTACCCGTGTCACTTCTTTTGAAATCCTTATCGGCGCCGCCCGTTCTCGTTTTTGCCGCTCTGAAATGTGACCAGCTCTTGAAATGCCCCGTTGCCGCCTTGAAGCTCCGCCGCCTCGACTGGGTAAAAAACTACGCGGAGGAGAATGGCTGATAGAACGCTGCCTTTGAAGGGGAGGCGCGCCGAGGTCTATAATCGCAAATTGCATTCGCCGTGAAGGGTGACGGATTTATTTAGATTGGAAATCGACGGCTGACGAGCGATAGACAATGGTACGTCGAGTGAGGAAACGTCGATAAAACGAAAACCAAATATAAAAGAGAAAACCGTAGGTTTTAACATTGATTTTCCTGAAAAGAAAACGGCAGAAGCAGAGCTCTTTCTCTACTTCTACCGTTTTTCGTTCGGCTTTGCCTAAATG
>CAYSUO010000017.1:0-20675 GCA_964434325.1 uncultured Ruminococcus sp.
ATTAAAAATTCGCTTTTATTGATTTTACCGTAGTTTTACCACAAAGCCTTGTTTTTATTGAATTTTCAATGAGACACCTCCTCGGAAAAGCTTCGGCTTCCTTGAAAGCGAGCCTTGATTTTCGGGGAGCACGGGTCAGGCGGCTTTCGTCGCTCTGCTTTTGCACCTGAAAAAGACGATGAGCGCGAGCACCGCAGCGACCGCGAGGCAAGCCCCGCTGACGATGGCGATGAGCACCCAGGGGGCGCCGCCGAGCAGGGTTATATCAAATTCGCCGCCTGCCGCTTGCAGGCTGGTGAACACCTTGACGATGTCGAAAACGAGACCTCCGAGAATGGCGACTCCAGCCGCCATACCGAGCCCCGTGTCGAGCGCGCCGAGCTTTTGCCGCTTTATGCGAACGGGGACGCTACGCCCGAAGTCGATCATCGAGCCGATATAGGCGGTGACGAGGCAGAGAATTATCGTGTCGGGGAGCATATAGGTGGCGTTGTAGCTCAGCGAGTAGAGCATTATCGCGGTGTCGGGAATGGATACCCCCGCCCATATCGTCGCCCCCGAGATAACGTGGCAGATGTAGCGCAAGAGCGAGGCGGAAAAGGCGCCCAGCACCATGGCGCTGCCCTGGTTTTTGACGAGTGGCTTGAAAATGCCCGAGAGCCCGTAAACGAAGAACGCCACCACGTAGTCGAGAAGCGCGAGCACGACGATCGAGTACCACGTTGTGAAGTACGAGAAATTCGAGAGCCCCAGCAAAAGCTGTATCATCGATACCGTCAGCGAGGTGCCGACGCCCCATTTGAGCCCGTGCCTGTACGAGACTATAACGACGGGGAGCATGGAGGCGAGCGTTATCGAGCCGCCCGCGGGTAGCGAGCCGAGCGTTATCATGGAGAGAACGGTCGAAAACGCCACCATGATGGCACATTCCGTAAGAATACGGATTTTGGTAGTTTTCATTGAAAACTCCTCCTTAAAAAAATTACCGCACAGGAACATCCGTGCGGTACGATTAAGGTCAAGCTTTCAGCTTCAATCTCCCTACGACGGCATTATCCGTATCAGGTTAAAGGGTTTGGCAAAAGCCATCTCAGCACAAGGCACCCCTGATGTATTCTGTTCGGTTGTGAGTATATTTTACAGCATATCGCGGAAAAAGTCAATAGCTTTGAGAAAAATAGCGCATTGGTCTGCATTTTAAATAGCATTACACAAAAGATGAAAAAGAGTATTCCGTCAGAAGCCGCGAACGACGCGGAGAGGCTTCGCACCGACGGCAAAGATACGTGTGCCCGCGGCGAGCCCCGCGGAGCGCCGCGACTTAAAGCTCCTCCTCCGCCATGATGATGAGCGCCCCGTCCAAAACCTCTATCGTGGCGGGCTCGTCGGTAAATTCGTTGGAAACGCCGAGCACAGAGCTCCCCTCAATATCAATGTCCCGCGCCTCGTAGGAGGCGCCGCGTATCGTAACGCCGTGCGCCGTGCCGCCAAAGGAGAAAACGGAAAAGTGCCTCCCCGCCCTTCCGCAAAGCGTAACGCTCTCGTTTTTTATAACGCGGGTCGTGCTCGTTCGGTCGCAAAGCTCCGCTTCGCCGCCGTGCTCCTTCACGTAAAGGAGAAGCGCGTAGTTCGCAAAGCTGTGGTCGGCGCGCCCCCCCGTTCCGCCATATATGCGGAAGCGGCGAAAGCCGCGCCGCGCCCCCTCGCGGTACGCGAGCGCCGTGTCCGTCTCGTCCTTGTGCACGGGATAGCGCAATATCTCGCCGCGCGGGGCGGAGCGTATCGAGTCGAGATCACCTATAACAACGTCGGGCTCTATGCCCCACGCGGCGAGCGCGTCGTAGCCGCCGTCGGCGGCAATAACCAAGTCTCCCGCCTCAAGGGCGGGGCGCAGGTTGCATTCCCCCGCGCCAACAATGTGGCATGTTTTCATCCGTTTTCCTTTCGTTCGCGCCACCGTGTGTAGCAATAAAACCACCTACAACGCAATGTGGCACAGCGCCTATGCCTCAACAGGCTATAAGCAATAAATCATCTATAACGTAATGGGGCACAGTTAGTTTGCTCTTTCGGAAACGCAAAGCCGAAGAGCGGTAAATCAAATGTTTAAAACGCTTATTCGGCTTTATAGCCCAGCATTTCATCGACGGCGCGCATAACGCCCAGCTTGCCGTATTCGTAGCTTAGCCCGCCCTGCATATAGGCGGTGAAAGGCGGAGTCAGCGGTCCGTCGCAGCTCAGCTCGTTCGTCGCCCCCGTAACGAAGGTGCCCGCCGCCATTATCTCCTCGTGCGGATATCCTGGCATTTCGCCAGGCTCGGGCACACAGTAGGCCTCGACGGGGGAGCCCATCTGTATGCCGCGGCAGAAGCGAATGAGGTTTTCGGCGGAAATGAGATTCACGGTCTGCACTATATCCGTGCGCTTCTCGTCGTACCTCGGGTCAACCGAGTCGAAGCCGCAGAGCTCCAAGAGCCGCGCCGCGAAGCTCATCGATTTCAGCGTCGCCGCCACGGCGGCGGGCGCCATGAAGAAGCCCTTGTAGAGGCTCGCCAACTGATTGAAATTCGCGCCAAGCGTCTTGCCGATGCAGGGGGCGGTGAAGCGCTCCGCAATATCTTCGATAACGTCGCGCCGACCCACGCAATAGGCTCCGCTGACGGCGAAGCCAGCGCCGAGATTCTTCATCATCGAGCCGACGAAAACGTCCGCGCCAACTTCGGTCGGCTCCCTGTCCTCGGTGAACTCGCCGTAGCAGTTGTCCACCATTATAACGGTCTCGGGGCTCAGCCGCTTGATGAGGGAAATGGCCTCCGCCATCTTGTCTATCGTCAGGCTCTTTCTTTGCGCGTAGCCGCGGCTCCGCTGTATCGCCGCCACCTTAACGAAGTCGCCTTCCGCGAAGCGCTTTTCTATCGCTTCGAGATCGAAGTCGTTGCCCGCGAGCGCTATCTCCTCGTATTTAACGCCGCAGCGTATCAGCGAGTTGCGGCTCTCTCCCGCAGTTCCGATAACGCTTCTCAGCGTGTCGTAGGGCTCACCCGAAACGTAGAGGAGCGTGTCCCCGTGCTTCAAAAGCCCCCCGAGCGTCACCGCGAGCGCGTGCGTTCCCGACATGAGCTGAGGGCGCACGAGCGCGTCCTCGGCGCCGAAAACGCGCGCGTAGATTTCTTCGAGCTTGTCCCGCCCGTCGTCGCTATACCCGTAGCCCGTAACTTCGATGAAATCCGAGGTGGAAACGCGGCATTCCTGAAACGCGGTGAGCACCTTGGCGGAGCAGCGAAGCGCATTCTCGTCTATTTTTTTAAAAACCTCGCGGCAGTCCGCCTCGGCGCGCCGCGCCAGCTCCGCCGTTCTTTCGCTTATCTTGTAGCCGTAATACATAGTTTTCTTCCTTATAGTATATATAAATATTCACTAATAAACGTGAGATGTATCGCGGCAACGATTGCAAGTCGGTAATTCGCCGCCGATGCATCACGAACTCCTATATTTTATCACAGCTTTTCTTTAAAATCAATAGTAGCGTTAAAATTATGGCGAAAGTAATGGCGAAAGTGCTTTAAACAAACGGTGTCGCACTTTTGCTCTTGTGACAACCGTGCGACAAAAAGAGCGACAGCGCTGTGCTATGCACAGGCTGTCGCTTGGTTTTGAGCTTATTCCGCTTCGCTCTCCGTGTAGTACCAGCTTATGGGGCGGTTATCGGCATTCCAATACTCGCTCCAAGTGGCGGGGGTCTCGTAGGGCGCCGAGGTGAAGCATATCGTGAGCTCGGTGCAACCGCGGAAGGCGTAGGCGCCTATCACGGCGACGTCGTGGTCGATGATGACGGACTTCATCGCGGAGCAGCCCGAGAAGGCGTACTCGCCGATGAAATTGAGCTTCGGCGTTACACGGAATTCGGTGAGCGCCGCGCAACCGTAGAAGGCGGAGTCGCCTATCGTGGCGAGCTTTGAAGCTTCACCGAGAACGAGCTCGGAAAGCGCCTTGCAGTTGTAGAAGGCGGAGCTTCCTATCGCGGTAACGCTGTCGGGAATTGCCACCGTTTTGAGGCTCGTGCAGTTGCGGAAGACGGAGGCGCCTATCTCGGCGATCGCCGAGCCGTTTTCGAAGCGGAGACTTTCGAGCGCTTCACAGTTGGCAAAGGCGAAGCTTCCGATGTCGGTGAGAGGCGCGGGAAGCACGAGAGCTTTAAGCACGCCGCAATCGCGGAAAGCGTTCTTGGCTATCGTCCTAAGCGTGCTTCCTTCGGCAAAGGTGAGCGTGGTGAGAGACTGGCAGTTGTTGAAACAGCTCTCGGGAATGAGCGCGATATTTGCGGGGATCTCAACGTTTTCAAGCGAGATGCAACTCTCAAAGGCTCTTGTTCCGAGCGTGGTGAGCGCGCTGTTTTCGCCGAAGGTGAGAGTTTTAAGTGCGAGGCAGAGCTCAAAGGCGTTGTTGCCTATCGTGCTGACGCTGGCGGGAATATCGATGCCCGTGAGTGCCGAGCAGCTCTTGAATGCTTTCTCGTGTATCGTGGCGAGCACGCTGTTCTCGGCGAAGCCGACCGTGGCAAGCGCGGTACAGCCTTCAAAGGCGCTCGTCTTTATTGCTGTCACCTTGGCGGGGACGCTTATGCTCGTGAGTGCGGTGCAGGCGTTGAAGGCGTTCTCATCTATCAGGGCGAGCGCGCTGTTTTCGCCGAAGGTGACTTCGGTGAGCGCCGTGCAGTTGGTGAACGTGGCTTTCGCTATCTCGGCAACTCCGTCGGGAATTGCTATGGCGGTGAGCGCCGCGCAGGAGCGGAACGCGCCGACTCCGATGCTCGCAAGGCTTGAAGCTTCGCCGAAGCTTATCGAGCCGAGGGCGGTGCAGCCCTCGAAGCAGGAGCTTCCTATCGAGGTAACGCTGTCGGAGATGGTGACGGCTTTCAGTGCCGTGCAGGAGTTGAAGGCACCGTCGCCTATCGTGGTGAGTGCGGCGGGTGCGCCGAAGGCTTCGAGCTTGGTGCAAGCCGCGAAGGCTTCGCTTCCTATGGAGCTTAGCTTGCTCTCTTCGCCGAAGGTGATCGCGGTGAGCGCGGTGCAGCTTCCGAAGGCGCCGCTTCCGATGACGGTGACGTTGTCGGGGATGGCTATCGTGCCAAGCTGCTTGCAGCCTTCAAAAGCGCTGGCGGAGATGGTTTCGAGAGCTGCGGGAAGCTCTATGTTTTTAAGCGCGGTGCAATTCTTGAAGGCGCCGACGCCTATCTTCGTTATCGTGGCGGGGAGGTAGATGGTCTCTATCGCCATTCCCTCGAAGGCACCCGCATTGACCTGGGTGCCGCCGAGGACGGTGAGCGTCCTAAGCGCCTCGCGCCCATCGGAGAATATTGCCTTGAAGGTATCACTTGTGCTGCCCGACGTCGTCCCCGCGAAGGGAACGGTGAGAGCTTTGAGAGCCGTGCAACCGTTGAAGGCGCCCGAGCCGATGCTCTCTATCGTCGCGGGAAGAACGAGGGTGTCGATGTGGGAGCAGGACGCGAACGCGCCCTCGCCGATGGCGGTGCCGCCCGTGATGACGACGGTTTTAAGGCTCGAAGGTATTGCCTCCGCCGTGCCGCCGAATATCTCGCAGAAGTTGCCGCCGTTCGTCGTTCCGACGAAGGGGAGAGTTATCTTTTGGAGCGAGGTGAGCGAGGCGAACGCGCCGTGCGCTATTTCGCTGCCGCCGAGGACGGTGAGCTCCTTGACGTTCTTCGGAATGCTGTCGGCGTTGCCGAAGTATTTCGCAAGAGTGTTGGAGGAGTCCGCCCGTGCGAGCGTTATCTTTTCTATCTTCGTGCAACCGTAGAAGGCGAAGCTACCGACGCTCGTTACGCTCGTCGGAAGTGCAAGCTCCGTCAGCTTCGAGCAGTTGAGGAAGGCGGAAGTGCCTATCGTTGAGAGGCGCGGGCTCGTTCCGAAACTTATGCGCTCTATGCCCGTACAGTCGGTGAAGACCTCGTTGCCTATCGAGACGAGGCTGTTCGGAATGTAGAGCTCCGTGAGAGCTTCGCAAGCGTAGAAGGCGAAATCGCCGATTGCTTCGAGCGAGCTGTTTTCGCCGAAGGTGATGGCTTTCAGCGAGCTTGCCGTGTAGAAGGCGCTTGCACCGATGGTTTTGAGGCTTTCGGGGATCACGAGCTCGGTGAGCTTATCGCAGGCGTAGAAGGCTCTGTCGCCTATCGCTTGAAGGCTTGCGTCGAAGGTGAGGTTGACGGCGGTGAGAGCGCCGCAGTTTTCAAACGCCGCCGTGCCGATCTTTTCGAGGGAGGTGGGGAGCGTTATCGCGGTGAGCGCGTCACAGTCGTAGAAGACTTCGGAGGAGAGCTCTTTGAGCTCCGCCTTGTCGGCGAAGGTGACGGAGGAGAGGGCGCGTGCCGCGTAGAAGGCGCGGGCTCCTATCTTTTCAACCTTGGCGGGGATTGCTATCTCGCGGAGAGCGCCGCAGCTTTCAAAGGCGGAGGTGCCGATGGCTTCGAGGGCGGAGCTTGCGCCGAAGCTGACGGATTCGAGCCCTGTGCAGTCGTAGAAGGCGTTCTCGGAGAGGGTTTTAAGCGCCTCGGGGAGAGCTATCGAAACGAGCGCGTCGCAGTTGGCAAAGGCGTAGGCGCTGATGCTCTCAAAGTCGTTCGCATCGTTCTTGAAGAGAACGTCACTGAGAGCCGAGCAGGAGAGAAAGGCTCTGTTGCCTATCTTCTTGATATTGAGAGGGAGATATATGCGCTCAATAGCGCTGTTTTTATAGAAGGCTCTGTCTGCTATTTCGGTGACGGGGAGACCCGCATAAACGTCGGGCACGTAGACCGTGGTGTCAGTTCCCGAGTAGCCGCTAACGGCGTAGGACGAGCCGAGCTTCGTGTAGGTGAGCCCCTCGGTGGCGGGGGCAAATTTTGCATAGAGCGTCACGTCCGCACATTCGTCGATGGCGGAAAGCTCGTTTTCAAGCGCCTCGTCGGTGCACCAGGCAACGAAGGCGAAGCCGTCCTTGTAGGCGCTGTTCAGAGCGAGCGGCATATCCGCCACCGTGAAGCTTGTGCGCGCTTCAAGCGACGTTCCGTCGTTCGCCACGAGGCTGAGGCTATAAGTAACTATCTCCCAGCTTGCCGTGAAGGACTTATCGCCCGTCGCGTTCGCGGGAATGACCACTTCCTTTGTAGGAGCATCTTGCCCCTCGTAGGTCCAGCCGAGGAAGGCGTAGCCGCGCTTCGTCGGCTCGGCGAGCGTTATCGCTCCGCTCTCCACGGTGTAGCTGTCGGGGTTTTCGCCGCCCGCGCCGCCGTCAAGCTCGTAGCTGATGGCGAAGCGCTTCGCTTCCCAGTTCGCCGTCAGAGTGAGGTCGCCGAAGCTTCCCGCTTCTATCGTGAGGTCGGTGATCGGCTCGGTGGCTCCCTCGTAGGTCCAGCCGAGAAATTCATAGTTCTCGCGCGTCGGCGCGTTTATCTTGAATGTGGCGCTCTCGGCATTATACGTCGTCGGGTTTTTCTTCGGCGCTGTGCCGTTCGCATAATCGTAGGCGATGGTGTAATCTATAAGCTTCCAGTTCGCTTTCAGCGTCTTGTTGCCAACGCTTCCGCTCTCTATAACCGCGTTCTTCTTGGGCGTCGGTTGCCCGAGATACATCCAGCCGAGGAATTCGTATCCGTCCCTCGTCGGGTCGGTGATCGCTATATCGTCGCTCTCCACGGTGTAGCCCTCGGGGTTGCCGTCGGCGGCAATTCCGCCGTTCAGCTCATAGCTTATCCCGTAGGTGATGGGAGTCCACTTCGCAACGATAGTGATATCGGCAACGACGGCGAGATCAAAATCGTAGTCTTCGCCGTTGTGATACCAGCCCGCAAAGCTGTACCCCGTCTTCGAAGGCTCGGTGGGAGCGCCTATGATAACGCCTCTCTTCACCGTGACCGCCTCAACGTTGCTTCCGCCGTCGGTATTAAACGTCACCGTCAGCGAGTTCGCGCTATCGTCGGGCACCCATTTTGCAACGAGGGTCATATCCTCCGTTACGGTATCCTTTTGAAATTTCCACTCTTTTTCACCCTTGAACCAGCCCTCAAAGGCGTAGCCCGCCTTCGTCGGCGTCGGTGGGGTGGCGAGCTTCTCTCCTGGCAGGGCGGTAACGCTTTCAACGTAGCTGCCGCCGTCCGAATCGAAGCTGACGCAGACCGTCTCCTCGCCGCACGCGAAAAGCGCGGTGAGCGCTAACGCCAGGACGAAGAGCGTAAGAAATAGGGAAATGATCTTCTTGCTTGACTTCATATCTCTCTCCTTGTCTGTTGATAAACAGTATAATTATTTATATAATTATTTAAATATAGTATAGCACAAGGAAGTCCGTTTTTCAAGAGCTTTCGCAACTAAAAAGCGCCCGCTTCGTCATTTTTGACTTTTTACACAAAAAAATCAGGCGTTTATGTGTTATTTTGCGAATAAAAAAGGCGCGAAGCGCCCCAATTTGTGAATTTTTTATAAATTTTTTTGAAATAAAAAAGGCGCGAAGCTCGCTCTTTTCTCGCTTGCTTGCGCCTCCTTTTGGTTGGTTTATGTTACATAACGAGCTCGTAGAGCGCGAGCAGCTTTTCCTCTATCTCGCTCTTCCTCTCGTCTATCTCCGCGGCGCGCTTGTAGTCGCTCGCGGCACTGCCGAAAAGCTCCTCGTCAAGCTCCGTCAGCTCCCTTTCAAGCTCCGCTATCTCGCATTTCGCCTTTTCAAGCTTTTTCTCCGCAGCGCGCCTTTGCGCGTTTTCGCGCTTCTTCTGCTCGTAGTCGCTCCTCGAAGCGCTCTCCGTGCGCACGCTCTTCGCCGCCGCACCGCCGCGAAGCTCCTCGCGCAGCTGCATATAGCGCTCAAAGGCGCCGTCATATTCTTCGAGCCTGTAATCGACGGCTCCCCCCTCGCGCGTCGGGTCGAGCTCCACTATCCTCGTCGCTATGCGATCGATGAAATAGCGATCGTGGGAGACCGCGATAACGGTGCCGTCAAACGCCAGGAGCGCGTTCTCCAACGCCTCCGCCGAGCCCGCGTCCAAATGGTTGGTCGGCTCGTCCATGATGAGAAGATTGACCTTTTTGAGTATCAGCTTCGCCAGCGTCAGCCGCGCTCGCTCGCCGCCCGAAAGCGTCGAGATCTCCTTGTCGATATCCTCCGCGCCGAAAAGGAAGAGTGCGAGCGTCGAGCGGAGCTCCGTGTTCGTCTTGTCGGGGTATGCTTCGCGAAGCTCGCCGAAAACGGTGTTCCCGAGCGAGAGCCCCCTGTTCTCCTGGTCGTAGTAGCCTATTTTTATGTTGTAGCCTATCTTTATTTTTCCGCCCGTGGGCGTCAGCATCGAATTCATCAGCTTCATCAGCGTCGATTTTCCCGAGCCGTTCGGTCCGAGAAACATAACGCGCTCGCCGCGCCTTATCAGGAGCGAGAGCCCGTTTATCAGCCGCGCCCCGCCGCCGTATCCGAAGGAGAGCTCGCAAAGCTCCATAACGTCGTTGGCGCTCTCCTCCTCGGCGTTGAAGCTCATTCGTATATCCCGCGGTGCCTTCGGCGCGAGCTCTATCTTCTCCATGCGCGCCAGCTGCTTTTCCTTCGAGCGTATCGTAACGAAGTTGTGCTCCTGGTTACAGCGCCGCTGGAACTCTATGTTCGCCCGTATTCGCGCTATCACCTTCTGCTGCTCCTTGTAGCGCTTTTCGAGCGCCGCCTCCTCCGCCTCGCGCATCTCGCGGCTTCGCGTATATCCGCCGTTGAAGAGCCGCGCCGCCCCGTATTGCAGGTGGAGCGTCTTGCCCGTCGTCCTGTCAAGGAAATAGCGGTCGTGCGATATTACTATGACGGTCTTTTTGTAGGTCGCGATGAAGCCTTCGAGCCAAGCTAAGGCGTCGATATCCAAGTGGTTGGTCGGCTCGTCCAAGAGGAGCACGTCGGGCTCCGTCGCCAAAAGGCGCGCCAGCGCCAAGCGTGTGTATTGCCCTCCCGAGAGCGTTCGTATCTTGCGCTCCGTTGTCTCCTCGTCGAAGCCGAGCTTCAAAAGCATTCCGCGGCAACGCGAGCGAAATTCCAAGCCTCCCGCCTCGGCGAAGGCGTGCGTCTTTATTCCTAATTGCTCCGTCAGGCGTACCGCCTCGGTGTGCTCGCCCCTCTCCGAGGCGGCGGCTACCAGCCGCTCGTAGCTTTCAAGCTCCCGTTCCGCTTCGAGAAGCCGCGGAAAAGCCGTGTACATATATTCGAGGCAGGTCGCCTCGCCAGGCAACGCCGAAAGGTCGGGATTCTGTTCGAGAAGTCCGACGCGGTGCCCTTTTTGTATATAGACTGCGCCCGCGTCAGGCGCGTAGTCTCCCGCTATCACCTTTAAAAGCGTCGTCTTACCCGCGCCGTTAACGCCGACAATGCCGACCCTGTCCCCGTCGTTGACGGAGAAGGAAACGTTTTTTAATATCTCTTGCGTTCCGAAGGAGAGCGAAACGCCCGATAGCGATACCGCGATCATCTATCATTGTCCTTTCTTGTGCTTTCTGTTCGCGCGCCAATTTGCGCACTTTTGTTCATCAATTAGCCACTTGCGCCAATTTGCGCATTTTGGTTAGTCATTTAGCGCTATTACTGTGCCTGTTTGCACGTTTTTTCTATTATTTGCACGTTTTGTTCGTTGGTTGAGCGTCGGCTGTGCGCCGCTTTGGAGCTCTCGCGAGCTTTTCGCGTGCCTTTGCTTTCGGCGCCTTCAAGCTCGCGGCGCGAGAGGGAAGCTCCTATTATTCGTCTGCGCCCTCGCAAGACGAGGCAAGGTCAAACGTCGTTCGGCCCTGCCTCGTCGCTTCGCGCTTATTTTTTGAGCGCTTTTTTGATTAGAAGATTTATTTTTTCGCGCAGCTCCAATATCTGGGCGGCGCAAGTCGCGCAATCCTCAAAGGTGACGTCACAGCCAATCGCCTCGTCGATGAGGGCGACGACCGCGTCTCTGCCGCAAAGGCTTTCCGCCAGCCGCATCGCCTTCATGTCCTGCAAGGCTTCGGCGAAAACGATGAGCCGAAGCGACTCCCACGCCTCGCCGTTTTGCGCGGGGTAGACCGAATAGGCGTCGCCCGCGGGGATCCACGCGTCGCCGTCCTGCTGTAAGAACGGGTTTATAAGATCGGTGGAAAGGTAGCAGTAGTAGAAATTGTAGCCCCACTGCAAGAAGCCTGCTATATCGTATTTATAGAATTGGTAGCCTATCGAGCGGTTACGCCAGGAGGGCATCGCTATCAGCCTGTTGGATACCTTGTATGACTGACAGCAGCAGTAGTACGTCCAGAGATTCGGTACCTTGTTTTCGATAAACGGCGCTATGTGATTGTTGGCGGGGATCGGCGTTTCGACAAGCCCGAGCCGCCAAAAATCGTAGTTGGAAAGCGCGTCCATTATCGTGTAGCCTTCGAGCAGATCTGCCACGACGGCTTTTGCCGCCCTGTAATCGTCGATGTGGGCGGGCGAGGGCTCATCCGATATGTGGAAGAAGCAGCGCGCGTCGTCGCCCCGCGCCTTCATGTGGGATAGAAAGGCGCTAACGAAGGCGCGTAGGAACGTCCTGTATTCCGTGCCCGCCGCCTCGGTCTCCCAGCCGAATATCCGCTTATATTCGCCGTCCACCGTCGCCATCACCTTGGGCGCGTGCTGTGCGCCCCATTGCGTGAAGAAGTGCGCTATCTCAAAATACTTTATGCCCACTCGGTCGCACATTCTTATCCATCGGTCGAGCAGGGTGAAATCGAAGGTGTATTCGCCGCCCGTTTTGGTAACGCCGACGAGCTGTGCCGTCGGACGCTCTCCGCCTATCCGCGTGTCGAGCGGTGGCGTAAACGTCGGGGTGAGAAGCATATTGATTCCGTTCTTGACGGCGACGCGCGCGAAGTTTTCGATGATGCGCCAGTGCTTCGGCGACCACATTGGAACGTCGTAGTAGGAGGCGAGGCAGTCACAGTGGAACCATTGCGTCAGGTAGATGGACTCCTCGGGAAGCTGTGCGTTGATTACGTCGACGGTGACGGTGTGTTCATTTCGCGCCGCCTCCGTGCCTATCCGCACCGTCAGCGTGTGCTTTCCCTTTTTTATCCGCTTTGGCAGGTCTATCTCTATCCAGACGGAGGAAACGAGCTCCGTCACCGTTGTTTGCGGCTTCGTGCTCTCGGGGCGCGGGTTCTTGTGCAGGGGGCGCAAAACGTCGGGAATGAGCGCGGGCTCCTTCGTTATGTAGTTATCGTCGTCCGTCGCGGGGAGCACGGGGCGCTCTATGCCCACGTTGCATACGTCGCGCAGGGTGGCGTAGGGAGCGAGAGAGCCAGAGAGCTCTATCTCGGCCGAAAGCTTCGAGGCGGGGGCGGCGCCTTCCAGCGTGTGTAAAATCTGGAAGGAAATACGCTCGCCTTTCAGCGCGGAAAGCTTTTTGAGCTCGGGGAAGGCGTCGATGTCGCTTTTTAAAAGCGCCTTTTCAAGTGAGGAAACTATTTTGGTTTTAAGCATAGATTCTCCTTTCGCCGCATAGCGGGCGAGCCTATGTTTGGTATTATTCCGTTCGTTCCTTTTCAAGTATCGCGAGGAGCTTTTGGAAGTCTTCGGGAAGCTCACATTCAAACGTCATTCGTTCCCCGCTTCTCGGGTGCGTCAGCTCCAAGCGCTTCGCGTGTAGCGCCTGCCCGTTCAATAGGGCGGCGTGTAGCTTTTCAAAGCGCGTCACGTTCTTGGCGTAGACGGGGTCTCCGAGCAGGGGATGCCCTATATGCGCCATGTGTACGCGTATCTGGTGCGTTCTTCCCGTTTCGAGCCTTAGCGTAAGATAGCTTATATCGCCGTAGCTCGCGTTAACGCGATAATGGGTAACGGCGCGCTTCGCGTGCGCCCCCTCGGGGAGCACCGCCATTTTTTTTCGGTCAACGGGGTGTCTTCCTATCGGAGCGTCCACCGTTCCCGCCTCGGCGGAAAAGCCGCCGCGCACGAGCGCGTGATATTCGCGAACTACGCCGTGCACCTCCAATTCGCGCGCCAGCGCCGCGTGCGCCTCGTCGTTCTTAGCGACGACGAGCAGGCCGCTCGTGTCCTTGTCTATCCTGTGGACTATCCCAGGGCGCATAACGCCGCCGATACCCGATAGCGTGCCGCGGCAATGATGGAGCAGGGCGTTGACGAGCGTTCCGTGCTCGTTGCCAGGTGCGGGGTGCACCACCATGCCCTGCGGTTTATTTATAACGATGATGTCGTCGTCCTCGTAGACGACGTTTAAGGGGATATCTTCGGGCTCCGCTGTCGCTTCCTCGGGCTCGGGAATGCTTATTTCTATCTCGTCGCCAAGGGCGATGGGGTATTTCTTCGCCGCCGTGCGCCCGTTGACTGTGACGTTGCCCGAGTCTATCAGCCGCGCCGCCGTCGTTCGCGAGGTTTCCGCCGCGTCGGCAACGAAAACGTCGAGCCGCGCTCCCGCGTGCTCGGCACCGCACGTGCGCTTCATTCCGCCTGCCCCTTTTCGCCGTTCTTCTTTTCTCGGCTCTCGCGAATAATGTCGAGCACGAGGGCTAAAATGAGCAAGCCCGCCCCGATGCAAACGAGCGAGTCCGCCACGTTGAAAACGGCGAAATCAATGAGGCAGAAGTCGATGAAATCGACGACGTAGCCGAGAGCTATCCTGTCTATCATATTGCCGATGCCGCCCGATATGATGATGGCTATCGAGGAGGTGTAGAGGTGACTCTTTGTCTTAGTAAAAAAAAGATATGCCGCCATCGCGAGTATCGCCACGATGGAGACGGTCATAAAGAGCCATCTTGCGTTCTTCATCATTCCGAAGGCGGCTCCCGTGTTTTCAACGTAGGTGAATTGAAGCACTCCGTCAATGAGGGGGAACGAGACCGCTCCCTTCAAATTCTTCGTGGCAACGAGCTTGGTTATCTGATCGGCGGCAATGCCGAGGGCGATGATCGCCACGTAGAGCCCGAGGTCAAAAAGCCGCTCCTTGTTCATTTTCAGCTTCATCGTATTTGTTTTCTTCCTTTCGCTGTGTCATATCGTCGGTAGGATCGTTTGAATGATCGCTATCAGTATGTAGGTGATGGAAAACGCCCAGTCGATGGGTGAATCCTGCAAAAGGTTGAATTTGACGAGCAAAAATCGAACGGGGACGATGAAGGGCTCCGTCACCACGCAGAGCAGGGCGTAAAATCGGTTTTCCTCGACGTCGGCGAAAAGCGGCATTAGAGCTCGCGCCAGCATGGAAAAAGTGACCGCGCTGAGCGTCAGGGAGACGACCTTCGCCACAAAATAAAGTAAGGTTATCACTGTTTTCGCTGTGGACGAAGGACTTAGTCCCTGTCCGTATCCTTTATATCTATTCCTTTGGCGGTGATTATGTAGGTGGCCTTGGAGACGTGCTTTATCTCGCCGTCTATCGTGTAGGTAACGCCGCGCAAAAAGTCGAGCATTCTCGTCACGTGCTTGTGGTCAAGCAGCTCTAAGTTGAGAACGACGGTGCAGCCCGCAAGCAGATGGTCGGCAATGGAGCTGACCTCGGAAACGGACTCGGGGCGAATGACCTTCAATTCGATGTTGTTGCCCTCTATGGAAGCCTTGGGAAGCTCCTCGGAGGCTTCGGGCTTGGCGACCTCCTCCGCGAGTGGAACGTCGTCGTCCTCAAATTTCTTGAAAACTATCTCCTCCTCGTCCTCTTTCGCGATTCCCGTCAGCTTTTCTCTAAGCTTTTCAAACATTCTCCGTCCCTCGTTTCATAAATAATTTTCGCCCGACTCTAACGAGCGTTGAGCCCTCCTCGATGGCGACGCGATAGCTGTCGCTCATTCCCATGGAGAGCACGGGCTCCGTGCCCTTCTCAAAATAGCGAGCGCAACGCTCAAATAGCGCGCGCGTTTCTCTAAAATAAGGTCTTAGCTCTTCCGCGTCTTCCGTGGATGGCCCCATCGTCATGAGCCCGCGAAGCTCGACGGCGGGCAGCTCGCGTATCGCGGAAAGCAATTCCTCCGCCGCCTCGGGGAAAACGCCACTCTTTTGTGGCTCGCGCCCCGAGTTTATCTCGGCGAGAACGGGTATCCTTCTCCCGCGCGCCGCCGCGATCCGCGAAACGTCCTCAGCGAGCTTCAAGCTGTCTATCGACTGTATCATATAAACGCTGTCCGCGATGAGCCGAATCTTGTTGCGTTGGAGCGTGCCTATCTCGTGCATTTTGACGGGAAGCCCCCAGCCTTCCAAAAGTGCCGCGCGTCGCGCCGCCTCTTGGGGCCTGTTTTCGCCGAGCTCCAAGGCTCCCGCACGCACGAGAGCTCGCACCTCGTCGTCACTTCCGCTTTTCGTAACGCAAACGAGCCGCGCCGCCTTCGTGCCGAGCCGCGCCGCCAGCGCGGCGAGCTCATCGCAAAGAGCCGTATAGTTTTCTTTTACGTACCCGTAGTTCTCCAAGGGGGGCACCTCGCCTTCAAAGAGATGATTTCTTCAATTATAACATTTATAAATAGAGATTTCAAGTATTTGGCGAAATTTTTTGCCCCGCGCCTGTTGATTTTAACGGCGAACTATGCTACAATATAGAGGAAAAGCTACCCGAGGCTTCGGCGAACGCTTCGCCGAGCCTCGCGGTATTTTGCGGGAGTCGTTATGCATTCTGAAATAAACGGCGCAAGCCTTCCCCCCGTTATGGCATTGGCCTACCTCGGAGACGCGCGCCATAGCCTCTACGTGAGGCACGCGCTCATCGGGCGCGGAATATCGAAGCCGAAGGAGCTGAACGCGGCGGCTCTCGAATTTGTGACGGCGGCGGCACAGGCGAAGGCTTTCGCCGCCATGGAGCCGCTTCTTTTAGACGACGAGAGGGACGTGGCTCGCCGCGCCGCCAATTCGACGCATCTCAATAAGCCGCGGCACGCGAGCGGGGCGGAATACCGCGCCGCAACGGCCTTTGAAGCCGTCGTCGGTATGCTGGAATGGATAGGCGACCGAGAAAGACTTGAATTTTTGCTCTGCGAAGCACATAAGGAGGATATGACCCGTGATAAAAAGAATTAAAGGAACGATGGATATCATGCCCGAGGAAACGCCGCTTTTCAGGTATATCGAGGGCATTATGCGCGAGGAGGCGGAAAAGTACGGCTATGGCGAGATAAGAACGCCCACCTTTGAAAACACGGAGCTCTTCGTCCGCGGAGTCGGTGACACGACGGACGTGGTGCAAAAGGAAATGTACACCTTCGCTGACCGCGAGGAGGAGCGCTCCATCTCCCTGCGCCCCGAGGGGACGGCCTCCGTGGTCCGCGCGATAATAGAAAACGGCAGGTGCTCCGATCCCATGCCGCTCAAATACTACTACATCATCTCGTGCTTCCGCCACGAAAAGCCACAAGCGGGAAGAAGCCGCGAGTTTTTCCAATTCGGAACGGAGATGTTCGGCTCCGAAAGCCCCTTGGCGGACGCGAGCGCCATCTCCCTCGCCGCCTCGGTGCTTCGCCGCCTCGGCTTGAAGAACGTGAAGCTCCACTTAAATTCCATCGGCTGCAAGAATTGCCGTCCGAATTATCGCCGCGCCCTCGTCGAATACTACGAGGAAAACAGGGAAAAGCTATGCGATACCTGCAAGGCGCGCCTTGAAAAGAATCCCTTGCGGCTCCTCGATTGCAAGGTCCCCGAGTGCCACGCGCTCGCGGCGGCGGCTCCGAAAACGGTGGACTACCTCTGCCCCGACTGCACCGAAAAATTCGCGCTCTTAAAGTCCGCGCTCGGCGCGATGGGCATCGACTACGAGGTGGACCCGAGCATAGTTCGCGGGCTTGACTACTACACGGGGTGCGTCTTTGAATTTATCGCCGAGGGGATCGGCGCCCAGTCCACGGTTTGTGGCGGCGGTCGCTACGACGGGCTCGTTGAATCGCTCGGAGGTCCCGCGCTCTCGGGCATCGGCTTCGGCATGGGTATAACGCGTCTCATCCTCGCGATGAGGGAGGCGGGGAACGATGCGGTGCCCCACGCGGTGCCGCGCCTCTATATCGCCTCTCTCGGCGAAGCCGCGGCTCTCAAAGCCGTCGAGATAGCCGAGCGCTTGCGCCGCGCGGGGAGCTACGTGGAGTGCGACGTTGTGGGGAGGAGCTTAAAGGCGCAAATGAAGTACGCCAACAAGATAGGGGCGGAATATACGCTCATCGTGGGTGACTCCGAGATAGAGGCGGGCAAAGCCCAGCTTCGCAATATGAAGGACGGCACGCAGACCGAAGTGGCTCTCGCCGACTTCGCCATCTGATATGGAGAAGCAGATACACGGCCGCTTGGAATTTTTGCCGACGACGGCGGCAGACGTCGAGGAGCGCGGGTGGTCGGACATCGATTTCGTCTACGTCAGTGGAGACGCCTACGTGGATCACCCCTCCTTCGGCGTCGCCATCATTTCGCGCGTCTTGGAGGCGGCGGGCTTCCGCGTCGCGATACTCGCACAGCCCGACTATAAAAGTGCCGAGGATTTTCGCCGCTTCGGAAAGCCGCGCCTCGGCTTTCTTGTGACGGCGGGAAACATCGATTCCATGGTTGCACACTACACCGTGTCAAAAAAACGCCGCTCCTACGACTACTATTCCGCGGGCGGCAAAATGGGCGCGCGCCCCGATCGCGCCGTCATCGTCTATTGCAATAGGATACGCGAGGCGTATGGCGACGTTCCCATCATCATAGGCGGGCTCGAAGCCTCGCTTCGCCGCTTCGCTCACTACGATTATTGGGACGACCGCGTGCGCCGAAGCATTCTCGTCGATTCCCGCGCCGACATTTTGACGTACGGCATGGGGGAAAACATACTTTTGAGAATCGCCGCCCTCTTGGACAAGGGCGTACCCGTGAAAAAAATACGCGACGTTCGCGGCACGGTCTATCTTGCGCCGCGCGGTGAAAAGATACATTTCGAGAGCATTGAGACGGGGGACTACGATACCCTGAAAACGGACAAACGCGCCTACGCCAAGGCGTTTGCCGTTCAATATAAAAATACGGACTCCGTGCGCGGGCGCGCCATCGTGGAATACTACGGCGATAAAATGCTCGTCCAGAATCCGCCGATGCCGCCGCTTGAACGCGAAGAGCTGGACAGAGTTTACGCGCTCCCCTACGTGCGCGATTACCACCCCGACTATGAGCCCTTCGGCGGCGTCCCCGCGATAAGCGAGGTCAAGTTTTCCATAACGCACAATCGCGGCTGCTTCGGTGCCTGCAATTTTTGCGCCATCGCCTTTCATCAGGGGCGCGAGGTGCGCTCGCGTAGCGAAGCGAGCGTTATCGCAGAGGCGCGCAAGATAGCCGCCATGCCCGATTTCAAGGGCTACATCAACGACGTGGGAGGACCGACGGCGAATTTCCGCGCTCCCGCGTGCGATAAACAGAAGGAGCACGGCGTTTGCGCGAACAGGAAATGCCTCGCACCCACCCCGTGCAAGAATTTAAAGGTTGATCACTCCGAGTACCTTCATCTTCTCGGCGAGATAGAGAAGATAGACGGCGTGAAGAAGGTCTTCATTCGCTCGGGCATCCGCTTCGACTATCTTATGCTCGACGAAAGTGACGAGTTCTTCCGTCGCCTCGTCTCGCACCACGTTTCGGGGCAACTCAAAGTCGCCCCCGAGCATTGCTCCGATCACGCCCTCACCATGATGGGCAAGCCGCCCATCGAGGTCTACGAGCGCTTCTCCAAAAAATATTTCCGCCTGACGGCGGAGGCGGGGCTCGAACAGTACCTCGTCCCCTATCTCATGTCGAGTCACCCAGGCACGACCATGGCGGACGCGGTCGATATGGCGCTCTGGCTGAAAAAACATAAATATTCGCCCGAGCAGGTGCAGGACTTCTATCCCACCCCTGGGACCATCTCGACGGTGATGTATTATACGGGCATAAACCCGATGACGGGGAAGAACGTCCCCGTCACGACGGACTATCGCGAGAAGCAGCTTCAACGTGCGCTCTTGCAGTATTCGCGCCCCGAAAACGCCAACCTCGTTCGCGAGGCGCTTCGCCGCGTCGGACGTGAGGACCTTATAGGAAACGGGGCGTACTGCCTCGTGAGGCCCGCGTTCGGGCAGGCACATAAGGCGGAGCATACGTGGCGTGGCGGTGAGCGAGAGAGGAACAGGAGAACGTCGGCTCTCGCGAGCAAAACGGTGCGCGGCACGGGAAGCGATAGGCGCGGTGATAAGCGGCGCACTGCCTCCGTAGGTACGCAAGCGCCTCGCGGCGCTAAAAAGAGTGGAAAAGTGGGTAGCTTCACCGCTCAAAAGGGCGGAGCGAAAAAACTCAACGAAAAAACTCAACGAAAACCGCAAAAAAACAGACAAAATTAACAAAGTGCAACAGCCTATTCGCAGAAAATGCGAATTTTTCAGTGCCAAAAAAACGGGGCAGAAAATTTCCGCGAAAAATGCGAGCGGGGAGAAGCAAAGCGGCGGCTTCTCGAAAAGGACGGAAAAATTAAGTTTTCCGAAAAAAGAGTTTTTGACATTCGGGACAAGCGCTTTTTGCCCCGAAAAGTCGAAAACTTGTGGAAAACTCCCTCGAACTCTTGAAAAACGGCACTTTTGGCGAAAAAGTTTTCCGCCGTGTCAACAATTTTAAATGTGGAAAACTTTTTTCTCCCTTCGAAGCGGCGTCGCTTCAAGGCGGTTTTTTTGCAAGCAAAAATTGCCTTTAAATCGGGCGACTCGCTTTTGAAAAGGCGGAGCAAAAAATCGCTCCACAGAGCGAAGTCGTGAAAAATACGAAATATCCGAGAATGCAAGGACGGAATGAAATGCGAGAGCTTAACGAAAAATACATTTTGGCAAAAAGAAAGCTTTTTGAACGCTTCTTTGGCGAAAAATTGAACGCGGAGCAGTGCAGGGCGGTATTCACGGTCAACGCCCCCCTGCTCGTTTTGGCGGGCGCGGGTAGCGGAAAAACGACGGTGCTTGTCAATCGCATCGCCTTCATTATTAAATACGGCAACGCCTACTTTTCCGAGCGCGTCCCCGACGACGTGTGCGAGGAGAGCGTCGCCGAGCTGGAGGCCGCCTCTCTTCGCCCGCGCGAGGAGATCGAGGAGCTTTTGCCAGGCTTTATAAGCAACCCCTGCCCCCCGTGGTCGGTGCTCGCGATAACGTTCACCAACAAGGCGGCGGGCGAGATCAAGGAGCGGCTTCAAGCCGCCTTTGGAGACCGCGAGGTGAGCGACGCGATATGGGCGGGCACCTTCCATTCGATATGCGTCAGAATACTTCGCAAATTCGGAGATCGCCTCGGCTATCGCCAAGGCTTCTCCATCTACGACACGGACGATAAAAAGCGTATGATAAGCCTTTGCATGAAGGAGCTCGACGTGGACGAGAAGCGCCTCGCGCCCAAGGCGGTGGCGAACGCCATCAGTATGGCGAAGGATAGGCTCGAAGGCCCCGAGGCGTTTAACGACAGCCGCGATCCCCGCTCCAAGGATATCAGGGATATCTACGCGCTCTATCAAAAGAAAATGATGGAGTATAACGCGGTGGACTTCGACGATATCATAATGAAGACCGTTGAGCTTCTGCAAAGCGACGAGGAGGTGCATTCCTACTACGCCTCGCGATTTAGATACGTGCTCGTGGACGAGTATCAGGACACGAATCATGCGCAGTTCGTCCTGACGAAGCTGCTTTCGGATAAATACC
>CAYSUO010000017.1:20775-32072 GCA_964434325.1 uncultured Ruminococcus sp.
GACGAAGCTGCTTTCGGATAAATACCGCAACATCATGGTGGTGGGTGACGACGATCAGAGCATCTACCGCTTCCGCGGCGCCACGGTGGAAAACATTCTCGATTTTGATAAGACGTACCCCGACGCTACCGTCGTCAAGCTGGAACAGAACTACCGCTCCACGGAGACGATACTCGACGCGGCAAACGCCGTTATTGGCAACAACGATAAGCGCCGCCAGAAGCGCCTCTGGTGCGATAAGGGCGCTGGCGAAAAAATAACCTTACGCGAGGTGGCAGACCAGAGCGAGGAAGGGCGCTACATCATCGATCGCATAAATACCGCCGTTAAAAATCGCGGCAGGAAATATTCCGATTTTGCGATACTCTACCGCGTCAACGAGCTGGCGCGCTCGCTTGAAACGAGCTTTGCGAAAAGCGGTGTCCCCTATAAGATTCTCGGCTCCATGCGATTCTACGACCGCAAGGAGATAAAGGACATCGTCGCCTACCTCTCCGTCATAAATTCCGCGGAGGACAACCTTCGCTTGAAGCGCATAATCAACGAGCCGAAAAGAAAGATAGGTGCGGCAACGGTGGAGACCGTGGAAGCCTTGGCGGCGGCGGACGGGGTGTCGATGTATTCCGTTATGCAGCGCGCGGGCGAATATCCCGTGCTCTCAAAGAGTGCGGAAAAGCTTTTGGCTTTCGTCGGCGTCATTGATAAGATAAGGCGCGAGCACACGCTGCCCTCCGAGCTCATCGTGGCGGCATTCGACGAAACGGGCTATCACTCCATGCTCATCGCCGAGGGATTTGAGGGCGAGGGGAAGATTGCCAACGTCAACGAATTTATATCCGCCGCCGTCGAGTACGAAAAGCGGTGCGCCGATAATTCGACGGAGCCGAGCCTGACGGGCTTCCTCGAAGAAATATCGCTCGTGAGCGACGTCGATAAGTACGACGAGAATGCCGACGCGGTCGTTATGATGACGGTGCACGCGGCAAAGGGGCTCGAATTTCCCGTCGTTTTCCTCGCGGGAATGGAGGACGGAATCTTTCCGTCTCAGCAAAACCTGACGGACGAGGAGGAGATGAGCGAGGAGCGCCGCTTGGCGTACGTCGCCATAACGCGCGCGAAGGAAAAGCTCTACATAACTCATTCCAAAAACCGTATGATGTATGGGCGCACCGCCTATAACCCGCTCTCGCGCTTCGTTCGCGAGGAGATACCCGCGCGCCTCGTCGAGGAGGAGCGCCCGAGAAGCGCTCCGCCCCGCGGCACCCTGTCGTATGCTCAGAACACGCGGCACGCGATGGAGGCGCGAAGCGAGGCTCGCGATTTCTCCGAGGCGGTCAAGCGCTACGGCGGCGGCTTCGGCGCGGCACAGAGAGCGCCGCGCGGCGCGAGCCACTTCGGCATAGCGCGCCTCCCTGAGGGAACGCGCGTTGCGCACGCGGTGTTCGGCGCGGGCACCATCGTTTCCGCCAAGGATATGGGCGGCGATATACTCTACGAGGTGCGCTTCGACACGGGCGTTACCAAAAAGCTTATGGCGACGTTTGCAAAGCTCAAAAAGCTTTGAGACGTAAGCACTTTGGATTTTGTGAGCCGCGTTTTCGCGGCGGGGAGTCGTATGATAAGGGCTTGTATTTTCGATATGGACGGCACCGTGCTTGACACGGTGGAAACGATATGCTATTTTGTAAATGAGACGCTGGCGAAATACGGAGCGCGCGGGATAAGCGTGGACGAGTGCCGCCTCTTCGTGGGAAATGGCGCGCGTCGCCTCATCGAGCGTGCCGTCGCCTCGCGCGGCATTGCCCCGACGCTCATTCCTCAGATAATAGATGAATATAATGTGGCGTATGCCGCGAATCCAACGTATTTGACGCGCCCTTATGACGATGTATGCGAGCTTATCGCGGCGCTTCGCCACCGCGGTATCTCTGTCGGTATAGCTTCCAATAAGCCGCATTTTGTTACACGCCCCCTCGCGGAGCACTTCTTCGGGGATAGCGTTGGCGCGGTACTTGGCGCAAGAGACGGCGTGCCCTTGAAGCCTGACCCGAGCGCCGCCCGCGCCGTGCTCGAAGCTCTTGGCGCATCCCCCACCGAATGTGCCTATATCGGCGACACGGGGGTGGATATGCAGACGGGCAAAAATCTCGGCGCGACTCTCGTTGTCGGCGTTTCGTGGGGCTTCCGCGAAAGGGAGGAACTTGCGGCGAACGGTGCCGACGTTATTGTAAATGAGCCTTTACAAATTCTTCGCGAGGTGGCACGGATTGATTAAACGTTTCGTAGCTCTTTTGGCGTTCTTGTGCTTGTCCTTCTCGCTTTTCGCGTGCTCGGGCGACGCAGAGAGCTTTGGGCACGCGGAGCTCCGCATACCGCTTTCGAGCGATTTTCGGGAAACCGAGGCGGAGGGTTTTGACGCTTCGTACACGAATGGCGACGTGCTCGTCGGCATTATGCGCATTTCCTTCCTTGCGGGCTATAATCAGGGCATTCCCGATACGTATATGCCCTCGGAGTTCGCGGAGTACTATAAAAAGGTCACGGAGCGGGACGCGGTAGTTCGCCTCGAAGGCGACGTTGCCTACTATGTCTATAACGATACGCCGAGCGACGAGCTCTACACCTATCTTGCTTGCTTTTATCGCTCGAAGTATGCCTACTTCGTCGTCCTGTTCGCGTGTCGCGCCGAGGAAGGGACAGAGCTCGTCCCCGAGCTTTTGGAGCTTGCGAACAAGGTGTATTTTGTGAAATAACGGCTTTTGAAAATTGCGCTTGCGAAAAGTGAAAGCTTCACGAAAGCGCGACTTGCAATAAACGTTGAATAGGTGCGTGCGCCTTACGAAAGCACGTAAATAAACATATTTATGCCGCGTTATGGCGGCGGAATGGAGAACAAAATGACAATGCGCGAAAGAATAGCGAGCGGCAAGCTCTTTACGGACCATTGCGAGGGGCTTCCCGAGGAACGCTTGCGTTGCAAAAAGGCGATGAACGCCTTTAACCGCAGTGAGCCAGACGACGTGGAAGCGCGCCTTCGCCTGATGAGTGAGCTCTTCGGAAAAGAGACGAAGGCGTGGATAGAGCCACCTTTCCACTGTTGCTATGGCACCAATATCACGCTCGGCGAAAAGGTATATATCAATATGGATTGTACCTTTATTGACGACGGCGCGATAAGCGTCGGCGCGGGGACGATGCTGGGTGCAGGTGTCGTCGTTGCCTCGGTGGGGCACCCCGTCAAGCCCGAAATGCGGAAGTATATGTACGTGGATCCCGTCACCATAGGCGCCAACTGTTGGATAGGCGCCAACGCGACGATATGCCCTGGCGTCACGATAGGAGACAATAGCGTCATCGGCGCTGGTAGCGTCGTCACGAAGGATATTCCCGCTGGTGTTGTCGCCGTCGGCAACCCCTGCCGCGTCCTTCGCGAGATAGGCGAGCGCGACGAGCTCTTTTACTATAAGGACAGAAGTTTTGCAGACAGCGGTATCGACGAGGATTGAGTCTCGCCTAAACCACAGCTTTGGTGCCCGTTTCGTTGGCGATAGGTGCTGGTGAGATGTGAGCCACGTCTAAGCAGCCTCGGAGCCCGTTTCGTCGGTGATGGGGCACCGACGAACTCCGCCCCATTATGTTGTAGGTGATTTTATTACTTATAGCCTGCTGGGTTAGAGGAGTGGAGCGCTTTGCCATTTCCGCCGCCTTTAAGTTGCGGCGGCGCACAGGGCCTTGCTACTTGCGCGGTGTTGTTGATTTTGTACAAATACCCCGTGCCGCTTTTGTTTATTCTACAAGAATTTTCGCTCTCGAGCCTCGACTTTTCTCGGGGTTCTTTATTTTTTTAAAAATATATGTTAAAATATATGGGTAACAAAGCCGCCCGAGGCGGCTCGCTTTGGAGTCAATGATGAAAAAAAGCCTTTTGGTAGTTTTTATAATGCTTTTCGCCGCAGTGGCTCTTTTCTCGTGCCGCGAGTCGCCCGAGGAGGAGCTTATTCCCGTAATGCTCAGCTACGGTGACGGCGTGACGGTCTACGGCGAAAACCCCGTCTATGTCAGGGCGGGCACCGATGTCAGCTTCAACGTCGAGATAGAGAAGGGCTACGTCTTTCATTCTCTGTCGGAGGGGAGCTATGACGCGGAGCAGGGAAAAGTAACGCTCACCGCGGTCTCGCGCCGAACAAACGTCGCATTTTATGCCGAGAAGCTGAGCTACGATACGGACGAGAGCGTGGTTTTCCGTTTTCGCGGCGGAACGGGCGATATATCGAGCCATAGGGGGAACTACGTCAATCTCGGAACCGAGGTGACCGTTTCCTCCATCTATGCGGACGAGTTCTTCGTTGGATGGTCATTCGGTAAGCCGTATACGCAGGGGGGCGAGATAGCTTCGACGGAGCGGCGCTTCAAATTCCGCGTCAGCCCCGATAAACTCTATAACGGAAATATGTATATTTTTGCGAATTACGTGGATAAAAGCTCAAACGTGTTTTTCTACAACGTGAACGGCGGCAATATAAACGTGTATTCCGTTAATATGACGGATAATGAGTATTACAGCGCGGAAAGCCAGGGGGTGCTCGTCGAGGTGCGCATTGCGGAGCTTTATTCCGATTATGCCGCCGCGATATCCACCTTCTGGGACGACGGAACGTTCAGAAGAGACGGCTACGTTTTGAAGGAGTATAACACGAAGCAGGACGGAAGCGGCGAGGCGTATAGCCTCGGCTCCAAATTCTGCCCCGAGGGGGCGGACGTTCTCTACTGTATATGGGAAAAGGATACGCCGCACGAGGAGTTTGAATACGAAGCGTATTTCGATCCCTGCCCCGTGGACGAGGAGCACAGGCTGGAATACGCTCCCGCTTGGCAGGATGAGGGCGTCATCATAACCGCCTATAAGGGCGCCTCGGATACCGTGGTCATTCCCGAAATGATAGGCTTGAAGTACGTTGTGGGAATCGCCGAGGGCGCGTTCGACGGTGCTCCGATGAAAACGCTCGTTTTGAACAAGCGCTTGCAGGTCATCGAGGATGGAGCGTTCAGAAATTGCACGGAACTTGAAACGATATATTATCCCGACGGGCTGTATTCCATTTCCAACGCCGCCTTTGACGAGGCGACGACGAGGAGCCTCACCCACCTTTTTGTGAACGCCACCTTGGCGCCGCGATTTTCCAACACGGGGGACGGGGCTTTCGCGGTGAAGCTCTCGCGCCTTCTCGCCTCCGAGGGGGAGCGGCGCATCATCGTTATCGCGGGCTCGTCGAGCTACGAGGGGCTTTCTTCGCCCTATCTTGAAAGTCTTTTGCAGAACGAATATACCGTTATAAACTTCGGGACGACGAGGACGACGCACGGGCTCATATATCTTGAAGCCATGGGGCACTATGCGTCCGAGGGCGACGTGGTGATATATGCCCCCGAGAACAGCACCTATATGATGGGCGAAGGGGAGCTCTATTGGAAAACGCTACGAGACCTCGAAGGGATGAATAACTTCTTCCGATATATCGACATATCGAATTACACCAACGTTTTTTCCGCCTTTGCGGACTACAATAAGAATTATCGCTATAAGCGCGCACCCCACCGCTACGAGGAGATAGTGACGGTGAGCGAGGTCTGTGATAAGTACGGAGAATTTCAGAACGCGAAGCGGCAGAGCTACGTCGGCGCGGCGGGATATATCGATGCGTACTATATCACGATGAACGAGCGCTATAAATCAAAATACGAGGGGACGTGGAGCTCCGTTGCCGACCAGCTTAAAAACAAGGACTACACCGACCCCGCAAACAAAACTTGGCAATCCATCACCGAGCCCGAGCTCGTGGCTAGCGTCAACGGCGCGATAGCCGCCGCGCGCCTCTCGGGGGCGGCAGTTCTCTTTGGCTTTGCTCCCGCCGATGCGGACGCCTTGGTGGAAGCGGCGCGAAGCCCCGAGAGCCTCGCCGCCTACGACCGCCTCATCGCGAGCACTTATGATTTTGACGGCGTTCTCGGAACGGCGGAGAGCTACGTCTTCAATCATAAGTATTTCTACGATTGCGCCTTCCACTTGAACGATTTTGGAAGAACGTATCGCACCTATCGCCTCTATCTCGACCTTGCGAGCTACCTCGGCGCCGAAAAGACGTTCGGGCTCTTCGGGGTGGGAACGAATTTCAAAGGCTGCCTCTTTGAGCGCTCGTCGAGCGGCACCCCTGTCTACGGCGTGGATTTTTTGACGGATAAGACTAAGCAAACGGAGGATACGACGCCATGATATTTTATACACGCCCCCTGTCGTGCATCATCTTCATCTTGATGCTCGCCCTGCATTTTCCCGCCGTGCTTGCACCTAAGCTCGCGGCGCGCGTATTCTCCTTCGTCAACTTAGCCGTCCACCTCGCCCTTGTCCCCGTCCTGCTGTGCTACGGTGCCGAGCTCGTTGAGTACGCGGCGCTTCTCGTCGTGAGCCTTGCAAGCTATCTCGCCCTCTCCTACGTGCGCCACCGCCTCTTAAAAAAGCGCGCGGCGCCATCGCCCGATGAAAGTGAGGGCAAAGCATGACGTTCAATTCCTGGGAGTTCATCGTCTTTTATCCCGTCGTTCTGCTTCTCTGGTTTGTCCTGCCCCGTGCGGCGCGAATGCCGATGCTCCTTCTTGCAAGCTACCTCTTCTATATGCTCTATCAGCCTTCGCTGATAATTCTCATTTTGACAACGACTCTCGTCTCGTGGCTCTCCTCGCGCGCCATCGAGAAAACGGAGAGCCGCCCCAAGAAGAAGCTCGCCCTGGCGCTCACCCTCGTCGCCTCTCTCGGAACGCTCTTTTTCTACAAGTATTTCGACTTCCTTCTCGGAAGCGTCTCGGGGCTCGTCGCCCTCTTCGGCGGCACGCCTTCGAGCCTGACGCTGGGGCTCGTGCTCCCCGTCGGAATCTCGTTCTACACCTTTCAAACGCTTTCCTACGTCATCGACGTGTATCGCGGCGATGTGGCGGCGGAGCGCAATTTCTTCTACTATGCGCTCTTCGTCTCCTTCTTCCCCCAGCTCGTCGCGGGGCCGATAGAGCGCCCAGAAAACCTCTTGCCGCAGTTGAAGGCGGCTCCGCGCTGGAGCTCCGAGTCCGCCGTTCGCGGCGCCGAGTTTATGCTCCTCGGCTTCTTCAAAAAAATATGCGTCGCCGATATGCTGAGCACCTACGTGGACTCGGTCTATAACGCGCCCGCCGAAGCGGGCTCGCTCGCCATCGCTCTTGCGACGGTGTTCTTCGCTATCCAGATCTATTGTGACTTCTCGGGCTATACGGACATCGCGATAGGCTGTGCCCGCATCATGGGCATACGCCTCATGAAGAATTTCGATCACCCCTATTCCGCCACCACCGTGACGGAATTTTGGTCGCGCTGGCATATATCGCTTTCCTCTTGGTTTAAGGACTATCTCTACATACCCCTCGGTGGAAGCCGATGCTCGAAGCCGCGCCACCTTTTGAATCTCTTCCTCGTCTTTCTCGTCTCAGGGCTTTGGCACGGTGCGGCGTGGACCTTCGTGCTCTGGGGCGCCGTGCACGGGATATACCGCGTAGCCTCCGAGCTGACGTTGAAGAAGCGCAACGCGCTTCTCGCCCGCGCTCGCCTCACCCCAGAATCTCCCGCCGTCGTCGCCTTGCGGCGAGTCAACACCTTCGTCCTCGTCACCTTCGCGTGGCTTCTCTTCCGCGCAAACAGCGTCTCCGATGCCGCCACGCTTATAGGAAGGCTCTTCACGGCGCACGTCGGCGTTTCAAGCACCTTCGCCGCCATGGGGCTCGGTGCGCCGCAGCTCATTCTGCTCGTCTTTTCGGTCGTCGCCCTCTTCTTTATGGATCGCCTCCTCGTCTTCGGCGATAGCGAGGACGGCTCGTCCGCCCTCGTCAAAAACGGAAGCTTCGTCTACGTCGTCTGGGCGGTGCTCTTCGTTTGGCTTCTGCTCCTCTCCGAGGATAAGATAAGCAGCTTCATCTATTTCCAGTTCTGATTACGTCTCTCGATTTTTGAATTTTGAAAGGAAGCTATGAAAAAAGTAAAAACAATCGCCGCAGTGCTTCTCGCGCTCGTGGTAATAGCGTCCCCCTTCGTGACGGTGGCGGGCTTTCTCGTTTTCTCCGAGCCACAGTATGAAAGCACCTTTCTCGGGGAGCTCGACGATAAGCTGGAACGCCTGACGAGCGCCACGGGGGAAAAGCTCGTGGTAGTCGGCGGCTCCTCCGTCGCCTTCGGCTTGAAGAGCGAGATATTGGAGAAGTACACGGGGCGCACCGTCGTTAACTTCGGGCTCTACGCGGCTCTGGGAACGAAGCTGATGCTCGACCTCTCGCGCGCGGGGATAAACGAGGGAGACGTCGTCGTTATAGCCCCCGAGCTCGATGCGCAGACCTTGTCGCTCTATTTCAATGCGGACGCAACGCTTCGTGCTCTTGACGGTGAGCTCGAAATGCTTCGCTACGTGGGCGTGGACAACTTTTTCTCCGCTCTCGGCGCTTCGTGGGGCATTGCCGCGGAAAAGCTCCGCTATATCAGGGAGGGCGCGCCACCGTCAACGGAGGGGGCGTATAGCGCGGATAGCTTTAACGAGTACGGTGACGTTGCCTACCCGCGCGCAGAAAATATAATGCCGCTCTACTATGACCCGAATACCGCGATAAGCTTGAACTCCGCGATAGTGTCGCAGGAGTTTATCGACTACGTTAACGAATATATCGACTTTTGTGAGTCGCGCGGAGCTCGCGTCCTCTTCTCGTGGTGCCCGATGAATAGCCTCGCCGTCGTCGGCGGAGAGGAGGAGGCGCTGGCGTTTGAAGAATATATGAGGGGCGCGATAAATTGTACGTTTATCAGCGATATCCGTGACTACGTGCTTGCCCCCGAGTATTTTTATGATACGAATTTCCACACGAACGATTACGGCGCGATTCGCCGCACCGTCACCCTGACAGAGGACGTTCTCTTAGAGCTGGGCATTCCGCGCCTCGTTGAAATGCCCGCCGAGGCGGGCACCGCGTTTGACGGGGCAGACCTCGTCGTCGTCTCAAAGCCCGAGCTTCCGCTCCTTGACGTCAAGTATTTTGATACGGATGAAAACGATAAATACTTCGTCTACGAGCAGAGCGAAAACGGCTCGTATATAATAGTCGGGCTCTCGGAGCTTGGCAAAACGCAAAAGAGCCTCACCCTGCCGCTGGGGGCGGAGCATTTCATCGTCGGCTCCGTGGCTCGCGGTGCCTTCGCGGGCGGTTGCCTCGAAGAGCTCGTGGTTCCCGAGGGCACCAAGCTTTCCGTCTTTATGAGCGGCGCCTTCGAGGGGGCGGGAAGCCTTTCGCGCCTCGTTATGCTCCATCCGCACGCCGCCGATATATTGCCGCCCGCCGATTTCGTCGGAACGGCAAGCGATTTCAAGGTCCTGATACCTAAGGACTCCGACTACGAGTTTGACTACTATTGGAGCGAGCGAGGGCTGACGTTCGAGGTCTATCATGAGGCGCAAGCGTATTGACGCCCCGCGAGGCGTAATATCGGAAATAAACAACGTTTAAAACCAAGCTGCCCCCGCGATAAATGCGGGCGCAAAGAAAGGAAAAAGAAATGGTGAAAGAAAAACGAAAAAACAAGCTCGGGAAGGCGCTGTGCTTTGCATTGGCGCTCGCCGTCGTCCTCTCGCTCGTGCTCGGGCTCACCGCCTGCAATGACGACGGATTTAAAAATTACACCGAATACGGGATCTCCTTCCGCCTCCCCGACTATTTCAGGAAGAAAACGATAGAGTACTATGAAATATGCTACGCCACCCCAGGTGCCACCTTCCTCGTTCAGGTGATGCCGAAATCCGAGATCGAGGACGAGGAAATGGGCTATAAGTTCGATTTCAGCATAAGCGTCGAAGACTACACGAAGTTCTTCATCGCGGAAAACGGATACACGGGCGCGGAATACGTCTACGACGCGGAGCGCAACGTCGCCAGCTTCTTTATTCTCTATTCGGACGACGACGTTGATTACACCTACGAGTACTACACCATCTTGAAGAGCGAGAGCTCGCTCTACGTTTGCGTCATGTATTGCGCGGAAAGCGACGTCGATAACTACGAAAGCCTCTTCAAGCTCTGGGGTAGCTGGCTCTCCGTCGAATAAGCCCTCACATAAGCCGACGAAGCCCCTCGGCATAAGCGAAAATAGCAGAGCCGATTGTTTAGCAGTCAACGAAAAAGCAAAGGCGTAACTGTTCAGGCATAAGCGAAAATTAGCAGAGCCGATTGTTTAGCTGTCAACGAAAAAACAATAGCCTCAATAAACGGAGAAAACGTAGGTTTTAACCTTGATTTTTCCGAAAAAAACACGGTAGAAGCAGAGAATTTCTTTACTTCTACCGTTTTTCGTTCGGCTTTGCCTAAATGCGACAGCCTCGTTTTTCGTTTGGTACTGCCTAAATGCGTCAGCCTCTTTCGTTTGGCTTTGTCCAATGCAGTCTTCTCTTTTGATAATAAAAACGAGCCCGCCGCGGAAACGCGGCGGGCTCTCTTTATTAAATCTTTTACATTAAATCCAAACGGCTATTTTGCCGTTCACGTCATAGTGCCAATAGTTGCCCGCCTCCGTCGGTTCGTTTTCGGAGTAGCAATATATTTTCGCATTGTACAATTCAGGCGCTCCAACAAATGAAATTTTCTTCCAGCTCATGGTGCTACCTTTATAGTAAATTCTCACAACTTCGGAACAACCTAAGAACGCATTGTGGGAGATGCTCGTAACGCTGTTCGGAATGGTTATGCTTATAAGCTTCGAGCAACCCATAAAAGCAGTATCAAGAATATTCACAACTTTGTCGGGGAGTTTTATGCTTGTAAGCTCGGAACAACCGAAGAATGCCTCAGGCCCAATGGACGTAACGTTCTCGGGGATGATAATGCTTGTAAGTCTCGTGCAATTTTTAAACGTAGCAGAGTTAATGCTGCTGATGCTGTCGGGGAGTTTTATGCTTGTAAGCCCTGTGCAATAATAAAACGCATTATTACCAATGCTCGTTACACTGTTCGGTATCGTTATGCTCGTAAGACTCCCGCAACCGTAGAACGCATAATCGCCAATGCTCGTTACACTGTTCGGTATCGTTATGCTCGTAAGCGCTGAACAACCCGAGAACGCAAAATTACCAATGCTCGTAACGCCGTTTGGTATCGTTATGCTTGTAAGTCCTGAACAACCACTGAACGCATTATTACCAATGCTCGTAACGCCGTTTGGTATCGTTATGCTTGTAAGTCCTGAACAA
>CAYSUO010000017.1:32172-32251 GCA_964434325.1 uncultured Ruminococcus sp.
CCACTGAACGCAGAATTACCAATGCTCGTAACGCCGTTGCCTATCGTGACGCTTGTAAGCCCCATGCAATTTTCAAATG
>CAYSUO010000018.1:0-20697 GCA_964434325.1 uncultured Ruminococcus sp.
CTCTGCTTCTACCGTGCTTTTTTCGGGAAAATCAAGGTTAAAACCTACGGTTTTCCCATTTAATTATGTTTTTCGTTTGTTTCTGCCGAAATCCGTCAAGCCTCCGCTTTTTTATCTCCGTTTTCCGTACTAAATTTGGCGCTCCGCCCTCTATAATTAGTGACTTTGTTTTCTTGACATTCGCCGTTGGCTGTGGTAGAATATACTTGAAGCTTGCGTCCGTTTGGCGAAAAACTTTGCTAAAACATTGCATAAGAAGGAGTCCTATATGATAAATCTTGATCCGATAATAGAAAAAGTACACGGCGTCGTCAAAAGCCATTATCTCGGCGACGGTGCCTATGCGCGCTGGATATGGCAGAACGCCGAAGGCTCGCGCGAGCTCGGTATCAATGAATACGGTTGCGCCGACGCGATGAATATCCTATACACAATTTCCCGCTTTCCCACGGGCGCGGAGCGCGCCGAAGCCTCTCAAGCTCTACGTTCGCTCCAAAAGCCCGAAAGCGGGCTCTTCGAGGAAGCAACGCACCATTTTATCCACACCACCGCGCATTGCGTCGCGGCGCTTGAATTGTTTGACGCGCAACCAGCCTATCCCCCGAAGGCAATGCAGCCGTATTTCGATAAAGAAGGGTTAAAAAAGCTTTTGGACTCTCTCGATTGGCAGGGAAGCCCGTGGGCACATTCCCACCGTGGCGCAGGAGTCTACGTCGTCGCCACCTTGACGGATAGCGTCGACCTTGATTGGCAGAACTTCTATTTTGAACAGCTTGCGGAAGCTACTGACCCCGCCTTCGGAATGTCCCGCGTCGGCACCGTTGACCCCGAAAAAGGTGCCCCCGTTTGCGAGCACCTCTACGGCTGGTTCCACTATATGTTCAATATGGAGTACGCAAAGCGCCCCCTGAAATATCCCTCCGCCCTGATAGACACCTGTATTGAGCTCTACGATTCGGATCTCCTCGGCGAGACCTTCGGGCGCGGGATTGGCTTCCGCGAAGTCGACTGGGTATACGCACTCGCGCGCGCTCTTCGTCAAGCTCCACATCGTGTCAGCGAAGCGCGGGAACGCCTCCGCTCCTTTGCTTCGTCGTTTATCGCCTATCTCTCTTCTCTTGATTTTGAGCACGACGACGGCGTGAATGACCTCCACATGCTCTTTGGAACGCTCTGCTGCTTAGCCGAGCTTCAAAGTGCGCTCCCAGGTGAGATAGTCTCAACGAAGCCGCTTCGCCTCGTTCTCAATCGCCGCCCCTTTATCTAATTCTTCATTAAATGAAAAATAAGCGCCCATGCCGAAAGGCTTGCGGGCGCTTATTTGTTAAGCGAAACCATAAGCCAAAAGCGTAACTTAATTTTAAACTTAGTTTTAATAATCTTTTCGATTTATTGACAAGAGGAGGGAAGTGTATTATAATGTACGTGTTAAATCTTGCGGTAGCAAGATTTAGGGGCTTCGCCCCTTCGCGCACTACGTGCGCCACGTACATTGACGGCGTCGCAAAAACGTCCGTGCGAGCACACGTTTTTGCTTCCTAGTATAATTTTTGCGTCAAAACCTTACACGTAAGGTTTTGTGCGGCAAAGCCGCACTCGGCGCGATAAACGCGCCCGCATACATTGACGGCGTCGCAAAAATGTCCGTGCAAGCACACATTTTCGCTTCCTGGTATAATTCGCGTGTGAAAGATTTTTGCGCGGTTGCGCACAAATCTTTGGGGCTAACGCCCTTCGGCGCGTTGCCGCGCCCACGCTTCTTGACGGCGTCGAAAAAAGCCAAGCGCAAGCAAGCATTTTTGCTTCCTGATAAAATAATGCGTCAAAACCTTTTTGTTTAACAGCGGGGTAATTTAGCCTCGAAAATCTTGTCGCCTGACGGCGGAACGGAGCTTTTATGGAAGATATGGAGCGCTACGGCGACTACAATGATTACGAGGACGATCGCCCACCACGGAGAAGCCTTACGGTGACGGTGATAAAGGTGCTTCTCGCCCTCGTCTGCCTTCTCGTGGTGGGCGTCATCGTTTTTCGTATGATCCTTTTCGAGTATTATCCGAAGAAAATCAAAAGCATCTATTTCACGGACGCCTTGACCGCGTACTATGAAGCGGCGGGCGGCAACGTGGGTGCGAAAACGCAGAAGCTACGTTATTCGTATGACGACCCCGATACCGCGCACTTCATCGCGGATAATCTCATCGTCATCACCGATATAGGCGAGCTTCAAGTCTCTGCCCGCTATAACGTTTCGCTGATGAAGAGCTTGAAGAGCGAGTTCGGTATCGAGGCGGATACTGACGATACGAGCCTCTTCACCTTCACCCTTGCACGAAATCCGCGCGCCGAGGGCGAGGAGCCCATCGAGATAGGAAGTCTTTCCGTGGCGGAGTTTGAAAGCGTCCTCTTGTATAGATATTATAAGCTCGTTTTTGACGGGATCGACTTTGGGCTTCAAGAGGGCGAAGAGCCCGTCAAGTGGATACGGCTTGAAATCCGCGTCAATGGCGTCGATATGGAGCAGCCTTATATGATACCGATATATGAAAACAACGAAGACTATTCGACGTTTGAAGATTATGAATTTTCTAAGGAGGAGAAGCCGAAGTGATACGAGAGATGAGCGTTCGACCCAAGCCGTCGAACAATAAAGCGAAAATAGCCGCGGCGGTCTCGGGAGTTGTCACCATAGCGGGCTTCGCGGTCTATTTCATCGCGGATAGGTATAAGTCGCTAATAGGGCTCGTCGCCCTCGGCGCGTTGGTAACGGCTCTCCTTTTTGTCACCAAATACCTGATACCCGTGTTCATTTATGACGTTATGATAGCCACAGACGGAACTCCGCTTTTCGTGGTCAGGCAGAAAACGGGGAAGCGCGAGCGAACTCTCTGCCGTATCGAGCTTGCAGGTATTTCCGCTATAAAAACGGAGAGCGCCGCCGAAAGGAAAAAGCATAAAACGCCCATGGGCGTCGTCAAATATAGCTATGCGCCGAGCCTCGCGCCGAGCGTTAGCTCGCGTATCGTCTATACCTCGCGCTACGAAAAGTGCGAAATAATAATAGAAGCTTCCGAGGAGTATATAGGAGTCTTGCGTGCTTATGCCGCGGAAGCGCGCGCTGAGCGCGCCGCACGCGAGGCGGAGGAAGAGGAGTAAGCGCGATAAAGCCGCGCTTGCTTTTGCGTGTGGTGTTTCACCTGTAAAGCTTTAAAACGAAATCGAAGGCGCGCCTTGCGGTGTCGCTCTATCAACGAAAGCTTATCGCGCCCGTGGGGCGTGTTAAATAAAAGCTATTGCCGCCTCGGCGGCGGAACGGAGTACCTATGAAAAACTTGAAGCTGTTCTCCATTCTTCTTGCAATGCTTCTTTGTGTGTTCTTTGTTACTTCTTGCGGCGCGGAAAGCGCGGAGCTCAGCGTCGAGAGCATATATGCTCGTGCTGCGGAGGCGGGCTATACGGGAACTATTGACGAGTTCATAGCTGCCTTCCGCGGCGACGACGGGCTCGGTATTCAAAGTGCCACCGTCGATTCGGATAATCATCTCGTCATAACCCTTGACGACGGAACAACCGTCGATTGCGGCGCCATCACCGTGCGTGACGGCAAGGACGGCTCCACCGTCTCCATTGGTAAAAACGGCAATTGGTACGTGGACGGAGAGGACACGGGCGTCAGCGCAAAAGCGCAGGACGGTAAAGATGGTAAGGACGGAAAAGACGGCAGAGATGGAGCCGACGGTCAGGACGGCGCAAGTTGGTTGAGCGGAAAGGGTATCCCTTCGTCGTCGCAGGGCAAAAACGGCGATCTCTATCTTGATAGCCTCAACTTTTCTGTTTATACCAAGAGTGGCGGAGCGTGGGAGCTCCTTGGCAATTTCTTCGCGGGAGACAACGAAAATATCACCGTCAACGAGGGCGATACCTACAACGTCGAGGTGAACGCGAGCTCCGCGGAGAGCGAAGTCTATGCGGCGGTGAAGGGCTTGCTCTCCTCCGTCCTCATCGAGTGCGATCACGCGGCGGGCTCGGGAGTTATCTATAAGCTTGATAAGAGCGCGGGAAGCGCCTACATAATAACGAACTATCACGTCGTTTACGACGCTCAATCCACGCGCCGCGATAATATAGCAAACAATATCAATTGCTACCTGTACGGCTACGAAAGTAGCGCCTTCGCGCTTGAAGCCGAATACGTCGGCGGCTCTATGAATTACGATATCGCGGTGCTTCGCGTTGAAAACAGTGCCACGCTTCGCGAAAGCTCCGCCAGCGCCGTCGAGCTCGGCTCCGCCGCCTCCGTCCGCGTCCTTGATACGGTCATCGCCATCGGCAACGCGGAGGGCTACGGGATATCGGCGACGCGCGGCGCCGTCAACGTCGACGTTGAGTCAATAGAGCTCACGGGTGCCGACGACAGGACCGAGATCAGCCTCTACGTTTTCCGTATCGACGCGGCGGTAAACGCGGGGAATTCGGGCGGCGGGCTCTTTAACGCCACGGGCAAGCTCGTCGGCATCGTTAATGCCAAAATAGTCGATGAAGAGGTCGACAACATCGGATACGCAATTCCCGTCGATATCGCGGTCGCCGTCGCCGAAAACGTCATCGCCACCTGTAACGGTAGCACCGTCATCGCGCCTCAGCGCGTCACCCTCGGCATCACCATTCAAGCGGGCGCGGGCGGCACAAGCTTTAACGCGGAAACGGGTAAGCTCTCCCGCGTAGAAAACGTCACCGTCGCCGAGGTAAGCGCGGGCTCCCTTGCGGACGGCGTTTTCGAGGCGGGCGACGTTCTTAAAAGCATAACGATAGACGGAACGACGTATCAAGTCGGGCGTATGTATGATATCACTGCCGCACTTTTATGGGCTCGTTCGGGGAGTGAGGTGAGCTTCACAGTTCTTCGCGATAATAGCGAGACGGAGCTCTCGCTCGTCGTCCCGAGCGCCGCGCTCGGCTCTATAAGCTGAGAAAGCTTTTTCTTCAATAAAGCAAGAACTGTCTCAAAGAACTTTAAGTTGGAATCATAACGTAAGCTGATAAGGCTTCCCTTTGATAAATTCAGCGGGCGTATCACCAATAAAATAGAAGACTGTCTCAAACTGAATTTTGAGAGAAAAGCGTAGCGAAAGCAAAAAATCAAGGTCAACGCTTGAATGACCTTGATTTTTTTGTTGGCTATACACACTTTCATAATTCGTAATGCTATGCCCGTGCCTTTTTAACGTTAAGACTTAAAGTAAGACAAACTATCTCAATGAATAAAACGGAGCGAAGCTTAAATCATTTTAAGTCGCGATGTATACCGAGCGAGTTATTTGACCGCAAGCTCTTCTTCCAGCTTCGCCTCCAAGTCGCGAACGTCGCCGTTAAAGAGTATCGCGGGTATGCCGAAGGCGCGCGCCCCCTCAACGTTCAAGTCGTTGTCGTCAACAAAAACGGCTTCGTCGGGCTCAATTTCCAGCCTTCGGCAAAGGTGCTCGTATATCTCGGGGCTTGGCTTCACGTAGCCGCAAACCGCTGAATAGATACGAACGTCAAAAAGGGAAGTGACGCCGACCGCACCCTCCTTTTCGGCAAAGCCGCGGCTCGTGTTCGAGAGTAGCGCCGTTTTGAGTGAATATTTTTCTTTGAGCCGCGTAACGAGCTCGCGCATTTCGGGTATCTCGTCGAGATTTTCCACCCAGCCGTCGTAGACCATCTCGGAGAGCGGCCAAAGCCTCTCGGGGAGCCGCGCCTTGGCGGCGCTTTTCACCTCGTCGTCACTGATGGTGCCCGCGTCGAGCCTGTCCCAGAGGGCGCGGTCAAAGAGCGCCGCCTCAACGAGGCGTGCGTCATCCTCGTCGTGAACGAGCTTCGCGGTCAGAGCCTTCGGCGAAAACCGCATCATAACGTTTCCGAGGTCCATAACGAGGTATTTCTTTCGCACCTTGCCGCCGTCGCCGCAGATGGCGGCGTACGTCGCCTTCATGTAGTTTTTGTTTAAAACGTACTTTTCGCCGTGCTCCGCGAGAGCGCGAAAGACTTCTTCGATAAATTTCAGTGTCCGCGGATTGGCGGGTGCCTTGTTTCCGTATTTCAGCCAATGCGTAAGCGCCATATCCTCGGTGTAGGCTTTTCCGTTGTATACCTTCGTCGCCGCCAGCTTGTCGCAAACGCATTCAACCGCGTATTTGTACGGCATCATCGGGGGAACGGCACATTCGGGATCTATCCAATATTCGAGGTGGTGCTTGTTGCGCCCCTTGTGATGGAGCCAGGCGCGGCTGACGCCGCGCGTCCTTCGGCACGCGCCTATCGGCGAGCGATTGCCCCTGTAAAATTTAACGCTCTCAAAAAATTCCTCGGGTGAAAATTTTGAATTGTCGTGCACGAGCCCGCGCCACAATAGCCCGCATTTTGCACAGTGCACGAGGACCGTATGCTTGTGGTGAATAACGAGCCATAAATGCTTAAAAAAGTTTCCGAGCTTCAAAGCCTCTCCTCTCGCCGCCAAGGCGCCTGTATTTTGACCTCCGCCGAGCGCTTCTCCGAAGCACTTGCACAATGCCGCCGAGCGCTTCTCCGAAGTACTTGCATAATGTCGCCGAGCGCTTCTCCGAAGCACTCGCACAATGCCGCCGAGCGCTTCTCCGAAGTGCTTGCATAATGTCGCCGAGCCGCCTCTCCGAAGTACTTGCACAATGCCATCGAGCCGCTTCTACGAAGCGAAGGTCATCTGATAATGCTATTTTATCACGTTTTCGCAATTTTTTCAATATCTAAGAATAAAATGCAATAGTAAAAATTCAACAAAATACCTTGCGAATAGTATTATAAACTTCGCAATTTAAGAATAAAATGCAATAGCAGAAGCTCAACAAAATACCTTGCAAATAATATTATAAACTTTTTAATTTAAGAATAAAATGCTTAAAAGCTTGACTTTTTTGGAAAAATGATATAGAATATAAGTGTGCACGGGGCCGTAAAGGTTTCGACAGGGGCGTTGAGCTATGGTAAGCGCAGCGGGCAGGATAATCCCGTCAAAATGTCCACTTTAAAATTAAACGACAACAATAAAGTTGCAATGGCAGCGTAAGCTGCGCCGTGGCTTTTAAGCCACCCGTACCGCAGGAGAGGACTACGGCTCCCGCCGTGCGTCAAATCAGTAGTGAACGCGCACCGAGAATAGCCCTTATATCGGTCGCGTAAGCAAGGGCTGCTCGTGGCGTCGCCCGTCTTTCGGTGTCGCCTCGAGGAGATTTAAAGGAAGACTGTCTGCGAAGAAAGCCATATCAAGATACCTTTGGACACGGGTTCGATTCCCGTCGGTTCCACCAATTTAGTTCGATCGGGCTGTTTGCTCGGTCGAACTTTTTATTAATTACGTTCTTTGCAAAGTAGAGATAAGAGAAGCCCGCAATCGGGCTTCCCCTATCTCTCGGGAATCGAAGGTTCCCCAGTCAAGTCGCATAGTCGCCACCAAGACAATCACAGATTGCCTTGCCTGCTCCTTGCTTTGTTGACTTCGCATCGTTTAAACGGCCGTTTAGGCTGTTTAAACTTGCTCACCCGTCGGTTCCACCAATTTAGTTCGATCGTGCCGTTTGCTCGGTCGAACTTTTTATTAATTACGTCCTTTGCAAAGTAGAGATAAGAGAAGCCCGCAATCGGGCTTCTCTTATCTCTCGGGAATCGAAGGTTCCCCAGTCAAGTCGCATAGTCGCTAGCAAGCCAATCACAGTTGCCTTGCTTGCTCCTTGCTTTGTTGACTTCGCATCGTTTAAACAGCCGTTTAGGCTGTTTAAACTTGCTCACCCGTCGGTTCCACCATCAATGGGCGACAAAAAAGATATCGCCCCGAAAAGCCTTGATTTTTCAAGGCTTTTTCTTTTTCGTTCGAGCGGACTTTCCGCTCCGCGCTCGCGAACGAAAGGAGGATACGGCGAACAAATTTAAAACAAGCGCAGAGTTAGAATAAACAAGTCGCCGCGACACAAAAACGCGCCGACGGCTATCCGCGAAAAAAGGCGACGGCGCACGAAAAAAACTGTTGATTTTTTAATATCGTTTTGATATAATATTCTTGACTCATCGGAGCTTTTCCGTCTCTTCCGCGCTCGCGGCATTTTCCGAGCTTCGCCCGAAAACCGAACGAGTTTTTTGCTCCCGTGCGCTTCCGTCTCGAAGTCGCGTAATCCGCGGCACAGAGGATAACTCCGAACGGCGGCACGAGTTTCCGAATGGGAATCGCAAAAGCTTCGCTCACGAAATTGAAAGGTATGGATAATATGAAAAAGTTTTTCTTGATCGCTATCGCCGCGCTCGTTCTCGTGTTGTCGCTCACGGCGCTCGTCGCTTGCGAAGAGGGCGAGTGCGTCCACAGCGCGGACGAGAGCGTTACGGAAAACTACGTCTCCGCCAAATGCGCTGTGCCAGGCGGCTACGACAGCGTCGTCTACTGTAAGCTGTGCGGCGACGAGCTCTCCCGTGTCCACACCGATATCGAAGCGCTCGGGCATGACCTCGTGCACCACGAGGAAAAAGCGCCCACCTGCACGAGCGACGGCTGGGAGAAATACGATACCTGCTCGCGGTGCGATTATTCAACCTACAAGGCGCTTCCCGCATCGCATACCTCCGCCGAGACTGCGCGTATCGAAAACGAGGTGGCGCCGAGCTGCGGCAAAGTTGGCGGCTGTGACTACGTTTGGTACTGCACGGAGTGCGGTGAAGAGCTCTATCGCGACCACGTTACTCTCGAAGCTCTCGAACACGAAATCCTGCATTGCTCCGCACACGACGCGACTTGCTGTGAACTCGGGTGGTACGATTACGACTATTGCGCCCGTTGCGATTATTCGACTCGCGTCGATATCCCCTTAGCCGAGCACGATTACGGTAATGCGCCAGTCGAAGAAAACGTCGTCAAAGCGAAATGCGATCAAGCGGGCAGCTACGACAGCGTCGTCTATTGCGGCGTCTGCGGCAAAGAGCTGGAACGCTCGCACTTCACCGTTCAGCCCACCAATCACACCCCCAGCGCCGCCACAACGGAAAATGTGACCGAAGGCGACTGCCACACGGCAGGCGGCTGGGACGAGGTCGTCCGTTGCGCCGATTGCGGAAGCGTTCTGAACAGCACCCATTTCACAACGCAGAAAAAGCACTCGCCCTCCGCGGCGGTCAAGGAAAACGTCGTCGAGCCCGTCTACGTCTACGGCGGCCGCTGCACCGATGGTGGCTGGGACGAGGTCGTCTATTGCGGCATCTGCGGCGAAGAACTGAGTCGAGAACACAAGATAAAGAAGATCACCGCCAAGGAATACTACTCGCGCTTTGACTTTTTGGAGCTCTCCGCCTCGGTGAATACGATAGATAATCTCGTCGATAACCAAGACGGAACCTACACCCTGAGCGCCAAGACCAACGGCGGCAAAAACGTCAGGCTCTTGATAGTCGGCGAGATAGCCGAGCTCGAAGGTGGCTGGGGCGCCTTCGGCGAAGATACGCGCGTGTACATTCTCGACGCATTGCCAGGCGTCAATTTCATCGATTGCGAATTTACCACTCCCGTGAACGAGCTCCTCGTTAAAGGCTATTTCAATCTCCAAGGTAAGACCTCCGTCTCCGCCGTCTCCGAGCTCTTTTCTGGAAATACCTCCGCCCTCATCGGCAGAACTTCAAAAGCCGAGTTCGAGCAATATCCCGATTATATTTGCTTCAATGCGCCCCTCGCTTCCCAAAAGGGCACGGCGGCGGAGGCGATAAGCATAAAAATATACTACTGCAACGTGATGAGCACGATAGCCGAAATAAAGCTGAACACCGATCTGTATACGAAATCGTACTCAAAGAATTCCTACGTCGTCGGCGATCGCTACGACGGCGCGATCGAGCAAACGGGCGTTGAGTTCGGATTCCCGCTCCTCTTGCGCTTCGATAATTCCGCCTGCCTTTCGGGTGCCTCCAAGTTCTATTGCGACATCACGATTATCGACGACAACGTGAAGTTCGGAAGCATTAAAGACGCCGACGGCAACGTCGTCGATAAAACCGACAGATTCTTGCAAAAAGGCGATAAGATCGAGGTGACGATAGGGAATTGCACCGCCTGGTTGGAGCTGTGCACCCCCACCTTCACGGGCGATAGCCTCTATGAAACGTCCGACGTCTGCTATATCAAATCCGTCGGCACGCAAAACGTTTTGGTGATCCCCGTCACCTTTGCCGATCAGAAAGACCGCGTGAACGACACGTGGCTTGCGGCATTGCGCGGCGTCCTCGGCAACGTCATGGATGCGAACGGCAAGGTCACGAAATACACCGTTGAAAACTGCGATATATCGCTCAGCGAATTTTTGTACACCTCGTCCTATGGTAAGCTCACCGTCAATTCGTTCATCACCGCACCCTACGTCATAAATGGCAACGCGGCGGACTACTACGATATCATCATGCCGAGCTCCGAGTTTGAAGCCATCAATAAATGGCTCGGCGAGCAGGGGATAGACAACTCCGCTTTCGATCAAAACGGCGACGGATACTACGACGTCGTCATTCTCGTCAATACTCTCCTGTACGGCGACGGAACGAAGTATGATGGCGATTATTACGAGCGAATGGGCATGTCTGGCGGATTTAAAAATTCGATCAGCACCGATACGCGCGCCGCGGGAACGAAGGAGAAGCCCAACATCAACACCTATCTCAATATCGCCGCGCACTTCATCTTCAAAGCCGACGGCATAAAAACGCACACTATAATTCACGAATTCGGGCACGTGTTGGGGCTCACAGACTACTACGCCAACGATAATTACTTCTCGTCCACCATCGGCAAATTCGATATGGAGTCGGACAATAAGGGCGACTGGAACTCCTATTCCAAATATTTGCTCGGCTGGATCGAGCCCGAAGTTGTCGACGCCTCGAAGGTTGCCTCCGCAGAAGGCGGATTGGAAATAACTCTCAAAGCCTATTCAACGCACGGTAGCGCCGTCCTCATACGCGCCATCGGCTACGACGGTAACGGCACCCCCTACGACGAATACATATTGATAGACCTCTTCGCGCACGACGGACTCTACGCGAAAGACGCGGAAAGCTACAAGCTTGAAGATTCGGTCGGTATAAGGATATATCACGTAAATTCCGTCTACGATATGACGAGCATCACCTGGGAAGGCAAGGAGACCGTCAGCGCCCGCCCGCACCACGGCGTGGACTCGTATTCGCGCTACGCGGCAGACGGAATATATCTCATCGAGCTCGTTCAAAACGGCAACGTCAGCGACTTTATGAATGGCAATGCCTCCACGACGACGATCGGCGCCGCCGACCTCTTCTACGAAGGCGATAGCTTCTCAGCCGATACCTACGACGCCTTCTTCCGTGACGGTAAAATGGACAACGGCATGGACTTCGGCTACACGATAACGGTAAAAGAGATCGTCGAAAATGGAGCGGACTCTACCGCAACCATCGTAATATCAAAAAAAGCCTCGTGATCGCGAAGCTCGGGGGCGCCGAAGCTCCACACGGCAAAAAGCACGACGCTATCGTGAACTTGGAAAACAAGGGAGCTATTACCGCGGATCGCCGCGCCGATAAAACGAAAATCGAGTAAAACCTAATAGATCGGAGAAGATGGAGCTTTGACCTCACCTTTCCGAAAATAAAGCTTTGCGGCGGAAACGGAGATTTTTCTTTGCTTCTGCCGCTTTTCTCGCTTGCGCTTTTTGTTTGCTCGTGGCGAATCCCCGCCCCCGTGCGCGATTTTCGTTCTGTCTCACAGCAATAAAGCGCCGAGCGAAGCACCTTAGGCGAACGCCGCCAAACGATGTTTTTTGCAAATTTCGCGCTTATGCTAACTATGCTAACTAAAAAAGCAAAAGAGCCATCGCTTCGCCTTCGTTCGCTATGCCGTTGGCGCCGCACGGCAACGGGCGCGGCAAACAGACACGCATAAATTGTAAACTTTTATTTTCAATATACGAAAAATGAAACGTTCTGCTTGACAACGCCGCACTTAAATGTTATACTGAATTAAATATTATGTTGTATTAAATATCGCGTTTGCACACGTTCTAAAATGTCGCGAAAAAATTATTTGTGGGGGTGAGGAAGATAAAAAAGCGAGTTTTCGGTACGGCACTCGCCGTGCTCGTTCTTCTTTCGTCGGCTTTCGGTATCCTCGTCTCCGCTTCCAGCGGTATCGACGTTTCTCGCCCTGGCTTTTCGGGCGAGCTCTATAACGATACGCTGACAACGCCCGAGATACTTGAAGAGCTCTTCGGCATTTCCTTCTCGCGCGTTGAGCGCGAGTACCTAACCGAAGGCGGCGTGCTCACCGTTTCTTATCCCAAGACCGTTCCCAGCTCCTACGTCGAGGTGGAGCACCGCATGGGAAGCGAGGGGGCTCTGGGAACACTCACCGTAACGGCGCATATCTATACTTACCTCACGGGCGACGGCACGCGCCTGACTTGGATTCCCGCCACCGTCACCGTGGGCGGCGTGAAGTATGAGCTGAGCTCTGCTTCGGAGGAAGGCGACACATATTCTGCCGAAATTCCTGCCGCCGAAATCCCCGCCGCCGTTTCCGTCAGCTATCGCGCCTCGCTCGCGCTTTCGGCGGAAGCCGTCAACGCGGCGCTTTCGCAACCGTATAATGACGGCGCCTATTATGCCTACGTCGAGGCGATGGCGACCTACGACGAAAGGCTCGCCGCCTATAAGAGTTACCTCGTTGAAAAGCAGATATACGACGAGCTCTACGAAGCCTATCAAGCCTACCTCGCCGAGCTCGCAGAGTATAACGCCGCCGTCACGCTCTACGGCGAGTATCTTTCAGCCCTTGAAAAATATAAGACGGACTATGCCGCCTATCTTGAAAACGAGGCGAAGCGTGAAAGCCTCGCCGACGAGATAGCCGAGTACGAGGCGTACCTCGCGGCTCTTGAATTGGCGGAGTACCGCCTCTCCCTCGTCGATGATAGCAAGGTGCTCCACGAGGGGCGCTCACTCTACAACGCCATCTTCGGCGATATGGTAACTCAGGTCATCGAGAACAAGGACCTCATATCGAGCGGGCTCATCGGAGTGGACGCCAAGGTCGTCAATATGGCGGACAAGTCGACGAAGCTACTTCGGCGCTTCTTCACGAAGTACTACGAGATAGACTCCCCCCAAGGGCGCTACGAATACTACAAAAACAATTACTCGCGCTTCCGCGATAACTTGGTCGATCTTTTCGTGGCTCTCGATGAGCTCTATAAAAACAGCGTCGTTAAAAGCTACGTGGCAGAAGAGGGAAGAACTCGCAAGTTTGAAATTCTGCTCTCCCAGCTCTACTATGCCGCAATGGCGATAAGCGACGAGCCCGTGTATAAATACGGCGCGGAAACAGCGTACACGAAGGACTACAAGATAAACGAGGGTGCCGCCGACGAAAAGGCGCCGAGCTCCGTTTTGAACGACGACGATTATTACGTCGATAAGGACCTCGCTCGCCCCGCGGACACCGACGTCTATCCCGCCGAGGTGGCGGCTCCCAATTTTGTGGCGCTTCCCGAGCCTGAGAAGCCGAGCGAGGTCAAAAAGCCCGTCGCTCCCGAGGCTGTTTCCGAGCCCGTGGCTCCCGCCGCTGTCGCCGAGCCGCAAAAGCCCGCCGACTTTGAGCGTCCCATTGGCGTCAGTGACGAATGCTCCGCCGCCCTCGCGGCGGCGCTCGCGAGCGCCTATCGCCAAGGCGAGCTCTCGGCGAGGCGCGAGCTCTGGATATCGGAGCCCGCGTCGCTTCCCGTCGAGCTCACCGTCGAAAAGCGCACCGACGCGGAAAGCGTCACGGTAACGTATCACGACGAGGAGGGGAATGCCCTCGGCGACGTCACTGTCGATAAAGGAAGTCTCGCCTACATCGGCTACGTTCCGACGCGAGCGGACTCCGAGAGCGCACGCTACGTTTTTGACGGCTGGTGCGACGCGGAAGGAGCTCTCGTCGATCTCGGCGCCGTCGTGAACGATGTCATGGTCTATCCGCATTTCCGCGAGGAGCTTAAAAGTTTCGATATGACTTGGATCATCGACGGTACCCCCCACGTTGAAAAGGCGCTCTTCGGAAGCACCCCCTCATTTTCGGGCATCCCCGAGAAGGAGGGAGACTTCGAGTGCTACTACGAGTTCGTCGGCTGGGATAAGCCCATCGCCGCCGTAACCGCGGACGCAACGTATACCGCGGTGTTCGAGAAAAAATACACCGTTCCGACCTCTGGCGGGCACGCCGCCGTCACCGCGTCCCCCGCCGCTGTCACCGTCGCTTGTACCGAAGGCGACGTCGATATCGCGAAGCTCCTGCCCCTCCTTGACCGTAAGCTCGTTCTGAGTTTTGGTGAGCTCTCGGCGTCGGTCTCCTATTCGGAGCTCGTCAAAATGCGCTCGGCGGGCGTCACCCGTCTATCGCTTGAAGCGTCGGGCTTCGGGCTTTTCAGCGAGAGCGAAGAAAACAAAACGCGCGTCGCAAGCCTCACCGATGAAGCGGCGAGCTACGAGCTTTCTTTAACGGCTTACTCTGAAAGCGGCGAGCCCGTGTCGCAAAATTTCGCCGTTTCGATTTCAGCCTCCGCCCCGCTGGCAGACTCGTCCTTCGTGCTTTACACTTTCGTCGGCGGCGAAAAAAGCTATCAGCGCTATACCTTCTCGGATGCCGTGCTCTCCTTCAATTTGAGCACGGGGCTCACGTATCGCTTCGTCGCCGAAAGAAGCGTAACGCTGGTGCCGTGTGAAAATGCGAGCCTTACAGCAAGCGCCGCGCAAGCCTCGGCGGGCGATATCGTCGAGCTTTCGCTCTCCGTCCCCACGGGCTACGAGCTCGCGGCGCTCTACTACCTTGACGGAGACGGCGCGCGCCACGCCATTGACGGCACCGCCTTTGAAATGCCCGCAAGCGACGTGCGCGTTTGCGTCGAGGTGCGCCGCCTCGTTTATACCGTCACCTTTATATCGGACGGTATCACCCTCACCGTGCATAAGTACAATCTCGGTGACACGGTACAGCCCCCGCTCGACCCGCAAAAGCTGGATGACGACGATTTTTCCTACGCCTTTGTCGGCTGGTCTCCCGCCATCTCCCCCGTCACGGGTGACGCAACGTATACCGCAGTCTACGAAGCCACGCCCAAGGAGGGCGGAGAAGACGGCGGACTCAAAATATCCCCGAGCGTCCTTCGTATTCTCGTCACGGGCGGCTTGCTCCTCGTCTCCTTCGCCTTCGGCTTGCTGCCGAATCTGGTGCGCTCCTCCGTGATACTCGTGCGCGAGCTGCGCGGGCGGCGCCGTGACCGTGAGAAGAAAACGGGATAGAAAAGCGATAAAAACGCAAATTTTCTTCAACGATTTGAACAAAAATGAGGGCTCGTCTTTGTGTGCTTTGCCAAAAAAGCACGGACGCACCCTCATTTTTTGTAAACTGTATTGACTTTTAACTGCACTAATGTTATAATTTTTATAATATTATTTATATGCGATTTAACGAAAGGTTTGGTAACGAAATGAAAAAGACTTTGCGTACAGTGATTGCCTTCCTGCTGCTTCTCGTCATGCTCTTCTCGGTGGGCGCGACCTCGGCGGCGGCAATAAGCGAGGCGGCGGCGCGTGGCAGCGAAGGCGGAGGCTCCTCGGGCTCCGTTGCCCCTGGGCACCAGATAGGAACGGGTGAAGGCGCCACGACGGGCGGCGGCATCGACCTCGGTTGGTGTAGCGTCAGCTATGACGAGGATAGCCTCGACATCGTCTGGTATCACAATCTCAACGCCCTCTTCAATGCAACTCCCGAACAGCTCCAAATGCTTGCGGACACGCTTAAAGCGGGCATCGAGAAGATAATCGTTGACGATATTAAATCCGATATCGCGGGCTCCGACGGAAGCGGCGCCGATGAAAGCATCACCAAAGACAACGTCTGGGAAAAGGCGCTTGACGCTTTCCTCAAAAAAGAATATAACATTGACACCGTCGATACCGACACCTGTATAAGATTCTTCAACAATATCTTCGAGGATAGCACCGCGTCGAACAAGCTCGTTCTCCGTTTTGTTGACTATGCGTGCTCCCTCTTGGAAACCTCGGTGCGCGGCGGCGTTATCTCCCTTGATGAGCTTCCTTCTTCGGATGAAGTTTTTGACATTGTTGAGGAAGCGGTCAATACGTATATGAACAAGTACGCCAACCTCTATATGCAGAAGGCTGTCGATGAGTACTTGGATTACCTGAGAAGCACGACTGCAAGCAAGACGGATATGGATAAATTCGTCGAGTCCGAGCTCGTCAAATTCGTCAGAGATGAAGTCGAAAATTACATAGACGGCGCCGAGCACGAGGCCGTGTTTGAGAGCTTTATCGACGACTACATAGATAGCTATATCGAGGACGCCATCTCCGATATGCTCTCGAAATATCTTGCAAGCAAGAAGAACGGAACGACCCCCACGGATGATACCGATAGGTACGTCTTCGATAAGATTGACGAATATTTGAAGCAGGTCATCACCAACTACAAGCTCATCAAGACGAGCGGAACAATTACAAACAGCACCGTTCTTGACGACGACACGAACTTCCAAGCGCAGATAAACGCCTATATCGAAAAAGAGATAGCGAATCAGTTCGAAATGCTCGTCGCATATAAGCGCGATACCTCCAACCCGAAGCCGTCTCTCTACGACGCTTTCGTTACCAAGATAAACGAAGGCCTCAAAAATGGGAGCTATACGGTAACATCATTCGATGACCTCACGGTGGAACAGCTTGAGAGTGAAAAGACAACCGTGCTTGAAGGCTTTAATAACAATTTGACGAATGACGACTACGAGCAGCTTATCAACCTTGAAAAGCTCGATGATATCATTAAATCGCTTGACCAAACCGCAGTGGACAATATCATCGAAGAGCATAAGGATAAAGTGATCCCCGAAGTTCACGCTATGCTTGAAGGCGACAAGAGCACCGAGGAGTATAAAACTCTTCTCGGCGATATGTTCAAGGCTATGAGTGACGACGACATCGTTGATATATTCAAAAAACTCGTCACGAGCGATAAGAACATTGACCGTCTGATAAAAGAATATAAGACCAAGCTTTCCCTCGATATGATCGACACCGAGACTCTTGATAAAGCTTATGTCGAAATACTCGGCAAAAATAAAGCCGCCGTCGATAAAAGGCTGGAAGACGTAATCGAAACCTTCTGGCTCGCAACGGAAGAGGTCGACGGCGTTGACGGATATGACGCCACCGTGGCTGACTTGAAGCGCAGTGCCGACTTCAAGCTGGAAGACGTTGTGGCATATCTCCAAAAGATTACCGTGAACGGCAAAACTCTTTATAGCGACGCGGGCTTCTCCCTGTCGGCAGTGAAGGCGCTCGTCGCCGAGCTACCTACCCCCGCCGAGATAGCGGTGATGGAAAACGATGAAATGAAGCTCTCGTGGCACGTCGCCATCGTGACCGATTTTTCGGATACGGTATTCGACGTTAATTTTGAGGTTGCCGCGGGGCAGAGCGACGTTAGAAAGATCTTCGCAGTCCTCACCGATGCCTTCGACGTTTCGAGAACGGACGGTACCGTCGTTGTTAACGCGCGCCTCTTCGAGAGCGTTACGGCAGTCCTCACCGATATATGCGAAAGCACCGAGGTGAGAGACGCACTCAAAAAGGATATCATCTCGCTCTTCACGATGAGTGTTGACGAGGCTCTTGATTACGTTGAAAACGACCTCACCTATTCCGACTATGAATCTATATTAAATGTAGTAGACTTTGAAGCGATACTCGCCGAGTTCGGTATTGACGAGCTGGAAAACGAGCGTATCGTCAGCTTCGCTTCTAATGAAAATTACTTCAATAAATTTAAATCCCTTGTTAAAAAGCTGCACGACTTCGTTCCCGAAGACGAGCGCGAAAAGTCCATCGCCGATTTCTATCAGGGAGATGGAGTGTTTAATATCGCGGGTACCTACACCGTTGATATAAGCCCCATTCTCGATAGGCTCGGCACCGTCGGCACCATCATCAAGAATAACTTCGATAGAACGAGCTACACCGTGAGCGCCAACGTGACCGCTTCCTTCCCGAAGCTTGGTAAGGTCTCCTTCATCGTCGATGGCTCTCTCAACAAGACAATTATTCTTCCCGCAGGCGCAAACCTCAATTTCTTCTACGGAACGGATCGCTACGAGGGCTATAAGATAGTCTCGTGGAAGGACGCGAAAGGAAACGCGTACACTGAAATGCCTGACGGCGATATCGTGCTGACGGCGGAGCTCGAAGAGCTCAAAGTTGCCCTCGGTATTGACGGAATAGAGGCAACCGAGCTCACGCGCGTTTTCAACTTGGACGCGGCAGGCGATAAGGTCAAGAACAGGATAAGCGTTAGCATAGTTCACAAGTATCCCACGAGCTCCACGAGCTACGAGTACAGCTGGTATAAATGGAACGGAACAGAATTTGTAAAGCTTCAAGGAAAACCGTGGAGCTCGCTCATCTTTGCCGACGTTCGCGATAGCGGAACGTACCGTTGTGAAGTTCGCTTCACCGATAGTGAGACGGGGCTTGATGAAACGCTTACCACCAATTCCGTCACCGTCACGATAACCCCGAAGCCGATGGAACTTTCGGAGCAGGAAATTACCTGGAATTACACGGCGCCCCTCGTCTATAACGGACAAGTGCAGTCCGTCGATATAGCCAAGGTGAACGGCAAATACAGCATTCCCGACTTCATAAGCCAGTCCATCACCCTGTCGGGCGCACGCGCGACCAATGCTGGTACCTATACCGCAACGGCACACTTTGCGATTGCGGACGGCAACTACTCCTTCAAATCGACTAATACACTTTCTATCGAATGGAAGATAGCTCCGAAGCCCCTCTACAATGCGGATATCGAGTTCACGTGGAATTACGATAGCGAGAATCCCTTCGTCTACGAGTACGGAACGCTTCGTGACCTCTCCGTTGAAATATCGCACGCGGCTCTCGCCGTAAGCTCCTACAAGGGCAACACGGCAAGCTACGCGGGCAGCTATACCGCGATAGCCAATCTCGTGTGCGTTGACGCGAACTACACCTGGGATGGTACCGACAGCGTATCCATCGACTGGGAGATAGAAAAGCAGATAATCGATCTTTCGGCGCTTAGCTGGGACTATGACGCGGATAACGCTCCCGTCTATAACGGCGAAGCACACAGGGTGCTCATCTCGGAGCTTCCTCGTGACCTCGTTCTCGTCTATGAAGGCAATGAAGCGATAAACGCTGGCTCTTATGTGGCAAGCGCCTCGCTTGACCCGAACGCTCCCTCAAATTCCAACTACGTCGCCTTGGCGGAAATCCCCGAGTGCGCGTGGTCCATCTCCAAGGCAACGATAAGTGACATTGCCGAATACCTCTGGGATTATACCGACGCCTTCGTCTATGATGGCGAAACCCATACGGTGACGCTCGTTGTCCCCGAGGGAATGGGCATCCTCATCGAGTATTCCGACAACACCGCGATAAACGCGGGCTCCTACACCGCCAAAGCCGTCCTCACCCCGACGGACGCGGATAACTTCATCATCGAAGGCAAGCTTGAATACAGCTTCGATTGGACCATCAAGAGAGCCACCGTCGATATGAGCGGCGTCTCCTTCGAGGATCTCACCGTTGTCTATGACGGGCAGCCCCACTCCATTCGCATAAGCGGAGACCTTCCCGACGGCGTAACCGTCACCTACGGTGAGGATAAGACCGAGGTTGGCACCTACACGATGACGGCAAGCTTTTCGTGTGACACGGCCAACTACGAGGCGATAGCTCCCATGTCGGCAACGCTCACCATAGTTGAGCGCATCACGATGGAAAACGAGTTCACGCGCTACGATGCGGACGGCTCGCTCCTTCTCAATATATCCGCGCTTAACGGTATTCCTTCGAGCTACGTCTTGAATTACAGCAACGTCGCGTCGTCCTACGTCGGCTTCGACTTTAAGACCTTCTTCGGTAACGGTAAGAACGGCAAGATATATGCCGCTTACGATATCCATTTCTCGAAGGGCGGCGTTGAGACCCCCGTTGACAACGTGTTCACCGTCACCCTCGCCATTCCCGCAACGTTCAGCGGAGATATCAATGACCTTCGCGTCGTCTATATTGATTCAAACGGCGAAGTCACCGATATGAAGGCGATGGTAGTTGGCGATAATCTGGTCTTTGAAACGACGCACTTCTCCGTCTACGCGATAGTCGAGGTGGTCGATAGGGTGGACGAGGAGCCGACGAGAGACCTCACCTGGCTCTGGATACTCCTTGCGGCACTTGCGCTCGTCGTCATCGTAGTCATCATTATAATTATCATCGTTAAAAAGCATAAAAAATCTCCCGCCGCTCCGACCGAGCCCGACGAGGTAGCACCTCCCGAGGATGAGCCGAAGCCGACGGAAGAGGAAGCTCCCGTCGAGGAAGAGGCTCCCGTCGAGGAAGAAGCTCCCGTTGAAGAAGAAGCTCCCGTCGAGGAAGAAGCTCCCGTTGAAGAGGAAGCTCCCGTCGAGGAAGAAGCTCCCGTTGAGGAAGAGGCTCCCGTCGAAGAAGAAGCTCCCGTCGAGGAAGAGGCTCCCGTCGAGGAAGAAGCTCCTGTCGAAGAAGAAGCTCCTGTCGAAGAAGAAGCTCCTGTCGAAG
>CAYSUO010000018.1:20797-29340 GCA_964434325.1 uncultured Ruminococcus sp.
CTGTCGAAGAAGAAGCTCCTGTCGAAGAAGAAGCTCCTGTCGAAGAAGAAGCTCCTGTCGAAGAAGAAGCTCCCGTTGAAGAGGAAGCTTCCGTTGAAGAGGAAGCTCCAGTCGAGGAAGAAGCTCCCGTCGAGGAAGAAGCTCCCGTCGAGATACCTGCCCCCAAGCCGTCCCTCATCATCGCAGATGATGATACGACGATAATAAACGGCGAGTCCGTCAAAGTGCGCTTCCGCACGTCGTTTATGTCGCGCCTTATCCAGTCGGAGCCGCCCATTCAGGACTACTACACCATTCTTAAAAACGCCCTCCTTTCCTACAAGGGCGTAAAGGCGAGAATGAGCTGGAATTTCGAGTCCTTCAACCGTGGCAGAGTGCAGTGCGCAAAGCTCAACGTTAAGGGTAAGAACTTCCTCGTTTACCTCGGCCTTGACCTTGATGAGTATAACGTCAATAAATATCACTTTACGGACGCTTCCGATAAGCCCAAGTTTGAGAAGGTGCCCATGATGCTCAAAGTCAAGAGCGACCGTAGCTTGAAATATGCGCTTGAGCTTATTGACGAGGTGATGAACAAGAACGGCTTCACCAAGAAGAACATCAAGCCTGTTGATTACCACATGCCTTATGAAACGACGGCGGCGCTCGTCGAGAAGGATCTCGTCAAGATGATACTTCCCGCAGGAGTAAAGCTGGACGACAACGTAAGTATAGTGAGAGAAAACGTAGGCGCTCTTATCGACGAGGCGAATGCCAACGCGGAACAGCGCGACGATCTGATTGAGAAAGCTCCTGTCGAGGAAGTAGCTCACGTCGAGGAGGAAGAAGCTCCCGTCGAAGAAGAAGCTCCCGCCGAGGAAGAAGCCACCGTCGAAGAGGAAGCCCTCGTCGAGGAAGTAGCTCCCGTCGAAGAGGAAGCTCCCGTTGAGGAGGAAGCTCCCGTCGAAGAGGAAGCTCACGTCGAGGAAGAGGCTCTCGTCGAGGAGGAAACTCCCGTTGAAGAGGAAGCTCCCGTCGAGGAAGTAGCTCCCGTCGAGGAGGAAACTCCCGTTGAAGAGGAAGCCCCCGCCGAGGAAGTAGCTCCCGTTGAAGAGGAAGCTCCCGTCGAGGAAGAAGCCCCCGTCGAGGAAGAAACTCCAGTCGAGGAAGAAGCTCCCGCCGAAGAAGAAGCTCCCGTTGAAGAGGAAGTCCCCGTCGAGGAAGAACCCCCCATCGACGCGGTACACGCCGACGAGTGCTTGACCGACGAAGAGGCTCAACAAAAAATCGTCTGGGTTGAAGGCGCCAAGCCCGCAACGGGTAAGCTCACCGAGGTCAACCTCGATGAAATATGCGATAACTTCGATGACGGCGACGTCGTCGACATCGACGCCCTCAAAGCCAAGAGATTGATTCCCGCCAAGTCGGGAAGAGTCAAGGTGCTGGCTCGCGGCGTGATGACGAAGGCTCTCACCGTCAAGGCAAACAAGTTCTCGCTCCAAGCCGTCAAAATGATAACGCTTGCGGGCGGAATTGCCGAGCAGTGCAAATAAATAAAAAACGAAGCTGTCGCATTTAGGCAGAATCAAAAAAGCGGTAGAAGCAAAGAAATATCTCTGCTTCTACCGTGTTTTTTTTGAAAAATCAAGGTTAAAACCTGCGGTTTTCCCGTTTTAATTATGTTTTTCGTTATATCGACTTTTCACAGCACGAGTACCCTTACTCGTCTATCGCTCGTCAGCCGTCGATTTCGCTCTAAATCTGCCAAGCCTCCGTGTGTGTGCCTCATCAAAAATTCGCTTTATTGATTTAACCGTGGTTTTACCACAAAAACCTTGCTTATTGAATTTTTAATGAAACACCCCACGGTAAAGCTCCTAAAAGAGCGTGTATTGTTAGACAAAAGCGAAGCTGTCGATTAGGCAGAATCAAACGAAAACGGTAGAAGCAAAGAAATATCTCGGCTTCTACCGTGTTTTTTTGAAAAATCAAGCTTAAAACCTACGTTTTTTATCTACTATATCGTCGCCTTAAAAGCTATGCGCACCGTTCGTATGCTCTCGCTCTCGCTCGCCGAAATGCGCACCGCGTCGTTCTCACATTCGTAGGAGCGGCTGTCCAAGAGCCTCGCCGCCTCCTCCTTCGTTGCGCCGAAGAGCGAAACGATTTTTTTAACAGCGCGCTTCCCGCCCTTTACGCGCGCCCTGAATAGATTGACCGACATATCCTTATAGCGTTCCTCGTCTATCCAGTCAAGCGCGGGGGCTTCGTCATGCCCGAAAAGCTCTATCTTGGCTCTTTTTCCGCGTTCCAGCGTTATGGCGAGCTCGCGCCCCTCCATAATTAGCGAGCTGTCTCTCCCCGAAAAAAGCCCCAGCTTGCGTATCCTGTCTCCGCTCAGCTTAACGGCTCTGAAAAAATAGATAAAAATAAAACATATCCCAAGCGCCGTGATAACTATCAGCGGGTATAGCTTCAAAAGGTTTTTGGCGCCCGAATTATATATGATGGCGAAAACGAGAATGATGGCGAGTGGTAGCGCCGTCAGGTAGTACCACAGCCTCGTGCAGAATAAATAAATGCTTTTCTTCATATAGCTCCCATCCGTCGGCGGTCTCCGCCGCCCACGCATATATTGTAGCATAGCTTCGCCCCACTTTCAATAACATTTTGTAAATAAAGGCGTAAGCGCCGCCATTCCAGAAGCAATCGCAAAAATCTCACCACCCAAAGCCGAGTCAAGCGGTAGCCGTACTCCAAAAGCCGCTCCGAGAAAAGCAATCGCAAAAGCTTCACCGACTCCAAGTTAAGCCAAACGAAAACCACTTGATAAAACCAATCTAAAAAACCTCAAACGCAAAATGAGACCGCCAAGTGCGGTCTCGTTTTGCGCTCTCTTAATCCATTTTTTCGTTAAATAACGGTGTTTTCGTATATTTTTTCGATTGCCGCGATTATGTCGCGCGAGTATTCCGCGCTCGGAATATTTGCCTCCTCGCCGCGGAGCAGCTTAACGAACTGCGCCAGCTCTCGCGCTATCTCGTTGCCGTCCGCATGGCAGCCGAGGTCTTGCCAGCTTCCGTCGCCGCGCCTGATTTCGAGCGTTTCCGCCCCCATCGAGCGCAGGACTCCGTTCGTGAAATAGTAGTAGTTTTCATAAACCGCGGCAGTGTAGCCCGAGAAGCAGATAGAAAATGAAGCGCCGTTGCTAAGAGTGCCGAATATCTGTGCGTGCCCCTCAATGTCGTAGTCATTCTTGAAGTTTTGGCAATTAGACCACACCTTCGTCATCCGCGCGCCCGTTGCATATTGAAGCTTGTCAAGCGCATGTGCACCGTAATTCATAACGATGCCGCCGCCCGCCGCCTTCTTCGAGAGAAACCAGCGTGGGCGCGAGTCGTTGAAGTAGTTGATGGAGCGTTGCTCCGTCGTCATGCAGAGCCTTCCGAGCTCTCCCGAGTCGATTATCTCGCGTATCCTCTCCTCGGCAGTATAATACCTTTGCGGGTGTGCAACCGCGAGCTTCTTGCCGCTCCGCCGAGCGGCGGCTATCATCTCGTCGCATTCCGTCGTCGTGTTTGCCATGGGCTTTTCAACGAGAACGTTTATCCCGCTATCGAGGAAAAACACCGTGCTCTCGCAGTGTAAGCCGTGCGGCAGATTGAGAATAACCGCGTCGCATTCCACTCCGCGCGGTATATCGTGGTAGTCTAAAAAATAGGGAACTCCGTTGGCTTCCGCCAAGGGCTTGACCTTCCCTTCGTCAACGTCGCAAAGCGCAACGAGCTCCGCGCCCTCCGTCTTGCGTAAGGCTTCAATGTGGGAAAGCCCGATGATCCCCGTTCCGACAATAGCTATCTTAAACATAAGCTCCTCGCCGCTTTGCGGCGCTCCTTTGCTTCTTTTGGACTCGTGTAACTGTTTGGTTACTTTTGGGTTGTATAACCCCTCCGCCCACGAGTATATTATACTATATATTTTCGTACCTGTCAATATGTTTTTTGGATAAAAAAACTATAAAATGTTGTGAAAAGCACTTGACATTAGCGGCGTCTTATGGTAATATAACTATATAGTTACTTTTGAGGTGCTTATGCAAACTGATAATTTAAAAAAAGCGGACGCAACGCGTGCGCGTATTCTCGCGGCGGCAGAGCGCGAGTTCTCCGAAAAGGGGATAGCGGGCGCGCGAGTCGATTCCATCGCCGAGGCGGCAGGCGTGAATAAGCGAATGTTGTACGCCTATTTCGGCAATAAGGAAGCCCTGTATAAAACGGTGCTTCGCGGCGTCTATTCCCGCCTCGCGGAGTACGAGCGCGATTACTATACCGCGGAGGCTTCGCCCGACCTCGCGATTCGCAACATCGTTTATGGAAGCTTCCGCTTTCTCGAAGCGGATAGCGCCTTCGTCCGAATACTTATGTGGGAAAACCTCAATAACGCGGCGAGCCTTTCCGAGGTGGGAGCGGCGGATATAAAAAATCCCACGATAGAATATATCAGGCGCCAGATAGAGCGTGGCAAAGCCTTCGGCATCTTCCGCGCCGACGTTGACGAGGAGCAGATAATAATCTCCCTTATGAATTTTGAGTTCTCGTATTTTTCAAATATGCACACGCTCTCGGGCATTCTCAAAAAGGACCTTTCCGCCCCGTCGGAAATATCAAAAAGGGCGGCGTTCGTCGCCGATATGCTTATCAAATATTTGGCGAAGTGAAAGGAGAGAAAATGACGAAGGAAGAGCTAAAAGAGGCGGTCTTCGCCGAGGTGGAGAAAAACGCGGCGCGGATAATCGCCGTGGGGGAGCAGATACTCGCTTCCCCCGAGCTCGGCTATAAGGAGGTCAAGACGGCGCGCCTCGTCGCCGAAACGCTTCGCTCCCTCGGGCTCGAAGCAGAGGAGGGGCTTGCCGTAACGGGTGTCAAGGCGCGTATGCGCGGTGCCCGCTCCAACGTCACCGTCGCCGTCATGGGCGAGCTCGATGCGATAACCTGTGCCACCAACCCCACTGCCGACCCCGTGAGCGGCGCGGCGCACGCCTGCGGGCACAACGCGCAAATTGCCGCCATGCTGGGCGCGGCGATGGCGCTCCGCCCGTTTTCCGATGAACTCGGCGGCGACGTCTGCTTCATCGCGACCCCCGCCGAGGAGTTCGTCGAGATGGCGTATCGCGAAGCCCTCGTCGCAAAAGGCAAGATAGGGCTTCTCGGCGGTAAGCAGGAGCTCATTCGAATAGGTGCGTTTGATGACGTCGATATGGCGATGATGATACACGCGGAGGGGAATACCCCCGAGCCCGCCGCGTTTATCGGCGGCGGAAGCCTCGGCTTTGTCGCAAAAACGATAGCCTTCAAGGGCAAGGCGGCGCACGCGGGCGGAGCCCCGTGGGAGGGCGTCAACGCCCTCAATGCCGCCATGGCGGCGCTCATGTGTATTCACGCGCAAAGAGAAACCTTTCGTGACGAGGATAAGATTCGCGTCCACCCGATAATAACGGGCGGCGGCGAGCTCGTCAATATAGTTCCCGCCGAGGTAACGATGGAAACCTACGTGCGCGGCGCGAGCCGCCGCGCGATAAACGACGCGGCGATGAAGGTGGATCGCGCGATCAACGGCGCGGCATACGCTGTCGGCGCGAGCGCGGAAATAAAGAACTTCAAGGGCTATCTCCCCCTCGTTCAAAGCGAGGGGATCAGCGCCCTCTTCGAGGAAAACGCAAGGCGCTTTATCCCCGCGGAGCGTATCGTGCACGGCGTCGATATGGTGGGCTCGTCGGACGTTGGCGACCTCAGCCAGCTCATCCCCACGATACAACCTACCCTCGGCGGCTATTTCGGCTCGGCGCATAGCAAGGAGTTCAAGATTTCGGATCCCGAACTTGCCTACGTGCTCCCCGCCAAGCTGATGGCGGCAACCGTCGTCGACCTTCTGTACGGTGACGCGGCGGTGGCAAAGGAGATAAAAAAGAGCTTTGTCCCCAGCTTGACAAAAAGCGAATACCTTGACGGCTAACCACAAAATCTATTCCAATGGAAGCAAACGCCTTGGCGCTTAGCTCAAAGCGCTTTGCGCGAAAAAGAAAACTATTGATACCACGCAATATCAAACACTCAAAAAAATGCCGCCTCGGCGGCGGAACGGAGAACAAAATGTGGACGGAAGAAAAACTTAACGAAATGCTCACCGAGCCTTCGCCTGCCCTCGTCGAAGATGTGGCGAAGATAAATGGCGATATCATGGTGCTGGGCGCGGGCGGAAAAATGGGTCCCACCCTGTGTATCCTTGCCAAAAACGCGATAAAGCGCGCGGGGCTTCAAAAGCGCGTCATCGCGGTCTCGCGGTTTAGTGACGAGGTGGCTTTGAAGCTCCTGCACGACCACGGCGTTGAAACGATAAGCGCCGATCTTCTCGACGTTGAAGCCTTGAACGCCTTGCCCGAGGTTGAAAACGTCATCTATATGGCGGGCAGAAAATTCGGAACGGACGGGCAGGAGTGCCTGACGTGGGCAATGAATGCCACGCTCCCCGCCTTCGTTGCTCATAAATTCAGGCGCTCCAACATCGTCGTTTTCTCCTCGGGAAACGTCTATCCGATAGTTCCTTTGGCTTCTGGCGGCGCCTCGGAGGACGACCGCGTGGGGCCCATAGGCGAATATACGATGAGCGTCCTCGCTCGCGAAAGAGCCTTTGAATATGCGGCGATGCGTTACGGAACGAACGTCTTTATCTATCGCTTGAATTTTGCCGTTGACCTTCGCTATGGCGTCCTCTACGACGTGGCTAAAAAGATAATGGACGGAACGCCCATCTCGCTGACGACGCCGTGCTTCAACTTTATATGGCAGGGAAGTGCGAACGAGATTGCGATTCGCGGCCTTTTGCACGCGGCGTCGCCCGCTTGCAAAATGAACGTCACGGGCCCTGAAACGGTCTCGATACGCTATGCGGCGAAGCGCCTCGGCGCTCTCCTCGGTAAGGAGCCCGTTTTCGTCGGAGAGGAAGCGCCGAGCGCCTACCTCAATAACGCGGGGCGCGCGATGGAGCTCTTCGGATATCCGTCCGTCTCGGCGGAAACGCTGATACGTTGGCAGGCGGAGTATATTTTGGACGGCGGCAGAGTTATCGATAAGCCGACTCATTTTGAAGAAAGAAAGGGTAGTTATTGATATGACGAGACACGAGATAGCGTTGAAAAAGCTTCACGAGGGAACGGTGATCCCAGCAAACCCGCTCGCTCTTAACAAAAATCGCGAGTTTGACGAGCGCCGCCAGCGCGCGATATGCCGATATTATTTGGACGCGGGCGTGGGCGGTCTCGCAGTCGCCGTGCATACGACGCAGTTCGAGATACGTGACCCCAAGCATAACCTTTTGGAAAGAGTCCTTCGCGTCGCCGCCGAGGAAGCCGCTCGCTTCGAGAAAGAGAACGGCGCCACCGTCGTTATGGTGGCTGGCGCGTGTGGCGTCAAGGAGCAGGCGGTCTCCGAGGCGAAGCTGGCAAAAAGCCTCGGCTATGACGCCGTCCTTCTTAGCCCTGGCGGGCTCTCCGCCCTCTCCGAGGACGAGCTCATAGAGCGCACCGAGGCGGTCGCCGCGGTGCTCCCCGTCATCGGCTTCTATCTTCAACCCTCCGTCGGCGGTCGCGTGTTCACCTACAACTACTGGGAGCGTATGTGCGCCATCAAGGGCGTCGTCGCCATCAAGGCGGCCCCCTTCAACCGCTATTGCACCTTGGACGTTGCTCGCGCCGCGGCTCTCTCCCCCCGTAGCGGCGAGATCGCCCTCTATACGGGCAACGACGATAATATCGTCATAGATCTCGTAACGAAGTATTCCTTCGAGCATAACGGCAAGCGCTACGAGCGCCGCTTCGTCGGCGGTCTGCTCGGGCATTGGTCGGTCTGGACTAAGACCGCCGTTGAAATGTTCAAGCGGCTGAAAGCGCTCGCGGATAGCGATAGCATCCCCGCCGACGTTTTGCAGCTCGCCAACGAGGTGACGGATACGAACGCGGCCTTCTTCGATACGGCGAACGGCTTTCGCGGCTGTATCGCGGGGCTCCACGAGGTCCTTCGCCGTCAGGGGCTCTTTGAAGGCATCTGGTGCCTTGATCCGAACGAAACGCTTTCGCCAGGTCAGCTCGAAGAGATAGACCGCGTCTATAAAATGTATCCCCACCTCGCGGACGACGCCTTCGTCAAAGCCAACCTCGAAAAATGGCTCGCAGATTGATCCGCACCGAGTGCACTAAGCACCTAAAACGGTAGGCGCTGAGACAATGCTTTGTGGTAGATAAAGCTTAGCCGAATATCATAGGCATTGGCTTGCGCGAGGCGGCAAGGCGGTAAAGCAATGGCTAAATCTATTGCAGTCGATAAAAATATCATAAATCATAAGCTTTTTAGCTCAAAAAGAGACTGAAACAATAAAAGAGGCTGTCGCATTTAGGCAAAGCCGAACGAAAAACGGTAGAAGTAAAGAAAGAACTCTGCTTCTACCGTGTTTTTTCGGGAAAATCAAGGTTAAAACCTACGGTTTTCCCGTTTTAATTTTGTTTTTCGTTT
>CAYSUO010000019.1:0-28186 GCA_964434325.1 uncultured Ruminococcus sp.
CTATGCGCTTATCTATATGCCTTGAAAGCAGAGACATGATAATCTCCATTCCGCCACCATAGCGGCGGCACAAAAGTTTAATGAAATTCACCTGCGTCGCTTGCGACAAAAACGGGGTCGGGTACCGTTTTTAAGGTGAATTTATGCGTGAAATAAGGATGCTTACCGTTCCGAATCGTAAATTTTCACGCTACCTCCCAACTACGTGTGCGCTATGATGGCGCGGTTCAGGGGCTCGTAGGCGCCTCGCGGCAGGGGGAGGCACGTGCCGTCCGCGAGGTAGACCTCGCTCTTGGTTACGCGGCTTATGCGGGTGAGGTTGATTATCATAGCGCGCCCCACTCTTGCGAAGCGCTCGTCGAGAAGCTTTTCAAACTCGCCGAGCGTGCGCTTCACCGTATAGTCGCGCCTTGCGTGAACGGTAACGTAGTTTTGATGAACGTCGAGATATCCTATCTCGTGCAGGGGGATGCGCACCATTTCGCCCGACATGGCGAGATTCAAGCAGCGCTCGTTTTGAGCGAGCTTTTCCGCGGCACGGTCAAGGACCGCGTGTAGCTTCTGCTCGTTTACGGGCTTCATAAGATAATGGAGTGCCGCCACCTCGTAGCCCTCTGCAACGTAGTCCGAATACCCCGTGATAAACACTATCTGCACGGTCTTATTCTCGCGGCGTATTTCTCGCGCCATCGTCACGCCGTCCATTTTCCCCATCTCTATATCGAGCAAAAGGATATCGTAGCCCTTATCTTCGGCATAGTGAAAAAGGAAGCCCTCCGCCGACGTGAAGCACTCCGTTTGTATTGCTATCTGCTTTTTATTCGCCCATTTCGTCAGCAATGAAAGCACGTACTCCGCGTCGCGCTCTTCGTCGTCACAAATCGCTATCCTGTATGCCATATCATCCTTCACGTTTTATGATTTCGGTGTGTTACGCACCGTGGCTCGTTTCTCCGCTTATCGCTTGTTAAATAAGCGCTTTTACTTAACACGGGGCGGATTGGCAACGAGCGGTGGCTCGCGCACCGCACCGCCGCGGCTTGAAGCTCCGCGGGCTACTGTCCTACGCCCATCGAGTCCATAAGGCGCTTATTAAATTCCTCCGCCGTGTTATAGCCCATCTTTTTCTGCCTGTTATTCATCGCGGCAACCTCGATGACGACAGAAAGGTTTCTTCCAGGGCAAACGGGCAAAACTATCATCGGCACCTTTATTCCGAGAATGTCCATCGTCGTTTCTTCAAGCCCAAGGCGGTCATACATTTTGCCCTGCTGCCAATTTTCCAGATTTATCACGAGGTCTATCTTCTCGGTGTCCTTAACTGCACCTATACCGAAGAGGCGGCGCACGTCGACTATGCCGACGCCGCGAAGCTCAACGTAGTGCCTAATTATCTCGGGAGCTCTGCCGACGAGCGTCGTCGCCGAGACGCGCTTTATCTCCACCGCGTCGTCCGCGATGAGGCGGTGCCCGCGCTTAACGAGCTCGATAGCGGTCTCGCTCTTTCCTATGCCCGAATCGCCGAGGAGAAGAACACCCTCGCCGTAGACCTCGACGAGCACCCCGTGTCGCGTTATACGCGGGCCGAGTTGAACGTTCAAATAGGCGATGAGCGCCGCCATAAGCTCCGAGGTGTGCTCCGCCGTGCGCATCAGGGGAACTCTGTATTTTTCAGCAAACTCCGCCATCTCAGGGGATATTTCTATCGACGAGGTGACGATGACGCCTATCGGCGATGAGCGGAAGAAGTCCTCCAAGCGGCGCGAGCGCTCCTCGGGCTCCAAGCGCGAGATGAAAAGGTGCTCAACGTTGCCTATTATTTGAAGGCGTATCTGCTCGTAGTGGTCGTAGAAGCCCACCATTTGAAGCCCTGGGCGATTTACGCGCGCACAGGAAATAAGAATGTTTTCGGGAAGATCGGGCAGATATATCGTTTCCAGCTTAAACTCGTCGATAACGTACGAGAGCGGTACCGTGTAAACTTCTTCCATGTTTATCTCCTTTGTGTATTGTAGCTGATTTTTATATTATCAATTAAATTTTCGGGTTTAGCAAGCCTTCGATGAGGCGGGCGGAAATAGGGAAGAGCAGCGGACACCCGCCCGAACGCGCCGCCTTTTTTATATTCTATCATAAACGCAAAAAAAAAGCAATATTTTCGTAGCATTTGCATTAAACACAAAACTCATAAAATATTTGCAAGGTATTTTGTTGTATTTCTGTCGTAGCTTTGCATTAAAAGGCCCATAATATTTAAGGGCTCAATTATAAAACTATTTGCTCCTCGGCGCCCGCGTGAAAATATTTTTCAAAAAGCCCGCGATATGCTTGATTTCTTAACAATATTCGTATAAAATATAAAGCGTGATAAAGCGTGGTCTGCCTGTCGGCGACGGAAAGGAAGCAAATGAAAAAAAAGATAACCGCACTGCTGCTCGCTCTGGCGACGCTGGTAGCGCTTTTAACGTCGTGTGGCGAAAAATATCCCGCCGTCGAAAGCACGGAGGAGGAGACGCGCGTCCTTATGACGCTGTCATTCGGCGATGAACGCTACGAGGTAAAATACGAGCTTTATCGCGCGCTCTTTTTGAATTTGAAGGAAGAATTTGACGGGGGCGACGAAAGCGTATGGAGCGGCGATAAAAAGGACGAATACGTCGCTGGGATAAACGCCGCCGTTTTGGCGCGAATCGCGGAGATCTATTCCGTCTTTTCAATAGCGAAGGAGATAGGGCTCGACGTCTATTCAAAGGAATACAACAAGAGCGTACAAGCCTTTATCGAAGCGAGCGTTGAGGGCGGAACGTACAACGGCGTGGAATATACTGGTTTTGAAGGCGATTACGAAAAGTACCTCGCCTCGCTGAAAGAAATGAATTTGAACTACTCGGTGCAGGACCTTATGCTTCGCTATGCGCTCGCGCTTGACGATATCGAATACTATTTCGGCGGCAACGTGGAAAATGACGCGACGCTCGGGCACCTCGAATATACGCGCGCCGACGTGGAGCGCTTTTACGAGAGCGACGAATGTGTTCGCGTTTTAAGCCTTTTCCTTTCGACGACGACCGCGTCCTTCACTCGCGAGCGCGCCGAGGAGATACGCACGCGGCTCGAAGGGCTTGCGCCGAATGACGGCAACGTTTTCGCCTATATGATACAGCACTCAACCCTCAGCGAGAGCGACCTTAGGAGCGGAACGCTCATCGGCAGGTATAGCCTTGATGAAACGTATTACGGGGAGCTGACGCGGGAGGCGCTTGACCTCGCCGTTGGCGAAGTGAGCCCCGTTATCGAAGTGGTCACGGGCTACAACGACGGATATTTTATACTTTACAGGATAGAGAAGAGCAAGGAGCATTTTGAAGAGAGCTACGACGACGTGCGTAGCGCCTATGTGGAGGCGGAGATAGGGAAAATGCTTTCCGAACGCGCCGAGGCGCTTCGGGCTGGGCTTTCAACGACGGAGAACTTCGACGCGCTGGTGCACGCGGACATCGCGATGCCGTGACGCGCCCTTGACACAAGCTTCCAAAAAATAAATCGCTTTCCTCTTATTAACACTCATACATTTTTCGCCGAGCGGCAAAGTAAAAGCAGAAAGTACGGCGACGAATGGAGAAACTTATGAGGTTTTTAAAAAACGGAGCAACGGCACTGCTTTTGCTCCTTTTCTATATAGTGGGGCAGGGGGCGACATTTGTGCCGCCTACCGAAGGTGGTGCTGTGAGCTCCGTCGCGGCGTTTGCGACCGAGGAGCTTGCCGCCATAACGGAGCTTGGCGAGGCGGAGGAGACTTTTGCGGAAGGCGTTCGCGTCTCGTCTCGCTTCTATGAGCTTTTCGGCGGCGGCGCGAACAAGAGCGAGAAAGTCTATTTGGCACTGGGTGGTGACGCCTTCGGGCTAAGGCTTCGCGAGGCGGGAGTTTGCGTCAGCGAAGCGACGAGCGGCTCGGCGCTCAAAGCGGGGGATCGAATAATGGCGGTGGACGGGCGCCGCGTCGATTCGCCAGAGGAGATAGAGCTCCTTGTGCGCTCCTCCTCGGGGAAGCCCGTCACGCTCGTTGTTGCGCGCGGTGACGAGGAGCTTACGATAAGCCTGACGCCGCGCCTCGAAGAGGACGGCTACAAGCTGGGAGCGACGCTTCGCTCCGCGACGGCGGGGATAGGAACTCTGACGTTTTTTGACCCAGCAAGCGGCTTCTTCGGCGGACTCGGGCACGGGGTCTCTGCCGCGGACGGCGAGCTTTTGCCGATCAAGAGCGGAGTCACTACCGAGGTCCTGCTCGGCGGAATAAAGAAGGGCGAGGCGGGGAAGCCTGGGGAGCTCTCGGGCGTTTTGGGAAGCCGCGCCACGGGTAGCGTTTTCGCCAACACGGAGTGCGGTGTATTCGGCTTTTTTGAGTCGTGCGAGAAATACGAGGCGGAGCTCGTTCCCGTCGGGGAGCGCGCGGAGCTCCACGAGGGAGAGGCGGAGATAATTTCAAGCGTCAAAAGCGGAAAAAAGGCGCGCTACAAAATTCAGATATGCGAGATAGACCGTGGCTCCGAGGGCTCAAAGTCGTTCAAAATAAAGGTGACTGACCCGACGCTCATCGCGATAACGGGCGGCATAGTGCGTGGAATGTCGGGCTCCCCCATAATACAGGACGGCAAGCTCGTGGGCGCCGTGACACACGTGATGGTGGCAGACCCCACCGAGGGCTACGGAATATTTATCGAAAATATGCTAAATGCGGCAAATAATGCAAACAATAGTGGGCAAAGGGCGGCATAAGCGAAACTGAATAAAGTCAAAACCATGGATTTTAACCTTGATTTTTCCCCACAAAAAAACGGTAGAAGCAGAGCTCTTTCTTGCTTTTACCGTTTTCCGTTTGCTTCTGCCTAAATGCGACAGTCTCTTTTTCGTTTATGCCTAAACGAAGCAGCTTCTTTTCGTTTGGATTTGCCTAAATACGATGGTTTCTTTATTTTTGAATGCTTCTGTTTGAATGTGGCACACCAAAATTATATGGAGCTGTTTTGGCAAAGCGTAATTACGAACGATTCATTTAAACTATAATAGATTTTTGCAACTATGCGCACTTTTCTATTATGTTTTTCGTATGCGCTTACGTGGCAAGCGTTATGCTTGTAGCTTTTGGCGAAGCCGTGGCTTTGAACTTTTTAATAAAAGCGTTACCTCTATGCGGCGCACGTCAAGCACCGTCAGGGAGTAACGCTTTTTTTGTTCGGTTATTTTGCTTATGCTTGAAGCTTCGGCAAGGCGGAGCTGTCGGCGTATGATTGTGATTTGACGCTTCCGCTGAGACTTTTCAATCATGCTTTTACTTACGGCTTGAAGCCTTCTACAAGGGAGCTGATCGGCGCATGATTGTGATTTGAAGCTTCCGCCAAGGCTTCGCGCTTAGCTACTGCTTTGACGACAGCTTGTGGCGGAGCTCCGATGGGGTTACGCCGTAGAGCTTCTTGAATTTATCGGAGAAATAATTGGAGTCGTTGAAGCCGCACGCATAGGCGATCTCGGCTATTGAGCGCCCACTTTCATTGCGGAGCATAAGCTCCGCGCGGCGCAAGCGGACGAGCCCGATAAACTCGTTGAAGCCTATACCCGTTTCGCGCTTAAAGCTTCGGGAAAGGTGCTCGGGGCTGACGGAATGAATGCGCGCCGCCTCGGAGAGGCTTATCGCGTGCATATAGTTTTCGCGAACGTATTTAACACAGCTTTCTATGAGCTCGCTACCGCTCTCCTTCGCCGCCGCGAAGCCGTTCTCGTGGCGAAGCATGGTGCAAAACAGGAGCGCAACGAGAGCGCGAATCGCCTCGCGAGAAAGCTCGTCCGAACGCTTTACCTCCTCCTCCATCCTCGCAAAGAGCAGGTCGATCTCGGGAAGCGCTTCCGCGTTGCGGTATAGATAGGAAAGCTTCGGAAGCCGAAGCAGGGCTTCCGAGGGGATGTAGCTTCGCGCAACGTTTAAGAGAAGGCGCGTATGCTCCTCTCCATCATAGTTCGTTTTATGAATGACGGATTCGGGAATCAAAACGACGTCTCCCTTTTCCACCTCGAAAACGCGATTATCTATAAAATAACGGCAATGCCCCTCTTTCAGATAGTATATCTCGAAGAGCTCGTGATAGTGGCGCGCCGAGCCCGAATTAGAGCCGATGGAGGAGCGGTCAAAATATATCTCGCTCTCTGCGCCGAAGACCGTGTTTTTCATATCATCACCATATCGCCGCCCGAGCGGCGGCACAATACTTTGGAAATTTCGGAGCGTTCAATTCGCTTTAAGCTTTTCGCCCGTGGCACGCTCCGCGAGACCGTAGGCATCGATATCCATGCCGTAGACCTGGACCACCGAAAGCAGGTCGGAGAGCATTATATCTCCTGGGGTGACTATCTTGCCGCCGTCGGCATCAAGGTCTATCTCCGCCTTCGTATAATAGGCGTACCATATCAGGTGCGAGCAATGCGTGCACTTCAAGTGGCTCGGCGCTTTCGCCGAGAATACTCCCGCCAAGAGGCGATACTCTATTCCCATGAGCTCATCCATCACGTAATTTGCGACACGGGTGCGCGTTTCTTCATCCGCATTGACGCGGAGAACAACGTAGGCGGGGCGCGAAAAAACGTTACTCGCGGAAAGGAGCTTGACGGGGTTGCCGTAGCCCGAGGCTTGCGCGATAACGTTCCAGCCCGCGTCAACCACCATGGCGGAATGCCCGAAGCGGACGAAGGAGAAAAACGTTGACGGGCTATAAAGTATATCGCCGTTTTCAAGCAGGGCGTAGGCACTTTCGCCGTCCTCGCGCTTCATATAAAAGGCGTAGGGCGCGAAAACGTGCGTAAAAATGCTTTGCTCCTCAAAGAACTGCTCCTGTATATCCAAGATACGTTGCTTCATTCCCGCCGCGATGAGGCCGTCCACCCCGAGGCGGCCGAGCCCCGTTTGCCTGTACAGGAGCTCGTAATCGCTCTCGGTGAGCTCGGGCTTTTCAAGGAGCTCGGAAATGTCCTGTTTCTCGTAATTCGGGCGCCACGGCTGCCAGCCGCGCCTCACAGCCGCACCCGCGCCGAGAAGCACCAAAAGCGCCAGAGCGAACGCAAGGGCGAGAGCGGCGATGCGCACCGCGCGGTTTTTTATTGCTTTTTTCATTTTGTTCTTATTCGACTTGGTTTGAGTTTTCGTTGGTTTTGGTTTCGGCTACTTTCAGAGGCCGAGCCGTGTAGTCATTCCCGCGAGATGTAGCCTCGCTACGGCGGCAAAGCTATCTATGCGGCAAGGCAACGTCGGTATGCGTTTTTACATGCAATTGCAAGCGGCGCGGCACCGAAGCGCCGCGCCGCCGAGCGCCCGAAAGCGCCGAATTTTTTATCAGCCGCCTATAACGTCGTCAAACTCGCCGTTAAGATATGCGTCATAGTATTCGAGAATGACTTCGACTATATGCTCGTCGGTGACTTCTTCAACGTCACCGAAGTTTTCTATCACGTGGTCTGCCACGACGTCGATTATATCTTCATCGAGCTCGATATTGTTGGCGCGGAACGTTTCGTCAAGCGAGGCGGAAACCGCATCTTTATATTCTTCGTCGCTCGCGTAGTCCTCTTTCTTTATCTGAACGACGTCGTTGAGTCCCTGCTTAACGTTGTCATAGACCTCTTCTATCTCCTCCGTGGTAAGACCCGTGTCTCCCGCCATCTCGTCGCCCGCCGTGTTGACCATCATCGAAAGCGAGATCTTCATAAGCGACGTTACGATGGGCGCGGTCCTGGGATTGTCTTGCAAGAGTGTTATCGCGCGGGAAATGACGGTGTTGCCCTCTTCGTCTTTTCTTCCGAGCATAGACATAATATCCTCTTCTTCGCCGCTCGGAGAATCATCGGGCACCTCTCCCGAGTCGGTATCGACGATCGCTTCGAGTATGCCCTCGTCGGAGAAGAGATAGTAAAGATCGAGTATAGTATCAACGTCCGTAAAGAAATTATCCTTGGTCGAAGTAGCGAAGATACCGAAAACGTCACAGAAGAGCGTTTTCATCGGCTCTTCCATTTCGTCAAGCATCTCGCCCTCGGTAACGGTCTTGGAAAGACCGCGAGCGAGGCTGGCGAGAAGCGGAGCGAAGTAATCGCTGTTTTCAATCTTATCGAGCATAGACTCTATTGTCGCCTTATCGCTGTCTTTCAGCGAATGCCACTCCATGCCTTCGAGCGAAGAATATTCTGAATAAACGGAGAGCACGGTGTCTACCTCGCCGCGCATATTGAAGCTTTCACCCTCAACGCTCGTGGTGGCGACGATGTTGTAAACTATCTTGCCGCCGCAAACGCCCATTATCTTCATCGAAGCGCATTCGGCGATGGGCTTAACGTTTTCGTCGTAGGTGGCGACGAGCTCCTGCTCCGTTTCCGAGGCGGAGGTGTTATCGCGCATGGTGTCCATGGCGCCCGCCGCAAGGTTGGAAAGCCCGACGAAGGGAAGCAATACCATAGCGGAGACGAGAAGCCCCTGCACCGCGCCGAGCGCCATGCCGCAAAGGCGGGTAACGCCGTTGTTCTTTTTCTTTTTGAAGCCGAGAACGCCCGAAACGATGGCGTGCACGATGAGCATTATCGCGCTTATCACGATGAAGAGCACCACGAAAACGAGCGGCGCAATTATCAGGGTGAGCGGGATGGCGAGAATGTATTCGAGCGTTGCCATTTCAAGGTTGTAGAGGACGGAGAGATCGTCCGACGAGCTGAGAAGCCCGAGCTCGATGCCTTTATTGACGAGCTCTTCGACCGTCATCGCGTCGAGATACGAGAATATCCTTCCGTAGCCTATCTTTATCGCCACGACGGAGAGGACGATAGAGAGAATGATGGTGGCGGTACGTACCGTTTGGCGTTGAATGCCGCGGCGAAGCCCTTTGAGCGCGCCGATGAGGACGAGGAACGCCATAATTCCGAAGATGACCCAGGGCGCGTAGGAGAGCACCGCGGCCAATTCCTGATTTTCCATTTGTTTACCCCTTAAAGTTGAATCGACGAGCACGCGGGGTGTTTGCGCTGTGCAAGCATCGGGCAACGCTGTCGTTAATAATATATTAACACATATTATACAATTTGTCAAGGAAAAAGTACAAAATTTAGGAAAATGTATATATTTCTACGCATCCGCCATTTCCCCCTTGCGGCGAGTGGCGGCAGGGGCGCAAAGCGCGCAAGGCGGCTTCAAATGGCAACGAGAAGAAAAAAGTCAACGGAGTTCAACTTTTCGTCAACGAAAAAGCAAATTTCGCTTGCAAAAGCCGCGAAAAAATGCTACAATATAGTAAAGCCCCCAGAGGAGATCCCCGAGCGCGAGCGCGCGTCGGGCGGCGGCTCCGCGGGGCACGAAGTTTTGCACCTCGGCGAAAAGCGCCGCGTGCTGTCGCTTTAAGCGACGAAAGGAGAAATATGAAGCTCGGTGTTTTAACCAATCTCTACGCAAAGCTCCCCTTCGAGGAAGCTCTTAAAAAATTCAAGGCGCTCGGAATCGAGGAGCTTGAAATCGGCTGCGGCGGCTATCCTGGCTCCGACCACTGCGATCCGCGCAAGCTCTTGGGTGACGACGCGGCGCGCGAGGCGTGGCTCTCGCTCATAAAAAACTACGGATTCGGAATTTCCGCCCTCTCCGTGCACGGCAACCCCGTTCACCCCGACGCGGCAATCGCGAAGCGCTTCCACGACGATTTTGAGGCGACCGTCCTCTTCGCCGAGAAGATAGGGATCGACACCGTCGTCACCTTCTCGGGCTGCCCAGGAGGCTCCCCGAAGGACGCGACGCCCAACTGGATCACCTGCCCTTGGCCCGACGATTTCAGCGCGGCGCTCGACTATCAATGGAACGAGGTGCTTATCCCCTATTGGAAGAAGACTGCCGCCTTTGCGAAGAGCCACGGCGTTAGCAAGATAGCCTTTGAAATGCACCCAGGCTTTTGCGTCTATAACCCCGAAACGCTTTTGAAGCTTCGCGCCGCCGTGGGCGACGTTATCGGAGCAAACCTCGACCCCTCGCACCTCATCTGGCAGGGGATAGACCCCGTTGCCGCGATACGCGAGCTGGGCGGCGCGATATATCACTTCCACGCCAAGGACACGAAGGTGGATAAATACAACACGGCGCGCTTCGGCGTTCTCGATACGAAGCACTACTCCGAGGAGGCGGCGCGCGCCTGGATATTCCGCAGCGTCGGCTACGGGAACGGGCAGGACTTTTGGCGCGATATCATCTCGGCGCTCCGCCTCGTCGGCTACGACAAGGTGATGTCCATCGAGCACGAGGACTCGCTGATGACGCCCGATGAAGGGCTTCGCCACGCGGTTGAATTTTTGCACGGCTCGCTGATACGCGACCCGAAGCCCACCACCATAGGCTGGGCATAATTCGGCTTCGCCTCCGAGCGAAAGGGAAGCGAGCAAAACGGAATGAAAACGCAAGGTGTGTCTCATTAAAATTCAATAAGCAAGGCTTTCAAAGCGAACCGCGGTAAACGCAAAGGCGAATTTTTGATGAGACACGCCGAGGCGCGCGAAAAGTGAGCGGTTTTAGGAAGAAACAAAACCAAATAATACGGAAAAATTTCAAAAGGGGTGCCTCATTAAAAATTCAATAAAAACAAGTTTTTTGTGGATAAAACCACGGTAAAATCAATAAAAACGAATTTTTAATGAGACACACGCGGAGACTTGGCGGATTTAGAGCGAAATCGACGGCTGACGAGCGATAGGCGTACAAGGGTACAAGAGTACGCCGAGTGAGGATACGTCGATAAAACGAAACCTTAAAGAAACCCTAAATTAAAACGGAAAACCATGGGTTTTGACCTTGATTTTTCCTAAAAAAACACGGTAGAAGCAGAGCTCTTTCTCTACTTCTACCGTTTTTCGTTCGGCTTTGCCTAAATGCGACAGCCTCTCAATGTTTATATTTTGGAATAAGAATACAGTTAAAAATGAGGTTGAAGGTGGGAGTAAACATACCCAATGCAATAACCTCAACGTTTATATTTTACCATAAAAGTGCACCGCTGTCAAGCGATTTTTGCGATTTGAACGAGATTTAACTTTTTGTACATATTTATAAATTTATTCGGATATTTTTCGGAAAAACTATTTACTTTTCACAAAGAACGTGGTATAATATAGGTGCGAGGAGCTGTGCCTTGCGATACAGGCAACGCGCGGACTCGCAAGCAATAAGAGGACGGAGCTTGCTTCGCTTTTGGCGCCAACGGAGCGGGGCTCGCGTCTCCAAGCGAAAGGAACGGTACTGATATGAAGATCACGATCTACGGAAAGCAAATGAACGTTCGCGAAAGCCTCAGAGCCTTGATAGAGAAAAAGCTCGGGAAATTCGCAAAATTTTTCGACGAGGAAACGGAAGCTTTCGTTACGTGCCGCGTGCGGCGCGGGGTCAAGATAATCGAGATCACCATAGGCTACCGCGGAACGACCTTCCGCAGTGAGAACGAGGGCGAGACCTTTATGGCGGCGCTGGACCGCGCCGTGGAGGGGCTTGAACGGCAGATAAGAAAGAACAAGACGCGCCTCGAAAAGACCGTGAAGCGCGGAGCCTTCAATATCACGGACGACGAAGACGACGACGAATACCTCGAAGAGGAGAATTTTGAAATACGAGTCAAGCGCTTCCCCTTCAAGCCGATGACGGCGGAGGAAGCGATATTACAGATGAATCTTTTGGGGCACGATTTCTACGCCTTCATCGACGCGCAAACGCAAAAAACCTGCGTCGTCTACAAAAGGACGGCGGGCGGCTACGGGCTCATTGAGCCCGAGGGCTGACGCGAGCCTTTTTAGATAAAACACCACTCCTCGAAAGAAAGGAGCAACTATGAGGATACTCCGAAAATAGATAGAGCTCGCGAACGAGCTTAGTACACACAATTATAAGAATTTCAAAAGGAGAAGCAAAAAATAAAACGAATATTTTCTATATTGTTGACAGTTTCATTTTGTTTAGCTATAATTGCGGTGCCTATAACGACATCGGCGCATAACGCCAACCTTGATGTTGAATACGACAATTGCGTTCCAGAAAGTTATGTGGATTCCGACAATATCGGTGCTGGTTATGATGAACTTTGGTACAAAATGAGCCCCGCTTCACATATTGGGCACAATATATCCACAATTAAATACTATATTGCGCCATGCCAAGAGCTTAACGAGGAAGAAACTTGGGAAAAATCTATCGGAGAAGAAAAAGCGGCTTGGATAAAGGCGTATATTCGCAAAGGCATTGAAAAGTGGAATGACGTGTACTTCTATTCATACAACGCAAGCGGAGTCGCAACAAGAACGAAGCTGGTAAATATCGTTGAGGGAACTGCCAACGATTATAACGTAATTATATACCCAACTGGGTTCGTGTATTTTGGTCATACGGAAGGTATTCCTCAAAGCGCGGATGATACGTATGTACAAAGACATTACAATCAGTTCAAAATGTTAATAAGCCTATATTATTTTATCGACGGAGCCAACAACTATCGTTACAATGGAACTGAGCGTGACCTTTCGTTCGCCGAGCAGGTCAAAGCGCTCGAAAGAGTTGCTGCACACGAATTTGGACACGTGCTCGGGCTCAGAGATATGGATTCGACTTCTGCCGAAGACAATCCGCACCACCAGGAAGTGCTCATGGGATACGCCGTAAATCAAGATGTGCTGACGACGCAAAGCGAAATCACATACAGAGATATTGCTGGCGTGGCAATTACGCGAGCTTTTCATACTGATAACGATCATATTTGGCTCTATGACGCAAACAATTCAACTTCTTCGCAAAAGAAACTTATTTGTTCAATATGCAATGGTGTAAAATACGTATCAAGTTTAAGCGGTTATACGTATTCTACATATAAAGCTTGTAATAGCGTACATACAGCATCGTCAGGAAATCTTATTCCTGTTGCCAGTGACGCTTCGGGAGATTTCTACAAATGCAAACACTGCCGCTACGTTGCCGACAGAGAGAGAACACCTGTAACGGATTACTTTACATACATTTACAACAATTCCTCAACTCACGCAATTGCTTCACAAGTAGGAGATGTCACTTACATAGGCGGATGCGAAAATCACACGGATACTTATAGTGCAAGATTAGGAAGCACGACTCATACGGCATATTGCCGTGTTTGCAATACTTCGCGAAACGAAATACACGTTGCGGCAAAGACGGACAAAGAGACGTTAAAGACCTGCACCAAGTGTGGAATCAAATTCGACCCGAACGGTGGAGTTAGCCAGATAGAAAAGAAACAGGACGAATTGGAATAATTTTAAATGATATATGAATTTTGAAATAATGCGAGGTGTTATTATGAAAATTCCAAATTTTTTAAAGTCTTTTCTACTGCTGGCGCTCAGCTTCGCCGTCATCTTTTCCCTCATCGCCTGTGGAGACGAGGAGGCGCGCTGCCAATGCGATAAATGCGGCGGCGACTGCCTCTGCAAGCAAAGCGGCGAATGTGACACCTCCTCCTCCTGCGCCTGCGAAAACTGTGGCGCGGAATGTAGCGAGCTCTGCGCGGCGCTTTGCGGCACGGAATGTACGGGGGCTTGCAAAAAGGTCACTTCTCTGACCGAGCTCGACGCACTTCCCGCCTTTCGCGGCGAAGCACCGACGACGCTTTCGGGAAGCTACGATATGCTGACGCAACAGTTACAGACGTTAGCGATATCGTGCATCGACCTTATACCGCTCAACGATAGCCCCAACCGAGCTCGAAGATTGGGTGGCTTGGTTGATAAATACGACGTCTACATTCTCAGGATACCGAAGGAGAGCAACGCATTTTACAGCTGTTGCTATATTGATCCCAAGGACGAGATATATGGAACCGAGCTCGCCGACGCGACACTCTCGCTCACCGCGATGACCGACAAAGACGACTTTCGCTCGATCATCACCCATTATCAACGTGCCCGCGGCGTCGACTTCAACGTTGACCGCTGGGCAGCTAACCCCTACACCTTTGAATTCAGCTGGTACGAAATTCCCAAGGGCGAAGAAATTCCGCTCGAGCGCGACGGCAAGGTGCTCATCATGATAACCGAATCGAAGCGCTGCTACTTCGAGGACCTCGACGGCAACGTGATAAAATACTTGGACGTTGCCTACGAAAACCCGAACTTGGAGGGGCAGGACGAGCGCTACGCTAACCCCTATATCAAATACGCCTACGAGCTTCTCTCCGACGAGCACGCCTATCTCGTATGCGATGAAAATAGAAACGGGGGGGCATACACTTTTGAAGCACATATCGTTGGATGGGGCGGAGCGCCCATGGTGGGGCGCGAAACGAGGCTCGCCTCGGAGACCACCCTTTTGACCTACATTTTTGTAAGCGGCTTAGAGCTCGAATATTCGGGCGGTGAGGCTTATGTTTCCACCCCCGAGGTCTATGCGGCGACATATTCCGAGAAAATTGCGCTTTCGGAATTTCAAAACGGCGAGATAAAGACGATAGAGGCGGACGGAACGCGGAAATATCTGTTTTCGCTTGAAAGATTACTTGCGGCAAAGAGCTAAAAATTAGAGGCTGTCGCACATTAGGCAAAGCAGAACGAAAAACGGTAGAAGTAAAGAAACATCTCTGCTTCTACCGTGTTTTTTCGGGAAAATCAAGGTTAAAACCTACGGTTTTCCCGTTTTAATTATGTTTTTCGTTTGTTTCTGCCTAAATCCGCCAAGCCTCCGCGTGTGTGCCTCATTAAAAATTCGTTTTTTATTGATTTTACCGTAGTTTTACCACAAAACTTTGCTTTTATTGAATTTTTAATGAGACACCCCCTTTTCCTTAAAGAGGGCACACAAGCGTTCAAAACGCTATACTTGTATACTTTTATTTGCATTTATTGGCTGTTGTGCGCGGGCAAATACGTTTTTTACAGGCGCCGTGTTAAATTCTCGCTTTTAAGCGTGAGTTTGCAATGGCTTGCGCGCTTTGCGTGATCGGCAGGTGCAGAGTTTGCGTTGCTATCGCACCGCATTTGTTTGAAGATTTAAAGCGCGCGTTGGCGCTTTGGCTCATGCACGCTTTGCGTAATCGGCGTGTGTACTTATGCATTGATTAACGCCCGTGTCAATTTTTCGGCTTCTGAACGCCTCGCTTTTTTCGTGGCGCGCCTTCTTCGTTCTTCGCCGCGTGCTCACCTTTTTCGATGAGGGCGAGCATTTTTTTTGCGGCGGTGTCCTTGGCGCCGCGCCGACCGACGCCGTCCGCGGTGACGACGTGCCCCAAGAAGGAGCACTCCACACGGAACTCGCGGCGCGACGGGGTGGAGCCTTCGGCTTCACCGAGGTCACGAAAGGCGGGTGCGGCTTTTCTCCCTTCGCGCGCGATTTCGCGGAGGCGCTGTACCGCCTCTACCGCGTCGGGCTCCTTGGGAGCTTGCTCCGCCTCGCGGCGCAAGGCGGCGAGGGCGGCTTCGGCGGCGCGTGAGTCGGCTATCTTGCAATTCTTTCCCTCTCCGACGCCGTAGGTTTTGCCCCCTATCGTACAGGCGCGCTCAAAGACCTTGCGGTGCTCGGGGCCCTTTTCGGAGAGCGTTTTATAGACGGGCGGTGGCATACGGTGCCGCCTATCCGCGCACCACTCCTGAACGGCGTTTTTAAAGCTTTGAAGCGGCGCTTCGCTTTCCGCGAGATAGACGCTGACGTCGAGCATTTTTGCAACCGCCTCGACGACGCGCGCTATGCTCCCCGCGGAATCAATATAGATAGCGCCGATGATGCTCTCAAATAGGTCCTCCATAACGGAGGGCTCGTTGGCGACGCCGAGCTTGGCGTCACCTTCACCGACGATGAGATAGCGTTGGAGCCCGAGCTCCGAGGTGGAGAGGGCGAGGTTTTTCTTATCGCTCAGCTTTGATTTTATATTGGAGAAATCGCCCTCGTTGAGGCGCGTGCTGATCCCGTACTCGTAGCGCTCCGCGCAATCGCGCATAAGGAGCGTGATGATGGCGACGGAGAGAACGCCGTCACCGAAAAATTCAAGCACCTCGTTTGACTGGCGGCGAACGCTGTCCGTCGTCGGCTGCTCGTTGCAAAAGCTCGTTCGCGTAAACGCTTGCCTTAGGAGCGACTTATCCGCAAAAGTGTAGCCTATCTTTTCTTCTATCTCGGCAATATGCTCGTCAAAAACCATAGCTTTCCCTTTCCGCCTTAGACGAAGTGTGCACTCCCGCACGGGGTGCGCGGCTTCTCCTTCAAATTCTTCCTTATCAAAGCTTAAATCATTTTAGCATTTTGCGCCGCATTTGTCAAGTGGCGTGTCGATTCCCGCGAAGGCTTGACAAAAACCGAAAACGGTGCTATTATATATTTGGCGCGGTGCGCGCGAGCACGCACGCTCGCGCGCTTTGATAGCACACAAGCGCCGCTAAGGCGCGCGCTTCAAAAAAGCGCCCACGTACCCCTCCTTAGGCTACATTCGGCAAGCACGGCTTGCCTTATCCATTATTTGTGAAGCCCAACTCGGGCTTCGATAACACGGCAAAGCCGCGCGAGGGCGAGCCTCGCGCGAGCGAACTGAAAGGAACGTCTTCCATGCAAAACGAAAATCGCGGTCTTCTTTCAATGCTCGAAACCTACTTAGATATGCTGATAAACATCGTCGCCATCTTCATGTCGTACATTTTCGCGGTGATGATAATCAAGGACACCGTTGTCGGGCTCTCGGAGCCCTTAGCTATCGCCTTTATTTTCGCCAACGTGATAGTGCTCTCCTTAGTCTATCACGCGATGGGAATGTACAGGACAAATCGCTATATGAAGCCATATCACAGCCTGCCCGTCGTTCTACGCGCCAACCTCGTCTATTTCGGAATAGCGGCGGCGGTATGTGCTCTCATCGTGCGCGAGGATATCAAGAGCTTCATTCTCGTTTGGTATCTTTTAACGGCGGTGCTCAGCACCTCGTTTCTGACCTTCAAGCGCCACGGGATCAGGGTGGCGATACGGGTGCTTAGGAAGAAGAACTACTCCCTCAAAAGAGTCATCATCATAGGCGACAATACGCAGACGGCGGCGGACTACATCAAGCAGGTGCAAGCCAACACCAATTACGGCATCGTCGTTCTCGGCTACGTGGGGGACAAGATAAACCCCGCCGTTGGCGCGGAGAAGCTGGGCACCTTCAAGGAGCTGGCGAAGATACTCGATAAATATCACCCGACGGACGTTGTTTTTGCGATAGACGCCTACGATAAGCGCCATCTCATACGCCTCGTCAACCTTTGTGACGACCGATGCATAAAGGTGTATTTCCTGCCCGTTATATACGGCTTCTTCAAGAACTCGCGGCAGATAGAGCAGGTGGGCAGTCTTCCCGTTATCAACATTCACAGCACCCCGCTCGACAACGTGGCAAACGCGATAGCGAAGCGCTTCGTTGACGTGGTGGGCTCGCTGGCGCTCATAATACTGACCTCGCCGCTTATGCTGTTCGCGGCGATAGGCGTTCGCCTGACCTCGCCAGGGCCGATACTTTTTAAGCAGACGCGCGTTGGTAGGCTGGGTAAGAAATTTACTATGCTGAAATTCCGCTCTATGCGAGTCAATTCGGGCTCGCGAACGACGTGGACGACGAACGAGGACGACCGAAAAACGAAGTTCGGCACGTTTTTGCGCCGCTCCGCGATAGACGAGCTGCCTCAGCTCTTCAACGTTCTCGGGGGGAGCATGTCGCTCGTGGGGCCGCGCCCCGAGCTTCCGCACTTTGTGGAGCACTTTAAAAACGACGTTCCTCTTTATATGGTGAAGCACTACGTTAAGCCTGGAATCACGGGGCTTGCGCAGATAAAGGGCTTGCGCGGCGACACCTCGGTAGAGGATCGCATACACGAGGATATTGAGTACATTGAGAACTGGACTATGCTTCTCGATCTCTACATTCTTTTGAAGACCCCGTTTAAGGCGTTCAACAAGAATGAGAGATACGTGGACAAGAAGGAGGACGCGGACGCCGCGCCTGTGGCGGAGAGCGCTCAAAGCACCGCCGAGGCGGCGGAGCCGAAGGAGGAAAAGCCGCTCGAACCCTTGACGGGCAAAAAGATACTTTACGTGGCTTCCACGACGGACCATTTGAGAGCCTTTCACCTCGATTATATCACGGCGATGAGAAGCCGCGGCAACGACGTTATCACTCTTGCCAACGGAGAGGGGGCGGACGTTGACGCGCCCTTTGCGAAGCACTTCTTCTCGAAGGACAACGCGCGAGCACGCCGCATTATCAAGAAAACGATTATCGACGAGGGGGTAGACATCGTACTTGTTCACACGACGCTGGCGGCGTTCCACGTGCGCTTGGCGTTGCCGAGAAAAAAGAGACCGCGCGTTGTCAACGTGGTGCACGGCTATTTATTCTCCTCCATGTCGAAGGCGATAAAGCGCACCGTTCTCCTCTCTTGCGAAAAGCTTTTGGCGCGGAGGACGGACGCGCTCGTCGTTATGAACGATGAGGATATGAAGATAGCGCGCCGCAACAGGCTGACGCGGGGCAAGATATATTTTAGCCGTGGAATGGGCGTCAAGCAGAAGCTCCCGATACGCGACGCGGCGACGGTACGCCGCGAGCTCGTTTCCGACGGAGCTTACGTGCTCTGCTTTGTCGGCGAGCTTTCGAGCAGAAAAAATCAAAGATTTCTCATTGCGGCAATGCCGCGAATAAAGGAGCTCATTCCGACGGCGAAGCTCTGGCTCGTTGGCGACGGGGGAGAGCGCGAGGAGCTTGAAGCCTTGGCGCGCCGCCTCGACGTTGCAAACGAAGTAGTCTTTCTCGGTAGGCGCTCCGACGTCGGCGACATCGTAAATTCGGCGGACGTCTACGTCAGCGCCTCGAAGAGCGAGGGACTACCCTTCAACGTGGTTGAGGCGATGGCGCTCGGAAAGCCCGTGCTCGCTTCATGCACGAAGGGGCAGGAGGACGTTATCCGCGACGGGACCGACGGCATACTTTTCGATCTCGGCAACCCCGAGGAATACGTTGACAAGCTGAAAGCTTTGCACGACGGGCTGATAAGGCTTGACCCGACGGAGATAATAAACCGAAGCAGGACGTATACCTACGACGAGGTCTTTGACGAGACCTTGCAGATAATGATGGAGGCGTGCGATGAAAGAGCGGATTATAAGTCTATTTAACGCGGAGCGGCGAAGAAGCTTCTATTCGGGGCGCATTTACCCCGCGATAATAGCGGCGCTCGTTGCCGTTGGCAGCATTACGGGGACGGAGTTTTTCTTCAATCTCATTCACACGGCGCTTTTGATAGACGCGCTTCTCGTCTCCACCACGGTGCGCCCGCTCATCATTAGCCTTTGCACCTACGTTTATCAGGTCTCCGTGGTGCATTCCCCGTTTCACCCCTCGTTTTCGGACTACTACGTGAGCGGCTGGCGCTTTCCCATTCTCGTCGTCGTCGTTGTCGCGCTCATTGGAGCCTTTGCCTACTTCATAATTGAAAACAAGATATTTCGCGAGCTCTCCTTCAAGAAAACGCCGCTTCTTTTACCCTCTCTCCTTCTCGCGCTCGCCTTCTTGCTCAACGGCGCCTTTTCTTCGAGCTACAAGCTGAGCGACCTGATATTCGGCGCGGCGCAAGCCTTCGTCTACGTTTTCGTTTTCATTCTCCTCTATCACGGGCTTGAAGCCGACAAGGCATCCGCATCGGAGCTCGCCTCGTATTTCGCCTACCTCTCTCTGCTCATCGCCCTCGTGCTTTCCGCTGAGATGGTGGCGCTCTTCGCCACGGCGGACAACATTTTCGCGAACGGCGGCATAATAAAAGAAAACGTCGTTTTAGGCTGGGGAATATTCAATCTCATCGGCGTCTCCTGCGCGGTGCTCATTCCCATGAACTTCTACGGAATGACGAGGAGCCGCCACCCGTGGCTCTACTTCGTGGTCGCCACCCTCGTCTATCTCGTTTCTCTTCTCACGATGTCGCGCAACGCGCTGATATTCTCAACGCTCACCTACGTCGCCTGTATCCTCATCTTCTGCTTCGTCGGCGAGCGCAAGCGTGCCTTCCGCATCATCGCGGCGGCGGGGCTCGCCGCCTTCCTCGCCATAGCCGCCATCTTCGGCGATAAGCTCTATTCGCTCTTTGCCGATTACTTTGAGCGCGGCTTCTCGGATAACGGGCGCTTCGAGTTGTGGAGCTCCGCATTCTCCTCCTTCTCTTCGGCTCCCATTTTCGGCTCGGGCTTCTACGGGCTCAACGCCGACTACTATATTTACGGACCTCTTCCCCGCATGGCGCACAACACCGTTATGGAGCTCCTATCCGCAACGGGGCTCGTCGGGCTCCTCACCTACTGCTACTATCGCTGGCGGAGCCTTGCCCCCTTCATCAAAAAGCCCAGCCTTATGAAGAGCTTGCTCGGCATTTCCATATTGACGCTTCTCTTGGAGAGCTTGCTCGACAACTTCGTATTCAACGTCTATCCCATGTTCTACGCCTTCACGGCGCTCGCGATAGCCTTCAAGAGCTCGCGCGAGGAGGCCGCCGCGCTTGGCGGCGCGGAAGCTATGCCGCTGGAAGGAGAATAACGCCTCACTATTGAAAGCTTTTTCTTTTGCCTGCCACGTGGCAGGCAAAAGAAAATATTATCTGCAAAGCTAATCCACAACAGTAGAAATTTAACAAAACGCCTTGCAAATATATTATAAACTTTACGAAAATCTAATAGCTTCATCGTTTGTACATTTGTCAATGATGTGAGACCAAAAAATATTGGTTACAAAAGAAAACGGATAGCTTCATCTTCAACTTGACAAAGCCGTGCGAATATGATAAAATAGGCACGCCGCGTGAAGCTTGGCAAAAATGCTACCAGCAAGTGCGGCAAAAGGCTTGACGCTTTATTGGCGCAATTTGATTTCGATGATAGTCTAACTCGCCGCGGCTATTCAAAGCGCGGCTTTCGCGTAAGACGCATAAGACGCATAGAAAGGATGGACATAGCCATAATACGTTCGACGGGATTGAAAAAATACGCGCCTCAGCTCTTATTGCTGGTGGCGCCTATTATATGGGGCTTCGGCTTTACGGCGCAAAAGCTCAGCGCGGGCATTCCCAGCTTCACGCTGGTGACGCTGAGGTGCGTTTTTGCGGCTCTTTTTTTGTTGCTCGCCATTCCTTGCTTTGACGCCGCGAAAAAGACGGGGCGGAGGCTCTTCTCGAAGAAGAAGCCGATCGACCTGACGCGCTCGGAGCTTGTCGGCGGCATTTTGTGTGGCGTGGCGCTCGCCGCCGCCTCCGCCTTTCAGCAATTTGGCATTGCGGGCGGAACGGACGCGGGCAAGGCGGCGTTCATCACGGCGCTCTACATCGTCGTCGTTCCCATCTACGGCATATTCATCGGGCGGCGCGCGCCGTTCAACGCCTGGCTCGGCGTTTTCATCGCGGTCATCGGCTTCTATCTCCTCTGTATAAACGGCGAATTTAAGATTGCCCCCTCCGACCTGCTCGTTTTTGTTTCGGCGCTTCTTTTCGCGCTCCACATAGTTATAATCGACGTTTTTTCACCGCGTTGCGACGCGTTGCGAACTTCGTGCGTTCAATTCATCGTCGCCGCGCTCATCAACGCGATATGCGCCCTGATATTTGAAGCTCCGCTCGACCTTTCGCTCATCGCCGAAGCGCTCCCCTACGTCGTCTATCTCGGTGTCGGGTCAAGCGGGATTGCCTATACGGTGCAGATAATCGCGCAAAAGCACATTGCCCCGACGGCGGCATCCACCATACTTGCGCTTGAATCCGTGTTCGGCGTTATATGCTCGGCGCTCGTGCTTTCGGAGCGAATGCTCCCGCGCGAATACATCGGCTGCCTCATCGTTTTCGCCGCGGTCCTGCTTTCGCAGATCGACATTGACGCCCTTCGGGCGGCGCGGCGAAAGAGGAAAAGCGGCGGCGCGGAGAAGAACGGCGAAAAAGCGACGAAGGAATAGTAATAAAGGGCTCGATTGATTTAGGTATAAACGAAAAACAAATTAAAACGGAAAACCGTAGGGTATGACCTTGATTTTTCCACAAAAAACGGTAGAAGCAGAGATATTTCTCTATTTCTACCGTTTTTCATTTGTTTCTGCCTTAATGCGACAGCCTCTTTTTCGTTTATGCATAAATGAAGTGCACCTTATCACGAGAGCGCGGCTATACTTCGGGAGCAAACAGGAGCTCGTAGAGCTCGCGCGTGTCTTTAAGATAAAAATCGCAATTGGCTCGCATAAAGCCTTCGATCTCGGGAACGTTGTATGCCCAGCCTGCGGCGGCAAAGGGGACGGAGGCGGCGCGCGCCATATCGTAGCCTGGCTTCAAATCGTCCACCACGAGCATTTCCGAGGGGGCGACGCCGTGCTTCTCCATAATTTCAAGAAGGGTGAATGGGCTCGGCTTGCGCTTTTCGGGCGCTATGTCCCAGCCGTATATGAGGTCGGGCATGGGCAAGCCGTTTTCGCGGTAATCGCGCTCTATGTATCTTGTGAGAGAGTGTGAATCGACGGCGACGATACCGCCGCGCGCCCGAAACTCGCGAATTATTTCGGCGATTCCCGAATATGCCCTCGGCGTATGCGAGGCGACGTAGGCGGCCCAGAACTCTTCCTCGCGCTTCATCTCGGCGCGGCTCATACCGACCTCGTCGAGAAGGAGCGCCTCGATGCCTGGGGAAAAGTTTTTTATGAAATAGCTTTCAAGGGTATACGACGAGGCGAGCTCGGGGCGCGTTAATTTTAAATATTCGATGAAGCAGGGATAGTGTATACTTGCGGTACTGTCCACGACGGTGTCATCGTGATCGAGGACGAGGCACTTATATTTCATTTTTCTTTTCACCTATATTCAAAAACGTTACACGCGGGGTGGAGACGCTGACGTCGCTATGCTCAACGGAAAGCGTTTTGCCGTGCATTAAGAGCTCCCATTCCTCGCGTGAGCCGCCGAAGGTCACTTCGGAGAGGCGATCACAAGCGCCGAAGGCGTCGTCGTCCTCTATCATGGCGATACCGCGCGGGAGCGAGATCCGTTCAAGTGACGAGCACGCGTAGAAGGCGTCGTAGCCTATTTCGCGTAGGCTGGCGGGGAGAATGAGTGCTTTGAGCGACGAGCAACCCTTGAAGGCGCGCCGCCCTATTTTGGTGAGGCGCGCGGGGAGCTCGACGAAGCTTAACGAGCGGCAACCCTCGAAGAGCGATTCGTCGATGAGCCCCATATTCTCCGAGAGCTTACAGCTTTCAAGGGAGAAGCAGGAGGCGAAGGCGTTGAACTCGACGAGGATACAGGAGTCGGGGATTTCAACGTTTTTGAGGTTGAAGCAGTAGGCGAAGGCTCCCGAGCCTATCATTAGCACGGACTCGGAGAGGCGAAGGCGCGTTAGTGAAGCGCAGGCTTCAAAGGCACCTTCGCCAATTCGCTTGACCGTGTCGGGCATTATGGCGGAATTTAGGGAAGAGCACGAGGAAAACGCTTCGTCGAGTATCTCCGTGAGCCCGACGTTCATATTGACCGCCTTCAAATTGGTGCAGCCCGCGAAGGCGCAGGCGGATATCTGCTTCAAGCTCTTCGGAAAGCTTATTTTTTCAAGGTGCTGAAAATCGCGGAAGGCGTTTTCGCATATCTCTTCGACGCCCTCGGGGATCACTATCTCGCGATTTTCCTCGCTATCCTCGTAGCTCCCAGAAAAGACGACGCGCGAGAGATCGCGCTCCTCGTTTTCGGCGCGAGGCGCGCCCGCCATTTCGGGAGCCGCGCCGCCCGTAAATTTAAACTCCATTACGACAGTTCCTTTCTTGAAGACGCACTTCGATTTCACTCAAAAACGTTACACGCCCGTGAGGTAATTCACGGTGTCAATTGCGCCGCCTCAAATCATTCAAGCTTTTGAGGACTTCGGAGAGCGCCGCCTGATTTCAAAGTGCTTTGTTCAAAAACTTTACACGCCCGCGGGGTAATTCACGGTGCCGATCGCGCGCTCAAATCATTTTAGCTTTTTGAGGGCTTCGGAGAGCGCCGACCTGATTTCAAGGTATTTGGCAAGCTTAGCGCGTTCGCCCTCGATGACGGCGGCGGGCGCCTTGGCAACGAAGCCCGCGTTTGCCAGCTTCCGTTCGACGCGTTCTATCTCCGCCTCGTTCTTCTCCATCTCGTTGTCGAGGCGCGCCTTTTCCTTTTCAAGGTCAACCACCTCGGCGAGAGGAATATAGAGGTGCCCCGCGTCGGTGGCGATAACGACCGCGTCGTCCGCCGTGTATTCCTCAGTGAGAATGACCTCGGAGGCGGAGGCGAGCTTTTCGAGTATCTTCGCCGTTTTCGCGAAGGTGGCTCCGTACTTGGTGACGACGTAGAGCTTCGCCTTTTTCGACGGAGGAACGTTCATCTCGGCGCGGCGCGTTCTTATCGCGGTTATACAGGAGATTATCTTTTCAACGTCGTCGCTCTCCTCGGGATACGAGGAAAGCTCCTCGGCGCACGGGTAGGCGGAAATCATAATTGAGTCGGCAGCGTGCGGAAGTGCCTGATATATCTCCTCGGTGATGAAGGGCATATAGGGGTGGAGCAGCTTCAAAATGCAGGTGAGCACGCGAACGAGCACGCGCTTCGCGGTCAGCGCCTCGCGCCCCGTGTTGAAAATGCGGCTCTTCGCCATCTCGATATACCAATCGCAAAACGTATCCCAGGTGAAGGTGTAGATTTCGGAAAGGGCAATGCCGAGCTCATAGCTTTCCACGTTGCGAGTGACGCTTTCAACGGTGGCTTTGAGCTTGGAGAGCACCCACTTGTCTTCGATGGTAAGCTCCTCCTCGGAGACGGGCGTCATAAGCTCCTCGTCGCTCTCCGAGAGATTCATAAGCACGAAGCGCGAAGCGTTCCAAAGCTTATTGGCGAAGTTGCGCGCCGCCTCTATCTTTTCGTCCGAGAAGCGCATATCGTTGCCAGGGGCGTTACCCGTGACGAGGGCGAAGCGAAGCGCGTCGGCTCCGTATTCCTCGATGACTTTGAGCGGGTCTATGCCGTTGCCGAGCGATTTGGACATTTTTCTTCCCTGTGCGTCACGGACGAGGCCGTGGATAAAGACGCGGGAGAACGGCTTCTCGCCGACGTGCTCAATCCCCGAGAATATCATACGGGAAACCCAGAAGGTGATTATGTCGTAGCCCGTGACGAGGGTATCGGTGGGATAGTAGCGCGCGAGCTCTTCGGTCTTGTCAGGCCAGCCGAGAGTGGAGAACGGCCAGAGCGCCGAGGAAAACCACGTGTCGAGCACGTCCTCCTCTTGGCGCATAGGAGCTCCGCACTTCGGGCAGCGCTCAACGTCGGTCTTGGAGACCTCCATATTTCCGCAAGCGTCACAGTAGAAGGCGGGGATCCTATGCCCCCACCAGAGCTGGCGGGAAATGCACCAGTCGAGAATGTTATTCATCCAGTTGAAGTAATTTTTAGAAAAGCGTTCGGGAACGAAGGAGATAGCGCCCGACTTGACTGCCTCGATGGCGGGGGCGGCGAGCGGCTTCATCTTGACGAACCACTGATCCGAGGTAAGCGGCTCAACCGTCGTGCCGCAACGATAGCAGGTGCCGACGTTGTGCTCGTGCGGCACGGTTTTGACGAGATAACCGAGCTCTTCAAGCTCAGCGACGAGGGCGCGGCGGCACTCGTATCTGTCCATTCCCTCGTATTTGCCCGCGTAGGCGTTCATCGTGGCGTCGTCATTCATCACCTTTATCTGTTCAAGCCCGTGGCGCTGACCGACGAGAAAGTCGTTCGGGTCGTGCGCGGGGGTGATCTTAACGCAACCCGTACCGAAGCCTATCTCAACATAGTCGTCGGCGATGACGGGTATCTCGCGCCCAACGATGGGGAGCACGAGCGTTTTGCCTATGAGGTGCTTGGTCTTTTCGTCCTCGGGGTTGACCGCGACCGCGGTATCGCCAAACATGGTTTCGGGGCGCGTCGTCGCTATCTCGACGTAGCTCTCCTCGCCCTTGATCGGGTACTTGATATGCCAGAAGCTACCCGCCTGGTCCTTGTATTCGACTTCGGCGTCCGAGAGGGCGGTGAGGCAACGCGGGCACCAGTTGATTATTCTGTGCCCACGATAGATGAGCCCCTTGTCGTAGAGATTGACGAATACCTCGCGGACGGCGCGAGAGCAGCCCTCGTCCATGGTGAAGCGCTGGCGAGACCAGTCGCAGGAGGCGCCGAGCTTTTTGAGCTGACCCGTTATGCGCGCCTCGTAGGAGTCCTTCCACGCCCAAACGCGTTCAAGAAACTTATCTCGCCCGAGGTCATAGCGCGAGAGCCCTTCGTCGACGCGAAGTCGCTCCTCAACCTTTATTTGAGTAGCTATTCCCGCGTGGTCCGTGCCAGGGATCCAGAGCGTCGAATAGCCCTGCATTCTCTTGGTGCGCACCAAAATGTCTTGCAGCGTCTCGTCGAGCGCGTGCCCCATGTGGAGCTGCCCCGTAACGTTCGGGGGCGGAATAACGATGGAGAAGGCGGGCTTCTTCTTGTCCTTGTCGGGCGCAAAGTAATTCTTCTCGCACCAGCCCTTATAGATCCGCTCCTCGAAGGAGGCGGGATCGTAGTTTTTCGCAAGTTCTTTTCTCATAGCGATCTCCTATATGGATTTTCATATTTATAAACTCTTATAGATTTTAGCCAAATTCAAATGGCCTCACAGCGCCGTTGCCCATCGAGCGCGCCTTCGGCGAGGAGTGAGGGCCGACAAAAAGCCCCGAAGCGCCTTGGCGCTTCGGGGCGAATTATCGCGGTACCACCCGAGTTCGGGAGCAAGCTCCCCTCAAAGGCTTTAACGCAGCCGTACGCCGAAGTCTAATAGGCATAGCCGTTCTTTTCGGGAGCGCGCGGCGACCTTCAACGTCGAGCAGAAAGGCTTGCACCGTGCGCCTTCTCTCTGAACTGCTGTGCGTTTACTCCTCCGCAAGTGATATTTTAGCACAAAATCGCGAGCTTGTCAACAGAGAAACGAATTTTCTCCCCTATTTAAAAATAAATTCAATTTTTGAAATTTCAGATATTTTAATTTGGTACCTGTTTTTTGATATATATCCTTCTAATAAAATACTACTTCCAAAGTGAGATAAATAATTTTCTATAATTTCAAATTTATATTTATCAACTTCTTCGACAAATTTTTTGTAATCGATCTCACGTATTTTATTTTTATTAATTTTTGAAATTTCAATATGCTCCCACATTTGCTTCGTGTTTAAGTTTTCTATTTCTAAACACATAAAACATTTAGCTGTTTTAAACGCCTCAGTTCCTTTTTTATCCAAATCATAAACGCCCGTACCAAAAGAAAATACCAGTGAATTATTTTGAATGCAAATTCTTTCCGCGGCGCAATCATGTAGGCCATATTTACAAAGATATTCATCAATGTTTTTCATTTAATCGCCCTTCATTACATCCATGGTTTTAATGCTTCGGTAATTTTTTTAATTAATCTTCGGAACGCCTTCTTTTCACCAGGAGTCATCGGTCTGTCTTCTTGAATCGGATTCCCGTTAATATCAACTCTGGTCATTCCATCATCTCCACTAATATGAACATGCGTTGGATCATGATCATTTGGATAATGATGATCGACTCTATAACCACCGCTTTTGCCGATTCTAATTCCCATAACAGTAATTCCAGTCAATCCAAGTGCTGTTGCAACTGAAGCGCCACTGATCGTTGCTGTACCAATCCCCACAGAAACAGCACCCAATGTTAATTCGTTAGCCCCGACCATTTGAGAAAATTGTAGTGTTGGATAAGTGAATGTAAATGATGAAGAGGCTATTCCACCAGTTAATCCACCAATTAACCCACCAACAAGTGTATTGGCAATGTAACCACCTGCACTTATACTTCCATTAAATACTTGACCATCATCCGCATAGTCAGCTAACACTGTTCCACCAAAACCAATTGCGGCTCCAATAATTGCACCAATGATCAATGCACTAATTGCGAAGTGCCCTGAAGGATCTGTGAGATTTACTGGATCATTCCCGCAATAAGCATAAAGATTAAGCCCATTGACCGAGTCTGGATCAAGAAATTGCGAGGCGTCGGGCGAGATAAATCTACGCCAAGCGGGGTTGTAGTACCTCGC